>JAHFCE010000016.1 GCA_023249675.1 Elusimicrobiota bacterium | reverse complement strand
TCGAGCTCCAGGCGCTCAACGTGCGGGAGGCGCCGGCGCTGGGCGAGTTCGGCATCGATGCGCCTTGCAAAGTGGGCGGAGAGCCGATCGGCGGCGATGCCGTGGTCGATCATGCGCGCTCCCGCGCGCTCAAGCGATGGGATGCGCCGGTAGCCATAGGCCAGCCAGGACGACATTGCGGAGGGATCGGAGGCGAGGCGCTCCGGTCCCCGTATCTGGGTTCCCAGGTGTCCTGAAATGTTCCGGAGGCGGGCGTCACGCGCGGCAAAAGCGGGGTCGGTGGCGCGCTTTTCTTTCATAAACTTGGCCTGGGCTGTTTTCGCTTCGACCTCGGACTGCTGCGTGTAGGTCAGAGGCTGGGCTTGAATGGGAAGCTTTCTCGCCCATAGATTCTAGCGATGATGGGTCGCCTCGTGGACGAAGAGGGACGCGTAAAGGACCGCGGCGTCGGCGAGGGCTTCATCGTTGCTGAGCAGGTCGCGTGGGACGCGGCCCAGCTCGGCCATCAGTCGGGCAAGCTGCTTGTCGCCGAAGACGATGACCTTGGACTTTTTGGTGTAGTGGGCGAGGACGCCGTCGTGCGCGGTTTCGTCGATGGTGAGGCGCAGGCCGGTGTCGGAGATGGCGGCCAGGAGTTCGTCGCCGGAGGGTGTGCCGGAGATGACGTCGAGAATCGCGGGGCTTAAGCGAGCCAACAGCGCGCCCGTTTCCTCGGGCGACAAATCGTAGGCCGGCTCGGGCTTCTCGGCGGGGACGGCCAGCCCCAGGCGTGAGCATGCGAGTCCGAGCGCGGCTTCCACTGCGTCGAGGTCCTCGGCGCGGCGCGCGCTGTCCACCAAGGCGGCGGCCGTCTCATCGGCGGAGGCGCCGGCGGCCTTCGCCGCGAGGCGCAGACCCTTATCCAGGCGTTTGGCGCGGGTGATGCTCTCGTGGTGTTTCTTGATTTCCTCATCGGTCATGATGGCGCTTGTGCGACTCAGAGCCTTTGCGTATTGTGCGGTGTATTCCGGATGTCCGGGGCCCACGGTGATCAGGGTTCCCATTACTTTTTGGGAGATGCGGCGCAGGCTCCGGTAGCGGTCGGAAAGGTTGAGGTCGGACCAGAGCTTGTTGGAGATGTCCGCTGCGTTCAGCACTCCGCGTGTTCCCGGCGAGAAGACCGACCAGTCAAGTACGGCTTCTTCATACAGTCGGCGTTTGGCGGCGAGCGCCGGCGTGCGGTCGACCAGTGCGAGCAGAAGTGCGGGTTGCGTTGCGATGTCGCTGTCCTGGCGGGACAGAATGGCTTCGCGCAGCTGGCGCGGGTCATCGTAAGAGGTCAGGACCCGCTCCCAGTCGCGCAGACCGAGCGCGTCGCGCAGCAAAGCCGGAAACTGCGCGGGACGGTTGTCGAGAAACCATTGTTGGGCGGCGTCGTCGCGCAGGAAGGCCGTGCCGGCGCTCAAGGTTGGCGCTGGCGAGTTGATCATCAGCCTGTAGCGAAGCGGGAGAGTGGGAGCCGCGGGCGCAGCGCCCGCGGCGAGGAGGATGACAGCGAGAGAGAGGAGCCTGAACTTCATTCGACAAGACCCGCCTGTAGAATGTCTTCAAACGGATCCAAGACGTTGTCGCCCCACCGGGCGGAACCGCCGTCGCCCAAACAGAGGGTCTGCTGATGCCGGAGAGAATGCAGCAGCTGTTCTCGAGTTTCGGTCGCTTGAACCGGAAGCAGACGGTCTCCGTCCATGAAATAGGCGCGAGGTTCCGGATCCGCGCTGGTCCGGCCGATCATGATGTTGGAGGTCCGCAGATCCTGGGCCCGGATGCGGGCCTGCGCCATGCGTTCCAGCATCCGCTGGATCAGCTCGTAGTCGTTTCGAGTAAAACGACGCTTCCGAATCATGTCTTCGACGGTTCGGCCATAGACCCTTTCTTTGATCACGAGCGCCCGGTCGTTGATTCCGAGTCGGTTCCAGAGCCAGCGCTGTAGGCCAGAGGAGCTGCGGGGGAGGGACGCCACGCCCAAGACTTGGGGGCCAGCCCCGGCTCGCGCCAAAGCCTGGCCGACTTGTCGTTCTCGTTCGGCTTCCAGCCGCGCGTCCTTGGATGAGAGGGTCGCCATTATCTTGATGACAGCGCTCGGCATGAGGGGGTGCGCGTACACCGTGCCGAAAGAGCCTTTGCCCAAGACTTCCAGCTTCCGATCCTTCAGACGAGGCTTGCCCCAGCTGTGCCGGAGGCCGCCGAGCTGGAGAGGGTCAAGCGATCCGTCCGGCGCGACGACCGTGCCTTCCTCGCCGGCCGCCCGATCGAAAACTGATCCGGTGGCGCGGACGCCCTCTTCTGGAGAAGACACCTTCAGGGCTTGGCTCGAGAAAACGTCGATTTGCTTCAGGACCGGAAGAGGCGATGCCGGAGGCGACGCTGGCGCCGCGGCAACCAGAGACGGGAGGACTGGAATCGAGGAGGCAAGTCCGGGGTGAGACGGCTGAGTCCAAGACGGCGCAGCCGGGGGCACATGGATCGCCGGCGGCGCGGCCGCAACGGACCCAACGATCTTCGTCGCCCAGCCCGAAGCCGGGACGGTTGCCGAGAGCAAGCCCAGAAGGCTGCAGAAGGCTTTTCTACCCATACGTCAGTATGGCCTTCTAGAGGGATGCGCAGCCAGGTGCAAAGGTCCTAGGCGGCGGGGCCAAGAGACCTGCAAGTGTTAATCAATGACATAGACAACTTCGCCCGGGGCTTGCTATGCCGGCTCGGAGACTTGAACGTGTTTCCACCAATTGTCTATTTTTATAGACAATTTTTCATGAGAGAGATCATGCGGTCGGCATCGGCGTCCAACACTTCGGACGCTTCTGCTAGAATGCAGGCCAAGGTGCCATCAAAACCGTCTTTGTCGCGCCGTTCTAGCGGCCTGCTCCTGCATCCGACGTCCCTTCTCGGTCTGCGCGGCGGGACCTTGGGCGCGGAAGCCCTGCGCTTCGTGGACTTCCTCGCGGACTGCGGCCAATCGTGGTGGCAGATGCTGCCGGTGTGCCCGCCCGATGAGCTCGGCTCGCCGTACGCCTCGCCCTCGAGTTTCGCGGGCAGCCCGGGGCTGATCTGCGCGGATCTCTTGGCTGTTGAGGGCTTGCTGAAGAAGTCCGAGCTTGGTCAGAGCAAGGAAAAAGCCCTGCGCGCCGCATTCGGCCAATTCCGCAAGCGCGCCTCGCGCGAGAAAAAGGAGGACTTTGAGGCCTTTCGCGTCCGCGAGGCTTGGTGGCTTGCCGACCACGCCTTGTTCTTCGCGCTCAAGGACGCCAACCACGGCCGGCCCTGGACCGAGTGGGACGAGCGCCTGCGCCGCCGCGAGCCCGCGCGCCTTGATGAGGCCCGCGCGAACGTGCCCGATGAGTTGCGCTATCATGAGTTCGCGCAGTGGTTGTTCGCTCGCCAGTGGCAGGCCGTGCGCCGGCACGCCGCCGCGCGCGGCGTCAGCCTCATGGGCGACGCCCCGATCTACGTCCGCCATGACAGCGCGGACTGCTGGGCCCACCAGGACCTGTTCTTCCTTGACAACGAGGGTCGACCGACCGCGGTCGCGGGCGTGCCGCCGGACTACTTCTCCGCGACGGGCCAGCTGTGGGGCAATCCGCTGTACCGTTGGGACCGCCACCAGGAGACGGGCTTTGCGTGGTGGACCGCGCGTTTGAAGGCCTGCGCCGAGCGCTTCGACGCCTTGCGCCTCGATCATTTCATCGGCTTTCGCAATTATTGGGAGATTCCCGCGGGCGAGACGACCGCGGTCAAGGGCCGCTGGGTCGAGGCGCCGGGAGAGGAGCTCTTTAAGGCCGTGCGGCGCGAGGTTGAGGGCCTTGAGATCGTCGCCGAGGATCTCGGCGTGGCCACGCCCGAAGTCCTTGCGCTGCGCGACCAGTTCAAATTTCCAGGCATGCGCTTGGCGCAGTTCTCGTTCGGCGGGAGCGAAAAAGACTGGCCGGAGAATTGGCCGGAGAACTGCGTGGGCTACACCGGCACGCACGACAACGACACGGCGCGCGGCTGGTGGGAGGATGCCGGCGCGTCGAACGCGCAGCGTCCAGCGGAGACGGCGGAGAAGGAGCGGCGCGCGTTTAGCCGGGCGCTCGGCCGCGAGCCGGAGCTGCCTTCGTGGGACCTGCTGAGCCTCGTTTGGCGTTCGCCCGCGCGCACCGTGATCGTCCCGATGCAGGATGTGCTCAATCTCGGCGGCGATGGACGCATGAATCGGCCCGGCAGCGCCGAGAACAACTGGCGTTGGCGCATGGAGGCGGGCGCGCTCACCGCGAGTTTGGCCGCGCGCCTGGCTTTGCTCACCGGCGCTTGCAGCCGCGCGCCGCACCCGCAATGAGCGCCGGGGCCGTCGACCATGGGGAGTCGGCCTTCTCCGACCTGGATCTCTACCTCTTCAACGAGGGCACTTATGTCCGCCTCCACGACAAGCTCGGCGCTCATTTGGAGACGCGGGATGCCGTGGCGGGCACGCGCTTTGCCGTCTGGGCCCCGAACGCCAAGAAGGTCGCCGTCATGGGCGACTTCAACGGCTGGGCCAAGACCAAGCATCCGCTGAAGCCCCGCGCCTCGTCCGGCATTTGGGAGGGCTTCATCCCCGGCGTGCTCCGGGGGGACGTGTACAAGTACTGGATTTCATCGCATGTGAACGGCCACAAAGGCGAAAAGGCCGATCCCTGCGGCTTCCGCCACGAGCAGCCGCCGCGCACCGCCTCCGTCGTCTGGGATCTCGACTACGAATGGGGCGACGCGGGGTGGATGAAGGGCCGCCGGGACCGCGCGGCGCTGTCGGCTCCGATGTCCATCTACGAGGCGCACCTGGGTTCCTGGCGCCGCGTGCCGGAGGAAAACGACCGGTCTTTGAATTACCGCGAGATCGCGCCCTTGCTTGCCGCGCACGTCAAAGAACTCGGCTTTACTCACGTCGAACTTTTGCCCGTCATGGAGCACCCCTTCTACGGTTCTTGGGGCTATCAGACCACAGGCTACTTCGCGCCCACCTCGCGCTACGGCTGCGCGCAGGACTTCATGTTCCTCGTGGACCATCTTCATCAGGAAGGCATCGGTGTGATCCTCGACTGGGTGCCGTCGCATTTTCCCACGGACGCGCACGGCCTCGGCTTCTTTGACGGCACCGCGCTCTACGAGCACTCCGATCCAAAGCTCGGGTTCCACCCCGACTGGAAAAGCGCCATCTACAATTACGGGCGCAACGAAGTGAGGGCCTTTCTTATTTCCAACGCCCTGTTCTGGCTGGAGAAGTTCCATGCCGACGGCCTGCGCGTGGACGCGGTCGCGTCGATGCTCTACCTCGACTACTCCCGCAAGGAGGGGGAGTGGATTCCGAACAAGTTCGGCGGGCGCGAGAACCTCGAGGCCATCAACTTTCTGAAGAAACTCAACGAAGCGATCTACAAGAATCATCCCGACGCCCAGACGATCGCCGAGGAAAGCACGGCCTGGCCGGGCGTCTCGAAGCCGACTTATCTTGGCGGACTGGGCTTCGGCCTCAAGTGGGACATGGGTTGGATGCACGACACGCTGCAGTACATGCGCCAGGATCCGGTCCACCGTAAGCACCACCAGAATGAGATCACCTTCCGCGCGATCTATCAGTTCCACGAGAACTTCGTGATGCCGCTCTCGCACGATGAGGTCGTGCACGGCAAGGGCGCTTTGCTTGCGCAGATGCCCGGCGACGACTGGCGTAAGTTCGCGAACCTGCGCCTGCTGTACGCCTGGCAGTGGGCGATGCCCGGCAAAAAGCTCCTGTTCATGGGCGGCGAACTTGCCCAGCGCCGGGAGTGGAGCCATGAGCGCAGTCTCGACTGGCATCTTCTTGAGCACGAGAGCCATCGCGGCGTTCTGCGCTGGCTCTCTCACCTCAACCGTGTCTATCGCGCCGAGTCCGCGCTGCACGCGCGCGACTGCGATCCGGCCGGCTTCGAGTGGGTGGACGCCTCCGACGCGGACAACTCGGTGCTGTCCTTCTTGAGAAAAGGCGCATCGGCCGATGAAGAAGTGTTGTGCGTGTTCAACTTCACGCCGGTGCCGCGCGGCGGCTACCGTGTCGGCGTGCCGTGCGCGGGGGAGTGGTCGGAGCTGGCCGACTCGGATGCCGCCGAGTTCGGCGGCTCAGGCGTTGCTCGCGGCGCTCCTGTCAAGGCCGTCCAGGAGCCGTGGCACGGCCGACCCTATTCGGTGAAGCTGTCGCTGCCGCCGCTGGCGGCGATTTTTATGAAGCGTCCCGCTTAGAAGCGCGTTGAGTAATTGACGCCGATTTTGTCGGCGGCCATGCGGCCGTCCTTGACGCCCCACTCGGTCTTGAACGAGAGGGGGGAGCCGCGGCGAGACAATGTCAGCGCGGCCAAGCCGGGGGCGTCGCCGTCCTGGAGGGCGCCCTGCATGGCCGCGCCGGGGCGGGTGTCGAAGTCCACGCGCAGGGGACCGATGGAAAAATCGGTGCGCAGGCCTGCGACATACAGGTAGGCGCCGCCGAGGACGCCGGCGGACACGAGGAACTCGGGGTCCCAGTTGGAGACGTTCGCGGCGTACGCGCCGGAGTCCTTGCCGAAGCGCTCGAGCTGATAGCGGCGAACCAAGGCGTCGGCGATGGCGTCGGTGACGACGGTCGCCTGCGAATTGACGGCCCGCCGCCGCCAAGCGGCGGTATCAGCGGGACCGAGCGGGCCGACGGGATGAGCGTCCAGGAGACGGCGGGATGCCTTCTCCTGGCGTTCGTGTAGGCGTTCGGAAAAAATCTTCTCGGAGGTTCCGACAGGTACGGCACTCATGCGGCGCGACAGGCGGCCGGGGAGGAGTGCGGAGATCAGGTGGCCGCGCACGAGGCCATACACGCCGTCGGCCACGGCTTCCACGCCTCGATACACGGGACGGGCGGACTCGGCCCAGTCGTCGGCGCGCGCGGGGCAGGCCAGGAGCATCAGCGCGAGGCAAAGAGCCTGAACGGGACCCTGAGTCTGATGGGGGACGGCGGGGACGCCTCGGCTCATCATCGTGTTGTCATCCTGTCGCGGTCCGTCGGCGTCCGCCGCCGTCTGAGCTTGAGTGTAGCCAAACCTTGTTACCGATTTAGTATCCCCCGGGCCGCTTAGCGGCGGGTTTCTAGGCCCTAAGGCCCGGGCGCGGGGAGCGTCAGGGACTTACAATAACCAAATGAGTGGACGTTTCAGCCGCGCCGTCCTGATCGCCTCTTTCGCCCTGTCTTGCTCGGCGGTTCTGGCTGCCGTTCCGGACGCGGACGGCGACAGCGAGTGGCAGGCCTACATCTCGCTTGCGGCCGACCCGGGCAGCACACCTGCCTCGCCGGTCGGTCCGACCACGCCGGAAGGAGGTTTTTCCGCTCCCGAACGCGTGAGCTTCGGCGAGAAAATGCGCGAACGTGTTCTCGACCAGCTCTGCCGCAACGTCAGGCTCCGCTACGAGTATAACCTTCCCGGAGACTTCGGCGGCACGGGGACGGGCTTTAAGCGTTGGCTGGCCCCGCGTCCCGACGGCCGCCTGACGGTCATCGATGAGGAGACCTTGAGAGTGGGCTACAGCCATGCTTTTTCCGAGGCCCTCGGCCAAGCGGCGGGTGCGGCGGTGGCTTTGCGGCTTGGAGGCAGCCTCGAGGGCTCCTCCATGGTCATCCGCCCTTTGGAGGGCAAAGCCACGTGCAAGGAGCTCGACACGCTCGTGGATCTTCGCGACATCAAGACCATCCTGCCCTTGAAGGGCGAGCGCATCGCGGCGATGAAAATCGGCGAGTTATGGCGCCTTCCCTTCCGCCTGACCGTCGGCCACGCCGAGACGCTTTCCGACGCGGCGGCCGAAAACCTCAACATCTCGCTCTCCTTCAACGGCGCTGAAACCGGGGCGGCGGCGCTGACGATCTACCGCCTCTCCGAGTCCGCGCTGCGCTTTCGATTCCGCGTCGATCGCGTCGAGGTCCGCACGAAGGGAGGCCAAATCGCCGAGACCATCCCGGCGGCGCAGTTCGCCTCTCTGGGGGCCGATATCCTCTCCAAATTCATCGACCGCGAGGCCGCCCGCCGGCTCAAGAGTTACACGGCGGCCTCGCTCGGGTTCGAGCATTCCAGCTCGCACGGCAAGCGCGTCCTTCTCGAGTACGTCGTGGACCCACGTGATCCCGCGCAGGCCGAGGCGGTCGCCGCAGCCTTGCACGGCGACTTCGAATCCTTGGTCAAGATGGGCTGGCGCATGAGCGCCCAGCAGGCCACCGATGAGAATGTGGAGGCCGCTTACCTGCGCATGAAGGCGGAGCACGACGCGCAGTTGGGAGAGGCGTCTTATGCGGCGATCAACGCCTACGCGCGTAAGGCCGAGTTGACCACGCTCAACCTGCCTCTGCTGACCGCCCAGAACTGGGCGACCCTTCAGGGCGACGACACGACGGCGCGCTACGGCGGCGAGGGAGGCGAGTATCACTTCGAGCACGCCGACAAGTCTCGTGCCTCCGAGTACGTGATCCTCCCGTTCGTCGGGCCGATGATCAAGGACAACGTTCAGCGCGACGTCCAGGTCGTGACCCAGGCCAAGGCCGGTGAGGCTTACGGCGACCCGATCGTGGTTTATATCCAACAGCACGGCTTCCTGCGCACGACGGAGTCCTCCGTCCGCGAGACGGCCGCGCAGTTCAGCGACATCATGGCCTTGGCCGGCACGCACGGCAACGGAGCGAACCCGCGCCTGGCCCTGCCGCTTGCCCAATATTTCCCCGTGCCGCCCCCGGCGCCCGAGCCCGATTTCGGCCGCCCCATCGATCCCTATGCTCCTCCCGGCGCCAATCAGGAGCCCTCCAACCGGAACGCCTCGATCGCCTTCACTCTCGTCTTCAATCAGGAGGCGGTCAAGCAGCTGATGGCCGCGACGTCCGAGGACATCGTCAAATCCTACGCCGCTGTCGCCGATTCCCCGTCCGTCATGAATCGGTTCCTGTGTTTCATCGGGTGCAGAGATGAAAAAGACGAGCTTCGGGCGTTGGCCCAGGAGGCCTCCGGCCTGGTCGCCGACCTGCTCGCGGTGCGCAACGCGCCTGACAACGAGTCTCGCTCCGCGGCGCTGGCCAAGGCTTTCGGGGGCTTGGGGCAGAGCGGCCTATCCTATGATCGCGCCTTGCGCGTGTTCGTCCAGCTCGTGGACCCGATGGACTTGACCGCCGACTTCGTGGCCGTGGTGGACCGCCCCAAGGGGAAGGAGGATCTCGCCCTGCACTACGTCCTCAAGAGGGATCGTCCAGACAATGAGCTCCTGCGGAGCGCGGGAGAGGCCAAGTCCCGCTTCGCCGAACCTTCCATCCTTATGGACTAAAGGCGGTCCGATAAACACGAAACCCCCCGCTTAACTCGCGGAGGGTCTAGGTCCCGACATTTCTCGTTACGGGTTCGAAAGCGACGAAGGCATTATAGCATGTCTGGGCGCGGTTGTCCATCTTTTTCTCGCGCAAAAAATAGCCCCCGGCGCCGCGAGCGGCGCCGGGGGCGTTCTCAGGTCAGCGCTCGAATTAGAGCTTGCGGACGTTCGCGGCGCGCGGGCCCTTGTCGGACTGCTGCACGTCGAACTCAACGGCCTGATTCTCAGCCAAAGTCTTGAACCCCTCGCCCGTGATGGACGAGTGGTGGACGAACAGGTCCTTGGACCCGTCGTCCGGCGTGATGAAACCGAAGCCCTTCTGATCGTTGAACCACTTCACTTTGCCCGTAGCCATTCTGTTTGCTTCCTCTTTTTTTGCGTATTGCTCACATACGTCTGTGTGGCAAGATCATCGCTGATCTCTGCCTACATTGTACCACGGATCGTCGGCGAGGGGGGAGAATTTTTGGCGGCAGAAGTCCTTCATTCGCTAGGTCTTTTGTCGGTGTTTTCTGGAACGGAGGGCCCAGGCGTTCCCCAGCTGGAGAGCTACAATACCTCTACGTGGAGGTTTTATGACGACCATGAATAGGATGAGCAGAACTTTTCTCTTAGCGGCCCTTTTTCTTCTGCCGTCTTTGCTGAGGGCTCAGCAAGGCGGGGATCGTTTTTTTCTGCGTGAAATCAATGCGGCCGAGAGCGCTCTGAGGGCCTCCAGCCAAGAGGAACTGTCTCGCTATCGATGGCAGTGGAATGGAACCGGCTTTTCGTGCCGCAACGGGCGCGGAGAAGCGGGCTACAATTCCGTTTCCGTCAAAACCTTGCGGGAGACAAAACAGGGGGAATGCGCGGATTTAAGCGGAGCGGATCTTCGGAGCGCGTGGTCGGTCAGTCTGGTGATCGACATGAAATACGTCAATCTCCGCGGCGCCCGTTTGAGGAAAGCGGATTTAAGCCGCGCGCGCTTGGTCGGGGCCGACCTGAGCGGAGCGGATTTATCCGGGGCCAACCTGATTTTTACGGATCTTTCCGGCGCGAAGCTGACGGGGATTGATCTGGAGGCGGCCCATTTGCGGGACGCGACCTTGGACCGCTGCGATCTGACTCACGCCAATCTCGCCCAGGCGCAGATGAGACGGGTTTCTCTCATCGACGCCGTTCTGTCTTCGGCGACTTTAAGCGGAGCCGATCTCGGCGGGGGGCATCTCGTTTTGGCCGACTTCAGCTATGCGGATTTGAGCGGGGCGAAGTTTCGATCGGCCGACATGACGGCGGCGGTCTTTCGCCACGTCCAAGCGGCGAACGCCGATTTTACTCCCTTGAGCGGGGGCTACGAGAGCAATCTGAGAGAGGCGGACCTGACCGGGGCCGATTTGACGGGAGCCGACTTGAAGGGCGCTGTTTTCAACCGGCGCACGCGCTTCCCGTTCGCTGAAAGCGAAGCCCGGTCTCGCGGGGCTCGAAGGCTGCCCTGGGAAGTCGATTATTAGACCGGGGACGTCGGCCTAAAATCCCACGCCGACCCCGGCGGTGACGGAGACGGGGTCATCCTTGCCGAAGGAGTCCGGCAAGAACATCTTCTCGCACTCGACGACGATGTCGCAGGGAAGACCCCAAAGCCCTTGGCCGTCGATGCGGCAGCCGACGAAAGCCGTGGCAAAGCCCGCGCTGGCCCTTTCACCTGGTCCGCTCGACAGCGTCTGACTGCTCAAGGTGTTCGTGCGCCAGATGCTGTAGGTCCCGGTCTTGGGGTCGTAGGTCCTCTCATGCTGTTCGTAGGTTTGGACGGTCCTGGTCCGGGTGTCGAGAGTGCCGTAGCCAAGACCGGTCCCGCCGTAAAAACGGACGGCTCCCAGGCGCGGCGTCTCGTAGTCGAAACGGACCAGCTCCACGAGGTCGCGCCCCGCGCGCCGGCGGGAGACCTTGCGCTCGACGTAGCCGTCCCGGTCCAGGTAGTAATGGCCCGGCTGGCCGTTGTAGTCATAGGAAGAATGGCCGTATCCCTGGTAGGAGCTCACCCACTGGCGTTCCAAAGTCTTATCCTGGCCTCCCGAGACATTCCAGCCGAGGCCCGGGCTCACGGCGAAAGTGCCCGAATCGCGGTTGCCGGCGATCGGGATTCGGTAATAGATCGACAGCTGGAACGAATCTTGGCTTCCGGCTCCGCCCTGGATGCTCAGAGGCTTGTCTGGAGCTTGGTAACGGTCGGTGGAGGCGCTGAGAGTCCGGACCCGCTCAGGCTTGGGAGCCTGGGGGCGCGGGGCGGCCGCCAGAGAGGCGGCCTCGCGCAGACTCGGCGTGAGAGCGAAGGCGCTGGCCAGGTCCGAGCCCGAAAGCCCGTCCGCGATCCGTTGTCTGGCCTTGTCGAGCTCCACGAGGGCGCTGTCGGCGGGGCGGGCGGGTTCGTCCGCCTTGAGGCCTTGGAAACAGACTTGTTTTTTCTGCTCGGGCGTGCCCGCCTTAAAGAGGCGCCGGAGTTCGTCGGGTCCGGAGAGCGGTCCGGCATCCTGGGCGAAAGAGCCGCCGCCCGCCAACAGAAGAACTCCCGTCAGAAAAATAGCTTGCTTCATTTTAGACTCCTACGATAGGGACGTTTGGTTTACGGGTAGCTGATCTCGGAACGCCGATTGACCGCGCGTTGAAAAACATCGGGCTTTGCCGCGGCCTCGTTATAGCCGACGTTGCTGCCGATGACGGCTCCCGCAATCGTCGTGGCAGCCCCCACCGTCCAGCCGACGGGCCCGCAGAGCAGGGCCACAAAGCCCAGGAGTCCGATCCCGCCGCCGATGAGCATTCCCGTCCGGGCCGAGCTGCGCTGATAGGCGCTGCGATCGGAAATTCTCACAGTTTGGATGTCTCCGTAGATTCTTTCCGTGTGCGCGGGAGTGTTGATGTATCGGTTGTTGTGGTTGTGATAATGGCCCTTGACGTCCCCGGGGCCGGGATGAGGAACGCGTCTGGCCGGATATTTCCTGGTTCTCAGCAAGATTCCCCTCCGTTCCGAGACGAGTTCAAGCCCGGGTCCGGCGCAGGAGCTACCATCGAGGGCCGCGGCGGCGCCGCCGGGGTTTTCCGCGGCGGCCTCAAGCTGCGCAAGAGCCGGGATGGCTTGGGCGGCTTGGGCCGGGACTGAGGACAGCGTGAGAAACAAGGCGGCGATGATCGTATTCATGCCATTAGTTTGGCACAGACGGCTCATTTTGGGGCGGGTCTTCAGTCCTAATCCCGGCGGGTTAAACGGCCCGCTTGATTATGGGTCCAATGCATGTTCCTCAGAGCCGACCAGGGTGTCGCCATGGAGCCTACGCGCGGCTTCCCTGAAGGAGTCGGGACCGAACTCGGGATGCGCGATGACGACTTCGGCCAATCGCAGGAAATAATCGCGCTGGCGCTGCGTGCTCGATCTGTTCTCGTGCGCCAGGGCGAGCAGGTCCTGCCAGCGCCGGCCCAGCGTGCGCCGTAGGCCCGCGTCGCTGCCCGTCTCGACGAGAAGTTTGAGCGGGGCCTCGCCGTATTTGGCGATCAAGCGCTCGATGACGGCGACCTCGCGGGAATAGGCGCCGTTGGCGCGCTCGGGACGGCCGAGGGCGCGCCGGCCGGCGTTCGCCATGGAATGGGCGCGCAGCTGGGTGTAGCCCTCCGCGAACCAATGCTCTACGAATCGTTCATGGGGCAGGCGCAGTATGCCGTCGTCTTTGAGATGGACGGCCTCGTGGAGGGAATACTCGATGAAGTCGTCAAGCGAAACGCCTTGGCCCGCGACCAGAAGGATGACTTTGCGCTCGTCGCGGCCGTCGGAGAGGATGCGCGCCGCGCCCGCCGCGGCCGAGGGGATGCCGTAGGGCGCGAGCGCGGCCGGATCCCGGACCAGAAAAACAAAGTCGGGGGAGAGCGGCAGATCGGGGTACAGAGCGGAGAGTTTGGCCAGCACGCCGTCCGTGGTTTCATGGCGCGGATGGGAGGCCGCGCGCAGGGTTTTGAGCGCGGCGTCGAGGTTCGCAACAGCCACGACGCTTGTCTCGGGCTCGACCGCGGCTGCGGTGAGCGAGAGTTTTCCCGCGCCGTCGAATAGGGCGGCGGCCGAGGCTCGGAGCGCATCGGAACCGGCCTTGTCCGGCGTCGCGACGGACGGCTGGATGGCGGCGAGGGCCGTGGGGACGGGTGTTGGCGCGGCCGCGGCGGGGGCGCCCAGGATCGCCGTTGGAGATGGGGCGTACAGCTGGAAGGTCGGAGCAGCGAGGTTCGGGACGGGGGAGATGGGCGTTCCCGCGAGATGGGCTCCGGGAGGCGTTCCCAATTTGGTCTGGGCCGCCGCAAAGGACGGGAAGGCCGCCGCCAGAAGTACGAGAAGCGCCGCGTTCTTTCTCATGGGCCCTTTTTGCCCGCCCGCGCCGATTCCTTCTCGACGTGCTTCGACTCGTCGTCATCGCGCCCGTCCGCGTCCCGGTCTTCCTGGGTCATCCGGTTGCGGCGTTCGGCTTCCTCAACGAGGGTGCGGGTGCTGAGCCGGAAAAAGCCGTCGAAGACCGCCAGCATCGCCGCCCGGATGGCGGGGTCGTCGGTGAGGAGGATCTGCTCGTTGTTGTGCTCGGCGTTCTCGCTGAAGTTGAAGGAGGTCCCGAAGACGGTGAAGGGGCCGGAGATGAGAGACTTGTGGTGGAGCTTCGCGTTGGCCTCCCGGACAGCGCCGTCGGAGTCCGTGAAGCGGTTGTTGCCGTACTCCTTGGGCGCGACGCGGATGTCCTTGAGCATTGCCTCGTACGCCTCGGCGCCCATAATATCCTTGAGGGGGTTCTCCTTCAAGTCGACGTACTGCTTCGTGTCCTCGAGGAGCGCCTTGCCCGCCATCGCGAGAAAGACGGCCCATGGGCGCATGGAGAATGGGGTGTCGCCCACGCTCTTGAAGTCGAAGGCGTTGCCTTCCTTTATCTCGAGCCGGGCGCGCTCGATGAGGGCCTCCAGGACGGTCTGGGAGGAGAAAGCGAACTGGAGCATCCGGATGATGCCCCGCGTGCCCACGATGAGCCGGCGCAGGATGTCGCGGTTGATGTCGCCCAGACCTCCCTTGGGAGAGAAGGCGATAACCAACTGCGGCGCTTGCGCGGCGCCCGCGGCCGCGGGGCCCGTGACTTTGAAGGCGCCGCCCAGGGGATACGCGTTTCCGCGCAGGCCGAATTCGAGGGTCTTGATGAGATTATTGGCCGCGATCTGCGCCGGTAGGTAACCTTCCAGGGTGACCATGTGATTGGCGTTGGGCACCGAGACCGCGGGCGTGGGCTTGATGTTCTTGAGGTCTCCCTCCGGGCCGATGCAGGACTGGGTGAAGTTCCCCGAGGAGAACAGGGAGGCGGCCAGCTTCTCATCGCTCCAGTCGCGCAGGACGATTTTCTGGTGGTTGAGGCCCACCGAGTCCACCGCGACGATCTTGATATGCTTGTGTCCGGAGAGCTTGTCGAAGACGGCCTTGACCTCGGGGCGGCCGTCGACGTTGCCCTTGTCGATGCCGCCCGTGACCTTCACTCCCCGTTCGGCCGCCGCGATCAGGGCGTCGGCGACGTCCGGAAGGTCGAAGTCGAAAACGTTGAACATCAGCTCGCCCTTGGCCGAGGCGATGAATTCGAGGAGGACCCGCTTGAGATCGGCGGGGGGCGAGACCTGGCCGTCGAGGACCGTCTGGTGATTGGCGTAGAGCTTGGCGCCGCCGTAGGCGGGGGCGTCGCCCGCGAGTTGGAGGTGCAGAGGATTGACGGGATCGTTGAGGCGCTTAAACGTCTCGCCGATCTCGTCTTTCTTGACGAGATCCCGGAAGGCCGCGCGCCATTTGGCGCGTTTTTCCTCGGTGGCCTTGGATTCGCTTGCCGCGGGAACCGAGGCCAGGTACTTATCGATGAGCGGCCAGTACTTGGGATTGTACTGGAGCAGGAGCATGAACTGGCTTTCGGAGATCTCCTTGATCTTGTCCGGAAGGTTGTATTTGCTCTGGTCTTCGTCGCTGACGGTCAGCTCCTCCTTGAATACCTCCTTGATGAATTGCCTCGCCTCGGGCCGCGAGAGCACGCGCCGCGCGAGATCGAACATGCGGCCGTAGTCGTAGCTCGTCCGGCGCGGCTTGTAGGGTTTGGCGGGAGTCTCTTTTTCCCCGATGGGCGCGGGCTGCGGCGTGGGGGCCGGCGCGTTGATAAGCGGCGCCGCGGACGCGGGTGCCGCGGCGAGCGCTCCGTCCAGCGCAGCGCCGGGAACCGGAGAGGATAGAGGAATGAGGACCTTTCCGAGGCCCGGGGGCGCCTCAAAGGAGGCGCCGCTTCTGACCTGCGCTGCGACCGGTTGGAGGGGAGAGAGGAAAAGAAGCGCCGCCAGGAGCGCCGAGATTGGTTTTCTCATGGCGCTCCCTTTTTTTGCACGAGGCGGTTCTGCCAGGGAAGCAGGCCCACCGTGCCCATCTGGAACAGGATGAGCAAGGTCACCAGTCCCGAAAAGAGATTGGAGGAAGCGTTATAGACCAAGCTCGTCGCGATATAAGTCGGGATGATGAGAATTTTCCCGATAATGATGAGGATTAGAAAAAGGGCGCTGTTGCCGCGCAACCGTTCAAGACTTCCCAGGGCGACACCGGGATCGACGCTGCGCAGCTTGAGCAGGGCTTCGTAGTTGAGCCGATACTGCGGGAGGGTGAACAAGGCGTAGATGAGCGCGCCCAGGACCCCAAGGGCGGTCACCAAGGCATGGTTGCCTGCGATCAGCGGCGTGACGGCCACCAAGGAGGCCGCCGCGACGGTCACAATCGCGAATTTCGCCTTGGCCAGATTTCCGGTCTTGGTGAGCATGGCGAGGACGATCCAACTCAAGACAGTCCGCGAGATCGTGTTGACCATGAGGGTGGGACTTGCGGAGGCGTAGATTCCCGGGTACTTGAGCAGCTTGCCCGCCTTGAGCATGATATGCAGGTCGCCGCTCACGCCGCCCAGATGCGCCTTGGCGGTTGCCGCTTCCTCGCCGCCGCGCTTGAGCGTCCTCATCTCGCGATAGATCTCGACGATATGAACGAGCGGAAAGGCGACCAAAATCCCGCTTCCGAGCCAGCCCGTGATCCCCACCCAGCCGTCGCGTGGCAGGGAGAGTGGGATCATGGCGGCGGTCGCCAGGGCGGTCAAAGCGGCGACAACCCCGACGGCGATCCAAGGGTTCGCCGTTTTCGGGAGGGGGATATGTGTATAGCTCGCGACATGCTCGTTGACTGTGGCCGCGCGGTCGAGAGACGTTGTGTCGGAGGGGCCCGCGGCCGGCGGGTTCGCATGCGGCGCTGCCGTCACGAAAGCCTGATTCGATGGCGCCGAACCTGAATAGAAGCGCTCCAAAAGAGCAGCGTCCCGATCAATCTCATCCGGTTTGGCCCCGGCCGTCAGGAGAGCTTGTCCAAATTGACGGAGTCCGTCGAGCGGCGCGCGATCCCGGAAAGCGGCTTGAG
Source organism: Elusimicrobiota bacterium (assembly GCA_023249675.1). Classification (GTDB taxonomy): domain Bacteria; phylum Elusimicrobiota; class Elusimicrobia; order UBA1565; family UBA9628; genus GWA2-66-18. The sequence continues at coordinate 49,181 of JAHFCE010000016.1, read as the reverse complement.
CGTCCGCACGCGGGAGGATGATCCGGAGCTGGGCGGCTGGCACAGCGAGGCGGAGGCTTGGCGCGATCAGTGGGGTCGGCGCGGGAAGGACCAGGCGGACATCGGGAAGCAGGAGGCGGCCCGTCTCGCGGGGCAGCCACAAGGCCGTCGCCGAACCCGCGACGGCGCCAGACGCGGCCTCCGCGGCGGCGTCCAGGACGACGCGCGTCTGCGCCCAGCTCGGCTGGGGCCATTGGCCGGCCAAGAAAAACGCCGCAAAGACGACCGCGCATCTGCGCATGCTACTAGGGTACCCATTCCGAGGGCCCCTGCTCAGGGCCTCTTGGGACGATCGATGCGGGTCAAAAGGCCCAGGTCGCGGCGGGGTGGAAAGAAAGCTGATTTTAGGGCATACTGATCTCCCTATGAGACACAGCCTCCTCGTTCCCGCGGTGACCTTATCCCTGTCGTTGACTCTCTCTCTTTCAGGCTGCGGAGGTTATTCCGTCAGGTCCCAGAAGTTTTTAGATGGGACAGCGTCCGCGCGGAGGTTAAGCGACCTGACGCGTTATAATCTTGAACACAACAAAAAATACTCCTACAAGATTTCCCAAAAGAGCGAGGCCTTTGATTTCGAAACAGGCAAGAGCCGTGCCGTTTTATTCGAGCTGCCGGATTTCAAAGCTTCCAGCACCCTCGAAATTAAAAGCTACTGCGCCTGTTTCGGCTTCACAAAAAACGTGTTTATTCCGATCGGAGTGCTGCTGGACAAGGATTTCAACAAAACAAATGAGATGAAATTTGCCACTCATCCTCCGACATTCGCTCAGCCAGTCCATTTTGTCGCCGAGACTGAACTGGATGAAAAGGATAAATACGTATTGGTTTATTCCGATCCAAAAAGATATGGGAAGCCCGCGGACGCCGTTTCCGTCGAGGTCCTGCGCGTGAGGCGAGAAAAAATGGATTACATCAGAAAGGGCCTGGTTCAAGAAACATACTCGACCACTCAGGTCGGCGTCTGGTGGAGAGGAGACACCGTCGGGGATATCCGGGCCTTGGTCAAGACGCGATGACCGGGCCGGAAAAATATTTTTAAGGCTTCTGGTCCGGGTCTGAGGCGAGCCCGGCGAGGATGCGATCCTCGACGCGTTCGGCGACGGCCGCGGCCGCCGCGTCGAACTCCTCGAGGCCGGGGGGCCGCTTCCCGCTGCCGAGGCGATCGAGAAGGCTCTTCAAGCTTTCCTTGGCGTCATCGGCCGCCATGGTCAAGTCCTTGTTTGTGAGGTTACGCACGATCTCCGAGAGCTCGGGCGCCCTGCCGGGATAGACCACCGGAGTCGCCTGCGCGTCGTGAAAGGAGCGCAGAGCCAGGAGGGCGATGAGCATTCTGGGGTCGGAGCCCCACTCTCCGTCCACGGTGAACTCGATGCCCTGGGCGGCGGCGGCCTTGGCCGCCTTCCAGATGCCCTCAACCAGACGCGGGTGGAGCTTGGCGAGCTTCTCGATGGCGACGGGATCGTCGCGCAAGAGCGAGCTCTGGTAGTCGTTGGTGCCCAGGGCTAGGAAACGTTCGGCCGGCCGCTCCTGGCGGAGCCTGCGGATCTGGGCCATGAAGGAGCCGAGCGTCTTGACGGTCTCGAGGTCCTCGATCATGTAACCGATGGGCAGGCGCTGGAGCTCCCGGGCGGCGGCCTCCGGGTCCTCGGTTTCGGCAGCATACTCGGCGGCGGCCTCATCGACCAGCTTCTCGATGGAGCGGATTTCCTTGGCGCTGCGGACGTTCGAGAACAGGACGCGGACATTGCCGCCGGGGCGGGCGCTCATGTGGGCGTCGAAGAGGGCCTTGAGCTGCATCTTGCCGAACTCGCGGAATTCGGGGCGGCCTTCATCGAGATAGAAGCGCGCGTTGGAGTGGGTCTGGAGGAGCGCTCGCGCCTCCACGCGGCGGACGAACTTCGGGATTTTGTCGCCCTCGAAATCGAAGAGCCTCACGACGAGGGGCGCGCCGTTCTTGAAGAGGGGCCGCTGGAGTATGGTTTTAAGCCCCGCGGCGAGCTGGGCGCGGTCCCACTCGACGCCGACCTCGCTCATGAACTGCTCCATGCGCAGCAGGCCCACGCCGCTCGCACCGCTGGCCTCGATGGCCGAGGGCCCCTCGCCCTGGAAGGCCGCGGGTTTGGCCTCGTCCGCCAGGAAGCGCACGGGGGCCCCATTGAAGGCGACGGGCTTCCGGGCGCGGGACTTGTAGTGCTCCTCCAGGCGCCCGTAGGCTTGGCCGCGGGCCGTCCAGTCCGCGTGGTTTTTCGCCGTGGGATTGATCAGGAGGTGGCCCCGCCTGCCGTTGATCAAAGCGCTGCCCGGGCGGCCCCCGGGGCGCTCGAAGCGCTTGGCCAGATCGGCCAGGGGAAGGCCCTGGGTGTCGAGGCCGGCCCAGGGGACGGGAACGATTCCGTCGGCCTTGGCGAAGATGACCCAGTGGGGCATGCGGCTGGCCCCGCCGTTCTCGGCGGAGCCCGTCGTGACGATGCCGACGATGCGCCCATGCTCGCGGAAGTCCAGGCGCAGGTCTTGGTAGTCGGCCTCGTCGCGGATTTCGCGGGTCATGACCACGAGTTCCCGCGTTTGGGCGGCTTGCTTGCCGCCGCCGCGCGCGAAGTGGGAGTAGGCCATGAGGAAGTCAAGCGGGCCTTCGAGGCCTTGGTCGGCGAATTTTCCGTTGACCTTTTGGAGCCGCCCGGCGTTGCGGGAGAAGAACCCGGCGGCGGCGTACTGCAGGGGGCGGCCGAACGTCAAGATTTCGGAGCGCAGATAAGTCTGAATCTCATCGAGGAAGGCGCTCAGCTCGGTGGAGGGCGCCTGGCCCTGGAGACGGGACTGGGCTTGGCCCCAGGCCTCCTCGTGGCGGGCGTACTCGCTCTCTTTTTTGGACTGGGCGACCTCGGGCAGGTCGGTCTGCTCGTAGGTATAGTCATAGACGCGCAGGCTATCGCGCACGGCCTCCATGGCCGCGGCGATCTCCTCGAGGGTGGCGAAGTTCCTCTTGGCTAGCTGGTTTTTGGGGTTCTGGAGGACTTGGGTCCGGAACACCTCGATCTGGCTTCGGATCTTGGCGAGGGCCGCGTTCAAGGCCTGCTCGGCGGTCTTGCCGGCCGACACCTCCCGGTTGATGAGGGGGAAGAACTCGCCGATGGCCATGCGCCGCATCTGGGCGATCAGGCGCTCTCCGAACACGTCCTCAGGGGTCTTGGCGTCGAAGCCGTAGAGCAGGCGCAGGAAGCGGTCGTGGATCTTGGTCATGATCAGATCCTTTTCGAGGCGCTTTAAGTCGTCGTGGAACTTTTCCAGGTCCATGTTGGCCGCGGCATCGGCGAGATAAAGCAAAGAGGGGCGGCTCTTGAGGGCGGGGACGAGTTCCTTTTCCAGGATGGCGGCGGTCTGCCCCATGCTCCGGGAGGGGTCGGCTGTGATGCGCGCGGCGAGCCTCTCGATGATGATCTCGGCGCGGAGCCGGTTGCTCTCGATTTCGTCCTTGGCCTTGGCGACGAGGGCGTCGGCCTCTACCAGGGTGTCGGGCGAGACTTTGCCAGCGAGCGCCCCGCGGACGTCGAGCCAGACGCGGCGCAAGCCCTCGATCTCGTTGCGCGTCTTGGCCGAGACCATGTTCTTGTCGTCGTGGGGGGAGGCCAAATAAGGGTCCATGTTCTGGCGCTTGGGGTCCCAGAAGAGGATCTCGCCCTCGACCACGCGCGCGGTCCCCGAGGGGAGGCCTCGGACCAGCAAGTCCTGAATCGCGGCTCGGCCCAGGTCCGCCGTGGCGGGGGCGGCGCGGGGGGCGGGGATCTCCTGGGATTGGACGGGCGCGAGGGGCGCGGCCTCGCGCGGGGAGGAGAGATCCCAGGCGCGGTCGAGCGCGGCCGCGTGTTCGGCCTCCCCGGCCGAGAGCTGTCCGCCGATGGCCCTCAGGCCTTTCTGGGCGGCGGCCGGGACGGTCCCCCGGCTTGCGGGCGCTGCCTCGGGGGCGCGGGGGACGGAGAGCGGGGTGGGAAGCGAGATGGAAGGCGGGGCGGCCAGGGCCGGAGGGAGGACAGGGGTTCCGGTCAGGGAGGGCGGGAGAACGGGGACGGCGGGAGACTCGATGGCTGAGGGGGCGGAGAACGTGACGGCAATCGGCTCCCCGAGTTTTCCCGTCTGGGCGGCCCAGCCGGAGGCGGCCAAAAGCCATAGGGCCGCCGCAAAGAGCTTCTTGGTTTTAGCCATCCGCAATAGGGTAGATGGATAAGCGCCGAATTGCCAGGGGCCTTGGGGCAGGGGGAAAGGCCTGAGCTTTGTGCGATGCTTGCTGCCCGGTTGTCTAGTGCAGGCGCTCCTTCTTCAGCCAGTTCGTTAGCGGCTCGAACTTGAACCGCGCGGCATAGCGTTTGAGCTTCTCTTTGTCGAGGTCCCACTTGCGCTCCCGCTTGTGCGGCAGTTCCAGAGGGGAGCGCGGGATCAGCGCCAGGTAGACGAGGTCCAAAAAAGCCTTCTCGGGATCGGCGATCGGATAGCGCGCTTGTCCCTGCTGCTTGATCGCGTAGCCCCAAATCAGCCGTTCGGGCAGGTGGTGGATGCTGAACTCTCCGATGGAGGTCCGGTAGCGTTTAGGCGGGGCGGTGGACACAGCGTAGACGACGTGCGGAATCTCCTCGACCACTCCGTAATCCGCCAGGGCGCTGTAGAGCGAGACATAGGCGGGCCAAGGCGCTCTGAGATACGGCACAGCCTCATAAGGGTTCAGGTCCGCGGAGAGCTTGCTGACCCACACGCCCCTCTTGATCCGGCCGACGAGGTCCTGCCCGGCCAGACGCGTGAGCGCCTTGGTTGCGGCGACCGGCGTGAGGCCGGTGAGCGTGATGATGTCAGCCGAGGTGAAGACTCTCAGGTCGTGATGCTGGATCAGCTTGAGGAGCGAAGCCGCGGAGACGCTCATTGGAGCATCTCCAGAAGCGCCTGCGCGACCTCCGAGCTTTGCCGTTCGAAGGCGTCCTCTTTCCGATAGAGATCGATCAGGTCGCTGGACAGGTAGGGCAGGACCTGCTCCTTGAAGTCGCCGAAGGTGAAGCTCCCGACCTTGTCCGCGGCGTTTTCCAACGTTTTCGTATCGAGCATCTTGGCCGCGTCCTCAGGCTTAACGAGGACGACGCGCAGCAGGTGGTGGAGGTCGAAGAGGTCGCGCAGGGCGTAGCGCGACGGCGAGGCTAGGGCCGCGATTTTCTGGGCGGTCATGGATGCCGCATCGTAGAACTGTGCTGCGAACGGCGTCATACGGTACTGTCGCAGGAGTTCGGCGTCCGGCATGCCGGTAGCGCCGGTGATCCGGTCGTTGCGCCGGCTGAATTCGACCTTGGTGGACAGCGGCTCGCCCGCGCCGGCGTAGAGAGCCGCCTTCCAGCGCTGCGTGGTTTCAGTCTGCTTAGGTTTGCTTGCGGTGATGCGCGTGATCCCCTGCTGCAGGAGCGAGGAGGCGAAGGCTTGGCCTTCGAGGATGGAATCCACGGCGTTCTGGAGTGTTTTGAGGCGGACGTTGGAGACGATGTCCACGTCCATGTCCTGGGAGAGCCGTGGCGAGCGGTGGAAGAAACGAAGGCAGATGCCTCCCTTGACCGCGTAGTCGCGGCCGGACAACCTCGTCGCAAGGTGGCGCAGCAAGGCTAAGTGGAAGAATTCGCGCAGTTCAAAGGATCGTGTCGCCATAAGCCCCTCTTTCTATATATCAGGTAATTGTCCTATTTGTCAAGTAAATAATATATTGATTATTAAGCCAGATAAAATACAAAGAGCTTCCATTCCGGGTCACAGCTTCTCGTTCCTGACGGACGCGTCGATAAACATTGTCCCGTCGAAGGATTCCATGAGGCGGCCCATGAGTCACCAGGAGATCGATCCCGGTCGGGATCATGTCCCACTTCGCCTGGCGAGGGGCAGAAAACGAAAAACCCCGGCCTTTTGGACCAGGGTTTTCGCTCGTTTCTCGACGAAAAACAATGCTAAATGGTTGCGGGGGCGGTCAATTCTTGAATGCGGACCGCTTCCTGCGTGAACTGCCTGTGCAGTTTAGCCCACCACCATCGGCGCGCAAATAGCGACCCCACGCTTAAGCCGGCAGTCTAACGCATTGTCTAGAGCTAGATTGATTCCGACTAAATGGTTGTATTAGCGATATAATCTGAGAATTGTAATTTTGACACCGAATTTAGCCGGTCGGTCTAACGCTGGTTAGACGCACTATGAATGTAAAAAGGCCTGATACGCTTACCCTCTTTAACTATCTCAGAGAGCAGCAGCTCGGAGCACTTCGAGCATTGGGCAAGCCAACGCTCCCTCTCCCCTACCTCATGATTCTTTATGCCAGCATCGACGTCTTCGCATACATACGTGGTGCTGGGAGTGATCAGGAGGCCGGGACGCGGTTTAGAGCCTTTTGCGACAAGTATCTCATTCCACATCTCCCAGAGGTCACTGCCTTTGATCTTTGGGGAGCACGCTGCTCAATCCTGCACACCGCGTCTGCGGAATCCACGGCAAGCAGCGCGGGGAAGGCTCGTTGGCTGCTTTACTCGTGGGGATCCGGCCAAGTTTCAGATCTCCAGAAGATTATCTTGTCACTACCGAATAGCGAGACGATGGTCGCGACATCGTTTCAGAACCTCACGAATGCATTTGAAAAGGGCCTAGACGGCTTTTACGAAGAGATGAGTAGCGATGAAGCCATAAAAAATAATTGCGATTCACGCCTCAGTGAAATTTATTCCGCTATCCCTGTTGCCGGCAAGGCGTCCAACTAACCACTTGAGTTAGCGTAAGAATCTCGATAGCCGCCACAGCACAGGGGCGGCGTTAGACGCACATAACAAATGGAACGACAAGATCATCTGAAGACTGCACTGGTAGCACTGACATCTGCGCTTGGACCCATTGGCGGTCCCCTGGCTGTCTTGCTACAGGATTACATTCCGGGTACTATGGCGGAAAAACAGAAGGAGGCGATGCGGCTTGTTGGTGAGGACCTTAAGCGCCTTGAGAAAAGGCTCGACGACTCAAAGCTTAGGTCCGAAGCGTTTCACATCACTCTTGTAAAAACTCTGCGCATGATGAGCCTGGAGCGACATCCTGATAAGCTTGAAGCCTTCAGGGGGATAGTCGCGAATGAGGCTTTGAAACCGTCGGATGGATCTGAGGCCGAGTTTTTCCTTGGCGTTACTGAGAATTTGACTGGCGAACACATCCGGCTACTAAAGATTTTGGCGAACCCGGAAGCATTTGCTAATTCCTTGCCTGATTTGAAGAAGCGATTGGATGGAATTTCGATGGGCGGAATCGGAGCTTTACTTGAGCCGGCTTTCCCGAAACTAACGCGAGGGCATTTGGAATCAATGCTCGATGATATTTATCGAAAGAGCCTCGGGTCGCTTAAGCGTGACAGCTATGGCATAACAATGAGCCGAAGCGGAATCATGGCGAAGACGACAACGAAGATTGGTGATGACTATCTTCAATTTATCTCGTTGCCGCCAGAATGCAAAGGGGGCGGCTAAGCGTTCGACGCCAACAATGAAAATGGATGCCAAGCTCGAAAGCAAGTCGCGCCGGTTTGTCCGCATGATCTTTCAGGACATCTTTGCCAATTTACACTCAAAGCCTGAAGTCTGGAAATCAACTCCTCAGCAGTCGGTTGGAGGCTGGCCCATCCCCCTGGGCGAATCCAATGGCGGCACCTTGCAACTCGTCTGCGTTGGTATTGAAACCTGCGGACGGGCTCTGCTTGGCTACAAGAATCAGGGTGGGAAATCCGAGGAAAGTTTTACGGCCTTCCTGACGCATTATTTTCCGGCGACCTATCAGGGGAGCACAAAGGCACTCTATGTCTGCTACCGATGCGGGCTTCTGCACAGCCATTATCTCGGCTTTGGGACTGATTCCGGATTTTATCCGACTCGCCGCGGCAGGCTGCTTTCGGATAAGCACCTGCAATTCACTGATCTCGCTGGACAAGTGGCATCAGCAACTAAGACGGCTCACTCCAATCGCCTCATCATCAACATTGATACGTTCACTGCTGATTTCAAAGCGTCGGTAGAAAACTACTTAGCTGATCTGAATTCCGGAGCACCTAAAACGCACAGCGGCAAACCGATGGACCTAGTTAAGAACCTCAAGCAGTCACTCGAAGATTTACCGGAAGAAGATCAGGATTTACTGAAACAGCGCCTCCCGGAAGATGCGGGCAAATTGACGTTCGGAGACGTTACAGTAACGGCGACGCAAACGTCGTATCCGCTTCCGTCGGGCAGGGGGCAAGGTGGCGTCTAACTATTGGGTAGAGCGGCCGGTCGCCTCGTTTGGGGGGACAGTTGAAGCGGCCGCCGCCCACCCTCGGCGTAAGAAAAATCTATGAACCAATTTATCGACAAGCTCTATAGACGGTTATTGAAATTCATTCTGAATCGAAGCTGCTCCGATAGAGTTCCTCGTTCAGGTGAAGCTGGGGAGCGGATCAACTGCTTTAGCGTACGGATAGACGATGCCGCTAATCCTTATTTTTGGGCGCGCAGCATGGAGGGGGCGATTCTTCGTGGGAAACGTTGGGATGGACATTCATTCGCTACAGATTTCGAATTGAATTACACGGATATTGATCCCGCCACCATTCAGATCCTGCACTATTACGGATTGAGTGAGGTCCGCTATCGGGGGATGCACGATGTGGCTCGAACATGGTTCTTCCCCGTTCTCTATCTCAAGATACACTTACAACGACTTCTCAGTAGAATTCAGCAGTATGTATTTAACATGCGGAGTCTCGAGCGAGTTGAACGCCTCCGGATACTGAAATTACTTAGGGACCGCCATGTCGACAACGGACATCCGCTTTCAGTTATAGACGTAATGACTGAATTGAATTCTCTGATGTGGGTGCTTCATCCTAATCGGGATACCGAGCAGAGGAAGGTTGAACTGCATCTTGAGTCGCTCTGTGAAAGTGGCGAGTTAGGCAAGCAAAACCATCGGTATGTAGTTACGGGACGCACAATTTCGACTATCGAAAAGTTTGAAGAAGACGAGCGTAGGCATCGGGAAAATACTCGGATTCAATGGGCGATGGTCGGACTAACGCTCATGATTGCGCTCCTCACACTCGTACAAGCTGGCCTGGTGAAACTGCCTATGTTTATTGATTTGTCAAAGTGAGTATCGGCCGCCGCTCGCCCTCTGCGTTGAAGGGTAGACGGATTCGGAAGGAGACAACATGTCTAAAGTAATTAAGCGTCCGGCGGCACTCGTCAAACAAGGCTCCCTCACTCTTTATGCGACATCCCTTAGAGTCTCAGACCTTTTAATACCAAGCTTCTACAGCGTAGAGACACTAGATCCAGAGAATGTTAACGATAAGGGGTATCAGCGATTATTGAACAAGGGGCGGGCAAAAAAATTGGCTGACTATATTGAAGCTGGTCAAGAAACCCTAGATGCCTTTCTGCCCACAAGCATTTTCTTGGCGACTCACAAGAGCATCCCTTTTAGCTCTGCTGATAACACGATCGAGATAGACATTGAGAAAATCGGCCCCTTTAGCGTTGTTGACGGGCAGCACCGGGTGGAAGGACTTAAGATGGCAGCGGGAAAAGACCCGCGGGTCCTCAGTTTTGAAGTCCCAGTCAACATCGCAATCAATCTGCCGAAAATCGCTCAGATGTGCCATTTCTTGATTGTAAATACCACGCAGAAGAGCGTTGAAAAGGGTGTTGAGCAGCGAATCTTCGCGCGTCTTACGCAGTCAATGGAGCTGGAGGATATTCCCAATTTACCCAAATGGATCGCTAATACGGTTCACAAAGGTGAAGATGAGAAGGCGCTCAAATATGTCGACTTTCTGAATACCCATCAAGAGAGCCCTTGGCTCAACAGAATCGAAATGGCAAATGAGGAAAATGACGAGGCCACCGTAAACCAGAAAAGCTTTGTGAAGTCGATCAAGCGCTATGTTCTAGTCGCCAACAATCCAATTGCAGCATTCCCCGAGGACAAACAACTCGGCATCTTTCTTAATTACTGGAAGGCGATAACAAATATCCTCGGAACTGATGAGCCGACTGTTCTTTTTAAATACAACGGCGTAGAACTTTTTTGCAAATTCTGCGTGCCATTTATGAACAAGATGATAAATATGCCGAACTTTAAGGTGGCCACGATGGAGGCTCTCTTGCGTCAGACGTTTGAGAATGTGGACGGCGATTATGCCGGCGTCGGTCACACTGAATTCTGGGTTAAGGGTGGCAAAGCTAGCTATCTCAACTCAGGCGCTGTGAATGTGATTAATACGGAGATGGCCAAAGCCCTTCACAAATCGAGCGGTCGCGGAGATATTGAGCTGTGAATGTGGCAGAACTCGCCCCTCAACCCTCAACTAGAGTCCTTTTCAAATTACTGGATTTCCGTAAGGTTCCCAAAATCGCAGGGTGCTACATATTGTCGACATTCAACGGTGCAATTCTATACATCGGCTTAAGTGTTGATCTTAATAAACGATTCCAGCAGCACCTCGATAACCCGGGAAAGATAGGACTAACGGAAAATGGAAAAGCATTTTGGTTTCACTTCTCAGAGTACGACAAAAATAATTTACCCAAGCTGGAGCGTACCTGGCTCAACCAGTACCAGACGACGCATGGTCGCCGGCCAATATTAAATAAGGCAGACTCGCCAGTAAGTTGAAATTAGATGCTTTCTAGCCATTCGTTTCTGCCGCCAGCGGCCTCGTTTGGTTGGACCGTTGAAGCCGCTGCGGAAGAGCGTCTGCGTTAGCCGGACAGAAATCAAATGGGCATATTTAACCGTCTCTTCAATCGGCCGCAAACGACGAGCAGATATCCAATCGACATTATTGAGCCACTCAAAAAGACTTGGCCAGAGTGGCGCCGCTACGATATGGATGTACCTCCGCTACCTAACGATCATTCTCTCGGCCAACTTCTCGACACCATTTACCACGCAAGCTTCACAATGGAGGAGCGCCGAAAAACACAGTTTAGCGCGGTAATGTGTAATCCGGACAAGACGAGGCAGCCAACGGTGTTCTCTGAGCCTAGAGAGTTCTCGGTCCATGAGCTACGACGACTGGCACCCGTCGCAATGAGTGGCCAAGCGTTGATTGGTATCAATTGGCCAAGCGCTTTTGGTCCCCCATCAATTTGGGGCCTATGCGGTTCGGCCTGGAGCCAACTAAAGATCTCGGCAATCTCTCCTGGCACCCTGGAGGTCGGTCGAGATGAGAAGGTCTTTTTGACTCTACGCGGTGGGCAACTAATCCCTGAGAATTTTAAGTCCGGAATCTTCGGTCCTGTCTCGGAATTTATTTCGGCAGTCAACACGGAGCTTTGGGCCGATCTCAGCTACGAAGGTGGCTGGTCACCGCAAGTTGTCGTATATCCGGGTCATTTTATGAGCATCTTTTCCCGCATCGCTCACAGTGGACATGGCGGGACCGTCCTTCTTGTGCCCGACACCCTGGCTAGGGAGAGCCTTGTACCCCATGTCCGCTCAAAATATCAATGTGATGATAATCAGATTTGGCCGATTCTAAAAACGGCTATGCGGCAATTTAGCGAAGACACGGATCGGCACAAGATTGAAAGCGCGGAATCGGAGCTTAAAGAACTTGTCGATCGGGTGGGAGATCTTGCAACCGTTGACGGAGCCGTTGTTCTCACTGATCGTTTGCGAATTCTAGGGTTTGGTGCAGAAATCATCTCCAAGGCGGACGTTGATGAGATATCCGTCATGCCGGATCATCGTAGTGTTGAAGTCGAAGCATTCGGCACGAGACACCGATCCGCATTCCGTTTCTGCCACTCTCTTCCGCAGTGCATGGCAGTCGTTTGCTCTCAAGACGGAGGATCGCGTGCTATCCGAGCGGCGAATAACGGAACGATCGAGGTTTACGAGTGAACTGGCTAAAGGGAAAGCTCGGCCATGTGGGGGCGCGTAGTGGACACTAACGGGCTCCTCACCATCATCGCGCTGGTTCTCGCCGTTTACGCGATACTGCCTAAAGAGCGACAACGAGAGTTAGTGCTTCGATTCCGCACTTTCGATTTGCTTTTGGCCGTAACCGGCCTCGTTATCACCCACGCCCTTCAGTACTACAGCTTCTTGAGAAAAATCTTGCCTCTGGGTGAGTGGAAAGATACGGAATTCGCGGCCTACTCACTTTCCGAACAAAGCTTAAGTTACCTGATAATTCTCCTGGTTTCTTTGATTCTGATTCTTAGAATGTCCAGATTCCGTCTCCGGCCATCCGGGCTCGCTGCTTTCAAGAATCTCGTAGATGCGGAAATCGGGGGGAAGGATTTCTCAAGTCTCGCAACCGTTGTTGAGGACCACATTAAAGCTCTCGTTGATATTTCGCGAGGACGATTCTTTCGTTCCAATTTCCATCGATTACTGGGACCGCCCAGCTTCTTTGACTCCATTGAAAATAGAAAGCGATTAAATGTGCCCCGGCAACTCCGTTGGATAGTTGATTTTGTTCCATCCGGCAAAGCTGCAGAATCGTTGGCCAGCCAAATCCTTACGACAATTTTGAGCAATAAACCTTTCGCCGTATGGTGCTCAGAGAATCGACCATACGTCGCTCTTTCAATTCTTAAGCTTGAAGCTTCAATCGGAGGCCCCTTCATTGAGAACTTCTTTCAGGCTCAGCTTGGCGACAGTTCAAGCGTCCTGTACTCGGAACTAAAAAATAACCAGAACATGGCGCGCGGCCATCGGTATCAATTTCCCGAGAGCAATCGGATCTTATCTCAAGTCCTGGGGGATCCAGCTGAGGCTGAACGAGTGCAGATTTGGCGCCCAATCGGCGAAAAAATGATCGCGTATCTTTCTGAATTGGGAAAGCACCCCGAACAGGACGACTATAACCTTCCTCTTGAAGATTACATGGACAACCAGCGCTATGAATCGCCTCTTTCCGCCGGCATTTTTTTCTTTGATCTGATGGTCAGTGAGGCTATCCACAAGGGAATAAAATGGCACATGTGGCTTTACTACATGACACATGTGACCGATCGAATTTGTGACAACTATTCACCGCGATCTGAGAAGATTGATTTGACTCGGGAGTTCCCCACGAAATACAGTTTCGTGCTTTATGAGATCACGAGAGCCCTCCGTTCTTGGATTTCCACTCTTGAAGAACTGCCGGTTGTTCAGCAAAACATCAATCTTGCCAGTACCGCTGCTGATCATGAGAATGGAAATCCCATAAAGAGCAGCATGATCGCGCTGGGTCAACATATACATTCAGTCATAACGTGCGCCCGTATCCCCATTCGCTTTAAGAACGATCTCGCAGAACAGGCTTTTAGTCAGTACGTTGAACTGAATAAAATGCAAAACGGCGGCAGATACGCGGAAGCTTTTTTGGCGATACTTCTTGTTGGGGGGACATATGAACATGAAAACGACGCCCCCTATCTTGGCGCTCTGATTGCTGCTGCGATCGATTGGGATGATGTTCTCTTTAATGAGAATGGTGCGAGAGAATTGTTGAAATCACTGGTTTCTGAATTTCAGCGCAGATATGACAGAGAACGGCTTCGGGATTATGTCGATTTTGAAAATACCGCCAACGGAATTAGAATTCTTCGCGATGGTGGCGGCAAAATAGATATCGAGATAGTCGCGGCACAGTGATCAGCGGCAGCCGTCGAACCATCCGATTCTGCCGATCGCGGACTCAGATGGGGATGGATTCCGATTAGTAGTGGCAGGACCTTGACGGAAACGCCCTTCTTAGTATATAATCGAACATATGTACGACATGGTGACGCGAAGCGATCTTGAATTCAGGCAGATGGGGGCGCGGTGTATTCGAGAAGGCTTGCATCAGTCTCATGATATAATCTCGTCACAAGATCGACGCTGGCCTCCGTCGAAGGATTTCTTTGCCTCTCGGGATATTCCAGTTATTGAGAGGGATAATCAAAACAAGAATCCGAACAGAAAATTTGAAGATTAATAACACCATAGAATGACCAGAGAAATTAAAGTCGTAGATCTGTTTTGCGGCTGTGGGGGGCTCAGTTTGGGCTTCGACAGCTTCAAGGGCGATCGGACTTATCGGACGATTCTCGGTATTGATATTGATGCAGCCGCTGTGCGCTGCTATAACAGCAACCATTCGCATGCTGGAGAATGGACAACGGGTCGCCTTTGCGATATTACGTGGTTCGGCAGTGCCGATGAGGTGCTCCTTTACTACCTCGTTCACTACGCATATGCGACACCGGATAGGGCTCTCCAGGGGGATCTTTCGGCGTTGGGGCTAAATATCTTTCTCGGCCAACTTCGTAGACTCGATGAATCCTTTCAGATAAAGACTCGAACTCTATTTGAATCGCCTGATTATGTCCAATCCGCAGGCTCGATTGACAAAGAGGCCTTTAAGACTGGAATTTGTAGAGCGTTTCTTGATCGATTGGGACTCGGCTCTGTGTACAAGGCAGACAGTTTGCTGAGCGGAATCGGCCTGCCTTGGGGGCAGGAATATTCCTTGCTGGAGACCCCTCCGACAGGGCGCGTCCATTCTATCGATGAGGTTTTGCGGAGAGAGAAAAAAATCGCCAACTCTCTTTGGAATTCGGAAATCGGGAAATTGCGTGAGGCCGCACAAAAGACGGCTTCAGGTCAGCAGAGTCCTGTTCCGAAGCGAGCGAAGTCGGTTGTTGCGTTTCTTGGTTCGGAGCAAGGCAAGGCTTTGAGAGCTCTCTGGATCGAATGGCGAGCGGAACGTGCTGCTACGCGCATCGCTTTTCTTGCGGCAAAATCAAAAGCCATCGTGGCGCTTTATACTGACGATCGTCGCGTTCACCTCATTCTCGGAGGGCCGCCATGTAAAGGGTTTAGTCGTATTGGCCGGCCAGTGATGAGTAGGTTGCGGGAACAGGGATCATATTCATGGTCGTCAGAAGAGTTCGGTGACGAGCGCAACGCGTTGCTATACCGCTATGTCCTGTTTCTTGAAGCTCTTAAGCCGAATGTTTTCATTTTCGAAAATGTGCGTAATTTTGAAAGTGTTCTAAAAACCCCCAACGGGACGATGGATGCACCCGCTTTGCTCGAGGAAGCTATCGCGCAACTCTCTGGTGCGCGCCTAAATTATCATGTTGTCTCTAAAGTCATTACAGCATCAGATTTTGGAATTCCCCAAAATCGGCTGCGTTATATAATGGCCGGATTTAATTCGGCCACGACCCCAAAGGGCACCGCCGAAAAGTTCTTTTCGATTCCGACTCACAGTAAACGAGTTTCCTTGGGAGTCGCATTGGCGGGTCTTGATGCCCCACTTCAATTCGTTCCTGGGGGCGCTCAGTGTCGAACTGGTGATAAAGTTGCCGCTTATACCCTGGTTGATGGACGAATGGATGAAGCAGAAAAACAGTACATCGAATGGGTGCGGCAGCCGCAGGTTGGCAGTATCGATTCCCCAGCGCTCGTCGATGCTCATATTGCCAGAAGACTAAGGGCTGATGACAAAGCGCTGTTAGAGAAATTCGCTCCGGGACAGAGGTGGATGGATTACAAGCTGCGTCGTTCACCAACCTATCTTGAATTGGAGTCGGTAATTTCCCAAGTCCATGCGTTTGTTAAAAAACAGAAGGGAAAAATAAAAGGTTTGCCGACGGCGGAGCAATTGGGAGATCTGTCAAGTCGGATCAATGGCAGTTTGCTGCTTCGCCTTATGATTGAGGAGTGCAAGTTGCCGGCCGAGTTGGAGGGGAAGAACCATCTCTTGGACCAGGCCTATCTCGGTCGTGGTCACAATGTGCATGGAGACTGGTTCGAAAGATTGGATGCGAGTCGGCCGTGCAAGACCATAGTTGCGCACATCGGCAAAGATACTTACGGGTATTCCCACCCGTTCGAAGCGCGCGGCCTTAGTATGCGGGAAGCGGCGCGAGTCCAATCATTTCCGGATTGGTTTTCGTTCGGTTCGGTAGGAGTGGTTGAGGGTTATTCGATGATCGGAAATGCGGTCCCGCCGCTTCTCGCTCATAAATTCGCTGAGCGGCTAAACTCGCTCGATGTGAGCGACGGGCTGTTTGCGTTCGAGCGGGGCGTTAGCCGCGCGATAAAACGTTCTTTACGAAAGCCGCAGGTTGAACTTCTGCTGAACAAGATCTAGCAGGCATCCCATCTGGTGGAAAAGCGCTTCGCGTCCGGCAGCGAGATCCAGTGTGGGCGAGACATGCGTAGCTGTTGTCGGGTAGGTTTTCGATACGAAGACGTAGTCGAAGAAGGATGCGTCGAGGGCGAGCAGGTTTCGAACGCCATCGGGCCCTACATCGGGGCCTTGCGTTTTTCGGCCACCCTCAGCAATCATGTCCGCCGTAGCAAACGCATAGATCAATTTCTGTTCGCCTAGCTCCTCGCTTTGTAGCCCCCATTTTTCCATGCAGTGGGGATCCCCAATCATGTCGAAGAAAAGCTTCCACATTGTTCCTATGTGGAATACTTCTTTTAGTCGAGTCTTCCCGCTGACTATAATTGCGTTGAGTGGGTCGGCTTTTGAAAAGATGCAGAAATCCACTTCAATCTTTAGGTCTAAGTCCCGTGAAGTTCCATTTTTACCGTTGAATCGTCGTTTTACCGTGAGGAATTTTTTTAATAAGGGCGGGCAGCCTTTGTCAACTAGAACGTCGTTCTGATCCGCGAGAATGTCCGATAGTGCATATACGATCGTATTGATGAAATTCTCGCCAGCATTCTTGGCCATACCTTGCGAAAGCGTGCTCCTAAATCCCGTCGGATTAATCGGGGCACTGGCCAGACGCGCGGCCATTTCCGTGTTGTTGTCGATACTGAAAAGCAACGCTGTTAGATTCGATAATGCTTTTTTATGGGCCTCTAACTTTGACGCCCCCGTCCTCATTATCGCCGCAACGCTTGCATCATACGCTAGTCGATGCGCTCCGAATGCCATCGGAGGCGAATGTTCCATCACGACCATTTCGCCTGTAAGCCAGCCGTAAATGGCTTTATTGAATCCGACTGCCGGTTGCCCAGGAGCATCGTAAAGTTGGAATTTTCTCGTTCGAGGCTTCCGGGGTGTTTTTTTCTTGGCTGCCATGTAGCGAGAGTATAACAAGGGCAGCGATACGCGCAATCCTATTGGCCTGGCTCCTCGTTTGCTGAAGCCTCAGAAGACCAACATCGACGAGTGCCGATCAGCCGGCGCTAGAGCTTCTTATACGGGAAGGCGTGGCGAATGTTCCTCTCGAAATATTGCCCGGCGGAGCCGACCCAGGGGCTCAATAGGCCGGCGGCCACTTCCTCCGGAACACGATGAAACTGGTAAACGGTCCCGTTAGAGAACATCACTTCGAGTACTTCCGTCTCCGAGTTGTAGCCTGCCTCGGCGATGGTTGAGGAGCCCGAAATGGGAGTGCGTTTCACCTTCCACTCCCGCTAGAGAATGCCTTTGCGTGCGGATTCGTGCGCGGAGCGGGTTCCCTTCTTGGACCTGCTACACCATTCGCACCTCGCGCTACCCCCGCATCGCTCGCAGGAAGCATAGTCATCGAGGCAATTAAACTTCTCGGGATTCGCGGCTCCCGTGCCCGAGCAGTATCGGCACTTCCTCGTGTTCGCGCAATATCGGCAGTCGTTCATAAGACCTCCTCGCCCGTCTGATTCCAGCTATCCATCTACGAATCTTGCTATAGCCGTTCAGGATTCGCCGGTAAGTAGAAGGTTTGCAGCATTCTACACGGGAAGTTATCTGGAGGATCCTTATGGATGAAAACGGTTGGATTTCGACGGCGAAGCGCAGGCAGGATGACGGCATTATTTCCCTTAGTCCGACAGGTCTCGGTGAATTTCTGGATTGTGAGCGCTGTGGGTTCCGTAAGGCGCATGGCTTGGCGGTGCCGCGGATGAAGTACCCTTCGTTGCCCGGCGGCGTCGATATCGCGCTGCATGAGCTTTCCAATCTTCACCGGCTTGGGGGGCAGTTGCCGTCCTTGTGGGGAAGTGATCTGCCGGGGCGACGGCTATATCACGAACTTCCTAAAAAAATATCCTGGATGTGGGAAGAGCAGGGGGTGCGCTTTGGAGGAACACCAGATGAGTGGGTTTTAGAGTCAGACGGAAGTCTCTCAGTCCTAGACTATAAAACGCGCGGCTTTTCGAATAAATTGGAAATTTATCCATCGTATCAGCTTCAGATGAGCAGCTATGCCCTTCTTGCGCAAATGAACGAAGGATTCCCGCCACTGAGCGGCAGAGCGTATCTTGTTTTCTTCGCGCCCGACCTGCGTGAGCTGGAGCTGGCGTGGCACATTGAGGTTGCCGAGCTACAGGTCGATCCTGAAGCGGCCTTGGAGGCAGTGAGGCGCGCGGCCGAGATCATCAGAGGGCCCATGCCGGCGGCAGCGGACGACTGCAAGGTCTGTAATTGGCTCGCGGAGTGTTATGGGGGGCAAGTCGCATAGCGACCGAGGCACTACGCGGCGGTTTCACAGCGCCGGTGCCCCGATGGTGGGGTGCCGGCGTCTAATTTAGCGGGGAGTCTTTTCTAGGGCGCTCTCGAGAAGCAGGACTGTTTGATTCGATAGAGAGCGACGTTCCTTTTCTGCAATCTTCTCTATCCTTTCGCGGAGTTCTTGCGGGACGTAAACGCTGAGCGGAACGAGACCCTCTCTCTTTTGCTTGGTGCGCATATCCCACCCCCCTTGACAAACAATGTGAAATACATTATACTGAAGCGTATAGATGCCTTCCGCATTAGACAGCATTGTATGACATCGAGCGGCGGCTGGCAAGGAGGACTTCTTCTATGCGCTTACGCTTCGCCATACACAACCCGACAGATGCTCATAAGATCCTCGATGGTGGGGAAGTTATCCCGGCCGGAGGCATCGGGGCGAAATCCTACGACTCAGATGAAGTTGAGTATCTCCTTCCCGAACTCGAGAAGAAGGGGCTGGAGCCATTTATCTTGGTTCCGTGCACGAACGGCATTGTTCGGCCCAAGCGGCGAGGCCTCCGCAACAAAAGACCGGCTGCCGACCTTCCCGCGTCAACAAAACAGCAGGTTCTCTATACCAAATTGACGGGAAAGTCGCTTTCTCCTAATGCGACTCGCGTGGAGGCATCGGATCTCATCGACGCCGCCTTCGAGGCCAGGGGAGATGACCCGTGGTCGTTCCGCGGCGGCAAGAATCTGAGTGCGACGCCCAAAGCGGCGACGCCGCCTGCGTTGTCGTCGCCGGCTTTAGGGCCGACGGCTATCATCCCAAACCGTCTGTTCCTTGCCGCTGCACCCAATACCCCCGCGAATCTCGACAGTTACACCCTGCTTGTTAATTGGTCAGCCGTGAGCCTCGGAAAGCGCCAAGGGTTTGGGTTGTTGGAGTGCGAATGGACAGAGCAAGTTGATGGGATGTTTCTGGCCGGTATCGTCCGAATGACTGCGGCAGTGGTCCGAGGAGCGAATCAGCGGGTGCTTATCTACGCCGACGAACCCTGTGCCGAGATGATCGCAGCATGTGTCCTACGCGAATTCCTGGGATGTTCCGCCGAAGTGGCGCTAGGGATACTGCGCCGGCATATACCGGGCGCGCTGGTGGGGAATTCGGATCTCCTGCAGACCTTAGAGGACTATCGGTTGTCTTAGATCGGTTAGTACTTGGAGGCTTTATGAACTCTGAACGGGATCGACGGCTTTTAGATGTGTCCGGACTAAGCGATTACCTGGCGTTACCGCGGGCAACGATCTATACGTGGGTCAGCATGGGGAAGATACCAGGAGAAGCGATCGTGCGGCTCGGACGAGCACTGAGATTCGATCGCCAAGCAATCGATCAGTGGGTCGAAAGACAGAAGACGAGCTCAACGCCGAGGTGAATCGTGACTCTTTGCCGGCGCAGTATTGCTCGGCGAGGAGTCGCGTTGCTTTTCTTTGACTTCCGCCGCAAACATCTCGAGTAGAGAGGTTTTTTCTGTTGGATAAAAGCGGCAGCCAGTCTCCATCAGATGCAGGATCTGATCGTTTAGAGATCGCCGCTCAGTGGTCGCAATCGCCACAAGGCGCTGGTGTAGTGCTTGGGGGATACGGATGCCGATTTGAATGCTGGGACCGCGGTGCCCTGTTTTCTTCATGGCCGCATTATAGTATCAGACAAATAGTGTGTCAATACCATTGACATAGCTGTGAGCATATGTTATCATTCTAATACTGTCCGTTATCGTATGCGGGTATACCCGCGGAGGAGGAAATATGAAAACAGTCGCCAAAATGCCCTCAAGAGCCTCAATTGACGGCCTTCTTGCAGCCTGTCGCAAACATTATCCTGAGGTCTACGCTGCCACGCTTCTTGCTGTCGATGGAGGTCTCCGCCTTTCGGAAATTTCCAGTTTGGTATGGGAGAACGTCTATATCGCAGCCAGAGATATCGATATCCCAGACTTTAAGGGCGAATTCCGAAGAATACCGCTCACGCCGGACATGCGAAAAGCACTGGGTGCTCTCTCACCGCAAAGAACCGGCCTAGTCTTTAAATCCAGCCCAGAAGAACTGATTGCGCAGTTAAAGTTGGCTGCCAGCCTAAGCGGCCAAACGTACCTTTCGTTTGGCGCGCTTCGATACGAGTATATGCACGATTTTTTGCGCTCAGGATGCCCTGAGAAAGTATTGGCTTATCGACTTGGGCAGATCGTTCCTGCGGAAATTTTACGCATGTACGGGGTCGATAATAACTCCCAAGCATGAGGGGGTCCAAGTTCCGTGAATTGAATGGGGTATAGATTCGGAGTGCCGGAGGATAGGTAATGGCTACATATAAAAAGGGGAATGACTGGTACATCGATTATCGTGAGCGGGGACGCAGGAAGCGAGAAAAGGTTGGCCCAAATCACCGGCTAGCTGTTGAGCTTCTTCAGAAACGAAAAGTTGAGATGGCCGAACAGAAGTTTTTTCCAGAGCGACAAATTCTTAAGAGATCCTTCGATGAGCAGTGTTCAAAGTTCTGGCGCCTTCACGGGCAGAGCATGAAATCGCCATCGTGGAAAAACATGATGCCGAGGATCGTTGCGCGCTTTATGGGCAGAATGCTCGCCGATATTAAGGCGACTGAAATCCAGGAATTCTACAACGAACTCCTGGTCGACAGTGGGCAAAATGGTAGCCCAGCCAATGCGAATAGATATAGGACCCTTCTGCTGTTGATCTTTAACAAGGCAAAACTTTGGGGTGACTTTTTCGGAGACAATCCGGTGAAGGCTGTAACGAGAAAAAAAGAAGATAACGAAAGGACGCGATATCTTGAGCCCGAGGAAATGGTGAGGCTTTTGGAAGCCGCTGATGTGGAGACGAGGAGCGTCCTCTTAATCGCGATCTTAACTGGCATGCGGAGGGGCGAATTGCTCCGTCTGGACTGGAAACATGTCATGTTTTCGGCCGGCGTAATACGGGTAGTTAAGACGAAAGCCGAAAAGCCGCGAAGTATTCCGATCTCTCCGAAGCTGAAAGAAGTTCTCGAAACACTGGGGCCTCGTTCGCAGGGGCTCGTTATAAATCTGGGTAAGGCTGCCCTCAGGTCTAGATTCGATCGCGCCCGTACGCGGGCGGGGCTTGTAGATTTCAAGTTCCATGATACCAGGCATACATTCGCATCGTATTTCGCAATGAAGACGCGCGACATGCTAACGCTGCAGCGAGTGCTTGGTCACGCGACCCCCGCCATGACCGGAAGATACGCTCATCTGGCTGACGAGCATATCGCCGCGCAGATGGCTTCCATGGATTCGATCATTCCCGTCATCAGCGGGAAATCCCTCGATGGACACCCTGATGGACACCAAGTCTAGTTCTTCGATGAGAGAGCACTCGCCTTTTAAGCGGTTGAGTGAGTTTGTTGGAGTTTGATGGCGCTCGTACTGCTTGTCAAAAGCGCAAACGGAGAGCGCCTGACCTTGACGGAGATGGATCGTTCTAGCTGTGCAGTGGACACCCAGGTGGACACCACAATGGCATGGTCGAAATGAGAATTAGCACGGAGATTAAAATGGCGATTAAAGAAGGCAGGCAGCGAAGGACGAGAATTACGGAGCTAATGCTTGAGGCTGGCAAGGAACTTAAGCGACAAGGAAGGCTCTTCGTCCATAAAGGCGAGGTAATCGTCCTCGTACCGCTGATGAGGCTCGAAGAGGATGGATCCCTGGTCATTATGAATAGGCTTGGCCGTGTATGGCAAGGCTGGAGACGACGATGAAGGCGTTGACCTACGAGGAGTGGCGTAAGCGGACGCAGGAACCTGCGCCCTTCGTCATTTACGACCGCTACTCCTCTGACCTCCAAGATACAAGCACGGGGGTGAACCGCCAGAACCGCTGTCGCGAGTTCGCCCAAAAAAACAATATCCGCATCGTCGATGTGTTCTACGACGAGGCGCTAAGCGGAACCTCAACCGAGAATCGGAAGCGGTATAAGGCGCTGCTCGCAGAGGCTATGACCACTACCCGCCGATTCGTCGGTATCGTTATCTTTAGCTCTAGCCGCTGGGGTCGAGCTGAGGATAGCGAGATAGACTTCATGATCCTCAACGGAAAGGGCATCCGCATCATGAGCGCCACCGAGCCCGCTTTTCAAGCGGAGGGCGCCCACGGCGACCTCATGCGGGGAATCATCCAAAAGGTCAACGCATTTTTCTCGAAACAGACTGGGATTACGACCCATGCGATGATGACGGGGAACTGCGAAGAAGGCTACCTCAACGGGGGAAAGGCGCCGGACGGCTATGTCTCCCGTCCGGTTTCGCTGGGCCTCAAGAATACTCGCGGCGAAGAGCGCTTCAGGTACCGTCTAGATCTGGATGAGAAGCCAGGTCCGCAAGATTCGACGTCGGAGCCGCGATGGCGATGGGTACGGCTTGCCGTCGACATGCACCTGAAGCAAGCTAAGGGGCTGCGGACCATCGCCAACGAGCTCCACGTCCTCGGCTTCAGGGGGCCAAAGAAAGGACGCCACTTGAATCCATCGAACATCCGGAGCGCGTTCAAGAACGCGCGATACACGGGCTTTCTTGTTTGGAACGTTCGGAAATGGAAGAAGGCGTCGGGCAAGCGGCGATGGACGGAGAATCCCATCGAGGAATGGGTTTGGTCTCGGGAGGCGACCCATCCGGCTATTTTTACGCGAGAGGAGTTTCAAACGCTTTGGACACGTTTCGAGGCGCGCAAGCACTCGAAAACAAGCGTACGTCGACAGCTCCTGGCCGGCCTGTTGAAGTGCGGCGCGTGTGGTTCAGGCTTCGTGATCAACAGCAAGAAGAAGAACGGCAAGGCGTTTGCATATCTGGTTTGCGGGAATAAGACGCGGCACGGCTGGGCATCCTGCCCGACGCGGCCGATAGTCATGGACATGGCCGAGGAAGTCATCGAAGAGGCCGTGCTCAAAGCCATCACCGATCCTGACTCGCTTCGGTCGCTATTCGAGGCTGTCAATGAATGGACGTCCGCCGAGGGGGACCGCATTGATGAGACGCGCCGAACTGCTGAGAAGGAGCGGACGAAGCTTCAAGGTGAGATAGAGAATTTCACTAGGGCTATCGCCGCCGCCGGCGCGCAGGCCGCCAGCCTCGTCGCCGAGATCGCGCGACGTGAGAAAAGACTGGAGCAGTTGTCGGTGGCGGCGGTCCCCGGCGGAGATCCGGGTGCGCTGACTTGGAAGGACAAAGAGCTGGTGCTGTGGGCGGAACGCTTCCGGGGATTCTACTTCGGCGTCGGGATGGAGCTCCGACGTGCGGTTCTCACCCACGTCATCAGGGAGATCGTGGTGGATAAAGACAAGAGCGGTCGGATCGTTATCGATCCGACCGCTCTGTTGACGCTCCGTGAGGCTTGGCCGGACTTCCCGGCGGAGCTGCCAGTCCGCATTCCAGACCGTTGCGGGGGCTGGATTTGAACCAGCGACCTCAAGGTTATGAGCCTTGCGAGCTACCGGGCTGCTCTACCCCGCGCTTTATGGTAGCAGAGTCGGCCAGTCATTTCAAGGAGAATCGGGGGGAGAATATCATTCGCGAAATCGATGGCTGCGATGTGCTGATCGGATTTACGATCGGTTGTGGGGTTAATGGCGTTTTCGCCTGAGTCGTTGGACGCAGCGATCGACTATCGGCAGGAGGCGCAGATGGTCGCGCAGGCGCCAGTACAAGTGTTTCCAAGTAGGCGGCGGACGGTCTTGCCGGGCCTGTTGCTCCCAGCGTTGTGGCCGCCACTCGAGCAAGCCTGGCTGGCTACGGCACCAGTCCCAGGTGTGATGCAGAGCCTGCTCTAGGGGCGTGGCGGCCAATTCCAATTCGCGCCATACTTTCCGGGCATCGGCGACCAGATCGTGCCGTTCCCAAGGCAAGCCCAAATGCGGCAGTCCTTGAGACACTTGCCGTTCCAGGACGAATGATTCGCATTTTTCCATCTGCGCCGTTTTGGCGGCCAGAATGGTAAGGTGCTCTGGCGTGATCGCTTCGGTTCCGGTGGCGTTGAAGATTTGCCCGAAGGCCTTGGGATTGCCGACGGCACACAGGAAAATATTCGTTAAATCGCCGATCCAAAGCGGGGTTATTTTCTTGCCGCTGGTTTCAGGTCGGATGGGAATGGGTTGCGTGGCGCGGAGTCGTTGCCATATGTAAACGAGCCATGGACCTGGGTCGAATGGGCCGAAGACGCCCTGCGGACGCAGCACGGTGGCCGGCCAGCAGTGCCGTCGCGCGGCATTGAGGATGGCGTCCTCGGCTCGGGCCTTGTCTCCTCCATAGGTGCCCGGCTCAAGCGCGCGGGCGGCTTGTTCGTCGAACGGCAGCGGCGGCGGCCGGCGGTAGACCGCGGTGGTGCTGCAGAAGACGTAGTGCCCGATCTTGCCTCTCCAACGCGATAACAGGGGTTCGACGTGGGCGGTGGTGTAGCCGGAAAGGTCGATGAGGGCGTCGTAGCTGGCGCTGAAGAAAGGCTCGAGCGTGTCAGGCTTGCTTCGATCGCCGAAGACGCGGTTGACGGAGCCCGAAAATGGATGGGGCTCGATCTGCCGGCCGCGGTGCAGGATCGTCACCTTGTCGCCGCGGGCCAGGAAAGCTTCCGCCAAGTGAAAGCCGATGAAGCGAGTGCCGCCCAGGATGCCGACATTCATCATGGGGGCGGGTCAGCCTAGAGGCCGATAGCGAGAATCTCCCGATTGCGTTCGCCTACCGTTGAGTGGGCGGCGGGTTTTTTCTGTACGATGCTTCGAATAGACATGGTGATGTCGACTTTCGCGGGCTGTTCCTCGAGATTCAGGGACTTGATTTGAGGCCTGGCCTTGTAGAGGTTGAAATTACGCCCCATCGATCGGACCAGTGCGCGCTGCAGCAAGTACATCGCATACAGCATGTTCTTTAGAGTCCCATAGAGCAGCCAGCGCGGTAGTTTGTGCGCCCAGGGGTTGAAGAGGACGAATTTTTCAATGAAATGGTCCAGGGCGTAGAACAGCTTGGCTCGAACACCGGTACGCAAGCCCGACTTGATGCGGCTGATGATTCCGTATACTGTCAGCGGCTTGTGCAGGTCATCCTTGCGGCGGGCCAGACCGTCCGTGTCGCTGACGGCGCGGTAAAAGAAACTGTCTCGGCTGATGGGAGATTTTTTGTCCAGTTCGAGGAATGTTCTTGCCATCTCGAGCCGGACCAGCCAGTCCCAAAAGATGACGTCTCGCAATGGAGCGCCGTTGAGGTTGACGTAATTGAGCTTGCTGGCGCCCGTTCCGGAGACCTGCAGTAGGTAGTCTTCCTCCTCTTTGGGGCTGGATCCGATAAGACCGATGCGCTGTCCGTAGACGTAGAGCGGGGTGCCGGGAAGAGGCAGGGCGTAGAAAATGGACATCTCCTCCATGAGTTGGGGGTCTGTTCCCTGCATGTGCGCGACGCGGCCCAAGAATCGGCCGGTCGCCAGTGCCGTCTCGTTGGTTTCTCCGGGCATTCCGACCATGACCGCCAGAGGGGAGAAGATGTCGTAGTCGGCGCAATGCTTGAGGGTTTGGTAGACCCTTTCCACCGTAAATTTTTTCTCCATGACGTTCATGATTTTCTGGCTTCCGGTTTCGACGCCGAACTTAAGGCAGGTGCAGCCGTGCTCCTTGAAGAAGCGCACATCCTCGCGCTCGATGGAGGAAACACGCACGCCGACGGCTATCCAGAGCATGTCGTGTTTCTTCATGGTCCGTGCGAAGTCATAGGCGTATTCGCGGTTAGAGGCGAAATTCTCGTCAATGACATTGATGAAACCAACATTAAATCGTTCCTTGAGCATAGCGATGTGGCTGTCAAGGGATTCGATCAGGGGGACGCGGTAGCCTTTGGTCGAGCGCTGACAGAAGGTGCAGCGTGCCACGCAGCCTTTCGAGCTCCAGAGATCGGCCAGCATCGGGTTCCGGTGTTTATCGAAAGAGCGCGGATCGGTTTGGAAGTCGATGGCCTCGGAACCGACGCGAAAGTAATACGCGAGGTCCTGCGGCCTGTCCTTCAGGCCTGCCTGGAGGATGTCGTAGTCGGGGAAAGGGATATCATCGGCGGGAATGGACTGCCCGTAGCCGGTGGATTGCAGCTCACCGTTGTCATCCAGGTAGGCAAGGCCGCGGATATCAGAGAGAGCCGCGTAGTCGCGCCTGCGTCCATGCTGCTTGACATAGTCCAGGAACTTGACCCAGGGCATCTCGCCGTCTCCGGCCACGCAGATATCCACGTCCGTCCTGCGCAGCACGGAGTTGGCGGAGGCGGACATGCTTCCACCCATGACGATCCAGGCATCGGGACAGGTCGCGCGGATGATCTTCGAAAGGCGGCAGACCTGGTAGTAACAGGTTGAAACCACCGCGCTTAAGCCGACCACGTCGGGTTGATACTCCCGGAAATAGTGTTCCAGTCTTGCATCCGTAGGCATCTCCATGTCGATGTCGTAGTAATCGCATGTCTGCCGCGGGTAGCCGTGCTTCTCCATCCAGTGCATGAGACTGACTATGGCTATCTTGGGCATGACCGGGTGGCGGCCGCCGGAGCGGGGTGAAACGAAAGTGTCTACGCCCGGCTTGACTTTAGCGATCGTGTCGCCATCATCCAGGCCGACGGGCACTGTGCATAATGAAATTTTCATTAATTATCCAACAGAATTAAACGATACCCGGCGAACAACCGTCTGGGCAACATTTCGACCATTGTAATACACGGATGGGAATTTGTCAACGCGAGCGCGTCGACCGGCAGTGCGAATGCCTTTCCTCGCTATGCTAAAATGAGCGCATGGAAAAGGATCCCTTGAGGCTGCTGACGGTGGTTGTGCAGCGTAAAAGGGGCGACCGCGTCTTGGACGCGGCGATGAAGGCGGGGGCGACGGGGGCGACGTTCTTCTACGCCCAGGGCACCGGCGTCCGCCAGGCCATGGGTCTGCTGGGGATGTTCATCGAAGCCGAGAAGCAGGTGGTCTTTCTCGTGACGAGCCCGGAGAAGGTGGACGCGGTGCTTGAGGCGGTCACGGCGGCCGGGGAGCTGGATCAACCGGGCCAGGGCTTCGCTTACGTTCAAGAGGTGGTCAAAGCGGTCGGTTTCAGGCCGAATCCGAGCGGAGCGGGGGGCGCGTGAGCTTCGGCCGGCTGATGCTGTTGCTGAGTTTGGGAAGCGCGGTCCATTACGGACCGCGGGCGATGTCCGTGTTGCCCGCGGAGCCGCAGATGGAGACCGCTCCCGTTGTTTCTGCCGAGCTGCTGCAGATGTTGCGGCAAGCGGGTCAGGCGGCGAGCGATGCCTCCGAGCCGCAAGGGGAGCTGGCCGATGATTTGAGGCAAATTCGGGCGGCGGGTCAGGGGCAATCGCCGGTGCTCGATAATCTGATGCGCACTTTGCAGCAGAAGCGGCGCCACACGGCAACACTCTCGGATCGGGCGCGGGGCTTCTGGCTTCTCGCGCAAAAGGGATACCGCGCATTGGGGCCGAAGGTCTCGGCATGGCTTTGGATCGTGCCTTTTGGAGTTCTGACTTTGGGTTTTGCGGCGATGGCTTTTTCGCAGGCGGCTTATGCGCGTTGGGCGGCGGAGCTCGGCTGTGGCGGGTCCAGGCTTTGGCTGGGCGCGGTGTCCTGGGCCATCGTGGGACTGGCCGTGGCGACCAAGATGAATCCCTGGCCGCTGATTCCTAACGAGTTGATCCTGCCGCCGATCGCCTGGCTTGCCGGAAGCGCGTGCCTGATGCGTTTGGTGGACATGAACCACCCGGTCTGGAATTCGCTGCTGCGAGGCTGCATGTACCCGCTGCTGTCCATGGCCTTCGTCGTTGGCTTTCAGCGCTTCTCATAGCAGCAGGACGATCGGAACCCAGACCGGGGCCGTCGCGACTCCGAGCGCGATCGGTGCCACAACGAGGGCGGTGGGGACTTCCCAGAGGCGGTTCCAACAGGAGTGGCGCGCTGCGCCCTCGCCCCAGTCGAGGGCGGGGGAAACGAAGAAGGGCTTGCACGAGCCGGTGTCGGACTTTGCCGATACGGAGTGGGGCCGATCGCCCTCGAGGAAGGGCTCGCGCTCCTTATCCGCCGAGGCGCAGGCGCCGAACAGGAGCGCGCCGAGGAGGAGGGCGGCGGCTCGCCGCGCCTCGTGGCTCATGGCGTTTTCAGGACGGCGCGGTTTCGGCGGTGAATTCGCATTTCGCGATGCAGCCGCAGACAGTGCCGGCAGCGCCGCTGTACGAGGGCTCGGAGCAGATGATCTGCGCCGCACCGCGCTTCTGGAGAGTCTCGAGCGACTGGGCGATGAGGACGGCGAAGTCGTAGGAGCCCGAGCCGCACGAGCCGGGGCAGTCCGCCTCGAGAAAGAACGGGTCGTTGGGGCCGTAGGTCTCTTCGGACTCCTCGAGGATTACGCCCTGGGGCGTGGCGATCGAGACCTTCACGCGCAGGGAGCGCAGGGTGGGAAAGCGAGTGGAGAGGGTGCCGGCGGCGCGCTCGTTGTCCACGGCCGTTTGGGCGCGCAGGACCTTCTCGTCGTTCTTGCTGGGGCCCGCTTTCCGGCGCTTCTTGCGGTAAAAAGCCATGCTTCCTCCAATTTGTCGCGGCTGATTCTAGCATTATCTTGCTAGCATGTCCGGAATGGGCGCCACCCGGCCGCCGCACGCTGTGTTGCTTCGCGCGCCGGCGCGCTTTGACGCGAAGGCCGTCGCGGCCATTTTGGCCGGCCGCGGGCGCCTGCCGGCGGAAACCTGGCTTCCCGTCGTTCGGCGTTCCTGGGGAATCGTGGCGGAACCGTCCGCCGCCGAGGAGGCGGAGGCGCTCGCGGCGGCGTTGAGCGCGGCGGGGCTTGCCGCCGTCGCCGTGCCCGTCGGCCTCCTAGAGGAGCCTTCGGTTGCGATTACCGTGACCAAGGCAGAATTGTCCGGCGACGGCTTCGACGTGCTTGCCGGGCGCGGCGGCGCCCAACGCGAGCGCCTCATCTGGACGCACTTGAAGGTGCTGTCTGCGGGCGTCGTGACGGAGAGCGCGCTTAAGACGGTGACCGAGGGACCCACGCTTGCGGAGAAATCCGTGCGCCTGGGCATGACCTTGGCGACCGGCCTGCCCCTGATGGGCGGCAAAGCGAAAACGCGCCAGGTGGCAGAGGAGCGGCGCACGCCGTTCATCGATATGGTCTTCGCCGCGCCCGCGCGGCGCATTCGAATATTCGCCGCGGAGTTCGAGTACACAGCGCTCGGCCCCAAGATGAGCTACAGTGCCGAGCTCAATTTTCGGGCGCTGGTAGCCGAGCTCGCCGTCCTTACGCCGGGAGCGCTGCGCGGGCGGGGGGCGCGCTCTCTCCTGGCGAAGGCCCCATCGGGGGAACTCGCCTACGAGTCGTTTGAGGACGTCTCGTGCGAGGAGCGCTGGCTGCTCGCGCTGGCCGCGCTCGAGGCGGCGGAGTCTTAGTGGACCCCTGGCGTGTTTGCCGTCCGCCTGCTATATCCTCCCTGTGATCGAAACGCCCGTCATTTTCGAGGACGACCGCATCATCGCCGTCAACAAGCCCGTTGGGCTGCCCACGATCCCGGGGCGCGGGGAGATCGGCATTGCGATCAACATCGAAATCGAGCGGCGCCTGCGCAAGAGGATTTTCACGGTGCATCGCCTCGACCTCGACGCGAGCGGCATCCTGGTGTTCGCCAAGGACGCGCAGACGCACCGCCTGCTGTCTCTGGAGTTCGAGGAGCGCCGCGCGAGGAAGGACTACCTCGTCGCCGTTTTGGGAGTCATGGCCGGCAGCGGAGAGATCGACAAGCCTCTGCGCGAGTTCAGCTCCGGGCGAGTGGCCCCGGCTCCGGATGGAAAGCGGGCGGTGACGAAATGGCGCGTGGAACGGACTTTGAACGGGGCCACGCTTCTGCGCGTGGAGACCTTGACCGGCCGCAAGCACCAGATCCGGGCTCACTTCAGTTCCGAAGCCCATCCCATTCTAGGCGATCCCCGC
This sequence comes from Elusimicrobiota bacterium, assembly GCA_023249675.1. GTDB lineage: Bacteria > Elusimicrobiota > Elusimicrobia > UBA1565 > UBA9628 > GWA2-66-18. Next base: position 18,661 of record JAHFCE010000016.1, on the reverse strand, counting down.
TACGGGCCGCCGCCGCGTCCTATTGGGGGGGCCAAACGCTTGATGCTGCACGCCCACACCCTTCACTTGGACCTGGGCTATGAGCTCAAGGCCGAGCCCGGTCCCGACTTTCTGGCCGTCCTGGCCTCGCGCGGCGGCTGACTAAAGGAGGAGCTTGGCGGCGAGCGTGAAGTAGACCAAGGTCGAGAGCAGGTCGGTGAAGGTGGTGATCAGCGGACCGGTCGCGGTCGCCGGGTCGATGCCGAGGCGGCGGAAGACGAGGGGTTCGATCGAGCCGGCCATGGCCGCCGTCGTCATCGAGATGAACATCGTAAATCCTACCACCGCCGAGAACGGCCAGCCGTAGCGGTCTCCGTAGAAGAAGTGCGCGCAGAAACCGATCAGCACGCCGTACACGGCGCCGATCATCATGCCGACGGCGACTTCCTTGACCACGGCCTCGGCTTCGTCCTCGCGGCCGATTTCCCCGGTGGCCAGGCCGCGGACCATGACGGTCGCGGTCTGGGCTCCGACGTTGCCGCCCATCGCGGCGATGAGGGGGATAAAGGTTGCCAGCGCCACGATTCGGGCGAGGGTTTCCTCATGGCCCTTGATGATGCTTGAAACGAGCATCTCGCCCGCGCAGGTCGCGACGAGCCAGGGCAGGCGGATCTTGGCGATGCGCCACGCGGGCTGCGAGAGCAGGCCGGTCTGCGTGCCGGCCATCTTCGCGAAGTCCTCTTCGGTCTCGGCCCGGGCGATCGCGAAGATGTCGCGGTAGACCACGACGCCGAGCAAAGCCCCATCCTGGTCGACGACCGGCGCGCTCTTGAGCTTGTATTTGGTGAAGAGCTTGACCGCCTCTTCCTGGTCCATCTCGGGCGTCAACGTGCGGGGTGCTTGATCCATCAGCTCGCGCACGAGCATGTCCTTGGGCGCAACGACGATGGATTTGAGGCCGACGACGCCGCGCAGATGGTTCGTGGAATCGACGACCATCAAGGTGTCGAGGTGCGTTTCCTCGATGCGGCGCAGGCGCGTGCTGTACTGGATACGCTCGACCGCGGCTTTCGTCGTCCACTTCTCGTCGAGCGTGATGTAACGTCCGCGCATGAGCGCGCCGACGGACTCGGGGGGGTGCTGGAGGTACTGCTGGACGCACTCCTGCCCGCCTTTCTTCATGATCGAACTGAGCTGGCGCACGAGCGGCTGGGGGAGATCGCGCATCATGCGGCTCGTCGCGGAGGGATCGAGGTCGCTGAGCAGCTCCTGGGCGTCCCGGCGCTGCAGGCCGCCGACGAGCGCGGCCTGCTGGTGGCTTTCGAGCTCCTCGAAGAGCTGCATCGCCTTCTGCCGCGTGCTGAGGCGGAAGATCGCGACGCGCTCGTCGGCGTCGAAGTGGTCCCAGCCATCGGCGAGATCGATCGGGCCGATCTCCTTGAGAAGCGTGCGCGCGGAGACGAAGTCGCGGCTTTCCAGCAGCTCCTTGAGGTCGGCGAGATAGATCTGCAGCGTCTTCACAGCCTCATCCTAACAAAAGAATGGACGCGCCGGAACCCCATGATATTATTTATTAGATAACCTATTGACAAATATCATTTAAGCTATTATATACTCACAGTTGAGCGCGCCAGACGTTCTGAGGAGGTCAAGCCCATGATCGCCAAGGACCTGATGCCCTGGATGTTCGTGAAGAGAACCGCGACCTGGACGCCCTACGTCAAGATCCGCTCGGAGGCCACGCGCTCCGAGGCGGCCGCCGCCGCGCGTCCGGCGCGCAGGCTGCGGCGTCCCCCGCGTGGGTAGGCTCTACCGACGGCGACCCCGGTCTACACGATCGGAGCCGCGTCGCGCCTGACGGGCATCCCGATCTGGACCTTGCGCTGGATCGAGCGCCACGGCCTGCTGCGGCCCTCGCGCACGCAGGGCCGCCAGCGTCTGTACAACGACGCCGACTTAGCACGCCTGCGCGACGTCCGCGGGCTCATGGAGCAGAAGGTCAACCTCGCGGGCATCCGCGTCATCCTCCGCCTTCGCGCGTAACGCCGATGTGGGGGACGGACGCGGATTGATCTCCGCCGGGGACGCGCGGGATTGACCGCGCTCCGGGTCTTGCGCGACCATGAGCCACTGGTCGCGCGACCCAAGCCCCGGCGGAGATCAATCCGCGTCCGTCTTCTCAGGCGTTTCCTCGTCGTTGTGTGCGTCATATCAGCGCAACGTCGCGCAGCGACGAACACGCGCGAACGTTGAAATGAGGGGGGCCGGCGGCGTGATGTCCGGAGCGGCTTGGGTCTGACGCAACCATGGGCGTCGTTGTTGCGTCTGACCCGGAGGCGGGTCAATCCCGCCGTCCCGACGGACATCACGCCGCCGGCCCCCGCCCATATCAACGTGCGCCGTTGAGTCCTCCCATTAGGCCTGTTCAAGCGTGGGCCTAAATCTCCGCGCGTTGTGGGCCCTCGGTCCCTATTGATTCAGATCAACACTTCCTTAGAATCTGCCTGTCTCTGCAAGGGAAGGGCGTTGTAGTGGTACTCGGGAGAGAGAACCAATGACCTCGTTGCGTTTAACCAGGACGCTGAAGTCCGCCGTGGCCGTGATCGTGAGCGGCTCGTTGTTCGTGACGACGGCCGTCATGCCCGTCGCCGCGCAGACGTTCCGCGCGGGGCAATCCGCCGAGGCCGGCGCGTCTTCGCGCGCGGGTTTTACGCCCTCGATTCCCAACGGCGTCCAACCTCTCCCGGTCGTTCCCGCTCTGCTGGTTCCCGCGCTCTCTCCCGTCGCGGCGCCCTCGGCTCTGGGGTTTGCCATGCCTGCCGCCGCCAAGGAGAGCGAGCGTCCCGCGACGCCGGCGGCTGCGGCCTCGCCCGCGAAGAAGTCGGCCCCGGCCGACGCGGGTCCTCGCTGGGTGAAGAAAGAAGTTCATCCGGCTCCCGAGGCCGGCCCGCGCTGGGTCGGTTCGAAGAAGACGGGGCTGCGCGCCGTGCTGGAGAAGTTACGGACCTTCCTTGGCCGCTCCGGCTCCGAGACGTTCGACGGCTCCGCCGCCCGCGGCGGCGGCGAGGCGCTCGCGCCGATCGCAGCACGGACGGCCCTATTTCGCAGCGTAGGTCTTTCCAGGCCTGCGCTTCGCGTGGCCGCGATCGTCAACGACCGTGCGATCCCGACCCCCGAGGCCGCGCGCCGCGTTGGCGAGATCCGCCGCTCGCTCGTCCTGCCGCTGTGGGCGAAGGTCGTGGCTCCGCTGTCCGTCGCCGCCGCCGTCGCCGTTGCGATCCACTTCGGCGCCGTGCCGGTGCTGACACTCGCGGTCGGGCTGGTCGTTTCCGTCCTGGCGCATGAGATCTCCCACATCGCGGTGCTCCACCGCCTCGGCGACCGCACCGCCGAGCACGCCGGGTCTCACAGCCTCAATCCTCTCGCCCACATCGACGCGGTCAAGACCGTGATCGTGCCGGCGCTGTCGCTCGCGCTCTCAAGTTTCCTGCTGCCGTTTCCGATTTTGCTCGGCGCGGGCAAGCCCGTGGACGCGGACTTTAACAATCTGCACTCTCCGTTCGGCGGACCGCGCTCGGCGCGCAACGCTTTCTGGGTCGCCGCGGCCGGTCCCGCGACGAACCTCCTGATCGCGGGCCTCGCGTTCGCCGCGGCGGCGCTGTTGCCCGCGGGCGGCGTGCTGGCCGTCGTGGCCTTGGGCCTGGCGAAGATGAACTTGGCCCTCTCGGCGTTCAACATGCTGCCCTTGCCCCAGCTTGACGGCGGCAAGATCCTCGCGAGCGTCTTTCCGGAAGGGGCCTACACCAAGTGGGTGTTCAATCCGCGCGTCCAACGCGGATATCAAAGCGTGTTCCGCAGGCTTTATGAAGGCCCGTCCAACATCCTGACCTGGCTTGCCGATTCGATGGGCGTGCGCACGCAGAAGGGCGTCAATCGACTCGCCAACACCGTGACGTTCACAGCGCTCGCGGCGTTTTATGCGGCGGCGTACTTCTCCTTCGGCCTCGGTCTGCCGCTGCTGTTCCTGGCGCTGCCGTGCTCCTACGACTACTGGTGCATCCATGAAAAGGTCCGCTCCGAGGCCGCCGTGAGCGACCTCATGGAGCTGATGAGCCAGTGGAGCGCTGTGATCGTGCAGATTTCCGAGGACCTCGGGCTCCAGAGCGAGGTCTCCGCCTTCGAGACCGAGCACGCGATGAAGAACGCGCTCGAGAGCTTGGTCGACGAGATGACGGCCAAGGAGGAGTTCCGCGCCCTGTCCGCCGAGCAGAAACTCGAGGCCCTGATGAAGGAGTATCCGGATAAAGCCGCCGAGCACTTGAAGAAAACGGCGATGCCCGAGGATTCGCTTGAGAAGATCAAGGCCGTCCTCGCCGACCCGCGCAACGGGCCGTTCTATGAGCGTCTGCGGAAGTGGTTCACGGAGCACGAGATTTTCGCGCGTTGGGACAACCAGCACCAGCGGGGCAAGCTCAAGGACGCTATTGAGGAAGCGGAGAAGCTTCAGGAACGCGGCGCCGGCGGTTCCGGGGGCGCGGTTATTTCTGCGCTCGCGGCCTTGGGCTTGGGCGCGGGCATGGGTCTATTCCCGGACTGGGCGCCGCACGCCGCGGCGGCGTTCGGGGGCCTTGGCGTTTTCGGGATGTTCGGCGTCCTGACCGGCAGCGGCGCAGCCGCGCCGCAGGATTCTCGGGCCAAGGTGACGGTCGATCCGGAGATGTCGCCTGCGATCATCTCCGTCATGCTTGTAGAGAATGCAAATGAGGAGGATGTGCAGCGGGTGTTCGCGGGCCTGCGCTTCACGCGCTGGATGTCTGGTTTCCACGTGCTCCCCGACAACATCGTCGAGGTGCATCTCCTCGCGTTTCGCATCGCCCAGGATCCCGCGGTCGCGCGCATCGTCGTAGGGCCTGAGATGCGCGTTCCGCCCAATCCGCTGGCCAAGGTAACGGCTGCCGCCGAGGTGTCCCCCCAGGATGTCATCCTTGTCAAGCTCGTTGAGAACGCCAACCAAAGCGACGTCGAACGGGTCTTCCGCGACCTCGGCTACGTCCAGCCCAGGCAGGGGCAGCCGGCCTATCAAGTCACCCTCGTCGGCCAACGCGCAGATGCCATCGAGATCGTGCGTCGTGTCGCCGGCGACGTCGCGGTTGCGCATATCGTTGCTCCGCCGGAGCTCTATGTCAGTCTGATGGCCGCGCCCCGCTCTGGAGGCTCGGTCGCCGAGAACGAGCCCGCGTCAGAGGACGCGGAGCCCGAGGTGACGCCCGCTCCGGATCCCATGGCCAAGGTGAGGGCCGATGCCGGGATCGCACGCGACGTCATCGATGTCACTTTTATTGAGGACGCGAACTGGCATGATGTGCAGCGGATATTTGCGGGCCTTAACTACAACCACACCGAGCCCAGTACTGCGTCGAATACCTATCGCGTGACCCTTGGGGGCCGCGGAGACTCGACCCGCCTAGTGGAAAGCTTTGCCCGCGACATCGCGGTTGCCGTCGTGACCGTCCATCCCGAACTGTATACGGCGACGGTTTCGCCCCCTGTCCGCATATTCCAGGACGACCACGCTGTGCCGCGTGGCGCGTCGTGGATCGAGAAGATCAGGAGCGACGGATTCATTTCTCAAGCGCGCGTGCGCGCGGTGTTCGCGAGCCAGCTTGACGCGCTCAGGAACTCTAGCCGTCTGCCCTCGCCAAGGGAGCTGCATGGAGATTCTGTAGAGACGACCTCGAACACGCCGCTTGAAGCAGCCGAGCTCGCCCGCTCCCTTGCGGAGCGCTCGGATGTGGTTTCGGTGATGGTCTCAGCGTTGGTTCGTTCCCTTCTGCCCACAAGCGGCGACGCGGCTCAAGAGCCTCGGACTCCCGTCTCCCAGGGAACGCCCGCCGTGCAGGATCCCATGGCCAAGGTGAGGCGCGATTTGGAGCTGTCGCCCGGTCTTGCAGTCGTCACGTTCGCGGCGAACGCAAATAATGATGACAATGTGCGGCGGATATTTGATGGTCTTCAACACATCCATGGGGTGCCTTCGGAGGTCTACACTGTTACCCTGGATAATCCCGCCAACGCGAATCTCATCGCCCGCCGCATTGCCCGCGACGCTGCGGTTGAGTCCGTGGTTGTTTCCTCCGAGCTGTATGCGGCGATGGCCCTGCCCGTGCCCGTGCCTGTCGGCTCGCCGCGCGCGAGTGTCCGCTGGGAGTCGAAGCTCGTCCGCGCGGCAGTCAGGCGCGACGAGATCCGCATCGTGTTCAACCCCGTTCTTGACGTCGCGCGCATTCGCGAGCGCCTGAGCCGATACAGCTTCAGCTCTCGGCACGCGGCCGAGCTTGGCTGGGCCGTCACCGCCCGGACCACCGATGAGGCCGCCGAGATCGCCCGGACTTTTGCCGGGGACGCGGACGTCGAGCGCGTCACCATCTCTCCCGACGTGCACGCCCGCCTGACGGGCACGACGTCGACGCCTCGCGCCGAAGAGCGGGCCGCGCCGGCGCCCCAGGCGGCGCCTGCTCCGCGGGCGGCCGCGGACCCGAACGGGTGGGCGAAGATTGGCCTCATCACGGTCAGCAGTGAGTGGAATATTGGAGTGATCTTCGATCCTTCGGTCGATGCCGAGGCGGTCGCGGCGATTCTCGCTGACTACAGACTGCGTGGCTTCGGCCCGCAGCTGCAGGTTTCGTCCCATGAGTGGAAGATGAGCTTCTTCGATATGAGCCGTGCCAGAGAACTCGTGCGTGAGCTTGCGGGGGACGTGCGCATCAGGTACGTCTTTGTCTCGCCTGCCGTACACGACCGCCTGATGGGCGCGGTGCCCGCGGAGACGGTCTCCGAGTCGGCGCCCGCGCCGTCCGTGCAGCCGGCTTTGCCCGCCAAGATCGTGATCCACGAAGGGCGTATTGAGCATAACACGAAGACGATCCGGGTGAAGTTCATCGAGGGGACGGCCGAGGCTGATATCCACGCACTCTTGGCTCGCCACGGCCTGGATGTCGTGCTCTATTCCAGCCACATGCAGACCCTATCCGCGGCGAGCGCGGAGCAGGCGCTCGAGAAGGCCGTCGCCCTTGCCGCCGAGGCGAGCGTGGAGGCTGTCCATATTTACCGAACCGCTGCCGCTGTCGTGCCCGTGCAGCAGGCTTTACCGGCGAAGATCGCCAGTTACAGTGAGGTTGGACACAGCGACGTGAAGGTTCTTCGGGTGAAGTTTTCCGCGGCGACTTCCGAGGCTGATATCCACGCACTCGTGGCTCGCCACGGTCTAGATGTCGTGGCCTATTCCAGCTACATGCAGACCTTGATCGCTGCAAGCGCCGAGCAGGCGCGCGAGAAGGCCCTCGCCCTCGCCGCCGAGGCGAGCGTCGAGGCCGTCCACGTACATCTCGCCGTTGCCGCCATGATGACCGGACAAGCGCCCGTGCGGCAGGCGGAGCCTGCGCCCGTCCCGCCCGCAGATCCGAATTGGGCGGCGAAGATCGTCCGCGAGGAGGGGATGGAGGGCAAGATCCACGTGTTCGATTCCTCGGACGATGCGGAGGCATTCGGGGCGATCCTCGCCGGTTACGGCGCGCACGAGAATATCTCGGCGCATGCTTGGAAGATCTCTGTCTCCGACGTGCGCCGTGCCGCCGAGATCGCTCGCGAGATCGCCGGGAGGATGGACGTGCGCAGCGTCGGCGTGGCCGCGGACGTCAAGCGCATCCTCCTGCCGCCGCCGACCTTGCCCGCGAAGGTGACGAACCACGGCAAGGCCGAGTATGGCGCGAACGTGGTCCTGGCGAGGTTCCTCTCGGGGACCGACGAGGCCGACATCCGCGCGGCCCTCTCCCGCCACGGCCAGGGCACTTTGTACCGCCAGAACGACATGTACACCGTGTCCGCCAAGAGCGCCGAGGAGGCGCGTTCAACGGCCGTCGCGCTGGCCGCCGAGGCGAGCGTCGCGGCCGTCAAGGTCCACCCGAACGTCGCCACCGCGATGATCGAGGACGCGCCTCCCTACCCCAACGCTCCGAGCTACGATCACGTGCGCGCGATTCTCGTGGAGTTCCGCGAGGACATGAGCGCCGAGGCGATCAAGGACTACGCCGAGGTGCGCCGCCTGCGCCTGGTCCACCCGAATTTCCGCGGCTCCGAGCGAACCGCCTTGTTCGAGGTTCCGGAGGGCGCGGGCGTGCGCGCCACTTTGGAGATGCTCGCCGACGAAACCGCGGCGCCGCACTCCGCGGCCGAGTCCGTGCGTCCCTTCCAGGAGCAGCCCGGCGAGCCCGAGCTGAGCCGCAGGGCGCCGCCCGCCGCCGTTGAGGAAAGCCGGCCCGAGGTCGCCGCCGCCCGCCGCGATCCAGCGCAGGCCTGGCTGGAGTACCTGCAGAACGTCACGCTCAGCGACGGCAAGAGCAAGCTCACCGACCCGCAGATCCAGAAACTGACCGTGCTGCTCAAGCCGCTCGCGCATCAGCCCGACGCGCCGCGCCCGCCGATCGTTTCGCGCAACGACGAGGTCAAGCGGATGCTGCCGATCGTGACGTCTCCGCGCGGGATGCGCAACTCGGTCATCCTGGTGGGCGAGGCGGGCGTGGGCAAGACCGCCGTCGCCGAGGGCTTGGCTGAGATGATCGAGGACGCCGAGGCCGCCGTCGCGGCCGACAGCCAGGCGTTTCTGCAGTTTGAGCGCCTCAAGGGCCGCTGGCTCGTCGAGCTTGACATCAACAAAGTTCTGACCGATGAGGATCCTGTCGGCCTCCTGTCCGCGATCCTCGACCTTTTGCCCCGCTTCAACACGGGCGGGCCGTCGCGGGGCAACGACATCATCGTTCTGATGGACGAGATCCAGAAGTTCTTCCTCGATAAAGCGGGCCAGAAGATCGCCAACACGCTCAAGGGTCCTCTGCGCGACGGCAAGATCTCGGTGATCGCGACGACGACGAGCGCGGAGTACAAGAAGTTCATCGAGACCGACGACGCGTTCCGCCGCCGCTTCGAGAAGATCGACGTGGCCGAGCCGACCGTTCCGCAGACGATCGCGATTCTGCGCGCGATGAAGGCCTGGCTGCAGAGCCTGCACGACGCCGTGATCCCGGATGAGGCGCTCGTGTCGGCGGCCAAGCTCGCCGACCAGTTCGACAAGACGAACTTCAACCCGGACAAGGCGATCAAGGCCGTGCAGGACGCGGCCGAGCTCTCCCGCCCGGACAACCTGCGCGCCGCGGTCACGCTTGACCTGCGCGAGACGTGGGGCGAGGTGGTACTGGCCGTCAACGAGGCGCGCCAAGCGCTCGTGGACAAGGGCATCGCGTCCATCTTGGCGCTGCCGGTGGACCTCTACAACAAGATCGCGGCCCTCGTGGCGAAGGCCGAGGCCCTTTACGCCGAGCGCGAGGCCGTGGCCGAGGGCAAGGGCCAGGTCACGACGGATGTGGTCAAGCGGGTGATCGCCGCCAAGACGGGCATCGCCTCGGGCCAGCTGAACTTGGGCGAGGACGACGCGTCACGCTACACGAAGATGGAGGAGGAGATCGGCCGGCGCGTCATCAACCAGGACCCGGCCCTGACGGCGATCGCCAACGCCGTGCGCCGCAACAAGGCCGGCCTCTCGAACCCGAACCGCCCCATGGGCAAGTTCCTGCTCACCGGCCCGACCGGTGTCGGCAAGACCTACCTCGCCAAGGAGCTGGCGCGCTTTCTGTTCAAGGATCCCAACGCCATGATTCGTCTCGACATGTCCGAGTACATGGAGGAGCACACGGTGCAGCGCATGACCGGCGCGCCTCCCAGTTACGTCGGCTACGAGGCGGGCGGGCAGCTCACCGAGGCCGTGCGCAAGAAACCCTACTCCGTTCTCCTCTTCGATGAGATCGAGAAGGCCCATCCCAAGGTCTTCGACGTGCTTCTGCAGATCTTGGACGACGGCCGCCTCACCGATGGTCAGGGCCGCACCGTCGATTTCAAGAACACCGTCATCATCATGACCTCCAATGGCGGCATGTCGGGCGTGGACGGCGAGAAGTACGCCAAGCTGCTCGCCAAGGCGGAGAACCATAATAAGATCGCGGAGATCAACAAGCTCTGGGACGAGGAGATCGACCTCATGGTCGGTGCATCCATTAAGGAACGCTTCCGCCCCGAGTTCTTAAACCGCCTCGATGAGGACCCGCTGTCGAAGAACAAGTGGATCCGCGTCAATCGCCTGCGGCCCGAGGACATCGCCAAGATCGCGAGCATCCAGCTCAAGGAGTTCGCGCAGCTTCTGATCGACCGGCACGACACCGAGATTCAGTTCGACCCGTCGGTCGTGGACTTCCTCGCGGTCGAGGGCTACTCTCCCTTGTACGGCGCCCGGCCGATGACGGCGGCCATCGAGAAGCACATCATCGACCCTCTCGCGCAGTGGATTCTGAAGGAAGCCGAGGCGGGCAAGAAGGACGTGCGCGGCGCGCTGATCAAGGTCGTCTACGCGGAGGGCAAGATCGCTTTTGCGGCGAGTCCGAAGCCGGAGAAGAACACGGCGCGCGCGACGGTTCAGGGCGCCTCCGAAGCCGTCGCGGCCGAGCTCTTTGCCTTGATCGAGCGCCTCTCGGGCGACGGCACGGGGGAGGAACCTTCCGAGAATCTGTTCGACAAGATTATGCGCAAAGCGAGGCCTATGACGGGAAAATCGTCGGCGGGGACCGCCGACGACGCGGCCGCATCCCGAACGAAGGCCTTTTTCGCGCCGGGAATGGGGCTCGCGGTGAACGGCCCAACAAGCAACGTCGATCACAATAACGCGCAGAAGAAGGACGCGGCGGCGCGCTTTTTCGCCAAAGGACTTATCGGCGCGGTGCCGTTGCTGGGCTGGCCTGCGGATGTTCTGGAGGCTCTCAACGGTCCGGTCTCCGGTCCGGGCGAAGGCTGGATCAAGCTCATCATCAAGCTCGCCAAGGAGCAGGCAACGAAGGCCGGCGCGACGTCGCCGGTCACGGTTGCCTCATACGCCAATAAGAACGTGATCCAGATCGCGATCGGCGGCGCGTACACGCTGTCGGAGGACGATCAGCGGGTTCTCGAGATGCACTTCAGCGGCGCGCCGGCGGCCTCCTACCTCGAGGCCCAGAAAAAGGCCAACGGTCTGAACCTGAGCGCGCGCCTGTTGTGGGACCATAACCTGCTCGACGTGTATCGCCGCCTCGCGGCGATCCCGGGCGCGCGCATGGGTTTTAAGACCGGCCCCGAAGGCACCCAGATCTGGATTGAGATCAAGCGCGAAGCACCAGCGCCCGCGGCGGAGCCCAAAGCTGTCGCGGCAAAGTCTGGCGATAGGCCCGCCGCGACGCCGCATCAGGTTCGGGAGATGGCCAAGACCCGGGAGCTTCTGATGACAGTGATCGATCAGTCGCGTCTCCAAAGCCACGAGCGCGACGGCCACGCGATCCGGATCGCCGCGGCCGAGGGCTATGCGCTGCTCGCCTCGCCCGCGGACCTCGCGGCCGCGCGGGAGTGGATCAAGGCGAAGGGTTGGGTCGGGGACGTCGAAGCAACGATGACGTGGGGAGGCATGATCGCGAACGCCAAGGCCACAGTGGGCGCGGATTGGCCGCTGGCCATGACGGCCGCGCTGATCCTCGAGCGTTTCGGCGGCGCCGAGGACGTCGAAATGTTGGAGAACGTGGCTCGTCGTGTGACCGACACCACGCACTATGAGGTTCCGGTCCACGGCGCGCTCGTCTCGGCGCTGTCGGCGATCTACACGCGCTTGGGCCTCGCCGCGACACGCTCGGCGCTGATCCGCGCGCTCTCGATGCAGACCGGCCGTTCAACCGACATCACCGACGCCGCCAAGCGTGCGCTCGGCGCGGTCGGCATGCCCGTCGACATCGACAGCGCCCAGTCCGACGCCGACGGCTACCTCGCGATGATGAGGCGCCTTGGACGCGAGGAGGAGCTGAGTCGGATCTTCCGGGACACAGCGCTCTGGGGCGAGAACAGCGCCGAACCCGTGCGCCAAGCCGCGCTCAAGCTCGCGGGCGAGACAGAAACGGGTGACGTGGCCCTCAACCGCCTCAAGAACATGATGAAGACGCAAACGAGCTATTCACGCACGGGCTATGAGATGTCGCGTGCGTGGGCCGCGATCGTCGCCCGCGAGGGCCTCACGCGCGGGCTTGGCGATGCGATGAAGCGCTACCTCGATGCGTGCGGCGTGGGCAACTCCAGCCGCGACTCGAGCTGGCCGATTCTGTACGCCTACGTCGCGGCCGCCGCCTTGGCCGGCGGCGCCGACACGCTGGGAGCCCTCGAGGGACTGATGAATCAGTCTCCGGGCGACGTCGCGCCTAAAAACGAACAGTCCTACTTCAGCGCGCCCGACGCTTGGGCGCGCGCTTTAATTCGCAGCGGCAAGTTCGAGGAGTACTCGCGCTCGCAGGGCCTCAACACCGACGGTTCGCCGAAGCCCTCCAAGCTTCAGGACATGCTGACGAATCGGATGCGGCCGATGTTCGCCGCCGCGGCTCTGCGCGCGATCGCCTACGCGCGCAACCCGTCATTCTCGCGCCGCGGCGCCGAGCCGAAGGGAGATCTTCCGGACATCCTTCCCGACGACGTGCCCAGGTCCTAATCATCCCGCGGCCACCCGCCAAGACACCGGTGCATTGACCGGCGGCCGGACTACGAACAAGATTTAGCGGGTACCGATCGACGGCGATAACATCTGAATTTCCCGCGAAATTGAAAAAATAAGTCAGTAAAAACAAACACTATTCGTATCTCGCGCGAGATGCGAATAGTGTTTGTTTTTGCGCTATTATTTTTAAGAAAACGCGGGAATTTTCATCGATAGACTCGAGGTGGCGACGAGATTACTTAAGCCCGCGCGCCTTGCACACCGCCTTGAGGGAGTCCTCGAGCGCGCCGAGGAAGACGTCGAGTTGCGCGCGGCTGATCGTCAGGGCGGGTTCCAGGCGCAGGACTCGGGCGTTGATGTAGGTCCCGCTGATCAAGATGCTCCGGCTGAAGAGCTGCTTGGCGACCTCGTAGCCCAGGTCGTTGTCGGCGAACTCCATGCCGAGCATCAGGCCGCGTCCGCGCGCGAGCACGAGGGCTTTTGGGTATTTGGCGGCCAAAGCGGCGAGCGCTTTGAGCAAGTAGGCGCCTTTCTCCGCGGCCTGCCGGGGCAGGTCCTCATCGAGCAGCACGTTGATCGTGGCGATGGCCGCCGCGCACGCGGGGGGATTGCCGCCGAAAGTCGTCGTGTGCAGGAAGGGGTTGTCGATGTAGCGCTCCCAGGTCTTGGCCGTGCCCACGCATGCGCCGATGGGCATGATGCCGCCGCCGAAGCCCTTGCCCCGCGCCATGAGGTCGGGAACCACGCCGTCGTGATCGCAGGCGAACATCTTGCCGGTGCGTCCCATGCCCGACTGGATTTCATCGAAGACGAGCATGGCTCCGTACTTGTCGCACAGCTCGCGCGCGGCGGCGAGGTAGCCGGGGGGGGCGACGACGATGCCGCCCTCGCCGAGGATGGGCTCGAGCACGACGGCGGCCACGCGGTCGCCGGAGAAGTCGCAGGACTCCATCATCGTCTTCAAGGCGTCGACGTTGCCGAAGGGCACGTGCGACCAGTTCAAGAGGGGCAAGAAGGGCTCGCGAAAGACCGCCTTGGACGTTCCGCCCAAAGACCCCATGCTTTTGCCGTGAAAGCCGCCGATGGCGCCGATGAACTTGTGCCGGCCCGTGGTGAGCACGGCCATCTTCAGGCAGCCCTCGACGGACTCGGTGCCGGAGTTGGTGAGGAAGGCGTATTTGAGGTCGCCGGGCGTGATCAGCGAGACGAGGCGGGCGAGATAAGTGCGCAGAGGGTCGATGAGTTCCTGGGAGTGGATGCCCTGGCGCTTGAGCTGGTCGAGGACGGCCTTGAGGACTTTGGGATGGCGGTGGCCGGTGACGTAGACGCCAAAGCCGCCGAGCATGTCGATGAATTCCTTGCCGTTGATGTCGCGAAAGACGGCGCCGTCGTCCTCCCACTCGACGGCCGTGTAGTCGGTGCTGACGGACTTGCGGTACTTGAGGAAGCCCTCGTTGACGTGGTCGATCCAGTACTTGACCGACTCCGCGATGACTTTCTTTTTCTCGCCGGCGGTGAGCGTCTTTTTGCCGATGAGGCCGAGCACGTAAGCGGAGGTGTCTTTCGCGGCTTTGAGGTCCTGTCCCATGGTCATCGTTCTCCTTAGGAAATTCTCGGCCTTCTCTCCACGGCCAATCGCGCCTCCGCCCAGCGCGAGAGGCGCACGAAGGGCAGGCCGATGAGGACGTACATCAGGGCCGTCAGAATCCCGATGCCCATGTAGTCGTAGGTCGATCCGGCGAGCTGGCCGTAAACGCGAGTCAGCTCGACCATGGTGATCACGGACACAAGCGAGGAATCCTTGAGCAAGGCGATGAAATCATTCGTCGTGGGTGGCAGGACCACGCGCAGGGCCTGGGGGATGATGATGTGGCGCAAGGCCTGCCATCGAGTCATGCCCAAGGCGAACGCCGCTTCCATCTGCGCGTGGGGGATGGATTGGATGCCCGCGCGATAGACCTCGGCCTCGTAGGCGCCGTAGTTGAGCGCCAGGCCCAGGACGGCCGCCGTGAAGGGCTGGAGCTTGATGCCGAGAGTGGGCAGGCCGTAGAAGATGAGGAAAAGCTGAATGAGGAGCGGGCTGCCGCGGATGACCTCCACGTAGACCGTGGCGAGTGCCGACACGGGCATCGGCCCGTACAGCTTCATCAGCGCGAGCGCCAAGCCCAGGACGACGGCGATGCCCATCGCCAGAAGGGAGAGCTCGACGGTCGTCACAGCACCCTTGGCGAGGAGCGGCACGTAACCGGCATATTTGGCGAGCTTGGCCCGCCATCCCAGGCGCACGCCGCGCGCGGCGAGGTAGCCGGCGTAGGCGGAGGCTTCGGCGCGCCGCTCGGGATGGTCATCGACGAAGGCGGCGGCCATGACCGGATTCCAGATGCCCCAGCGCTCGTAAATCTCGCGCAGCCGCCCCGACTTCATGAGGCGCGCGAGCGCCGCGTTCACGCGGGCCAACAGCTGGGCGTCGCCTTTGCGGATGGCCGCGCCGTAGGCCATGCGGCCGAAGCGGCCGGGGAGGTTTTTGAGACGCGGGTCGATGGCGTAATAGACGGCGGCCGGGTGATCGAGCAGGACGGCGTCGATACGGCCGAGTGCTAAATCATCGTAGAGCATCGTCTGCGTGTCGTAGCCGACCACGGCGACGCCGGCAATCCGCGCGAGGAGTCTCTCGGCCAAAGCGCCCTTGAGCGTTCCGGCCCGGCGGCCCTTGAGATCGGCGAGGGCGGCGATGTCGTCGGAATTCTTGCGGACCGTCAAGGCCTCGTAGGTCAGGTAGTAGGGCTCGGAGAACTCCACTTCGGCTTTGCGGTCTTCGGTGATCTCAAGCCCGTTGAGGACGACGTCATAGTCGCCGCGCTTGAGGCCGGGAACCAGGCTGTCCCATTGATTCTGGACGAACAGAGCCTTGAGCCCAAGCTCGGCGGCGAGCGCCTCCGCGAGATCAACCTCGAAACCAACGGTCTTGGCGAGATCCTTGGGATCTTGGAAGACGAAGGGCGCGCCCCCGGCTGAGTCGCCGCCCCAGCGCAGGACGCCGGTCTTAACGGGCGCGGCGCGAGCGCTCAGGGCGCAGGCGAGCAGGAGCAGGGCCGTCCCGGAGCGCGTCACGCGGCGAACCGGCTCATGTACTTGATCGTGCGCGGGTCGCGTGGGCGGTTGAAGATTTGCTCGGGCGCCCCCTTTTCGACGACGCCGCCGTCTTCCATGAACACGATCTCGCGCGCGACCTCGCGGGCAAATCGCGTCTCGTGCGTGACCACGATCTGGGTCATGCCCTCGGCGTTGAGCTTGCGCATGACGTCGAAGACCTCATCGACGAGCCAAGGGTCCAGCGCCGAGGTGGGCTCGTCGTAGAGCATGACCGTGGGCGACATCGCCAGAGCGCGGGCGATCGCGGCGCGCTGCTGTTGGCCGCCCGACATCTGCCCCGGATAGTGGCGGGCGTGGCCGGTGAGCCCCACTTTTTCAAGCAGTGGAAGCGCGATGGCCTCGGCCTGTTTGCGCGACATGCCTTTGACGATCATGGGCGCGGCGACGAGGTTGCCGAGGAGGTCGAGATGGGGAAATAAGTTGAAGCTTTGGAAGACCATGCCGAAATTCGCGCGCAGGGCCCGGATCTTTCGGTCGTCGCGGCCCCCATCGAGGACGAGGTTGCCGAAGCGGATGGAGCCTTCATCGAACAACTCAAGGCCGTTGAGGCAGCGCAGCAAGGTGGACTTGCCGCAGCCGGAGCGGCCCACGATGACGATCAGCTCGCCCGGCCCGGCCTCAAAGTCCACTCCCCTGAGCACCTGCCGGCCATGAAACGTCTTGCACAGTCCTTTGGCGACGAGCATCGCCGTATTCTAGCTTTTCCTGTCGAGGTGGAGCTTGGTCACGCGGTTGGCCCATTGGGCCTCAAACCGTGCTTGCGGCACGTCGAGCGCGGCCTTGAGTGGTCCCGACTCGAGCATGCGCAGGTCCTTCGCGGGAAGGAGCTTGCCGAGCGCGCGGCGTCCGCCCGCGAACACCTCGAGGATGCCGGACAGCGCGCGCGCGTAGCCCGCAGGCTCGTGCAGGCGCACCCAGCCGTCGGTCAGGGCGCGCACGGCCTCGGCGACTTCCTCGGGCGAAAGGCCTGGGTGGCGGCCCACGCGGCGGCCCCAGGCGTCGAAGAAGGGGCCGACAGGAAGGAGCAGATCCGCGGATTTGCGCAGGCCCTTTGCGGCGCGCAGAGGATAATGCCGGTGGTTGTCAGCGCTCATGAAGCGTTTGTTGAGGTCGCCGGCGTGCCCGAGGCGTCCGCCGAACAGAGGCGAGGCGGGCTTTGCCGCCTCGTACAAAGAGACGCGAAGTGCATCGTCGGCCTTCAGTTCCCACTGGTCGGCGACGCGGGAGAGGTCGCCGAAATTGTGGGCAATCAGCGCCGAGGCCTTGAGAATTTCAAGGGCGTCGCCGGCCTTCGTGATCGCCGCGAAGGCGGCGTCCTCGCGCGCAGCTTCGTCGATCATCGCGTCGAGCACGATCTTCGAGACACCGGGCCGGATCTCGAGGCAGGCGGCATAGGCGCCGACGGCGACCGAGAACCAGGTGCCCTCATGCGTGGACAGGCGTAACGGGCCCTCTCCCGCGATGCGGGCGGTGACCGGAGCGTAGTCCCAGGTGAGCGCCTCGAGCACGAGCTTGGCCTGTTCCTCGATGAGGCCGGGTTGTGCGTCCTGCCAGTGCTTCCAGCGAATTCCGTTGTCGACATCGGTCGGCACGAAGCTGCCGGCCGTGGCCCAGTGCGCGCACAGGCACAGCTCGTAGTAGTCCAGGGCGTTCAGCGGTCGGCCGTTGTAGCCGCGCAGCACGCGCAGATAGCGCAGAGCGGCTCCCGGGGGCTCGGGGCCGTCGAATAGAAAGGGTGCTGCCATGCGCACCTGTTCGATCAGCAGAGCGGACGAGATGGCCAACGCTAGAAGGGGCTGGCGGCGTCGGCGAGCAGGGGAAGCGCCGCGTCCTTGGCGGTCACGAGCGCTTCGGAGAGGGGCATCGGCCAGCGGATGCCGAGCGCGGGGTCGTTCCAGCGGATGCCGGCGTCGACTTCCTTGCTCCAGTAGCCGGTCACTTTGTAGGAGACGACCGCGTCTTCGCTCAACGCGCAGAAGCCGTGCGCGAAGCCTGGGGGCACCCAGAACATGCGGTTGCCGGCATCATCGAGCTCGATCGCGGCGGACTGGCCGTAGGTCGGCGACTTGCGGCGGATGTCGACGACCGCGTCGAAGATCCGGCCGCGCGCGCAGCGCACGAGCTTGCCGATCGCCTGAGGGGGGGTCTGATAGTGGAGGCCGCGCACGACGCCCTTTTTTGAGCGCGACAGATTGTCCTGCAGAAGCGGCGGCAGGCCGGCCTTGGCCCACTCATCGGCGCGGAACGACTCAAAGAAGAATCCGCGCTCATCGGGAAAAAAGGACCCTTCGACGAGGAGCAGGCCTTCGAGGCCGCCATACGGAGTGAAGTTGAAGGCCATTAGGCGACGAGGGCCGACTTCTGGTGCTTGCGCCAGAAGTCTTGGCCTTCGGGGGGCAAGGTGTAGACGGGGTCCAGATATTCGTAGCGGCGCGTGAGCGCGCCCGCATCATCGGTTTCAATGCCGGTGCGGTAGCTCTTGGTCCAGTACGAGATGCCTTTGACCCGATCGTAGTCGGCGAGCTGATGTATCCAACGCTTGCCGACATACGGCACGTCGACGGTCACGCGCGGCGTGGCGAAACCGGGCAGGTAGCCCATGATGTCGTGCTGGAGCTTCATGCCCTCGGCGATCGACAGGCGCCAATGCTCGGAGTTGGGGATCATGTCGGCCATGTAGAAGTAGTAGGGCATGATCTTCGCGTGGTCGAGCAGCATGAAGCACAGCTCGAGGAGGTCTTTTTGCGTGGCGTTGACACCGCGCAATAAGACGCCCTGATTGCGCACGTCGCGAAAGCCCATGTCGAGAATCTTGCGCACGGCCTTGCCCACGAGCGGCGTCACCTGATTGGCGTGGTTGACGTGGGTGTGCACGGCGATATCGATGCCGCGCGCGTGCGCGCGCTGGGCGATGCGCTCCAAGGACTT
>JAHFCE010000015.1:51101-68766 GCA_023249675.1 Elusimicrobiota bacterium | reverse complement strand
CCCGCGCTGTTGCTGATCAGGGTGCTGAAGCTGATGGTGATGCGGTCCGCGCCGCTCTCCAAATAGACAGCGGCACCGGAGGTGCCGCCCTTCATGTAGCTCTGCGTCACGGTGGTGAAATCGCCGAGAATATCTAGCCCGTCCCCGCTTCCGCCGATCATGGTGCTGAGACTGATGGCAGTGTAGGTGCCGGCACTGGGCAAGCGAGCGCCGCTGACGCCACCCTGCATATAGCACTGCGTCACGGTGGTCGAATCGGCCCCATTGGTATAGAGCGCGTAGCTTGTTGTCGCGATCATAGTGCTAAGACTGATGGCGGTGAAGGAGCCGCCAGTCAAGTTGGCGCCGGAGGTGGCGCCCTTAAGAAAGCTCTGCGTCACGGTGTTCGGACCGGCGCTGGCTTCAAACCCGTAGCTTGTGCCGATCATGGTGCTGAGGCTGATGGTGTTGTACCCGGAGCCGGTACCACACTCGGCGGCGGGGGAGCCGCCCTGCATATAGCTCTGCGTCACGGTGTTCGAATCGGCCCCCAAGGCATAGAACCCGGCGTCCGACTTGCCGATCATGGTGCTGAAGCTGATCCTGTTGTAATCGGAGCCGGTGTCCAAGAAGGCGCCGCGTTCACCGCCCCACAGGTAACTCTGCGTCACGGTGTTCGTGTCCGAACCCAAGGCGTAGAACCCATCACTCAAGGCAAGGCTGTTGCTCGAGAAAATCACCGTGAAATCATTGTTCTTGCCGCCGCTGAGATAGAAGGCATACAGCGTCGCCGATTTGTTGACCGCCGTGCTGTAGCTCACCGTCGTCCTCGTCGAACCGTCAAGCCAATAGCCGTGCGCGCCCCACACCGTCACGGAGCTGTAGCCCACCGTCGTCCACGAGCTGATGCGCATGCCCGCCGTGTAGATGCCCGCAGATCCGCTCGTGCTCACATTCACGCTGCTGATCGTGACGTAGGCCGAGGACGCCCACACGCCGTAGGGCACGTTGTTGCTGGCGACGATGTTGATGCCTTGAATGCTGACCGACGCATTCATGACCCGGAATGCCGCCGTCGAGGCCGAAGGCGGAGACACGACCGGGCGCGTCGCCCCGGAGGTGGTCGTGCCGATGTAGATCTGATAGCCGTTGGGGCTCTTGCCTTGGACCGTGACCTGGGTGCTGTAGGTGACGCCGTCGGTGATGTCGATGCACCAGTTGCCGCTGAGGTTCGTGGCAGGAATAGCATCGACCGCGGGCTGTATCTCGGTGTAGGTGCAGCCCGAGGCGCAAACGGTTTGGTAGGTCGCGCACACTACGGCGGCCCGCGCGGGCGCGGCGGCGGCGAACAGCGCCGATGCTATTAGTACACTGCGCGCGCGCGCGAACGAAGAAGGCTCCCCGGCTTTTAAGCCGAGGAGGAGGCGAACGCCTTGCCGCCAAAGTTCAATCCAATTCACGCGTTTCCGCAATCGGTCCAGTGTCGCCTATTGGTACGAAATAGTTGTTGCGGGCGGGTGAAGACGCGACGCCAAATGAACATTGGCGTCATTTATTATTGCGCATACTTATCTCCCGATCAAGCCTCATTTTCGCGAGCAGGCGCTGCGCTTGGCGCAGGCCCAGCGCCACGCCCCAACGCCGGGCGACGAACGCGGACACGGCCGCGCCGGTCCAGTCGCCGCCACCCGTGTCCACCGGCCCGACAACCACGACCGCGCGCAGCTGGGCCAACTGCGCCGCGCTCAGACGCGACGGACGCCCCCGTCGATGCCCATCAAATAATCCATTTATTTTATTTAAGTTATAACGACGTATCCAATATTCCACCGCACGCGGAGAATCCCCCAGAAGGCGCGCCGCGCGACGACAGCTCAGTCCGCCCGCCACGAGAAGCACGGCGTGGATCCGGTGCTGCTGACGCGCTTGCGGCGAACCCAGAACCTCCGCGCGCAGCGCCTCAAACGCCCCCGCCTCCAGCCTAATCGATCGCATAACCCCAGCATACATGATCCAGACAATATGCGCAATGTATATGTCTTATTCGAATAGGATGAGATTGACCGCAATCCACGACCATGTTACACTGGGGCGGACCATGCCCCTCTTCGAGCCCGTCTTTTCCGCGCTGAACGGCGTCGACGTCCGTTATGTCGTCGTGGGCGGACTCGCGGTCGTCCTCCACGGGCACCCGCGCCTGACGGCCGACGTGGACATCGTCCTGGATCTGGAGCCCGTCTCCGCGAAAAGAGCCATGGAGGCCCTGAAAGCGATCGGACTCAAGGCGCGGGCTCCGGTGGATCCAACGGCCTTCGCCGATCCTCTTCAGCGCGAGTCGTGGATCGCAGACAAAGGGATGACGGTCTTCAATCTGTATTGCCCAGGCGTTCCCCTCCTCAGCCTGGATTTGTTCGTTCGAGACCCGATCCCCTTCGAACAGTTGTGGTCGCGCTCAAAAACGATCGATCTCGGCGGCGCAAAGATCCAGGTGGCCTCGATCGACGACTTGATCGCGATGAAACGGGCCGTCGCGCGTCCTCAGGATCTGTTGGACATCGAGGCGCTGGAAGCTCTCAAAAAACGATCTCCCAAATAAGGACGCCAATGCCTAACGACAATGACTGGCACTGCAGCTGGGAAGACGCCCGAAGACGGCAATTGACCGCCGGGCTCGACGCCACTCCCGCCCAGCGTCTGGCTTGCCTCGAAGAAATGATCGCGCTCGCTCACCGCAGCGGCGCCTTGCCGCGCGAGCTCGACGAATGGGGGGCGCGCGACGGTCCCCCGGGTCAGGGACGGAACAAGTAGCCGACGCCGATCACGGTCTCGATGCGCGCGCCCACGACGGGAATCTTCTTGCGCACCGACTCGACGTGCTTGTCCACCGTCCGCGTGGAGAGTTCCGGCCCCGTGCCCCAAACCTTCTCGAGCATCAGCCCGCGCGTGAGCACGCGGTTGGGGTTGCGCAGGAAGTAGAGGAGGAGCTTGAACTCAAGATGCGTCAGGGCGACGTCCTTGCCCTTGACCGAGACGCGGTGCTCTTCGGGATAGACGACAAGGTCGCCGTAGCTCTGCGTTTCCCGTGCCGCGGCCGCGGGACCGCGGCGCAGGAGGCCCGCGACGCGCACCACGAGCAGGTCAAGGTCGAGCGGCTTGGACAGGTACTCGTCGGCGCCAAGCTCGAAACCCTGGACCACGTCCGCGGTCGAGCGAGCCGATGCCGACATGGCGATGAGCGCTAAGCCCTTGGTCTCGGCATTGGCGCGCAGCACGCGGATCACCTCGCGGCCGTCCATGCCGGGCAGGTGCACGGCGATAAGGCACAGGTCGGGCTTGGTCTTGAGCAATCCATCGAAGAAGCGCCCCGGCGTCGCGTAGCCCTGCACCTTGTGCCCCGCCTTGCCGAGCACAAGGGACGTCAGGCTGAGAATCTCAGGGTCGCCGTCGACGACCGCGATGCGTGGACTCACGGGGCGGCGGCCTTGAGTGCCTTCCGCACGCGCGTGAGAAGGTCTTCGGCCTCGAAAGGCTTGAGCACGTAGTCGGTCGCCCCGGCCGCGAGGCCGTCCGCGACCGTGCCCAAAGGCGAGCGCACCGTGCACATCAGGATCGGAACGGTCTTGCCCTCGGGCGTGGCGCGCAGGCGCCGGCACACCTCGATGCCGTCGATGTCGGGCAGGTTTCCATCGAGCACGACGAGGTCCGGCCTCCGGTCCGCGAAGACGCGCAGGCCCGACGCGCCGTCGCCGGCAAGCACCGTGTCGTAACCGCCGCGGTCGAGCAGGTGAGCGACGACCACGCGAAAATCGTGCTCGTCGTCGATGATGAGGACAAGAGGCCGACGCTCCGAAGAAGGGAAGTCGCTCATGCCTACATGATGACTCACCTGGGGGGCTCCGTCAAGGCGCGAGTCTTGAAAATTTAACACAAGGGACCTATGCTAAAGGACCATGACGCCCGAAGACGAGCCCGCCGACTGGCTGGGCGACCTGAGCTGGCAAGGCTATCCCCGCTTGGCGCCGGTCCGCGACGTCGCCGGCGCCGCGGATCCCGCGCCCGGCTCTCCGCGTCCCCGGAAAGGCGGGGACGTCCGGGTCGAGGCCGTGGCCCGGGAGAACGAGGCGCTTCGCGCCAAGCTCGACGCGTGGGCCGGGCTCGCCTCCGAATTCGAGCGGCGCCTCTCCGAGGCCGCCTCGTCCTACGAGGGCGCGGCCCTTGAGTCCGACTCCGCGCGCCGCTCCGCCGAGCTCGAGAGCGCGCGCCTGGCCGGCGAGCTCGAGAGCGCGCGCGCCCAACTCGCCCGGCGCGAGGCGCGCGAGCTCGCGCGCGAGGCCGACCTCTGCCTGGAGCGCGAGCGCCGCGCCGACTGCGAGAAGGCCCTGCTCGAAGCCCGCCGCCGCGTGAATGATCTCGAGTCCGAATTGGCTGCTGCTCGCTCCAAGGCAGCGGAGCTTTCTGGCAGTATCGGCGAGCTGCGCCGAGCGGCCGCGGCCTCTCACGAGCGCCTCACGCAGGCCAAGGCCCTGACCGACCAAGACGCCCAGATTCTGCGCTCGGACATGCGCAAGCTCCTCGCCGAATTCCACCGCATTCAGGAGAACTTCGGGGAGACGAAATGAAATATTGGGCCTACATGAAGGGAGAAGTGCCCGGCAGCTACGAACCCGAAGCGCTCGCGGCTCTTCCCGATTTCACGCTGACGACCCTGGTCTGCCCCGGAGAGGGGGAGATCGCGGAGAAAAGCTGGCGCTGCGCCGGCGAGTTCGACGACATCGTCCGCGCGCACGGGGCGCGCCAATCTCCGCTTCCGGCCGCCCTCGACGCGCCCTCGGCCTCAAACGACGCGGACGCCCTTCTCGATGCCGCGAGCGCCCGCCTGTTCTCCCACGTCGCCGACCTCATGAAGGAACTCGCGGTCCAGCGCACGGATCGCGCCGCTCTCGCCCGGCTCCAGGCCGATCTTGCCGCCCGCGAGAGGCAGCTCAACGAACTACGCATCGCCGCGGAAAAGACGCGGGGAGAGCTCGAGAGCGCCAAGCGCCGTCTCCAGGAAACCGAGACCGACCTCGGCATTCGCAACCGTCTCGTGGACAAGCTCTCGCGCGACCTCTCCGAAAAATCACTCTCGCTGGCCAAGGCGCTCGGCGTGATCCGCCGCCTTGAGGAAGATCTTCAGCAGCTGTGCCCTTCTCCCGAAAAGATCGAGCCTGCCCCGGCCGCGGTTCTTTCCGTTCCCGAAGCAAAGACCCCCGCCGCTCCCGCCCCCTCGGCCGCCGCCTTCACCAGCGACGACCCTCCTCCTCCGCCGCCCTACCTCGAGCCCCGCGCCGCCGAGCCTCCTCAGGCTCAACAGGCGCTGATGAGCTTGCTGAGAAAAGTCTTCCCCGGACAAGCTCAGTAATCTTCCTAGCACTCGCGCCTTTCGATTGACAACTTTCAGGCGTCCATGTTATAATTGGCACTAGGTGACCGTGAGTGCCAACACTCGCGACTTTCATTTAAGACGGTGATATCCACGGAGGTATTTCAGATGGCCGAAGCGACTCTCTCAAAAGTCAAGATCCAACCCCTCGGGGACCGCGTACTCGTCAAGCCCGCGGAAGCCAAGGAGACCAAGCGCGGCGGGATCATCATCCCCGACAGCGCGAAGGAAAAGCCCCAGGAAGGCGTCATCGCGGCGTGCGGCAAGGGCAAGACGACCGATGACGGCAAGGTGATCGCCCTCGACGTGAAGCCCGGCGACAAGATTCTCTACGGCAAGTACTCGGGCTCCGAGATCAAGCTCGACGATGAGGATTACCTGATCATGCATCAGGACGACATCCTCGGCATCCTCAAGTAAGCCCCATATAAAGGAGACAGACAACCCCCATGGCTAAACAGATTATTTTCGCGGACGACGCTCGCAAGAAGCTGAAGGATGGAGTCGATAAGCTCGCCAACGCAACCAAGGTCACCCTCGGCCCCAAAGGCCGCTCGGTGGTCCTTGAGAAGAAATTCGGCTCGCCCGTCATCGTTGATGACGGCGTGACCATCGCCAAAGAGATCGAGCTCCAGGACCCCTATGAGAACATGGGCGCCCAGCTCGTTCGCGAAGTCGCCAGCAAGACCAACGACGTCGCGGGCGACGGCACGACGACCGCGATCATCCTGACGCAGTCGCTGCTGAGCGAGGGCATCCGCAACGTGACCGCGGGCGCGAACTCAAAGTCCATCCAACGCGGCATGCACAAGGCTCTTGAACTCGTCGTCAAAGAGCTCAAGAAGAACTCCCGCCCGGTCAAGACCAAGGAAGAGAAGGCGCAGGTCGCGACCATCTCGGCCAACGACGTCGAGATCGGCAACATGATCGCCCAAGCCATGGAGAAGGTCGGCCATGAAGGCGTGATCACCGTCGAGGAGGGCAAGTCGTCTGAGACCACGCTCGAGGTCGTCGAAGGCATGCAGTTCGACCGCGGCTACGTCTCGCCCTACTTCGTCACCGACACCGAGCGCCTCGAGACCGTCCTCGAGGACGCCTACATCATCATCACGGAGAAGAAGATCTCCGCGATGAACGACATCCTCCCGATCCTCGAGAAGATCGTACAGGCCGGCAAGCCCTTCTTGATCCTCGCCGAGGACGTGGAAGGCGAGGCCTTGGCCACGCTCGTGGTCAACAAGCTTCGCGGAACCCTGAAGTGCGCGGCCGTCAAGGCCCCGGGCTTCGGCGACCGCCGCAAGGAGATGCTGCAGGACATCGCCGTGCTCACGCACGGCCAGGTCATCTCCGAGGAGCTCGGCCATAAGCTCGAGAAGGTCGGCCTCGACATGCTGGGCCGCGCCAAGCGCGTCGTCATCGACAAGGACAACACGACGATCGTCGCCGGAGCCGGAGACAAGTCCGAGATCAAGAAGCGCGCGGATGCGATTCGCCGTCAGATCGAGGACACCACGTCCGACTACGATCGCGAGAAGCTGCAGGAGCGCTTGGCCAAACTGTCCGGCGGCGTGGCGGTCATCAACGTGGGCGCTGCCACCGAGACGGAGATGAAGGCCAAGAAGGCGAAGGTCGAGGACGCGTCGAACGCGACCCGCGCCGGCGTCGAAGAGGGAATGATCGCGGGCGGCGGCGTCGCATTGCTGCGGGCCGGCGAGTCCCTCGAGAAGTTCAAGGGCGCAGACGAAGACGAGACGACGGGCGGCCAGATCGTGCGGCGCGCTCTCCAGGCTCCGATCCGTCAGCTCGCGGACAACTCGGGCCAGGAAGCCTCGGTCGTCGTGCAGAAGATCCTGTCCTCCGCTCAGGGCATCGGTCTTGATGCCGCGACGGGCGAGTATGTCGACCTCTTCAAGGCCGGCATCGTCGACCCGCTCAAGGTCACCCGCACCGCCATTGAAAACGCCGTCTCGATCGTCGGCACCATCCTCACCACCGAGGTCCTCGTCTCCGACATCCCGGAGAAGAAGGAGCCCGCGATGGCGGGCGGTGGCCACCCGCACGGCGGAGACATGTACTAAAAGACATCGAGCTCGCACCGATACGCGTTCGATGTTATCTGACGCATAACAAGCCCCCCTGGTTCGAAAGAGCCAGGGGGGCTCTCTATCGACAAGAGGAAGTCTTAAGACTTCCACCTCGATCCGCATAGGTCTTTTGGCCTATTGGGCGTCATTTGACTCTCGGAATATGCTACAATGAACGGGTTCGGTGTTCATTGACAATCTAGAAAAAATCCGCTACCGCATGACCGCCGCGTCCGCACGGACGAACCGTGACGCCGGCGCGATCGATTTGGTGGTGGTGACAAAATACGCCTCCCTCACCGACGTTCGGGAGGTCATTACATCCAGACGGGTTCTCGAGGTGGGGGAAAACCGCGTGCAGGACGCCGAGAAGAAAAAACTCTCGCTCGGCGCGCTCGCGGACATGGTTCGGTGGCGCCTCATCGGGCATCTGCAGACGAACAAGGCGAGGAAAGCCGTTTCGGTCTTCGACGCGATCGATTCGGTGGACAGCCTCAAACTGGCGTCGACACTCGACGCCGCGATGACGGGCGCCAATCACAAGCTGCCCGTGATGATTCAAGTGAAATTATCAGAACGCCAAACGCAGTTTGGCGTCAGACCGGAGAATCTGCCGGAATTGATCGGGGGGGTGCGAAGGTGCTCCAACCTCGAGCTTCAAGGGCTCATGGGCATCGCGCCCGACATCGAGCCCGTGGAAGCGGTCAGACCGAGTTTCCGGCTCCTGAGAAGTCTTCGAGACAAGCACCTGCTCGGCGGGAAACTCTCGATGGGCATGAGCCGGGATTTTGAAATCGCAATCGAAGAAGGCTCGGACATGATCCGAATCGGCACACAAATTTTTGCACCCTAGTCCGACATCAAGGAGGCCCCTGCATGATCGTGAAAGTGCGCGTCATCCCTAACGCCGCGGACAACGAAGTGGTCAGCCGCATCGGCAGCGTGCTCCGAGTCAAAGTCGCCGCTCCGGCGGTGGACGAAAAGGCGAATGCCGCGCTGAAGGATTACCTCGCCGAATTCTTCGAGGTGCCCGGCAAGCGCGTGAGCATCCTGCGCGGCGCCAACGGCCGCGAGAAAACCGTGGAGATCGTGGGCAAGACCGAGGAGCAGCTCAAGCGGGTGATGGACTCCATCCCCTAAAGGCTCGCGCGCGGCCGTTTCGCCGCGCGGCGGCGATCGAGGGCGAACAGGGTTTAGGCCTTGTTCGCCCTCGTCCCATTTTCAGCCTCTCTCGCGTAAAAGCTATAATCGATTCGACAAAAATGAAACGGAAGCCTCTTCATCAGGATCCGATCAAACATATCGTCTGGACAGGGGACCGCCTCCAGGTTCTCGATCAGCGGTATTTGCCGAGAACGGTCAAGTTCGTGACGTGCCGGAGCGCGGCCGCGGTCGCCCAGGCGACAAAAGACATGGTCCTGCGGGGCGCTCCGCTGATCGGCTGTGCCGCCGCCTACGGCATGGCGCTCGCCGCGCGCCGCAACAAAATGAGCGACGTGGTCTCGGCTTCGCTGGCGCTGCGCCGCGCCCGGCCGACCGCCGTCAACCTGATGCATGCTCTTGACCACATGATGATGGTCGCCAAGACCGGCCCCGAAAGTTCCCTGTCGATGAGGATGGCCGCCGCCGCCGTAACTTATTACGAGGACGATCTCGGCTTTAATGCGCGCATGGCGACCCTCGGCGCCGCTTTATTGAAGAAGGGCTCAAATGTGATCACTTACTGCAACGCCGGCGCGCTTGCGACCGCCGGGATCGGCACCGCGGTCGGCATGATCCGCGCGGGCTGGCTCGCGGGCTCGGTCGCCCATGTGTACCCCTGCGAAACACGTCCTTACCTGCAGGGCGCGCGCCTGACCCTGTGGGAGCTGATGCAAGCCGGGATTCCCGCGACCCTCATCACCGACAACATGGCCGCCCACCTGATGAAGACGAAGAAAATTGACGCGGTGATCGTCGGCAGCGACCGCATCGCCGCAAACGCCGACGTGTGCAACAAGATTGGCACTTACGGCCTTGCGATTTTGGCGAAATATCACGGGATTCCATTTTATGTGGTCGCGCCCAGCACCACTGTCGACCTCGCGACAAAGCACGGCCGCGACATTCCGATCGAGGAGCGCTCGACCCAAGAAGTCGTTGAGATTTTCGGGGCCAAGATCGCGCCTCGGGGTGCTTCGGCCCATCATTTTGGCTTCGATGTCACGCCGCACGCGCTCGTGACCGCAATCGTCACAGAAAAGGGAGTCGTCTCTCCACCCAACGGCGTCAATCTGAGGAAGGTGCTCAACCGCTCATGTCCAACCACGAACACACGCCCCCAATAACCCGACCAAAACTCACCAAAATCCTCGCCACGCTCGGGCCGGTCTCGGCCAAGCCCGCGATGATACAGGACTTGCTCGCCGCCGGAGTCGACGCGTTCCGCCTCAACTGCTCCCACGCCTCGATGGCCGAGCTCGACAAGAACATGGCGCACATCCGCTCTCTGTCCCGCCAGAGCCGCCGCGCCTGCTCCGTCGTCATGGATCTCCAGGGCCCGCGCCTGCGCGTCGGGCGTCTGCGCAACGGCGAGCCGATCGATCTCAAGAAGGGCGCGCGCACGCGCATCAGCGTCGCCGACATTCCCGGCACGGCCGAGGAGTTTTCGACCAGCTTCAAGAAACTTCCGCAAACCGTGAAGAAGGGCATGGAGATCCGCCTCGATGACGGCTCGATCGTCCTCACCGTGCTGAAAACCGGCATTGGCTGGGTGGACTGCGAGGTCCTCATCGGCGGACGGCTCAAGGAGCACAAAGGGATCAACCTGCCCGGCGCCGACATCGATCTGCCCGCGCTGACGATGAAGGACTTGAAGGATCTCAATATGGGCCTCAAGGTCGGCATCGACCACGTGGCGCTGTCCTTCGTGCGCTCGCCCGATGATATCCTGAAGGCGCGCCGCATCATCCGCAAGGCCGGCGCCCCGACGCGGATCATCGCGAAGATCGAGCATCCGCAAGCACTCGACAACATCGATGACATTTTAGACGCGGCCGACGGCATCATGATCGCGCGCGGCGACCTCGCCGTGGAACTCTCCGCTGCCGAGGTGCCGGCCTTGCAGAAGATGCTGGTCCGCCGCGCCAACGACGCCGGCAAGCTGTCCATCGTGGCCACGCAGATGCTCGAAAGCATGATCAGCCACGCCCAACCGACGCGCGCCGAGGCCTCCGACGTGGCCAACGCGATCTACGACGGCGCCGACGTCGTCATGCTGTCCGGCGAATCCGCCGTCGGCCTGTATCCCGTTGAAACGGTGACGGTCATGGCGGACATCATCCGCCGGGCCGAGGCCTCGAACTTCCGCTACCGCATGATTCCTCACGGCCTGCTTGACTCGCCGGAGACCGGGTTCGCGCACACGCTCGCGCGCGCCACGCACGACGCCTGCGATGTCACGGGCGCTAAGGCCGTGATCGTGTACACGATGACCGGCTGGTCGGCGCGCATCATGTCGAAATACCGCCCGTACGCGCCGATCATCGCGATGTCGCCGCTGAAGGCGACGTACAACCAGTTGGCGCTGTACTGGGGCATCTCGCCCATGATCTGCCCGCTCGGCAAGAGCACCGACGAGATGCTCGGCTACGGCGAGCGCATCCTGCTGAAGAACGGCGTCGTCAAGGAGGGGGAAACGACCCTTGTCACAGCCGGCGGCTCGGCGAAGCACAAAGCTTCGAACATGCTGAAGATCCACGTTGTTGGATCTTTGACCTACCGTTGAGGAGAAGCGGGTTAGAGCACTCGGACGCCAGGAATGCCCCTAAAGTCCGTATCGAGGGTGATGAGCTCCGCGTCGCAGGAGCGCGCCGCAGCGAGGATCAGAGCATCGGCCATCGCCAGGCGGTGCTTGAGGCCGAGGTGGGCCGCGGTCAGGGCTTGGTCGCGATCGAGCGCCACCGATTCAGACTGAGATAAGCGCCCCGCCACAGTCTCCGCCACCTCTTCGTTAAACGCCGTCAGGGCCTTCTTCTGAACCTCGTAGAAGACGACAGCCGGAACCAGAATTCGCCGGGGGTCGGTCAGGAAGGGCCTGATCCGGTCCGCCTTGGGGCGGTCGGCGAAGTACTCGATCCAAGCCGAGGAGTCGAGGATGATCCGCGTCACAACGACCGATCCCTTTTCTCCCTGAGGTCGACGACCTCGACGCCGCGCATGATGCCGCGCAGACTTTCCAGGGGGCGGTCGCAGACGAGAGAGATCGAGGAGCCCTTCATGAAGACGGCCAGTTTCTGTCCCGGGCGAACCTTCAGCTTGCGGCGCACTTCCTTGGGGATGACAACCTGATACTTGCTGGAAACGGTTACCTGGTCCATACACCCTCCCCACATCGTAAAACGAAATATAGATCGATCGTTAAAGTGTATACCACGGACACATCGCCGTCAAGGGGAAGTTTCTGCCTCAAGCGCCTATCTGCTAAAATTCGGCAATGGCAAAAGATTTTTACGTCGTGTTGATGACCGCGCCTCGCGGAAAAGCGGCCGCGGCCCTAGCCCGAGGTCTCGTGTCCGAGCACTTGGCCGCGTGCGTCAACATCATACCCTCCGTTGTTTCTCATTACCGTTGGCGGGGTCGCCTGCATCGCGACGCGGAATGCCTTCTTGTCGCGAAGACCTCAGCCGCCAAATGGCCCGCGTTTCAACGTTGGATCAAGTCATGCCACCCTTATACGACGCCCGAGTTGCTCGCGTTAAAGGTCGACAAGGGCTCGAAGCGCTACTTGGATTGGCTCGCGGGCGAGCTCAAATGAACAAAGTCGTCCACCCGACGTTCCGGCCCGTCCTCCTCTCCGCGAACGACGCCGCGGCGGGCATACGCCTGTTCCGCTTCGCCTCGCCGACAGGCTTCCGGTTCACGCCCGGCCAATTCTTGATGTTCCACTTTGTCGATGACCCCAAAACCTGCCGCGCTTACTCGTTGTGCTCCTCGCCAACGATGTCCGAGGCGTCCTTTGAAGTGACGGTCGGCATGGTGGGGGAATTCTCCGCGCGCCTCGGCGCGCTGAAGCCCGGGCAAGAGGGCGGACTGGTTGTGCGCGGGCCTTTCGGAAAATGGGTGTACGATGGCGCAGATCCGCACGCGGTGCTCGTCTCGGGCGGCACGGGGCTCACGCCCTTCCGGGCGATGTGCCGGATGAAGATCGAACAGGACCTCGCGGGCAAGATCACTCTGTGCTGTGCTGCGAAAACGCCCGAGGATTTGCTCTATAAAGATGAATATGACGGCTGGCGACAAAACGGCATTAACGTCAAAGAAAGGGTGACTCAACCCGGCGCCGACGCGAATTGGAACGACAAGACGGGCCGCTGGACTGCTGCCGCGGTCTTCGCCGCCGCGAACGACGCGGCGGCGGTTTACTACTTGTGCGGACCGAATAAAATGGTTCAAGAACTTCGAGAAGGACTCCAGGCTCTCGGAGTAGCGCCTCCCAATGTGAGAACGGAGAAATGGGGCGATTACACGGAGCTGTTCTGAAGCTCGTGCTGGCCTCGGCTTCGCCTCGGCGGCGCGCGATTTTACGCGCGGCCGGAATCAGTTTTACCGCCGATCCGAGCGGCGTCGACGAGAACATGAATGAGAAAAACCCCCGGCGACTTGTTGTTCGACTCGCCCGGCTCAAAGCGCTCGATGTCGCCCGCCGACACCCGGGCCGACTCGTGCTCGGCGCGGATACGATCGTCGTCTGCGCGGGAGAAATTTTGGGCAAGCCCAAGGATCGCACGGACGCGCTGCGCATGATCACCTTGCAATCGGGCCGGGCCCAGCGGGTGTATACGGGAACCGCCCTTGTCGTTGGAGGACGGGTCTATACCGAGCTTGCCGTCACGACCGTCTACGCGCGCCGGCTCGACACCGTCCGCCTGCGCCGCCTGGCGGGCAAGCACATGGACAAAGCCGGAGCCTACGCGGTGCAGGACCGTTTAGACCCGTTCATCGAGCGCATCGTCGGCGACCGAGACAACGTGACCGGCCTGCCGATGCGCTCGGTCAGACGCCTTCTAGCGAAGGCATGGCGGGCAAGGTAAAGTAGAAGCGGGCGCCTTTCGCGGCGGAGTCGTCGATGCCGATGGCACCCCCGTGGCGCGAGATCACTTTTTCGCACAGCGCCAACCCCAGTCCGACGTTGCCCACGTGCCGCTTCATGTCCTTCTGGAAAAACTTCAGGAAGATGTGCTCGCGCGCCTCAGGCGGAACGCCGGGCCCCGAGTCGCTCACCGCCACAAGCACATTCGCGCCTTCGCTGCGAACGTTGATCGATATGCGACCGCCCCGTGGCGTATGCTCCACCGCGTTGTGGACCAAGTTGTCGAGCACCCGCCGCAGGAGCGCCGGGTCGCCAAGCACGGGCGGGGACGCTTCATCGGGAAGGCTCAGATCCAGGTTCTGTTTGCGGTCGGCCGTGATCAGGCCAAAATCCTTGGCGCAAGCGCGGGCCAAAGCATCCATCTCCACGAGCTCCGTCTGCGGAAGCCCCGACATCTCCTCGAGCTTGGCCAGCTGGAGCACGTCCTCGACCATACGCTGAAGCCGCGCCGTGGACATCTCGAGCAGCTCAAACGTGCGGTCGTGCTCACGCGCGCCTTCCCGCGTCGCGAAGTCGGAGAGCAAGGTGATGCCGGAACGGATCACGGTCATCGGCGTCTTCAGGTCGTGCACGAGCATCGCGGCAAGCTCCCGCTTCTCGGCCTCAAGCACCAGACGCCGCCGGGTCTCGGCCTTGAGGCTCACGCCCATCCGGTTGAACGCGCGGGTCACGCGGGAGACCTCGTCGCTGCCGGCGTCGCCGCCAAGGCGCCGAAAATTCTGCGGGTCCGCGGCGAGCGCCTCGAAACGTCCGACGAGGCGCTCAAGGCGCTCGCCCGCGAACAGGCCGATCAACCAGGCGATCAAGGTGATCGCAAGAAAAGCGGTCACACCCGCCTGCACGCCGCGCGCGCCGATCTCGCCAAGACGCCGCTCAAGCGGGTCGGTGCGAAAACCGACCTGCACCACGCCCTTGCCGCGCGGGCCGAGGTCCACGGGACCTTCGACGTCGTAGATGCCGTCGTCCACTTGGGCCAGCGGGCGCGACGACTTGGGCTCGCGGCCGATCAGCTTGGGATCGACCGAACTTCCGACAAGACGCCTGCCCCTCTTGTCGCGCACCACGATGGTCGCGATCTGCGCCTGGCGCAGCAGATCGGTGAAGCTCTTGCCGACCTCGCCGAGACGGCCCTGGCGCGCCTCGGACTGGACCACCGCGCGCACGGCGGTCAACGTCACGCCGCCCAGATGCTCGGCCGAGGCGTAGGCTTCCTGCCGCGACGATCTCACGCCGAGCAGGACGAGGCCGCCGGCGACGAGGCCGCCGGACACGGCGAAGACGAGGGCAAGGCGATGGCTGAGGCGCATGATCGATGTCGGTGCTGAAGGCAGGAACCTGGCCCATTCTACGAATATTTGGCTATACTGAGCGCGCGATGAGCCCCGCGCTTTGGATGTTGCGCGCCGTCAACCTTCTCCTCGTCGTGGCCGCCGCCTTCCTGGGAGCGCGCGGCAAGGCCGTCAGCGTCGCGCTGCCGGCTCTCGTCGCGCTGGGCGTGATCGGCGCGTCGGCCGGAGCCGTCTTTTCCGGCAGGCTCCGAACGCCGAAGGCTCGCAGGACGGCGGTCGCGGCCCTCGCCGCGATCGACATCCTGCTTGTGATGTGGATCGCGCGCTGGATCCAGCAGTGGGCCGGCGTGATCGACCTCGGCGTGTTGGCTCCAGCCGTCACCGTCGCACTCGAGTTCGGCGCGATCGCGGGAGGACTCGCCGCCGCCGTGCCCGCCCTCTTCACCGCGTCCCTGATCGCGGGATTCGGCTCCGAGTCGGGCGGCAATCCCGGCCTCGCCTGGATCCTCGTCCTGCGCGGCTTGTTGTTCGCATTGGCCCCGGTCGCCTCCGGCCTGGCGCTCGGCCCCGTCCGCTCGCAAGCCGCGGACGTCGCCCGCCGCACCGTCGCCCGCCTGCGCGCGGCCCAGGTCGGAGAATACCTGTCCTTCGCCCTTTTTCAGCTGCGTGAATACGCGATCACGATCGCCTCGCTCTCCGAGGCGATCGCGCTCGCCCCAAAAGACGACCCCAAGCAGGCGGAGCGAGTCGAGCATCTGCGCAAGGCCGCCGCCGAGCTCAGCGTCAAGCTCTCGCGCGTGCTCGGAGATCAGAGCGCTCTCACCACGGCGCACGCCCCGACAGCGAGCGCGGTGGACCTCGTCTGCCTCGTGAACGCCTGCGTGGACGACAGCCGCAAGACCTTCGCGCCCGAGGGCGTCCGGGTGTCCGTCCTTATTGAAAGTCCCGTGCCGCCGATCCGTTCCGACCGCCGCTCCATCGAGCTCGCGCTCCTCGCCGTCCTCCAGAACTCGCTCGAAGCTTGCGCGGCGCGCGGCGGGAGCGCGGTGACCGTGCTCCTGCGCCGCGAGGGACCGAACGCCGAGATCGAGGTCTCCGACGACGGCGGCGGCGTCTCCGAGACCGAGAAGACGTCCCTGTTCGAGCCGTTCGTCTGCGCGCGCCGCGCGTCTCACGGGCTGGGACTCGGACTGTCCATGTCGCGCCGCTTTCTGGAGCGCATCGGCGGCGGCCTGCGGGTCAAGAGCAAGGGCGGCTACACCGCCGCCCTGCTTGTCGTGCCGCTTGAGCGCGAGCTCCCGAATATCCGGCTTGAGGACTCCACCTGGGCCGGCCGGCGCGCCGAGTCCTGAGCCAAGCGATATGAGCGATCCCGCCCCCGAGAAAAAAGAGGCTCCCTCTCCGCCGCCCCTCGGCGAGTTGTTCGAACTCTCGCTGACCTCACTCGTCAACGCGCCCGGCGTCTTCGCGCGCCTCGCGGCACGCCCAGCGCCCAGACCAGCGGCCGCCCTGCTCGTGGCGCTCGCCTGGGGCGCCGTGTTCTTCGCGCTGAACCTCATCCACGCGGTCATTGCAAACCCCGCCGCCTTGCAGGCGTACGCGCCGCGGTCGATCGCCGCCGTCGGCTTCGTCGCCCTCGGCGCCTGGACGGTGCTGTATCTGCTCGGCGCGAGCTTCGTCTACGGGCTCGGACGCGCGCTGGGCGGCGCGGGGAACTTCGACCGCGCTTTGCTCCTCGCGGCGATCATGCTCGCGGCAGCGCCCGTGCAGGCCTTGTGCGCCTGGTTTCCCACGGCCTGGGTCCTGCCGACTTTCATCGCGGCCTGGACTTTGGCCTGCGGCCTGAACGCTCTGTTTCAGGCGAATCTCTGGATCGCCCGCGGCGTCTGCGCCCTGCTCGCGGCCGGCGTGCTCGCCCTCCAGTACGGAGCGGGCCTCGTCGTCGAAAAATACTCAGCCGCCGCCCGGCTTGCCGCCATCGCCGCTCAGTCCGCGCCGTCTGCGCAGCAGCTCATCGAATTGCAGCAACAGATGCAACAGGTCCAGAACCCTCAGCCCGGACCCTCGAGCCTCGATCTTCTGCGCGGCCCCGGCGACTTAGACGCTCCGCCGGCCGGACCGCTTCCTCCGATGGGATCCGCGGGCGACGCGATGAATAAGAGCGTGGTCAACATGCTCGACGCAATGACACCGATGCTCGACAACCCCGCGATCACGCAGAACATGACGCCCCAGCAAAAGGCGGACTACACCGAACTCAAGCAAATGATCCAGGACATGAAAAAGACCATGACCGAGAATACGGCCTCTTCCCCGCAAGAGCGCCAGACTCAGATGATCAAGATCCAGCAGCTCATGATGCGCATGATGAACGCCGGAAAAAAATGAACTTAAAAGACAAGGTCGTCCTCGTGACCGGATCCGCGCGGCGCGTCGGGCGCGTCATCGCGCTCGCCTTCGCCGCGAAGGGCGCCCGCATCGCCGCGCACTACCACACCTCCGCCGCCGAGGCCCGCACGCTCGTCGCGGGCGTGAAGTCCCTCTCAGGCGCCGACGCCGCTGTCTTCCCCGCCGATCTGCTCGATGCAGCCGCGCCCCAAAAACTCGCCGCCGCGGTCGCGCGCCGTTTCGGCGGCATCGACATCCTCGTCAACTCCGCTTCGCTGTACGAGCGCACGCCGTTTTCAACGGCGACCGCCGAAGACTGGAACCGCCACATGGCCGTGAACGCGCGCGCGCCCTACTACCTGGCGCGGGCCTG
>JAHFCE010000015.1:0-51091 GCA_023249675.1 Elusimicrobiota bacterium | reverse complement strand
CCTGCGCTCCTTGGCTCAAGCGCTCAGGGGAGGGTGCCGTCATCAACATCGCGGACTGGGCGGGACGACGCCCTTACGCCGATTACGGCCCGTACTGCGCGTCGAAGGCCGCCTTGCTGTGCGCGAATCAGCTGCTCGCCAAATCACTCGCGCCCGAGGTGCGCGTCAATGCGATCCTGCCGGGACCCGTGCTGGCGCCCCAATCCATGGGCGGACGGGAGAAGAGCAAGATCGCGGAGGCGACCTTGCTCAAGCGCCTGGGAACCCCCGAAGCGGTCGCGCGCGCCTGCCTGTATCTGGCCGAATCCGCCGACTACTCGACGGGCGCGGAGCTGACGGTCGACGGCGGCCGCCTCATCGCCTAGTCGATCTGCATCGCGATCTTCGGGTTCTTAAACCGGACGCCTTTCAAGAGCTTGCCCCACATCCCCGGGTCCGACCACCCGGCCTTCACCTCATCCGAGAAGACGACGTTCTTGAGGTCGATTTTTCCCAGGGCCGCGTCGTACGCGTCCGAGCGGAAGCACTGCGCGTAGCCGGTCTCGGTCTCATGCAGAATGACGGAGTGCACGCGCGCGGTGTCGTCGCCGTTGACCTTCTCCGTGTTCTCAAGGATCGCCGAGACCGCGAGGAAGATCACGCGCGAAATCTGCTCGGCCGTCGGCGAGACGGGCAGCGACACCCAGCGCTTGGAGTTCTCCTTCATCGCCTTGACGTACCCGGGCGCTTCCCTGTCCCAGAACAGCGCGGCGTGGTCGAAGCCGTCGAGAAAATCCTTCACGCCGCCCTTGAGCAAGCCGAAGTCATAGACCATCTGGCCGCGATCGAGGCGGTCGGCGGTGAGCAGCAGCTCGCAGCGGAAGCTGTGCCCGTGCACGGAATATTTGCAGCGGTCGGACGAGCAGTTGCGCACGATGTGCGAGGCCTCGAAGCGATACAGTTTTCGAATGATCATCGACTCCTCCGAATCTCAACGACGACTTCACGGGTCTTGGGCATGACGGCCGGCGTCTTGCGCACGCGGATCGTCGCGGCCGCGACAAGCGGCTGGGTCCGCAAAATCGCGGCGGCCAGGCGCTCGGCCAAGGTCTCGATCAAGCAGCGCTCGCCGGCTTCGGACTCGGCGCGGATGAGCTTCTCGACGGCGCCGTAGTCGACCGCACGGCGGAAGTCGTCGCGCGCCGCGGCCGGACGGGCGTCGACCTCAAGGCCCGCGTCCACGAGGAGAGTCTGCCGGCGCGCGCGCTCGGAGGCGGGGACCCCGATCTTGGAGCGGCATTGAACGCCCTTGAGCCAAATCATATCGGCCATCGAGGGATAGTCTAGCAAGGCGGGGCCCGGAGGGAGACATGTTATAATCAGCTCATGTCCGAATCGAAGAAAATCGTCATCATCGGCTCCGGCGCCGCCGCCTACACGGCTGCCATCTACGCCGCGCGCGCGAACATGGACCCCCTCGTGTTCGGCGGCGTCTCCATGGGCGGACAGCTCATGATCACCTCGGACGTCGAAAACTTCCCAGGCTTTCCCGAGCCGATCTCGGGCCCCGAACTCATGGAGCGCATGCAGAAGCAGGTCGAGCGCCTGGGCGTGAAAATCATCAATGAATACGTCGTCACGGTGGACCTCTCCCGCCGTCCCTTCCACGTGGAGACGACCGAGGGCACGGCCGCAGCAGCCGAGGCTTTGATCATCGCCACCGGCGCCAACGCGAAATGGCTCGGTATCGAGAGCGAGAAGCGTCTGATGGGCCACGGCGTCTCCGCCTGCGCCACCTGCGACGGCTTCTTTTTCAAGAACAAAGCGGTCGTCGTCGTCGGCGGCGGCGATACCGCCATGGAAGAAGCCACTTTTCTCACCAAGTTCGCCTCCAAGGTCGTCGTGGTCCACCGGCGCGGCGTCCTGCGCGCCTCCAAGATCATGCAGGAACGCGCTCAGAAAAATTCGAAGATATCGTTCATCTGGGACACGGCCATCGAGGAGATCACCGGCAACGGCCATGTCGACGGCGTCAAGCTCAAGAACCTCAAGACCAACGCCGTGACCGCGCTCAAGTGCGACGGGGTGTTCATGGCCATCGGCCACGCGCCGACCACCGCGTTTCTCGGCGGCCAGCTGAAGACCGATGAAAATGGGTACGTGATCGCCGATGACCGCACGCGCACCTCCGTGCCCGGCGTCTTCGCCGCGGGCGACGTCATGGACCACCGCTACCGCCAGGCCGTCACCGCCGCGGGCATGGGCTGCAAGGCGGCGCTCGAGGCCGAGCGCTGGCTCGCCGATCAGGGCACGCACTGACCATGCCCCGGACTGCGGTGCGCCAGAGCCTGCCGCCCTGGCTGAAGGTCAAGCTTCCGACCGGCCCTGTCGTCGCGCGCATAAAAACGGCCTCACGCTCGCGGGGACTCTCGACCGTTTGCGAGGAAGCCCGCTGTCCCAACCTGGCCGAGTGCTGGGGCGGGGGAACGGCGACGTTCATGGTCATGGGTGCTACCTGCACCCGCGGCTGCCGTTTTTGCTCCGTCGGCACTGCGGCGAAGCCGCCGCTGCCGGACCTGGACGAGCCGGTCAAATTGGCGTTGACCTTGAAAGAAATGGCGGTCGAGTACGCCGTGCTCACCACGGTCTGCCGCGATGATCTGCCCGACCAAGGCGCGGCGCATCTGGCCGCGTGTATCCGCGAGATCAAATCCGTTTGCCCCGACATGAAGCTCGAGATGCTTCTTCAGGACTTTCGCGGGGATGTGAAACTGTTGAAGCGTGTTCTCGACGCCGGTCCCGACGTCGTGGCCCACAACGTCGAGTGCGTGGAACGCTTGACCTCCTCCGTTCGCGACGCGAAAGCAAGTTACCGACAATCGCTTGACGTTTTAGCCCATGCCACAGCCCATCGCCCTCAGTCCCCGACCAAAACATCTTTAATGTTAGGTCTCGGAGAGACCGAAGGGGAACTTGTTCAGAGCTTTAAAGACCTCCGGTCGGTTGGGGTGCAGATATTGACGCTTGGGCAATATCTGAGGCCCTCGGGGTCGCGCCACCACCTCCGAGTCGAACAATTTATTCACCCTGACGAATTCAAAAGATATGGCGAGATCGCGCGAGAGCACGGCTTTCATTATGTCGCCTCTGGACCCTTTGTTCGATCTTCCTATCGCGCGGCCGAGCTTTTTATGAAGGGACATTTGGACGCCCATGCCTCTTAAAACTGTCGCTTCCCTCGACATTCAGCGTCTCGAAATCCTTGGGATCGACGGCGCCGTCGATCAATCTCTGATGCCGAAGGTCTCGGATAAACTTTTAATCGAAATGTACCGTTTGATGTTTCAGATCCGCCGATTCGACGAACGGGCTATCTTGCTCCAACGTTCCGGACGCCTTGGAACGTATCCCATGATCACGGGTCAAGAAGCCACGCAATGCATCCCGCCTTTGGCGCTGCGCCCCTCCGACTGGGTCGTGCCCACCTACCGCGGCGGCGGCGTGTACTTCGCGCGCGGCATGCAGATGCGCTACGGCCTCCTGTACTGGGCCGGCGACGACCGCGGCACCCGCTTTCCCGAAGGCAACAACGACATGATCTTCTCGATCCCGGTCGGCACGCACCTGACCCAGGTCGCGGGCCTCGCCTGGGGCCAGAAGCTCAAAGGCAAGGGCGGCGTGGCCCTCACTTACTGCGGCGACGGCACCTCCTCGAAGGGCGACCTCCACGAGGCCCTGACCTTCGCCGGTCAGTTTAAGCTTCCCGCGATCTACGTCATCGAGAACAACGGCTGGGCGATCTCGGTGCCGCGATCGCGCCAGGCCGCCTCGCAGACCTTGGCGCAGAAAGCCTGGGGCTACGGCGTGCGCGGCCTCCAGGTGGACGGCAACGACGCACTCGCCGTCTACGCGGCGACTGTCGAGGCGGTCGCACGCGCGCGCAAGGGCGAGGGCGCCACGGTGATCGAATGCGAAACCTACCGCATGGGGCATCACACGACCGCCGATGACGCCTCGCGCTACCGCGAGGACAAAGAGGTCCAAAGGTGGAAGAAGCGCGATCCGATTTCGCGCTTTAAGAAGTTTTTGACGGCAAAAAAACTTTGGAACGACAAAAAAGAGGGAACTCTTCAGACCGCCACGGACGCTTGGATCAACCAGGAGGTAAAGGCCTACGAAGAGTTCCCGGCCCCAAATCCATTAAATATGTTCGCCGATAATTATGCCACGGCACCGTGGCATCTGATCGAACAGCGCGCGGAACTTGAGAAGCTTCTTCAGTTCAAGGGCGGAGCTCAGATTCTTATGGAACTGCCGCCCGCCGAAGGAAGGTTCCCGTGAAGACGGCGACAAAACCCGCCGCCACGCGCGTCCTCAACCTCGTGCAGGCCGTCAACGAGGCTCTCGACATGGCCTTGAGCCGAGACAAACGCGTCATGATCTTGGGCGAGGACGTGGGCCGCAACGGCGGCGTGTTTCGCGCCACCGAGGGTCTGTGGAAGAAGTACGGCGACGACCGCGTCGTCGACACTCCGCTCGCCGAGATCGGCATCATGGGCTCGGCCATCGGGCTCGCGATATCGGGCATGCGCCCGATCGCCGAGATCCAGTTCGACGGCTTCATGCCCGCGGTGTTCGACCAGCTGGTCTGCCACCTCGGCCGCATCCGCTCGCGCTCGCGCGGCAAGCTGTCCGTGCCTCTGGTTTTGCGCGTCCCGCACGGCGGCTTGATCCACGCTCCGGAGCATCATTCGGAGAGCCCCGAGGCCTATGTCTGCCACACGCCGGGCATCACGGTCGTCATCCCCTCAACACCCCACGACGCGAAGGGCCTCCTGCTCGCCGCGATCGAGTCGCCTGATCCGGTCGTCTTCTTCGAGCCGAAACTCCTGTACCGTTCGGCGAAGGGCGAAGTGCCCGCGGGCCACTACACCATCGAGATCGGCAAGGCGCGCGTCGTCAAAGAGGGAAAAGACATCACGTTCCTGACCTGGGGCGCGATGACCGTGACCTGCGAAAAGGCCGCCGAGCGCCTCGAGAAGGAGGACGGCGCCTCGGTCGAGATCCTCGACCTGCGGACTTTGTCTCCGCTCGACCTCGACGCGGTGCTGGCCTCCGTCGGCAAGACCGGCCGCTGCGTCATCGCCCACGAGGCGCCCAACACCGGCTCCTGGGCGGCCGAGCTCTCCGCCCTCATCGCCGAGCGCGGCCTGCTCAAGCTCCTGGCCCCCGTCGCGCGCGTCGGCGGCTGGGACATCCGCATGCCGCTGTTTCGCCTCGAGCAGTACTACATCCCCGACGCGGACCGTGTCGTGATGGCCGCGCGCAAAACCTTGAGCTTCTGATGCGCACACACAGACGACAAGTTATCCCCAATACTTCAACGTTGAAACGCGGGGAGCAACTTGGCGCGTACCAAGTTTGTGGATAACCTTTCCCAAAAAGAGCGATGACAATGAACTACGAATTCAAATTGCCGGACATCGGTGAAGGTCTCGTCGAAGGCGAGATCGTGAAGTGGTTCGTGAAGGTCGGCGACGCGGTCGCCGAGCATCAGCCGTTGGCCGCGGTCTTGACCGACAAGGCGGAGGTCGAGATTCCCTCGCCGAAAGCCGGCAAGATCGTGAAGCTGCACGGGAAGCCCGGCGAAAAAATAAAAGTCCATGCTCCGCTGGTCTCCATCGACATCGCCGGCGGCGCGGCCGTCCAAGCGAAGGCCGAAAAAACTTCCCGGGCCATCGTCCAGGAGCGCCCCGCCGCCGCGCGGCCGCCTCAAACCGCCAACGAGGTTCTCGCCACGCCCATGGTCCGCCAAATGGCCAAAGACAAGAAGATCGACATCGGCCAGGTGCAAGGCAGCGGCCCGCAAGGCCGCGTTCTCGCCTCCGACCTCTCTTCTGTCAAAGCCGGCGGCTCCGCGTTCGACAACTCCGGCGCGAACGCGACTTCCGCCGTCAAAGCCCTGGCGTCAGCGCTCGGCGTCAATTTGTCGCGCATCGCCGGCAGCGGCCCCGGGGGCCGGATCTCGGAAACGGATGTGCGCGCCGTGGCGCCTTCGGCGCGAACGGCAAGTCCGGCACTCACGTCCGCATCCACATCCTCGTACGCGCTCGTCTCGGTGGCCCGACAGACCGGAGACACCACCGTGCCGTTCACCGGCATTCGCCGCAAGATCGCCGAAAAAATGCAGCAGTCGCGCCGCACCGTCGCCCATGTCACCCACATGGATGAGTGCGACATGACCGCCGTTCTGGCCTTGCGCGAAAAGCTCAAGCCCCAAGCCGCCAAAAAAGGCGTCAAGCTCACCTTTCTGCCCTTCATCATCCGCGCGCTCGTGAAAGCGCTCTCCGAGTTCCCGATGTTCAATTCCTCCCTCGATGAGGCGGCGGGGGAGATCGTGGTCAAAAGCCGCAAGAACATCGGCGTGGCCGTCGCCGCTCCGCAGGGCCTCGTCGTGCCGAACATCAAGAGCGCGCAGGACAAAGACCTCTGGGCGCTCGCCGCGGAAGTGGCCGCGCTCGCGGGCAAGGTCCGCGCCAACACGATCGACGTGCCCTCCCTCCAGGACGGCACCTTCACGATCACGAACATCGGCCCGATCGGAGGCCTGTTCGCCACGCCGATCGTCAACCACCCCGAGGCCGCCATCCTGGGCCTCATGAAGCTCGCCCAGCGGCCCGTTGTGCGCGAGGGCAAGATCGTCGCGCGGGACATGATGAACCTCGCGCTCTCCTTCGATCACCGCCTGGTCGACGGCGCCGATGCGGCGAGCTTCCTGAACACGATCATCAAGCATCTCGAAAACCCGCAAACCCTTCTCTAACGAGGCGAACATGGCGATCAAAACCGACGTGCTCATCATCGGCGGCGGCCCCGGCGGCTATGTCGCCGCCATCAAGGCCGGCCAACTCGGCAAGAAGGTCCTCCTCGTGGACCGTGACAAGCTCGGCGGCGAGTGCCTCAACTACGGCTGCATCCCGTCGAAGGCGCTCATCGCCGCGGCGGGCCACGCCCATAAGTCCAAGAAAGCCGGCTGCGATGATCCTCAGCACCAGCTCGACTGGAGCAAGGTCGTGGCCTGGAAGGACCAGATGGTCGGGGGCTTCGTCAAAAACATCGGCGTCCTGATCAAGGGCAACAAGGGCGAGCACATCTCCGGCTCGGCCCAGTTCACGACGTCCCGCACCGCCGTCGTCACGAAGACGGACGGCGGCGCCGAGACGATCGATTTTACGCACGCGATCATCGCGACCGGCTCCGAGATCGTGTCCATCCCCGGCTT
This sequence comes from Elusimicrobiota bacterium, assembly GCA_023249675.1. GTDB lineage: Bacteria > Elusimicrobiota > Elusimicrobia > UBA1565 > UBA9628 > GWA2-66-18. Next base: position 43,830 of record JAHFCE010000015.1, on the reverse strand, counting down.
CACCATCGATGGCAAGGATATCCTGGGTTCGAAGGAAGCCCTCGACCTCAAAACCCCGCCTCAGGCCCTTGTCGTCGTCGGCGGCGGCGTGATCGGCCTTGAAATCGGCACCTTCTTCGCGAAATTGGGCACGACCGTCACGGTCGTCGAGTTCACCGATTCTCTTTTGCCCGTGATCGAAAAAGATATGGTCCTGCCCGTCTCGCGCAATCTTGCCAAGCTCGGCGTCGAGGTCCTGCTGTCCTCGAAGGCGAAATCTTGGGCTAAAAAGGGGAAGAGGCTCGAACTCGCCGTTGAAACTCCCGAAGGCGCCAAGAAGATCGTCTGCGATAAAATCCTTCTGGCCGTCGGCCGCGCGCCGCGCTCTCAAGGCCTCGGCCTCGAAAAGATCGGCGTCGAGCTCGACAAGCGCGGACATATCGTCGTCGACACCGAAATGCTCTCCTCCGTGGACGGCATCTACGCGATCGGCGACGTCGTCGGCCAGCCCTATCTAGCCCATAAGGCGAGCCGCGAGGGCATTCTCGCCGCGCAGTCCCTCGCGGGACTGCCTCTGGAAAATCGCGGCCAAGTGCCCTGGGCCGTATTCACCGACCCCGAGATCTCCTGGGTCGGCATGACCGATGCGGAGGCCAAGGCCGCAGGATTCTCCACCATCACCGGCAAGTTCCCGTTTGCGGCCTCCGGGCGCGCCATGGCCGTGCGCGAGACCGATGGCTTCTGCAAGGTCGTCGCCGACAAGGCGACGCACCGCCTCTTGGGCGCTGGGTTCGTGGGCGCGAATGCGTCTGACCTCGTGGGGGAAGCCTGCCTCGCGGTCTCGGTCGGCGTCACCCTCGAGCAGGTCGCCCAGACCATCCACCCGCACCCCACCTTGACCGAGACGTTCGCGGAAGCCTGCGAGGTCGCGCTCGGCCATCCCGTGCACATGCTGCAGGTCAAGCGCGAGGCCCCCGTTTTCTCCTAAACGATGATCGTCCGCGATCTGGGCCTCAAGGACTACACAGAGGTCTGGGATCTCCAGCGCAAGCTCGTCTTCGAGCGGAGCGCGGGGAATATCCCGGACACGCTCCTCCTCTGCCAGCACCGCCCCGTCTACACGATCGGCCGCTCGAGCAAGCAAAACGTGCCTCGGGCCCTGCCCGACCCCGTCCACACGATCGAGCGCGGCGGCGACCTCACCTGGCATGGCCTCGGCCAGCTCGTCGGTTACCCGGTTTTCCACCTGCCCGGCCTCGGCCTCAAGGCGCGCTCCTACCTCTCGGCTCTTGAGGCGGTCCTGATCGAAGCGATCGCCCCGTTCGGCGTGCGCGCGACGACGGTCAAGGGCTTCACCGGGCTCTGGGTCGGCCGCAAGAAGCTGGCCTCCATCGGCGTCGCGGTGCGCAGCGGCGTCGCCTACCACGGCTTCGCGCTGAACATGAACAACACGCTAGCACCCTTCCAACTCATCCACCCGTGCAAGCTCGAGAGCGAGGTCATGACCTCGATGGCGCAACTGCTCGGCGCCAGCGTGGATGAAGCCGCCGTGACGAGGGCCGTGGGCCAGGCCATGCTTCACTACTTCGGCCGCACGACCAACCGCACTGTGGAGAACTCATGACCCGACTCTCGACTTTTCTGCTTCTGTTGGCGGCCCCCGCTCGAGCCGAGTTCTCCGTACCCGGCTTTGAGCTTGTTTACTCTTATCCAATCGAGACGTCCCTCGAGGAAAAAAACCTGCGCCAAGCCTCGGACGTCTGGCCCGCGATGTTCGACGCAGCCAAGAAGACGATCGACATCGAGCAGTTCTACGTGACGCCCTCTACCGGCGAACCCCTCGAAGCATCGCTTCAAGCCCTCGAGCGGGCCGCCAAACGCGGCGTGAAGATCCGCGTCATCCTCGAAAAGAAGTTCGAGAAGAACTCGCTTGACGGCATCGCCCGGCTCAAATCCATCCCGGACCTGGACCTGCGCGTTTTAGAGTGGTCTCAGGTCAACGGCGACGGCATCATCCACGCCAAATTCTTCATCGTGGACTCCACGCAAGCCTATGTCGGCAGCCAGAACTTCGACTGGAGGTCGCTCAAGCATATCCACGAGTTGGGACTGAGAATCGCCGACGCGACGGTCGTCTCCAACGTCCAAAAGGTCTTCACTCACGACTGGGCGCTGACCGATGATCAAAGCGGCCTCAAACTGGACGAGCAGAAAGACCCGAGCGCTGACCGCACGGCCCGGGCCTATCTGGTCGCCAGCCCTTGGAGAAGAAATCCCAACGGAGTCGGGGACTCGGAATCGGAACTGGTCAAGCTCATCAGCGAGGCCAAATTAAACATCGCCATTCAACTCCTCGACTACAACCCCACGACTTATTCGCGGCCCAGGCATTTCTATCCTCCGATCGACAACGCCCTGCGCGACGCCGCCGTACGCGGCGTTGCGGTCAAGCTCCTCGTCTCCCATTGGAACACGGACGCGCAGTCCGTCGTCCACCTCAAGAGCCTCGCGATGATTCCCGGCATCGAGGTCCGCATCATCACCGTGCCTGAAGCTAAACAGGGAACCATCCCGTTCGCGCGCACGGCCCACTCGAAATACATGACCGCAGATGGGAAAACCGTCTGGATCGGCACGAGCAACTGGGCCGGGGGCTACCTCGACAGCTCCCGCAACCTCGAAATCGTGGTGAAGGACGAAGCGCTCGCCGCGCGCGTGGCGACGATGCACGCCCATCTCTGGAACTCGCCGTACACGAATCCACTCGAGGTACAAAGGACCTATTCCAAGCCCCGCCGTTAAGCGGGTAGAATACCCCCATGAGCTCCTCCACCGCTATGACCGCCGGCGCCGCACCCGTCCATTCGGCCCTGTACCGCCGCCGCCGGTTCCTCAACTGGTTCCCGCTCGGCCTGACCTACGCGACCTTCTACATGGGCCGCTACAACCTCAACGTGGCGTCGACCGAAATCATGACGCGATTCGCCCTGAGCAAGGCGCAGTTCGGGACGATCGCGACCGCGGGCTTCTGGACTTACGCGCTCGCCGTGATGTTCAACGGCCCGCTCACCGACCGCTTCGGCGGGCGGCGCGCGATCCTTATCGCCGCCGCAGGCACGGCGGTCATGAACCTCGTCATCGGCCTTCTTTTCCTGAACGGATGGCAAACAAAAATCGTCGTCGGCATGTCTTTGCTGTACGCCGTCAACCAGTACTTCCAATCTTTCGGCGCGCTGTCGGTCGTGAAGGTCAATTCAACGTGGTTTCATGTGCGCGAGCGCGGCGTGTTCGGCGGCATCTTCGGCATCATGATCAGCTCCGGCTATTTCCTGGCCATGACCGTCGGCGGCTGGATCCTGTCCTCCATGAGCTGGTATATGGTGTTCCTCATTCCATCGGCCGCCGTGGCGACGATGTTCCTCGTCGACTACTTCATGATCGCCGACACCCCCAAGAACGCCGGCCACGCCGACTTCGACACCGGCGACGCCACAAGCCAACATGCGGACAAAGACAAGCCCATCGACCTGGCCTACTTGATCACCCACGTCTTCAAGAACAAGATCATCCTCACGCTCACCGCCGCCGAGTTCTGCACCGGCTTCGTGCGCCAGGGCTTGCTGCTGTGGTTCGTGCCGTTTCTTAAGGAGGTGCACGGCGTCAAACACGGGACATCGCTGTTCACGATGGCCACCGCCGGCATCACGATCGGCGGCATCTGCGGCGGCCTGATGTGCGGCTATCTCTCGGACCGCGTCTTCCAGAGCCGTCGCCCGCCCGTCGCCTTTATTTTCTACCTTGGACAGATCGCCTCGCTGTTCGCCCTCGGGCAGACCAAGGACCCGGCGGTCGCCTCCTTCCTCATCGGCTTCTCGTGTCTGTGGATCTTCGGCGTGCACGGCATGCTGTCGGGGACCGCGTCGATGGACTTCGGCGGCACCAAGGCCGCGGCCACCGTCACCGGCCTGCTCGACGGCGTCCAGTACGTCGCCTCGGGCCTGACCGGCCTCTTCCTCGGCAGCATCCTCGACACGCACGGCTGGGGGGTATGGACCTACATGATCATGCCCTTCTCCGCGCTCGGCGCGATCCTGATGACCACGCTCTGGAACGCGACGCCCAAAAACACGAAAGTCGTCCTCAAGGCGTGAGCTCCCAGAAAGCCCTGCTCGACGCGCTTCTGCAAGACGTTTCGGCGCAGCCGAACGCGATCGTCGTCTTCGACCTCGATGACACCTTGTTCTCCACGGCCGACCGCCACCTGCGCATACTGGCCGAGTTCGCGGCCGCAATCGAGACTCAAAACGCCCGCGCCGCCGGTCTCCTGCGCGCGATCGCGCGCGAACAACTGCGCTACGCGATCGCCGACACGGCCAAGGACGCCGGCCTCGAGGAAAAACTGGCGAAGGACCTGCGCGACTTCTGGTTCGCCCGTTTCTTCAAAAATCCCTACCTGCTTGAGGATTCGATCATCCCCGGCGGCCCCGAGTTCGCAGGCGAGGTCATCGCACGGGGGGGACGGTCCTTTTACATGACCGGCCGGGACGAGGGCATGCGGGAAGGCACGGAGGCGTCGCTGTTGCGCCACGGCTTCCCGGACCCCGACGGCAAGGCAGCGACCCTCATCCTCAAGCCGCGCTTCGACGCGCCCGACTTCGCCTTCAAGAACGAGGCCCTGCACCGGCTCGCGGAGATGGGGACGGTCGTCGGCTCCTTTGAAAACGAGCCCGCGCATGTGAACCTCTTCGTCGAGCGCTTTCCGAAAGGCCGCCATTTCCTGCTTGAGACGAAGCATTCGGGCAAGCCCGTGGCGCCGCACCCCTCCGTTTTCCGCATCAAAGACTTTCAGCGCTGACGGTTTTCCGAAACAGCCGACGCGCGCGTCAGCGGCCGAGCAGGTCCGCGAAGAACTTTTTCTTGTTCGGAACGGCGTGGTACGCGGCGACCTTGTCGAGCGTGGCGAGAAGCGTGATGTAGGTGCCGGCGTCGAAATAGACGCCGTGCTTGTGCAGCACTTTCATCACGCGCGCCTGGTCCTTCTTCAGAAGATCGAGAAGGGTGGGAAGCCGCTTTTTTACGGCTTGACCGCCGTGTTTTCTTTTCGCCATTCGAAAGGTCCTTTGGGGAAGTTCATGGCCAGCTTAACGGCGGTGTCGATGTCCGGGGCTCCCGCCGTGCCCTCGGAAACAAGACATTCTGCTTCTGAGACAACGGCTCCAAGAAGGTTGCTCCAAATGTCTTGTGCCGGTGATGCCGCTCCCTGCGACAAGGCCGCAGTCGCTTCTGGATTTTCGCCTATCTTTTTTCCGTCCGCGTAGAGATAGAAGCCCTTCCCGGATTTTCGGCCGATCATTCCCTTGTCCACGAGCGTCTGCTGAAGCGTCGGCGGAGTCAATCGTTCCGGTCGTCCCAGCGCCTCATAAATGGCCTTCGTAATGGCCAGGTTCGTGTCCAACCCGATCAAATCCATCAATTCGAAAGGACCCATGGGCACGCCGCCGACGCTCCGGCAGCTCTCGTCAACGGCGGCGCAGCTCGTTCTCGAGTTGGCGAGCCGTTGGGCCGTCACGTAGTAAGGCCGCATCACGCGGTTGACGATGAATCCCGGGACATCTTTGACATCGACCGGCGTGCGGCGCAGGCCCGTCAACACGAAGTCCCACGCGGCCCGGAAAGCGTCCGGATGCGTCGCGTCGGTACGGATCATCTCGACGAGCTTCATCGCGACGGGGGGGTTGAAGAAATGCACCCCCAAGGTCCGCTCCGGAGAGCGCGCCCGCTTCATGATCGCGGCCACCGACAAAGACGAGGTGTTCGTGGCAAGCAGGCCCTCGGGGCAGATCTCCGACAGCTTCTCGAAAAGATCCTGCTTCAGCGTCAAGATCTCGGGCGCGGCCTCGATCACGAGGTCCGCTCCGGCGAGGTCGCCCAGCTCGGAAACACCCGACACGCCGTGGAACGCGCGTTCGGCCTGCTGCGTGGACAGCCGCCCCTTGAGCACGGCCGAGTCGAGTGATTGTCTAAGTTTGGCCGGCAAAGCCGCCAACGCCGCCGGTTCCGGATCGTGGACCTTCACCGAGAAGCCGGATTGCGCGCATAACTGCGCGATGCCGACACCCATCGTGCCCGCACCGACAACCGCCACGCGCTGGATCATCGCGTCAGTCGTCCGGAACGCCAGGCCTCGATCGGCAGCGCGACGCACCCGATGAGCGGAATCGCCGTGGTGACAAAGCCCGGGAGCAGGCCCGGCGCCAAGGAGCGCGCGAGGAACGCGCACGCCTCCTGAAATACCCAAAATCCGATGAGCGCAAAGCAGAAGAAGCCGCGGTTCGCCCACAACGTGCGAACGCCCAGCCGCAAAGCCCCGAACGCGCCGGCCGACTCGCGCCGCCGGACGGCCGCGATCGCAGACAGCGCGCCCGCGGCGAAAGCCGCGAGCTTGCCCGCGGCGATGATGAGATACAGCGCTCCCAGCGACGCGGCCTGGGGCACGTCCGCGCGCAGAATCCAGTAAACCAAGGGCGCGGTCACGCCCCCGAACAGGAGCAGCAGCGGATAGGGCAGGAGGAACACGGTCCCGGTTTCCACGAACCGGCCCGGATCGACGCTCTTGCCGTCGCCGAGCCACAGCTCGGCGAAGAACGTGGTCACCGCGGCGGTCATCAGCGCTGCGAGCAGGATCTTCAGCGCCACGGCCCCGGGAGGCAGCAGGGAGATCAGATTCTGACCGAGAAGCCCCAGCAATGGAGCGAGCAGCAGCCAGGGCCGCTTCAGCGCACGGTCGCGCACCTCAACGAGGAGACCCATGGTCAGCCCGGGATGAACGGCTCTTCGGACATCTTGGACGCGACCGGCGTCCAGGCGGGGACCCGCAGACCAAACTTCGCGGCCTTGTCCTTGATGTCGGCGGCAAAGGCCTGGCGGACCTCATCGTTGTCGCGCTTTTTCAACCCATACTTCCGGTAGATCGCGTTCTTGGGCGAATGGGCCCGGCCGAAGATGTTCATCGTGCGCGGATACCATTTGTCAAACGCCGCCTGGAGCTCGTCGTGCGTCTGCGCGCCCTCGGACAGCCTCTTCGCCCACTGGTCGCCGTGCGCCATGTGCATCTCCTCTTCTTTGAAGATGCCCTCCATCCCGTCGCACCAGGGCTTGTACGAGCAATCGAGGGAGTCCTCGAGCTGGTGGCCCGCGCCCCGGTCCATGCAGAAGTTGAACATGATGAAGTCGTACCACGTGTCGATCGGGTAGTAGAAGATGTTGACGCGCTTGTCATCGGCGGCGCGCAGGGTCCCGATGTCGTCGGCATTGACGCGAAGCGAAAAATTATGTGTTTTATAGTACTCGTCTACGTCTACGCCCATACCCTCCAGCAAACGATACATCACCCGTGCGTGACGGACCTCATCCTTCACGATTTGAGCAACTTGTAATGTCTCCTTGATGTCGGGAGACTTTTGGATCCACGGCACGTAGCCGAACGCCCCGGCGAGCTCGGAGTCGGCCTGCATGGACATCAGATTGGTGAGGTGCTCGCGATACTCGTCGCTCATCTCTTCGAGCGTCTCGATCTTGCCGCCTGCGTTGATCTTGGCGAGAAGCTTCTCTTCGCGGATGCGGTTGGGTTCGAGGCTCATGTCACTCTCCTTTGAACTGCGCCGAGCGCTTCTCGAGAAAGGCGCTCACGCCTTCGGCATGATCTTGCGTTCGGCCGAGGATTTCCTGGAGCCGGGCCTCATACTCCATCTGCTCATCGAGAGACACCGCCTCCAAGGATCGATTGACGGCGCGCTTGGTGAGCGCGATCGAGAGCGGCGGCATTTTCACGAGCTCGGCGGCCAGCGCCCGGGCCTCCGCGAGGACGGACTCAGCGGGCACGACCTTGTTGACGAGGCCGCACGCAAGCGCCTGCTCCGCCGTGACCGGCTTCGCGAGCCACATATGCTCCAAAGCCTTCGAATAACCGAGGAAGCGGGGCAGCAAGTAGGTCATGCCCGAGTCGGGAACCAGGCCGACGCGCGCAAATGCGTTCAAAAACGTCGTTTTCTCAGCGCAGATCTTCAGGTCCGTCGCGAGGACTATGCTGGCCCCGGCCCCCGCCGCCAGGCCGTTGATCGCGCCGATGACCGGCTTCTCCAGCTTCCGGATTTGAGCGACCAGCGGATTGAAATGATCGCGAAGCTCGTCGCCCAGAGAGAAGGCCTTGACGCTTTGCCGCTTCTTGAGATCACCCAGGTCGGCGCCCGCGCAGAAGGCGCGGCCGGCGCCCGTGAGGATGACGACCTTGACGGCCTTGTCCGTGGACGCCTTTTTGAGGGCCTCGGCGATGCCCTGCATCATGCCCAGCGTGAGAGCGTTGAGCACCTCGGGGCGATTGAGCGTGAGGGTCAAGACGCCCTCTGTCAGCTCCACGAGAAGTTCTGGCGCGGTAATCCCGCGAGTCATTGTGCGTTCATATGCGTTTACGTTGGTTATCCACAAACTTGGTACGTACCAAGCTGCAATTTCGACTCGCACCGCTGCAAGTTCAAACCAAGGCGGCGCCAACTCGTCCTGGGCCCAGTGTGTGGATAACTCAGGGCAAGCATGTTTATTGTCCGGTCCAAATGGGTTTGCGTTTCTCAAAGAAGGCCTTCATGCCTTCTTTTTGGTCCTGGGTGTCGAATAAACGAAAAAAAGACTGGCGCTCAAAGAGCAGACCTTCCGACAGCGACGAATCGAGCGCATGACGGACGGACGCTTTCGCCGCCTGCACCGCGAGAGGCGGTTGAGCGGCGATTTGATGCGCCAGCTTTTTCGCCTCGGACAGATACGATTCGATCGGCACGACGCGGTTGACCACACCCAACGCCAACGCCTCGCGCGCGGTCAGTCGGCGGCCCGTCAAGTGCATTTCCATCGACAAAGCCTTGCCGACGATCTTGGTCAATCTCTGAGTGCCGCCGGCGCCAGCCATCACGCCGATGAGAACTTCCGGTTGACCGAAGAAACTGGTTTCCGAGGCCACGATCATGTCGCAGGCCATCGCCAGCTCGCAGCCGCCGCCGAGAGCGAAGCCGGAGACGGCGGCGATGACCGGCTTCTTCAACAGCCCAATCGCGTCCCAATGAGACAGGTGATGAGCCAGGGCCTTGTCCGCGGCCGGGGCGCCCGAGATCGACTTCATGTCAGCGATATCGGCGCCCGCCGCGAAAGCGCGCGGCGAACCGGCCAGGACCATGGCGTGTATCGCCGGGTTCAGGTCGAAGCCGCCCAACGCCGCGGTCACGTCCTCCATCACCCGCAGCGACAAGGCATTCAGCGCCTGAGGACGGTCGATCGTCACGATGCCGACAGAGCCATCGGTCTCAACGAGGACTTCCTGCGCCATGTCAGTTCAGGTCCACCCAGACGGACTTGAGCGACGTGTAGTTCTCGAGCGCGTACTGCCCTTTCTCGCGGCCGTAGCCGCTTTGCTTCACGCCGCCCCAGGGCGCGGCCGCGTCCACGAAATGGTAGCAGTTGATCCAGACCGTGCCGGCCTTGAGCTTCGCGGCGGCCTGATGGGCCTTTTTCACGTCCTTGGTCCAAACGGCGGCGACGAGGCCGTAATCGGATGAGTTCGCGCGCGCCATGACCTCGTCGATCGTGTCAAACGGCATGACCGCGACGACCGGTCCAAAAATCTCCTCGCGGGAAATCTTCATCTCGTCCTTGACGCCGCCGAACACCGTGGGCTGAATGAAGTAACCCGGCCCCGCGGCGGCCGCACCTCCGGACAACAACTGGGCGCCTTCTTTTTTCCCGGACTCGATGTAAGCAAGAACGCGGTCGCGCTGCTCGGCCGAGACGAGCGGGCCCATGTGCGTCTTAGGATCCAACGGATTACCTTGCTTCACTGTCTTGGCGCGCTCGGCGAGCGCGGACACCATCTTGTCGTAGGCGGGACGCTCGATGAAGACCCGGGAACCCGCCGAGCAGCACTGGCCCTGGTTGTAGAAGATGCCCATGAAAATGCCCTTGGCGGCGGCCTCGAGATCGGCGTCGGCGAACACGATGTTCGGAGACTTGCCGCCGAGCTCCATAGATATGCGCTTCATATTCCCGGCCGAGGCCTTCACCACCTCGCGGCCGACCTCGGTCGAACCGGTGAAGGTCACCTTGTCGATCTGGCCATGACGGGCGATCGCGGCGCCGGCGGTGGGACCATATCCAGGGACGACGTTGACCACGCCCGCGGGAACGCCGGCCTCCAGCAAGAGTTCTCCCAGCCAAAGAGCGCTCAACGGCGTTTGCTCGGCCGGTTTCAGCACAACCGCGTTGCCGCAAGCCAGGGCCGGCGCGAGACGCTCCACCGCCATCAACAGGGGAAAATTCCAGGGAATGATAGCGCCCACCACGCCCACAGGTTCACGGACGGTGTAGTGGAGAAACTTCGCGCCCGGAAAGTACGGCACGGAAACGGGAGTCGTTTCCCCGTGGATCTTCGTCGGCCAGCCGCCGAAATAGCGGAGCAGGCCGATCGCCAGCGGCAAATCGCCGTTTTTCGCCTCGCGAATCGGCTTGCCGTTATCGAGCGTCTCGAGCTGGGCGAAAGCCTCGGCCCGGGCTTCGAGCAGATCGGCGGCCTTGTGCAGGACCTTCTCGCGCTCGGCGGGAGACATCTTCGACCAGGGGCCCTCAAGGGCCGCTCTCGCGGCCGCGACGGCGCGGTCGACGTCGGCGCCGTCGGCCTCGCAGACAACACCGAGCGTCTCACCGGTGGCGGGGTTCAACGTCGCGAAGGTCTTGCCGGACGCGGCCTCGACCGGACGGCCGTCGATCAAGAGCGTGTGGACCCTGCGGCCGAGAAAATCCTTCAGGAGAGGGTGAACGTCGGGCAAAGCAGCGGTCGTGGCCATGGCTCGATCTCCGTCGAGAATGAGGATAATTCGCTTGGAGGAGGATAGCAAATCTCGGCGCTGACTATCCTTGAGGATAGTTGCAGGTGCACAAATGTCCTAAACTGCCGCCATGAGCAAGACACCCGCAGCGCCTTGGCCCCTCCCCGGCTGGGAGGCCGTCCAACCGTTTCCGTTCGCCGCCGCGCGGGGGGCCTTCACGGGCATGACCGGCACCGAGGGGCGCATCGTCCTCCAGTATTTCCGCCGCCGCGACGGCTCGCTGGTGGCGACCGCGCGGTTCGGCTCCCTCTCGGAGGGCGCGCCCGGACTCGTCCACGGCGGGGCGATCCTGACGGCTCTCGATGAGGCGCTGGGTGCCGCCGCCTGGCTCGCCGGCCGTCCCGTGATGACCGCGCGCCTGACCACGGAGTTTCGCAAGGGTGTGCCGCTGGGGGCCACCATGCTCGTGGAGACGCGCCTGATCGGCGAACGCCACCGCCTGGTCACTCTCGAGGGCACGCTCAGCGGCCCGGACAATCTCGTCTACGCGTATGCCGATGGCCGCTTCATGGTTCTGGGCGACGCCGCCCAGCGCCGCATCCTGGGCCGGGCGGCTTAAAAAAGCTAAAATCCCACATATGCGGCTGGCACGCAGCTTTTCCCGGCTCGGAACGGAAACCGCCTTTGAAGTCCTCGCCCGCGCCCGCGCCCTTGAAGCTCAGGGCCGAGAGATCGTCCATCTCGAGATCGGCGAGCCCGATTTCGACACCCCTGCCCATATCCGCGACGCGGCCAAAAAAGCCCTCGACGCGGGCTTCACCCATTACGGGCCGTCGGCCGGCCTGCCCGAGACCCGAGCGGCCATCGCCGAGCACGTCTCCAAGACTCGCGGCGTCTCCTACAATCCCGAAGAGACGGTCATCGTCCCCGGCGGCAAGCCGATCATCTTCTTCACAATTCTCGCCTTGATCGAGCCGGGCGATGAGGTCATCTACCCGAACCCCGGCTTCCCGATCTACGAGTCCATGATCAGCTACGCGGGAGGCAAGCCCGTGCCTCTGCCGGTACAAGAAAACCTCGAGTGGGATTTCGATACCGCGGAGTTCGAGCGGCTTCTCACGTCCAAGACCAAGCTCGTCATCCTGAACTCGCCCGCCAACCCGACCGGCGGCGTGATGTCGCCCCAGACCATGGAGCGCGTGCTCCAAGCGCTCGCGAAATTCCCCGATGCGATGCTCCTGTCCGACGAAATCTACTCGCGCATCGTGTACGAAGGCCAGCATCTCTCGCCGCTGTCGGCGCCGGACATGAAGAAAAGAACGATCCTGCTCGACGGCTTCTCCAAGACGTGGGCCATGACCGGCTGGCGCCTGGGCTACGGCGTCGGACCCAAGTGGCTGATCGACGCGATCGCGAAATTGTCGACCAATGACCACTCCTGCGTCTCGTCGTTCTCGCAAATCGCCGCGATCGCGGCGTTGAACGGCCCGCAGGACTGCGTGACCGCCATGGTCCAGGAGTTCAAGAAGCGCCGCGACGTGATCGTCCAAGGCCTGAACTCTCTGCCCGGAATCACCTGCAAGACCCCGAAAGCGGCGTTTTACGTTTTTCCAAACATCAAAGGCACCGGTTTGACCTCGAAGGCCTTGGCCGACGCCCTGCTGTCCGAAGCGGGGGTCGCCTGTCTTCCCGGCACGTCGTTCGGAGCGTTGGGCGAGGGCTACCTTCGTTTCTCCTACGCGAATTCCGTCGCGAATATCGAAAAGGCCATCGCGGCGATGAGAACGGCCCTGCCCAAGCTGTCGGCGGTCGCCTCGCAGTGAACACCGACCGGCGCTCGCTGCGGCGACTGCTGACCTACGTCAAGCCGCATCGCGTCCGCCTGATCCAGGCCACGGGCGTCATGGTCGTCGTGGCCGCGCTCAACGGCGCGCTCGTCAAAGTCCTCGGGCCGGTCACGAACAGCCTGTTCGTCGATTCCAATCCAAATCAGCTCCGCAACGTAGCCGCTTTAATACCGGCGATCTTCTTTCTCAAGCTGATCTTCCAGTACACGCAAAGCTACCTCATGAGTTGGCTCGGCCAGAAGATCACGCAGGAGATCCGGGAAGACCTGTTCACGCATCTTCATGCTCTCTCCATGGATTTCTTCTGGAAGTCCAAGGCCGGAGAAGTCTTGGCCAAGCTCACCAACGACATGAACGCATTGCAATCGGCGCTGCAGTTCGTGCCGCTGTACGCCATTCGCGATTCTCTCACGATCGTCGTCGTTTTGGGCGTCATGATCGCGACTAACGCGAAGTTCGCGTTAGTCGCCTTGATCGCCATTCCCATGGCGGGCGGCGTGCTGGGCGTGCTCGGCCGCAAGCTGCGCTCCGCCGGCCGCCGCGGCCAGGAAGTGATGGGGGGGATTTACCACCGCTTCCAGGAAAGCCTCCAAGGAATGCTCGTCGTGAAGTCATTCAACTACGAAAAGGGCGCCATCGCCAAGTTCCGCGTCGAGAACGACGAGTTCTTTCATCAGATGATGCGCTACTTCCGCGCAACCGCGCTGTCGGGGCCGCTGATGGAGTTCCTCGGCTCGCTGATCATGGCCGCGATCGTCTGGCTCGGCGGCCGCGCCATCGGCGCCGGCACGATGACGGCCTCGCAGTTCGCGGTCTTCCTGGGCTCCTTTTTCATGGCGTACGGGCCGATCAAGAACCTGGCGCAGATGAACTCGACCTTGCAATTAGGTTTGGCCGCGGCCGAGCGGATCTTCTCGATACTGGATGAAAATCCGTCCGTCGTTGAGCCGCCCCATCCGTTGCCGTTTCCCGCGCTCACCAAGGGCGTGGTCTTTGAGAACGTCTCCTTCCGTTATCCCTCCCGTGAGACCTGGGCGCTTAAAAACGTGTCCTTGACTATCAAGCCCGGCGAGGTCTTGGCCCTGGCCGGCCCGTCCGGCTCCGGCAAGACGACGTTCGTTCACTTGCTTCTGCGTCTTTTCGACCCGACCGAGGGACGCATCACCATCGACGGCGTCGACCTGCGCGAGATGTCCACGCACGAACTGCGCGCGCGCCTGGGCCTGGTCTCCCAAGAAACGATCCTCTTCAACGACACCGTGTTCGGCAACGTCGCAATCGGCCGCGAGGGTGCGACCCGGGCCGACGTGCAGAAAGCCCTCGAGGTTGCCGACGCCGCGCAGTTTGTCGGCGCGATGCCCCAAGGCCTCGACACGCCGCTCGGCGACCGCGGCGCGCGCCTCTCCGGCGGCCAGCGCCAGCGCCTGGCGATCGCGCGCGCGGTGCTCAAAGATCCCAAGCTCCTGATCCTCGATGAGGCGACCTCGAACCTCGACGCCGCCAGCGAGCGCGCCGTGCAGAACGCGATGGAGCGCCTCTATCCGGGCCGCACCGTCGTCATGATCGCCCACCGCCTGTCCACCGTGCAGAAGGCCGACCGCATCGTCGTGATGCGCCGCGGCCGCGTCGAAGAAGCCGGCACGCACTTGGAACTGCTCGCCCAGAACGGCGTTTACGCCACGCTCACCCGCTACCAGCAGCTCGAGGCCCCCGAGACCTGATGAAAGCCGTCATCTTCGACATGGACGGCGTGGTCGTCGACAGCGAGGCGCGCTGGAAGGAGGTCGAAGCCGATTTTTTCCGCGCGACCGTGCCCGGCTGGACCGAAGCCGATAACGACCGCATCACCGGCTTGGGCGTGTCGGACCTGCACCGCTTCCTCGTCGAAGAGTTCGACCTGCCAATGGGCAAGGTCGAGTTCCTCGACCACTGCGATGTCTCCGCCCGCAAGGTCTACCAGGACCGAGTGGACTGCTCCGAGGGCTTTCTCGATCTCGCCCGCCACCTCAAGCACAAGGGCGTGCGCACCGCGATCGCCTCCTCCTCGCCCGAGCGCTGGATCAAGCTCGTCGTGGACCGCTTCGAGCTGTCGCCCCTGCTCGACACGATCGTGTCCGCCGACGACGTGGGGGGAAAGACCAAGCCCTTGCCCGACGTCTATCTCGAGGCCGCGTCCCGCCTGAACCTGCCGCCCGGCGAGTGCCTGGCGATCGAGGATTCCGCGATCGGCCTGCTCGCCGCCAAGCGCGCGGGCATGAAGGTCGCGGCCTACAGGACCGCGCACAACGAAGGCCAGGACCTGTCCACCGCCGACTTCGAGCTGGGCAGCTTCGCCGGTCTCGACTACGACAGGCTGATCTCGCGGCTCAGGCGCTGAGTCGACTCGACGAACGCCGTCCACTCCGCGCGTCTTTTGGCGCGCGCGTTGTCGTTGGACTTAGGGAGAAAGGTCTTCTCGACCTTCGCGTCGGCCATCCTCTCTGGATCGGGCAGGCCCGCCGCCTTCGCGGCTAAGATCGCAGCACCCAAAGCGGTCGCCTCGACCTCCTTGCGGCGCTCGAGCGTGGCACCCAGTGCGTCCGCTTGGAAAGACATCATCGCATCGGACCGGGAGAGTCCGCCCGCCACGCGCGCGCGCGTTACCGGAGAGCCGGCCGCCGCCATCACCGCCGCGGCGTCGGCGAGCAGCAGACAAAGGCCCTCGGCCGTGGCTCGGACCAAATCATGATGGATTGTCTGCGAGTCGAGCCCGAAGAAAGCCGTCTTGGTCTTGTAGTCCCACCGAGGGGCGCCGAGGCCGCCGATCGCGGGCAGCATGAGGACTCGGCGCCGGGACTGGCGAAACGCGGCGTCGATGGCCCGCGAGTCCTTCATCAGGCCCAGATTGTCCTTCAGCCACTCAAACGAGGTCCCCGCGGCGTGGACCGTGCCCTCGAGGTAGTAGCCGCGCGAAGCGCCCACCGTCGCGGCCGCCGAGACGAGAAGGCCGGGCGCACGCGCAGGACGAGAACCGGTGTGGCGGAGCAGGAACGCGCCCGTGCCGTAATTCGCGACGGCGGAGCCTTCCCGGGAAGCGCCCAGGCCGATCGCGGCCGACTGCTGATCGCCGACGGTCGCCAGCAAGGGAATCTTACGGCCTTTGCGCTCGATGACGCCCCAGTCGCCAGCCGAGGGGCGGATGGAGGGAAGAAAATCGACGCTCAGCCCGAACAAGGCGAGCAGGCCCGGGTCCCAGGCCGCCGTCTCGAGGTTCATCAACAAGGTGCGCTGAGCGCAGGTCGGATCGGCGGCGACGACGGCTCCCCGGGTCAAGCGCGCGGCGATGAAGGTGGAGACCGGCGCGCACAGCAGGCGGCCCGCGTCGGCCAGCGCGCGGACTGCGGGCTCGCGATCGAGGAACCAGCGGATTTTCGGGGCGGAATAGTAGGGGGTCGCGTACAAACCCGAAAGGCCGTGAACTTCGCCTTGGCGCTCCTGCAAGGGCACAACCAACTCGGCGGCGCGGCCGTCCATCCAGCTCGGGGCGGGGGCGACGGGCTTGAAAGTTCCGCGCTCGCAGAACACGATCGTCGAGCGCTGAACCGCGAGGCCGGCGGCCAGCACTCGATCTCGCGGGCCGAGCTTTAAGAGAACCGCGTCGAGAGAGGATTCGAGGCTCCGGGCAAGCTCGAGCGGATCGTGCTCGGCCCAGCCCGCTTTCGGGCGCCTGGTGCGCACCGGACGCTGTGCGATCGCCACGACCCCGCCCTTCAGATCGAAGAGGACGGCGCGCGAGGAGGAGGAGCCCTGGTCGAGCGCGAGGAGGAGGTCTCGGGTCTTCATAAGCCCTTGAGCTTCAGGTCCGTCGTCTCGACACGCTCGCCGATCTCGGTCAGGCGCGCGCGGAGATCCGCGTCCGTGGTTGGATCTTCGACCAATTTGTGGACGAGCGGCGCCGAAGGCGCCAAGACCTTCTCGTACACGCCGGCCTTCTTCAGCATGTCGAGGACCTTTTTCTTGTCCGCGAACTCCCACTTCACGGCGGGAGCCGCCGAGACCTCGAAGCGTTCGCCAAAAGCGCGGACATAATTTTTATTTTTGAGCGCCGCAGCGAGTTCCTTGGAAACGGCATCGGCCTCGGCCTTAGCCGCTTCGATCTTGGCGAGCGCGTCGCCGTATCGATCCACGAGTGCTGCGAGCGCCGGCTCGCCCGCGGCCTTCGCGGCGACGGGCAGCCTGCCCGCGTACTGGTCCTTGTAGATCGGGCAGATCGGCTTGTAGTCGCACCAACGGCAGGCGTTCTCGGTGGGCTTGGGATCAAAGCGGTCCTGGGCGATCCCTTCGGCGGTCGCGACGATGCGCGTGGTCAGTTCCTTGACGAGCGGCTTGTCGCGGCGCACGGTACGGTGTTCCTTGAGCGTGGGCAGGTGGTAGAAAATCAGCTCGCCCACCTCGGCGCCAAGCTGGCTCTCGCACGCGAACTGATACATCGTGAGCTGGGCGTCGACGTCGAGGCGGCCGGCCGCGAGCTTCTTGCCGGTCTTGTAGTCGAGAATCGACAGACGCCCATCGGGCAGCTTGTCGATGCGATCGACCTTGCCGGTGAGGGGCACGCCCTCGTGCTCGAAATTGAAGTTGTACTCGACCGAGAACGGCACATGAAAGGACTTCGCGTGCTTGTCGTGGAAGCGCGTCAGGATTTGGCGGCCCTCTTCGAAATATTCGGCCTCCTGGTTTTCATCGCGGTAGCCGGGCTTGACCCAGATCTCGCGGTAGTGCTTGAGCAAGTCCTCGAGGCTCGGGGCCCGAGGCGCCTGCGGCGTTAAGACCGGCCCATAAAAATATTCGAGCGCCAAATGCACGCTCTGCCCGAAGGAGAAGAAGTGCCTGGGCTTCTCCGGGATCTTGTCGACGTACTTGAACCTATACTTCTGCGGGCACTCGTTGTAGAGCGAGATCGACGAGTGCGACAGGGGGCGGGGAAGCTTCACGCGCCGCCTATTTTACCAAACCGGACGCTTGTGGAAGTAGGCTGACTTCAAACGACGCACCAAAATGGGCACGACGATCATCGCGCCCAGAACGATCAGCATCGTCGTGTTCGGATCCTTGAAGTAGGCGTTCAGACGCAAGGTCGTGAGCGCGATGACGGCGTAGTAGAGCATGTCGCCCGCAATCGCGATCGCCCAACCCGCGACAAAGCCGTGCCCGGCCGCCATCGCCGCGGCGCGCCCGGTCATGGGATCGACGCCGAAGGCGATCATGACGAGCGTGAAAGGCCCCGCGCCCACGCCTCCGTAATGCGCCGCGGTCCGGTCCATCATGACCTTCATCGCGGCGGCGACACGGGCGAGGAGAGGAAGCTTGCGGCCTAACGCGACAAGAAGACGGAGGATGGGCTCGAACGCGAAAGCCAGGATCACATCCGAAATCAGGTAGAGCCCAGCGGTCACCGGCCAGGCGAGGCCGTTGGTGCGCGCAAGCAGCACGCCGGCCGGGATGCCGCCGCCGACCGGAATGAGGAAGAGCATCAGCACGGAAAGCATGGATGGATTTTAGCTCTTAGCGGCCTCTCACTGCCGATAATCACTCGTTATGTACCCGCAGTCAAACTGTTTCCGGAAACAGTAGATTCGAACTCCTATAAAAGACCACTCTCTCTAAAACTGAAGAACGACGACTCCGAGACGATCACGTGATCGGCCAGCGGAATGCCCAGCAGCTCGCCCGCGCGCTGCAGGCGGCGAGTCGCTTCCCGGTCCTCGGCCGAGGGCGAGGAATCGCCCGAGGGGTGATTGTGGACGGCGACGACGGCGGCCGCGCTGTTGGAAATCGCGGGGGAGAACACCTCGCGCGGGTGCACGAGGCTTGCCGACAACGTGCCGACCGAGACCGTCTCGACGCGCAGGAGCTGGCGGCGGGCGTTCAGGCACAGAACGAGGAAATGCTCCTTGCGCGCGCAGCGGACGTCGGCCGGAACGAGGCCCGCGGCCGCGCGCGCGCCGTCTACGACCGGGCGCGGGTCGAAAGAACGGCGGCGCTTCGCGTACTCCTCCAAAGCGGCCTCGCGACCGCGCCCAGAGCACTCCTTGACGATGGACTCCGCGCGCTCCGCATTCACGCCCAAGATCACGGCCACCAGCTCGGTGTCGGTGAGGGCTTCCGGACCGCGGCGCGCCAGCTTTTCTCGCGGACGCTCCGGGTCCAAGAAAGTCATTTCACCGCCGACTCAAGAACGCGCGCCGCGTCGTCCTCGGCGAGGTCTCCCGACACCGCGAACTTCCCGCCGACGCGCGCGAGCTCGTAGCTCTCCAGGCCGTTCGAGTAATGACGCGCCCCTCCGCTCTCGCCCGTGAACACGAAACCCTCCGGCATCCAGGGGCCGGCGACCGGGGGGGTCTGCAACGACGCCGGATCGATAGCGGCGGGAAGCTCCAGCTTCACGATGCGCTCCCGCCGCGCCAAGGTCCCATCGGGACGGTAGGTCTCGCGCTTCATCAGAAGGCCGCTGTCGCGGTCAACCCAAAGCGCGCGGCGCAACGCCCCGGTTTTAAGGCGAAGCGAGATCTTCCACGTCTTGCGTTTGGCGACCACGCCGCCTGTGGACACCGCCAGCTCATAGATCGAATGGAGCCGGGCGAGGCCGAGCGCGGGAGCCTCGTATTGACTCGCGTCGCGCACCTGGACCAAGGCGGGGGTTTTCTTTTTTCCCGGCACCTCAAGGCGCCGGCGTCCGCCGGGCAGGCCGACGACGTTGACCTTCAGAGCCTTCGGCTTCCGGCCGCTCCGAAACACCTGCACGCGCTCCACGGCCGCGTAGCCGGTCGCAGGGCCCGCCAACGTCTTGAGCAGAAGTTCATCGGCCCCGGGACGCGGCGCGCGCGGCTTGGCCTGCAAGGGAACGGCCGTCAGCGCGAGCAGGGCAGCCAGCTTAAATCTCGTCATTGTCTTCTCCGTCATCGTCCGACCAAAGATCCTGCAGCGCCTGCGGCGCCGCTGCGATGCGCGCCGGCCGCTGCACGACGCCCGTCGCGGCCTCGCGCTCAGGAACCGCGCGCAGAATGAAGATCCCGATCGCGGCCGCGGCAAACGCCGCGCCCGCGCCGTACGCCCACGCGCCGCCCGCGAGGGCCTCGCGCAAGCCATCCCAAATCGAGTGGGACGGCTTCCGGTTGCGGGCAAGACGCTTGAGGTCGGCCGTCAGGCTTTCCGGAGCGCAGACGAGCAGGGACTTCATCGCGGCTTTAGCCAAGCGGGCGTCTTCATTTTCATTCATACGACAACCTCCAGGGCCAGCAGCCGTTCTTTCAGCGCCAGGCGCGCGCGAACGATGCGCGAGCGCAGGGTGTTCAACGGGCAGCCCATCACCGCGGCCGCTTGTTCATAGCCGAGCCCTTCCAAATCGATCATCAACAGAACCGCCCGCGCGTCCGGCGTCAGCGCCCGCATCGCGCGCCGCACCAGCTTCGAGTTTTCCTCACGCTCCAGGCGGTCCAGAAGCGACATCTCCCGGCCATCGGCGACCCCGTCCGCCACGCTCAATCCAGCGGCATCGATGGGCATATCCAGCGACTGACCGTAGCGCTTCTCATATTTCCGCGCCCCATCGAAGTAAAGGTTCTTCAAAATGGTCAAAAACCAGGCTTCAAAAGGCAGGGCCTGATCGTGGCTGCCGATGCGGTCCATAGCCTTGGTGAAGGCCTCCTGGACGAGCTCTTTGGCTTCTTCTTCGTTGCCGCACAATCCCATGGCGAAGCAATAGGCCTTATTGGCGTTCGCGTCGATCATCGCTTCCCAGTCCATTGCAGCCATTCTACCTACTATACGTTTGAGGGGGTCAAAAAGTTGCATACCAAAAGTCACTTGACCCCCGTAATACCGCTGTAACAGAGCGGAGATATCCTCCGGTCATGGACACGACACAGCAGGCGCAGTGGGAAGATCTGGTGCTCCGCGAGGCCGCGACCCCCGCGGCCGTCCGCGGCCCCGAACCCAAGGTCCAGGCCGCCTACCTCACCCACGAGTTGCGCGCGCCGGTCACCTCGATCCGCCTCGGCCTTGAAATCCTCTCCGAACAGATGGGAGGCCGCCTCCAAGCCAGTGAGAAGCAGATACTGTCCTTGGCGATTCGCAATACGATGCGCCTCGAGGGCCTGGTCAACGACATCATGGATTACTCCAAGATCGCGGCCGGCAAACTCGCGATCGCCAAGGAACCCTGCGACGCCCGCACCTTGGTCGACGACGCCGCCGACGCGTTGCGCGCCACGGCCACCGCCAAGGGTGTCAGGATCATCAAGGACTGCTCCCCGCTCCTGCCGCGCTGCCTGGCCGAGGACCGCCGCGTCGTACAGGTCTTGATGAACCTGCTCTCAAACGCAATCAAGTTCACGCCGGCCCGAGGCCTCGTGACCATCACGGTCTGCCAGGGCACGTACAAGCACGCCGGCACCTTGCTCTTTAAAGTGAAGGACACGGGCTGCGGCATCGCCTCCGAGGATCTGGAGAATATCTTCGGCCTATTCGAGCAGGCGGGCGGCCCCCAACAGCGCCAGGGGCAAGGCACGGGCCTGGGCCTGACGCTCGCGCGCGCGATGGTCGAGCTCCATGGAGGCCGCATCTGGGCCGAGAGCTGGCAGGGCAGCGGCTCCACGTTCTGCTTCACGATCCCGATCGCGCCGGCAGACATGCTCCACCCCGTTGAAATCTACGCCGAGCCCCTGCAGCTCCACGGCCTCCTGGCCGACGCCGCCCGCCGCTTCAACGCCTTCCTGGCGATGTTCGTATAATATTCGCTCAGCCGATCTACGGATCGAGAATAGATCAACGCAGGCGCAAGCCGGGGGGACTTTGATCCATTACATGAATGTCTGAGCGGAAAATGATAGGTTAAGGGCCGTGAATCGGATCCTCGTCGCCGGATGTCTAGCGGCCCTGCCTCTGCGCGCGATGTCCGCGCTCGTGACGCCCGCCGTCGCAGCCCCCGAGGTCTGGAGTCAAGCCCTCGCGTTGCTGAAACCGTCGGCCTCCGAAGTCCGCCTAAGCGCGAGCTCTCTTCCAGGAGGCGTGTGGTTTGACGTGCTTGACCCCGGATTGGGGATACGCCTGATGGGCCGCCCCGCCGCCAATGGAATCGTGAAGTTCAACGGCCGGGCAGGAAGCGCCCTGGCTTTCGAAGCGCGGCCCCTCGATCAAACACAGCCGCCCTCCGGCTACCTCTTCGTCTCAAGGACTCTTTCCGCGCGCGTCGTCCGCTCCGGAGAAGGCTTCATCTTGGAGGGCCAAGCGGGCGGAAAGCCTCTTGCGTTGACGCTCCAGCGCGGCAGCGGACCGCACGGCTATGAGGTCATCGGCCGCGACGGCTCGCGCCTCGAGGCCCGGATACGACCCTCTTACGCCCGGCTAAGCGGACGCTTCGATCCCGAGCGGATGTCGCCCGAGGGCCTGGGCGTTCTGGGCGCGGCGGTCGCCTTGATGTTCCCCAATGGCTGACGCATGAGTCACGCTCTCTCCGGTTCGCGCCGGGCGTCCTACGCGCTCTTCCCGCTCGCCCTGATCGCGGTCTCTCGCTTCGATCTCGGCCCGTGCCTCCTCGCGGGACTCGTGTCCTACATGATCCTCGATGTCACGGACCGCCGCCTGCGCGGCGCGGGCGCGCCGCCCGCGAGCGCGCGCTGGGCCGCGGTCGCCGTTTTCGCGGTCACATCAGCCGCGCTCGGCTGGATCTTTATCCAGTTCCTGCGCGTCGGCCTCGTCCGCCTGCCTATCCTGCTCGACACCGTACTGCCGAGGCTCGGCGCCTTCGCCGAACGCTACGGCTTCGACTTCCCCGCCGATAACGCCCGCGAGCTGCGCGACATCGTCGTGGCGGCGGCGAGGGAACATTCGTCGTCCGTCAGCAAGACCAGCGGCCTGCTGACCCGCGGCGCCTTCCAGGTGTTCATCGCCATGTTCATCGCGACGCTGCGCTTCCTCACCCCCGCCGCAACCGAGCACGGCGGGCACCTGTACGACTCCCTGCGCCATGAGATCAACGCGCGCGTGGCTCTGTTCATGCGCAGCTTCGAGCGCGTCGTCGGGGCCCAGGTGCTGATCTCGACGCTGAACACCTTACTGACCACGATCTTCCTGCACGCGATGGGCTTTCACTTCAAGACGTTCCTCACGCTGACCACCTTCGTCTGCGGCATGGTGCCGATCATCGGCAACGTGGTGAGCAACATCTTCATCGTGGCGTCGGGCCTGATCGTGTCGGAACAGCTGGCGATCATCGGCCTCGTCTACTTGGTCATCGTCCACAAACTCGGCTACCTGCTCAACAGCCGAATTCTCGGAGGCTCCATCGACACCCCGATGTGGATGACCTTGCTCGGGCTCATCGTGGGCGAGGCGACGATGGGCGTGACCGGCGTGCTCCTCGCTCCCGCCCTTCTGCATTACGCGCGCGAGGAAATGCGCGCGCTTCCCGCCCGCTGAACTAAAACTTGATCCCGAACAGCTCGCCCAAACGCCGTGCCGCCGGCGTGGCCGTCTTCTTCGATTTGAGCCAGCGAAAGACCCGAACCTGCGCCTCCGGGCGCCAGTCGACAGAGCCCGCGGCGTCGGCGGCCTCCACGATCTCCACAAGCTCCTGAACAGCCTCATCGGACGAGCCGTCCTCGAGGCGGGCGAGCTGGCGTTCGACATCGCGCGCAAGATCCTCCTCACGTCCCGGGGACAGCGGCACGGCGTCGTGCGCCGCGACGTGACCGGGCGCGAGGATCGCCGGCTGGACGTGACGCGCCCACACGTCGGTCGCGTCGTCGAGATTCGAAACGAACTCGGCCTCATAGTCCGCGCCAAAGGCGCGCGCGATCTCGAGGGCGCGCGCCGCGTAGAGCAAGACCTGGACCGGCTCCAGGCGCGAAAGCTGATCGAAGAACCAACCGCAGCTCGTGAACATCATCAGCGAGTGGCGCTGCAGCTCGAGGAGGCTCAGCGCGCGCGCACGCGCCGCCTCGCCCTTGGCCGCCGGCGCGTGCCGGGATAGAAAACGCGCGACGTTTGCCTTGGAGCGGTCGAGCACGACGCGGACGTAGGCGTCGCGCGCGGCCCAGGGATCGGGCAATAAACGCGCGGATTCCTTTTTGTAGAGCGCGTCGAAGCGGTCGCGCAGCTTTTCGAGCGCTGCGCGCAGCGGCGCGCGCCACGCGAGGCTCGAACCCTCCACGGCGCCGCAGCCGCACGCCGAGCGCCAGCGCTCGACGCCATGAGGACAGCTCCAGGACGTGCCTCCCGCGCGCAGGCGGACCTCATGGCGCGGCGGATGCTTGGCCAGCCACCAACCGAGGTTGACGACCTCGACACCTTGGGCGGGCAAGGCGTAGCGCAAGAAATGCGCGAGGCCCATCTCCGCGAAAGGCTCATGATGGCCGTACGACTCCCCGTCGGTGGCCAGCAGGACCAAGCCGTCCTCGGCGATCGGCGGCAAGCTCTTGGCCACGCGCGCCGCAAATGAGCGGCTGTCGCTCATCGCGCGCTCGAAAGCGATCGCGCGCGACAGCGGAGCGTCGTAAAAGAACACGGCCAGCGTGCGCCGACCGTCGCTCCACTGATAGGGCATGCCGGGGCGCAGGGCATCGGGAGCGCTCTTCCAGGCGCCCCCGGAGATCGGGCGGACCGCGTCGGCCTGATGCGGCTCGAGAATCACGAACTTGACGCCCTCGGCCGCGACGGCGGCGAGCGTGGCGTCATCGGCGCCGCACTCGGGCAGCCACAAACCCTCGGCCTCGCGGCCAAAACGCGCGCGGAAGTCCGCCAACCCCCAGCGGATCTCGGTCCGGCGGTCGCGCGCCGAGGCCAGCGGAAGGATCGAGTGGTGGTAGGCCTGCGCCAACGCGTTGCCGTGACCGTCGAGACGCGCAGCGCTCTCCTTATCGGCCGCAAGCAGCCGCGCGTAGGCCCTCGGATTAGACTTCTCGAGCCAGGAGAGCAAGGTCGGACCGAAGTTGAACGAGATCCAAGCGTAATTGTCGACGACATCGCTGAGGCGGCCGTCGCCGTCGACAACGCGGGCTTCGCCGTTGGGGACGTAGCACTCGCGCGCGATGCGCGCGTTCCAGTCGTGATCGCGTCCCGCCGAAGGCTGACGCTCCACCGCGCCGGTCCACGGATTCTCCCGCGGCGGTTGGTAGAAATGTCCGTGCACACAGACGAAACGCTTCATTGCGCTTATTTTACTAGAATGCGGCCATGACGGCTCTTCTTTGCCTATTGCTTCTCTCCGCTCCCGCCTCCGCCTCCGAGCCCAATGTTGTCCACGACCTCGTGGACAAGGCGAATAAAGCCCTGCGCGGCGATTCAAGCCACGCCCGCCTCATCATGACGATCGAAACGCCGGAATGGAAGCGTTCGCTGACGATCGAGGGTTGGAATAAGGACCGCAACTTCGCCTTCATCAACATCCTCTCGCCCGCCAAGGAAAGAGGAAATACCACGCTGCGCCGCCGAACCGAAATGTGGGTCTGGCTCCCGAGGGTGGAGCGCGTCATCAAGATTCCGCCCACGATGATGCACTCGGCTTGGCAGGGCTCGGACTTCACCTATGAGGACATCGTCAAGGCCGACTCGATCGTCAAGGACTACACGCATAAACTCCTCAAGACGACAAAAGAGGAGGGCCGCACGGTCTACCACATCGAGGCGACCCCGAAACCCGATGCCCCCGTCGTCTGGGGAAAGGTGCTCACCGACGTCGCTCTTTACGATGACGACCAGTCGGTCATACCCCTCAATGAGCTCGACTACTCCGAGCGCGGCGAGCTGATCCGCACGATCACGCTCTCCGATGTCAAGGTCATGAGCGGCCGCCGCGTGCCCGCGCGACTGGAGTGCGTGCCCACGAAGAAAAAGGGACAGCGCACGATTCTCCATTACCAGGAGCTCGAGTTCGACATTCCGCTTGGCGAGGAGTTCTTCAGCTACCAGCGCCTGCAGAAGGCAGGGATTTAACGTGCTGCGCCTCGCCTGGCGCAACGTCTGGCGCAACCGACGCCGCAGCCTGATCAACGTGGCGGCGATGGGATTTGGCCTCGCGGCGATCATGTTCGGCCAAAGCATGATGCGCTCGCTTCAGTTCCAGCTCATCGAGAAGGCGACCGGCTCCTTCACCGGCCACGTGCGCATCGAACGCCGCGACGTGGACGAGCTTAAATTCCCCGACAAGTTCATGACGGACCCGGAGCCCGCCGCCTCGCTCCTCGCCGCCGACCCGCGCGTTCTCGTCTGGGGACGGCGCATCCATCTCACCGGCCTCGTCTCCTCTGCGAATATGTCGCTTGGCGCTCTCATCTGCGCCGTGGAGCCCGACAAGGAGCGCCTGATCACCAACATGGCGAGCTATTTGAAGGAAGGCAGGTACCTCGAGCCCGGCACGAAGGGCATCGTCATGGGGCGCAAAATCGCCGGCCGACTCGATGTCCGCGTGGGCGAGAAGGTCGTGCTGATGGCGCAGGCCGCGGACGGCTCGATGGGCGCGGAGGCCTTTCGTCTCGTCGGCATCCATGAGACCGGTTCCGAATCATTCGACGGCCAGATGGTCTGGATTCCGCTCTCGGCCATGCAGGAATTGCTCGGCCGACCCGGGCAGGCGAACGAACTCGCCGCCAGGCTCAAGAACATCGAACAGGCCGACGCCGCGGCCGCTGACTTGGACGCGAAGCTCGGCCCTGGAAACATCGGGGCCATGTCCTGGAAAAAAATCGACAAGGAGATCATCGGCATCCAGGCCTTCCAGGACGGCCTGCTGACCATCGTGCTCATCGTCGTGTTCATCATCGTCGCGCTTGGCATCCTCAATACCCAGCTCATGAGCCTCTTTGAGCGCGTGCGCGAATTCGGCGTGCTGATGGCCATGGGCGCGCGTCCGAGATGGATCGTGCGCCTGCTCATCGTCGAGTCGGCCTTGCTCGGACTTGTCGGCACCGCCTTCGGCTTGGCCGTCGGCTCAGCGCTGATTGGCCACTTCGGCCGCTGCGGGCTCGCGCTGCCCGTGGGAGACGCCTTCAAGTACTTCATGCCTTTCCCCTCGGTGATCTTCCTGCGCCCCTCATGGGGGATGCACTCCTTCGCCTGCGCGACGGTCTTTCTCGTCACCTTGCTCGCCACTTTGCCTCCGGCGCTGCGCGCCGGGCGCCTGAAGCCCTCGGAGGCCCTGCGCCATGTCTAAGCCCCCGCACGCGCCGCCTCTCGTCGAGACCGCCGGCGTTGAAAAAATATATGCCGCCGGCTCCAAGGTCGCCGCGCTCAAGGGCGTGGACCTCTCGATCGCGCGCGGAGAGTTCACCGCTTTGGCCGGACCCTCCGGCTCGGGCAAGTCGACCTTGCTCAACCTGATCGGAACGCTCGACCAGCCGACGAAAGGCACGGTGAGCTACGAAGGGCGGGTCGTCTCCGGCCTCAGCGTCGACTCGCTGTCCGATTTCCGCCTGCGCTCCCTGGGCTTCGTGTTCCAGTCTTACAATCTCATACCCGTGCTGACCGCCGCCGAGAACGTCGAGTACCCGCTCGTGCTTCAGGACGTCGAACCCGGCGAACGCCGCAGGCTGGCGCTGGACGCGCTGCGCCTGGTCGGACTCGAACATTTTGGAGCGCGGCGGCCCGACCTTCTGTCCGGCGGCCAACAGCAGCGCGTGGCGGTCGCCCGGGCGATCGTGCACCGTCCTTCGCTCGTGCTCGCCGACGAGCCGACCGCGAACCTCGACTCGAAGACGGGAGGGCATCTCTTGGACCTCATGGAAGAACTCAATAAGGAGCACGGCATCACTTTTCTTTTTTCCAGCCACGACTCCGCCGTGCTCGAACGCGCCCGGCGCGTCGTGCGCCTCCAGGACGGGGAGCTCACAGCGGATGAAGTCCGCCCTGATCGCATCTAGTCTTCTGCTGCTGGCGGCGCCGGCCTCGGCCGGCGTGAAGGCCGGCGGCTATCTCAAGGACTTCTGGCAGTACTCGCACTCGGCGCTCGACGGCCGCGCCTATAATCTCAACACTGCCCGAGCGAGGCTCTCGCTTGACGCCGATCACTCCGCGTTCAAGGCGCACGCGGACTACGACCAGCAGGTCGCGGCGGGCTCCTACTTCCGTACCACAGAGTTCCGCCTCTTCGGCTACGAGCCGCCCAAGCCCTGGCTCGACATGGAGCAGACGATCTCGACCGGCACGTCCAACGGCTGGGGCCACGGCGCCTACCGCGCCTGGGTCGGCCTGGAGGGGGACTTCGGCGTCGTGCGCGCCGGGCGCCAGCGCATCGCCTGGGGCACCGGCAAGCTCTGGAACCCGACCGACGTCCTCAATCCCTACGATCCGACATCCGTCGAACGCGACGAGCGCCGCGGGGTGGACGCGCTGTATGCGCGCGCCGGAGTCGGCGCGCTCGGCCAGGCGGAACTCGCCTGGGCGCCCGGCGATGTCTGGGTGGACCACTCCTTGCTCGCGCGCGCGCGCGCCAACTGGGAAGGCTGGGATGGATCCTTGATGGGCGGGAAAATTCCAGGCTCGACGGCGTCTTTCGTCCTGGGCGGAGACTTCGCCGGCGCGCTTCTCCAAGGAACCGCACACGCCGAAATCGCCTGGTTCAATCCCGAGTACCGCACGCCGTACTGGAAAGCCGGCGTCGGGTACGACTATAACTTCGCCTCCGACACGAACTGGACCTGGCTCAAGGACGCGGCTTTCGTCTTCGAACTCTATCACGCGGGCAACGGCCGGACGGATCCCCTGCGCTACGACTTCGCGGCCCTGCGCGCGGGACGGGAGCCGGGCGTCGCGCAAAACTACGCGGGCGCCACCTTCTCAAAAGACCTGCACACCTTGGTCAAGCTCGAGGCGGCCGCGATCGTCAACGCCGACGACGGCTCCACGCTCGCCTATCCGAGCCTGTCGTGGAACGCCGTGCCGGACCTCTGGCTCACCGCGGCCTGGCGGCGCTTCGGCGGCGACAAGCTCGGAGAATACGGGCGCCAGCCCAACCAAGCCGTGCTGACCGCGCAATACTGGTTCTGAGCGCGAGGAGCCCTACGGCTCGACCCATTTCCCGTGTTTCTTGATCAGCTCGACGAGCGCATCGTCGGATTTCGCAAAAGGAATGCCTTTCTGAACGCACTCCTTGCCGACATAAAGGTTAATCGAGTCCGGCGCGCCGCCGACATAGCCGAAATCGGCGTCGGCCATCTCGCCGGGGCCGTTGACGATGCAGCCCATGATCGCGATCTTGACGCCCTTAAGGTGCCCGGTCCGGGCCTTGATGCGCTCGGTCGTCGTCTGCAGATCGAAGAGCGTGCGTCCGCAGGATGGGCAGGAGACGAACTCGGTCTTCGTGATGCGCACGCCCGCGCCTTGGAGAATGTTGTAAAGCAACGAGACCCCGCGCTCAAGCGGCAAATCCGCGTCGATGAACACCGCGTCGCCGACACCGTCGCAGAGAAGCCCTCCGATCAAGGTCGAAGCGCGCAGGACCTGCTCATCCGGCGTCGCCTCGCGTGGAGCGCGAATGAGAATGGGGGAGGAGCCGCCATACGCGGCGAGAGCGCGATACTCCCGGATGAGCCTGCCGGCATCCGCGCCGCGCAAAGATGTCATGGTCGGCACGGCCTTATAAAGGGAAGACGCCTCGTACTGGCGGACGGTCGCGGCGTCCGAAGCCTCGACGAGGTTCGCCATGCCGGTGTCCTTGAGCGCGTTCAGGTAAACCGCGTAATCGCGCTCGGTCGGCGTCGCCCAGCACGTCATATCGGCCACCTTGACCGCATCAAGCGCCAGCGCGAGCGCGCCCTCGACCCTCGCCAAGTAGGCCAAGCGCGAGGTCTCGGTCGCAAGCTTGGCGCGCACGTCGCGCAGGCGTTCAAGACCCGCCCGGTCCGTCACGGAAAACTCCAAGATCTCGAGGTCGGCGCCGGCCGCGCGGCCGAGCAAAGTTTCATGCAACGCAAGGATCTCATCGGCAGATATCGTCTCGGGAATCCGACTGACGGCGCGCACGAGGTCGTGGCCGCCGGTCACGAACGGGCCGACGGGAAAATAGTCCGACTTTCGGCGTTTATAACTGTAAAAATCGGCGCAGTGGTAGACCGGCTTCTTGCTCTCGGCGCGCGCGGGCTCCTGCTCGCGCTTGTGAAAGGGCTTCGCGAGCGCTTGGCAGACCGGCACCTCGCGCTCGGGATCCTCGGTGAGCGAGACGCGGATGGTGTCGCCGATGCCGTCCTCAAGCAGAGAGCCGATGCCGATCGCGCTCTTGATGCGGCCATCCTCGCCGTCACCCGCCTCGGTCACGCCGAGGTGCAGCGGGTAGTTCATGCCCAGGTCGTCGAGACGCTGCGTGAGCAAGCGGTAGGCCGCGATCATGACCTTTGGATTGGAGGACTTCATGGAGAAGATCAGCTCGTGATAGCCGTTCTTCTCGGCGATGCGCGCGAACTCCAGCGCGCTCTCGACCATGCCGAGCGCGCTGTCGCCGTAGCGGTTCATGATGCGGTCGGAGAGGGAGCCGTGGTTGGTGCCGATACGGCAGGCGCGCTTGAGGCGCTTGAGCTTGAGCACGAGGGGGGTGAAGCGCTCCTCGATGCGGGCGATCTCGGAGGCATATTGCTCGTCGGTGTATTCCTTCACCGCGAAGCGCTTGCTGTCCACGAAATTGCCCGGATTGATGCGGACCTTCTCGCAGAAGTCGGCGGCGGCGTCGGCCGCGTTCGGGCTGAAATGGATGTCGGCCACGATCGGCTGCTGAAAGCCCGCCTTGACCAGCTTCTCCTTGATCTTGCCGATCGCCTGCGCGTCGGCGACGGTGGGGGCCGTGATGCGCACGATCTCGCAGCCCGCCTCGATCATCTTGACCGACTGACGAAACGTCGCCTCGACGTCGAGCGTGTCCGTCGTCGTCATGGACTGAACGCGGATCGGGTTGTCTGCGCCCACGCCGACGTTGCCGACCATCACCTCGCGCGTACGGCGGCGGCGATAGGCATAAACATCGGGAACGTACTTTTTCAGCATGAAAGGGAAATTGTATCATTTCTCCATGGGGCTCCCTCCGTCGACACTCGGTATCCGGCACATCGCGCTGTTCGTGAGCGACCTCGCCAAGAGCGAGACCTTTTATTGCGGGGTTTTGGGCTACCAAGTGGAGTGGCGTCCTGACGCGGATAACCTCTATTTGACCATGAACGGTCAGGACAATCTGGCCCTGCACAGGGGAACGCCCGGCAAAGAGACTCGCCTCGACCATTTCGGCATCCTCCTCAAAAAAGCAGCTGATGTGGACGCCTGGTACGAACACCTGAAGTCCTTTGCCGTCAAGGCGCCCAAGACTCACCGCGACGGCGCGCGCTCCTTTTACGCGAAGGACCCCGACGGCAACAGCCTCCAGTTCATCCACCATCCGCCCATAGCGGAAAAAGCCTAGACCTGTTATACTCGACCCATGGAACTCGCCACCCGCAAACAAAGGTTTTTTGCCGTCCTCGCCGACGGCCTGATCGTCGGCCTGCCGTACATCCTCGCCACGCTCGAAGCCGCTCCGGAGCCGCTGCGCTTGCTGGGCGTGATCGTCTCGCTGGCCCTGCTCGTCGTCCAGCTCGTCCTGGTCAGCAAACAGGGCCAGACGCTCGGAAAGAAGCTGCTGGGCATTCGCATCGTGCTGAAAGACACGCTCCAAAACGGCGGCTTCGTCGTCAACGTGCTCAAACGCGGCTTCCTGAACGGCCTGCTCAGCCTCATTCCCGGCTACTTCTTGGTGGACAGTCTTTTCATCTTCCGCAAGGACCGCCGCTGCCTCCACGACATGATCGCCGGCACCCTGGTGATCCAAGCCTCGTCCGACGTGGTACAATGAGGGGGTGAGCGGCCCCTCCGTCGATAAACTCGAAGAAATCCGAAGCAGCCTCGCGATACTGGAAAGCGTCGTCTCGAACCCGGAGCTCATCCGCGACCTCAGCGAGGACGAGCGCATCCGCTTGATGAAGGCGGCCGGACGCCTCGCCCGTCCCACCCGCCTTCAACGCTCCCGAATCTCCCGGCTTGAACGCCAGGAAGCCAAACTCGCCGCCGTCCTGGCCGACCGCGCCGCGCGCGCCGCCTCCGGCATCCGCGCTGCCCGTCTGGCCCCGGTGTTCACAGCGCCCCTGCCCGCGCTTCCCGCCCCCGAAACGCCTGTCCGCCACCTCTCGCGGCCCCAGGGCTGCTACGTCTGCAAGCAGGACTTCACGCGCCTGCACCACTTCTACGACAACATGTGCCCAGACTGCGCCGAGTTCAACTACGCCAAGCGCTTCCAGACCGCCGACCTGCGCGGCCGCACCGCCTACATCACCGGCGCGCGTCTGAAGATCGGCTACCACGCCGCGCTCAAGATGCTGCGCGCGGGCGCTCGCGTCATCGTCTCGACCCGCTTCCCGCACGACGGAGCCAAGCGCTTCGCCGCCGAACCCGACTTCAAGGACTGGGGCGAGCGCCTACGCGTGTACGGCCTCGACCTGCGCCATTCGCCCAGCGTCGAAATTTTCTGCCGCTACCTGACGCAAACCGAAGATCGCCTCGATGCTCTCATCAATAACGCCGCGCAGACCGTCCGGCGTCCCGTCGCGTTTTACGAGCATCTTCTGCCATACGAAGCCCTGCCGTGGTCGGAACTCTCGCAGGCGGAAAAAAACGTTCTGGCCGGACATTACGAAGTCGCCGCCGCCCTCGGCCGCCAAGAACCCGCGACGAATCAGCGCGCGCTGACCTCCTGGGAGGGCGGGGCCGTCGGCCTCGGCTTGCGCGAATCCGCGCGCTTATCCCAGGTCCGGATGGTCTACGACGACAAGATCACGGCCAAAGACATATTTCCCAAGGGCTCGCTCGACGCCGACCTCCAACAGGTCGACCTGCGCGCGATGAACACCTGGCGCATGACCTTGGCCGAGGTGCCCACGCCCGAGCTGCTCGAGGTGATCCTGATCAACGCGGTCGCGCCCTTCATCCTCGCCTCGAAGCTCAAGCCTCTCATGCTCCGCCGCGCCGCCGGCGACAACCACATCGTCAACGTCAGCGCGATGGAGGGCATCTTCTCGCGCGGGACGAAAACCGACAAGCACCCTCACACGAATATGGCCAAGGCCGCGCTCAACATGATGACCTTGACCTCCGCGCGCGACTACGTCAACGACGGCATCTGGATGAACGCCGTCGACACCGGCTGGGTCACCGATGAGGATCCCGTCGTGCACTCGTTGCGCAAGCAGGCCGTGCACGATTTCCAGCCGCCGCTCGACGTCGTCGACGGCGCCGCCCGCATCCTCGATCCCTGGTTTGTCGGCCTCAACACCGGCGCGCACGTCTCCGGCAAGTTCCTGAAGGACTACAAGCAGGCCAACTGGTAAAGACCGCAGCCCTAACTGTTTCCGGAAACAGCCGCGCGCTCAGTGAAACGCCGTCCCGCGGCGCGATCGATCAGAATCGAAATCATCATGTCGCCGAGCACGTTGACGACCGAGCGCGCGCGGGCCAATATCCAGTCGACGGTCAGAAGCAAGGGCAGGAGCTCGACGGGCAGGCCCACCGTGCCGAGCACGAGCGACAGCGAGATAAAGCCCGCTTCGGGCACGCCCGCGATACCCATCGCCGCGATAAGGCATGAAAACGCGGCCGACAGTTGCTGGGCGAAGCTCAGGTGCAGGCCGTGGGCCTGGGCCACGAACAGCACGGCCATCGCCTCATAAAGAATAATGCCGTCGTTGTTGAGGTTCGTGCCGACACAGGCGCCGAGCGTCGAGGCCGTCTTCGACACGCCGAGGTTGTCGAGAGCCTTCAGCGTGAGCGGCAAGGTGGCGAGGCTTGAGTTGGCGCCGGCTGCGTAGATCACGGGCTCGCGCGCCTCGCGCCAGAAGCGGCCCAGCGGCAGGCGCACGTACGCGACGAGCCAGCCCTGGTACACGATCAGCGGATGCAGGATCAAGCCCAGGAGGCCGACGCAGACATAGGCGGCAAGGCCCTTCAAGGGGGAGAGGCCGTACTTGCCAATCGAGCTCGCGACCACGCCAAACACGGCAAGGGGCGCTGCTTGGATGATCCAAGAGAGCAAAATCTCCATCGCCCGGCGCAGGACCGCGACTCCTTTGCCGATGCTCTCGACACTCTCGCCCTGATCCTTGAGCTTGCGCAGAGCCAGGCCCAGCGCCAGGGACATCACGACAAGGGGGAAAATCGCGTTATCGGCAAACGGCTGGACCAGGCTCGGCGGGACGAAGTTCCCAAGGAAAGACGCGAGGCCGATCTTGTTTCCCACCGCGGCCGCAAGCGCGGCCTCGCCGTTTGCGCCGTATCCAGCCGCCGCCGCGAGATGCAGACCCGGCTTCAAGAGGTTCGAGAGCAGCAGCCCGATCGCCAGCGCGATCACGGCGTTCACCGCGCAGAAGAAGCTCATGCGCGCGCCGTCCTTCGCCCCGACCGAGGTGGTCAAGACGGCCCCGATGATGGTGAACATCAAAAGCGGGGCGGCGGCGAGCTTGATCGCCTGGATGACGACCTTGCCGATCTCGCCGAGAATCGCCGCATCGGCGCCGAGGTAGAGGCCGACGGGCAGGCCGGCGACGAGGCCGAGGACGATGCGTCCGGTCAGCCCCGTTTTTCGCATAGCCTCATCATATATAATTCAGCTGCGTCCCCTTAGCTCAATGGATAGAGCTCCTGCCTTCTAAGCAGGCAATCCAGGTTCGATTCCTGGAGGGGACATTTTTTTGATATTCTCGGGGCATGATCAACCCTCTTCTTTTCGCCGTCGCCATGGTCCTCTCCGCCTCCGCGGCCGAGGCGCCCGTCGTCAAGACGCTGTCCGCTAAAGAGATCTACCAGCGCGCCTCGCCCTCCGTGGTGCTGATTCTCGCGGCCGAGAAAGAAGGCGCGGGCGAGCTCGGCACCGACAGCGTGATCGAGGGCGGCCGCGTCCTCACCAACGCCCATGTGGTCATCAACGACAAGACCGGCCGTCCCTTCTGGGCCGTGCGCGTTTATCTGAAGCCCGAGCACGTCACCGGCGACGCGAAGCGCGATCTGCGGGGCCCCGTCGCCGCGAAAGTCGCGCGCTTTGACCGCGCCCTCGACCTCGCGATTCTCGAACCGGAGACCAAGCTCAAGGCGGGCCCGCTCGCTCTCGGCGATGACTCGGCCGTTGCACCCGGCGACCCCGTCGTCGCGATCGGCCACCCGGAACAGGGCGGCCTGTGGACGCTCACTCAGGGCGTGGTCAGCACCGTGATCGCGGACCTCGGCGGCGTGGCGGGCAAGGACGCCTTCCAGACCGACGCGAGCATCAACCGCGGAAATTCCGGTGGCCCGCTCATCGACCGCTCGGGCTCCATCATCGGCGTGAACACCTCGATGGCCCGCAAGGCCGCCGACGGCCTCACGATCACGAGCGTCAATTTTTCCGTGAAATCCTCTGTCGCCAGCCGCTGGATCGGGGGGGAGAGCGCTCCGGCCGCTCCCGCGGCAGCCGCCGCGCCCGCCGCCGCAGCGCCCGCCGCTGAAACAGCTCCCGCCGCTGTCGAGGCGCCCAAGGCCCCAGTTGCCTTGCCGCCCGCGCCGAAGACCAAGCCCGTGGTCCTCACACCCCAAGTCCCTTACCGGATCGACGACATTCTCGAGGCTGAGATGAAGGAGATGGACGACCTGGAAGGCGAGATGCGCCGCGAGATCGAGTCGCGCCGCCGCTGACGCTTACCGTCTGAAGCCCTCGGTGTTCTCCACGACCCACTTCTCCCAACTCGCGTAATCGCGCCGGTCGAAGCTCTTCTGCGAGAGCTGGCCGAGCACAGTGAAAGCCAGATCGTGGCTGCCGGGCTCCGCCAGCTTGAGGATGTCGATAAGGCGGGGTGCTGCCGCGAGAATCTTCTTACGTTGCGCCGGCTCATCAACCATCGGCACCAGGAGGCCAAGGGTCTTGCCGCGCACGGAAGCGCTCGGGTCATCGAGAAGAGGAATGATCGCATCCCCGTCCACGCGCAGGTCCTTGCGATGGTTAATAATGTCGGCCAGTATTTGGAGGCCCGCGCCGCGGACGGTGGATGACGGATCCTTCAGGGCGGCGAGGCTCGCCTCGACGACCTTCTCGCCGCGCGCGCCGTAGCTCAGCACGAACACCGCGGCCGCGCGCTTGTCGGCGTCCGCCTCGTGCGCCAACACCATCCTGAGCTCGCGCTCCTTGGCCGCCGCGCCCGCGACGAATTGCTTCTGCAGGGCGTCGAGCTCGGGCGTCGCCCCGCCCCACAAACAGTAGAAGCCGGGACAGTCGGGGCGATCGACCGGCATCTGCCCGCGCCGAGACAACATCGAACCGAGCTCATAGTAGGCCTTCCAAGCGGCGAGCAGGCCTCCGGGATCGGCCGCGGTCTTCTTCGGCACGGGCGAAAACGCAAGACGTCCGCGGTCGGCCTCATCGACGATGTCGAACGTGACGTACAGCGCGTGGTCGACGGAGGTGAAGTACTCGGAAATCACAAGCCGGGCGTCGGCAATGCCGGGGATCTTGGCCGCCTCCCGCTCGAGCTCCTTGCGCAGGGCCTCGGCCTTCTCAAGCGAGATGGGCCGGCGCTGGTTGCGCAGCGAGACGATCTGGTTGAGGCGCTCGCCAAACAGCGCGCGCGCCTTCTCAGGCGTCAACGCCCTCGAACGGTAAACGTCCAGGCCGCGCAAGGTCGCGGTGGATTGGGCGCGCGCGGGCGCGGCCGTGAGCAGGAGAGACATCAATAGGGTCATCATCGCCGCAATTATAGCCATTTTGCTATCGTCGTTCGGTGCTCCGAACCGCCGTCGCCTCCGCGCGCGTCGCCCTGGTCGAGTTGAGGCTCAGGCGCCCCTTCATCACCGCCTCGGGCCGGCGCGACCGCACCGTGAATGCCGCCCTCTTCATTCGCCTTCGCGGCGGCGCATCGGGCTACGGGGAGGCGTCCACCTCGATCGCGCAGAAGCGCCTGACTCCGGCGGTCCTGCGGGGAGCGCTCGAAAAAATGGCCCTCCGCGCGCGCGGCCGCGACGTCCGCGACTGGCGCGCGCTCGTCGATGAGGCCTGGAAACGACATGGGGCCGCAAGCCCCGCCGTCGCCGCCTTCGAAGCCGCCCTGCTGTCCGCGCTCGCGGCCGAAGCCGGCACGAATCTCGCGGGCTGGCTCGGCGGCGCGTCGCGCCGGATCGAAACCGACCTCACGATCTCGGGATCAAATGACACGGGGCTGACACGCGCCGCCGCGGCCGAGGCCGCCGCCGCGGGCTTTCGCATCCTTAAGATCAAGGTCTCAGGCCGGTTGGCCGACGACCTCGCGCGCGTACGTGCCGTGCGCGAGGCCGCGCCGAAAGCGCGGCTCCTGCTCGACGGCAACCAGGGGTTCACCCCGGCATCCGCGCTGAAGTTCATCGAGACGGTCCTGAAGACGGGCGCGCCCGTGGAATTATTCGAGCAGCCGACGCCGAAAGACGACCTCCGAGCGCTCGCGTTCGTCGCTTTGCGCTGTCCCGTGCCGGTCGCCGCCGATGAAAGCGTGGCGACGCCCTCCGACGCCATGCGGGCCATGGAGGCCGGGGTGACCGCCATCAACATCAAGCTCGCCAAGTCGGGGATCTCGCGCGGCCTTGAGATCGCGGCGGTGGCGCGCGCGGCAAAACTGCCACTGATGATCGGCTGCATGGCCGAGACCGCGCGCGGCCTCGCCGCGAGCGTGCACCTGGCCCTCGGCACGGGCTTTTTCACCTGGTGCGACCTCGACAGCGATTTACTGCTCGTCGAAGACCCGAAGTCCCGCAAGCTCGCCGGCTGGACGCGCCGCGGGCGCTTCGCTTCGCTCGAGTTATCCCCCAATCCGTCGCGCGACGGATCAGGGGATAAGTCCTCGTGATTTTTGAGGGAGACAGATGGGGATAGCCATAGTCGCTGATAGGACCTTTGCCTTCTCCGGCCTAGGCCGAAGGCCTCTATCCTCGAAGGCTGCGATCCCTTAAAATAGAACCATGAACATTTTAATCGCCTTGCTGCCCGTTTGCGCGCTCACCGCGTCCGCTCAATCATTCCAGTATTTGAACTTTGCCCAAATCCAGGCCCAACAGGCCTCCGTGCCGGAGCCGGCCGGCGCGCCAGCCGCTCCGGCCGACCCGATCGAGTCGATCGACCGTTCGGCCTGGCAGGCGATGACCTTGGACCAATGGCGGGCCTGCGACTCGTGGCGGCAGAAAGCCCTCCAGGACCCGCAGAACATCCGCACGTCCGAGATCAAGGACACCGACGGCAACATCTGGACACGGGTGGACCTACGATGGACCTCCGCAGGCACAAATCCACCCGTCACCGGTTGGGACAAGTCTCTTTGCGCAGCGGGTCGCCTGATCGTTGAGGGGTCTTACGAACCGTTGGCGCGCTTCAAGCTGTCTTCGGACCGCAAGGAGCTGATCCTGTGGACTGGGCCGTCGGCCAGCCACGGCTACGCGCCCACTGACATGTTCTACTGGCGTCTGCGCGCCGACGAGATACTCTCGGCCGCGGCCAAGGCTGACCCGCGCATCCGTCTGCCCAACTCAGCATGGCTATGGGCAGAGGTTCTTCAGACGGCCCCGATGGTCTTCTTCGATACCTTCGATAAGAAATCGTTCCAACCGTCGATTCTTCCGGCGATCCTTCAGTTGATCGACAGCGAGGGACTTCTGGGTCCGGCGTCTCCATACGCCGATCCCCAGGTGCGCGCCGCGGTGGCGGCGCGCGCCGCCGAAGTGATGAAGCTCGGCGGCCCGGACACATACGCCCAATTCGACCGCGACAGCGTCTTCATCAAGAACGACACCGATGACGCCGAACGCCGTTTGAACGCGCCGATCTCCGACTTCCTGCCCGAGAAGAAGTAGCGCGCCTTAGACCAGCTCCCACCAGCGGCGCTTCTTCTCCTCGTGCGTCGGCAGAAGCACCAGCGCGTGGGGGATCTCGAAGACCTTGCCGTCGAGCGCGTGCACGCGGTCGCGGATGCCCTCGGGCGTGACCTCGACCGTCAGGTAATGGTGGAAGCTGTCCTTGTTGCCGGAGGGAAATAATGCGGAACCGCCGCCCCCGGTGAGCACGTAGCGCACGCCGCCGTGGTCCTGCACGCCGAAAGCGTGGACATGGCCCATATAGACGCGGCTGACCCCGGCCGCCGAGACGATGTCGGAAAACTCGCGCGAGCCGCCGATAAAGCCGCCGAGCTCGTGGACGGCGCCGACCCCGCCCCATAGGCCGAGCTGAACCGGCGGCATGTGCGTGAATACGATCTTGCGGCCGGAAACGTCGAGCGCGAGTTTGAGCCATTTGAGCTGCGTCTTGCTCACGCGCTTGGCGCTCGAGTCGAGGACCACGAAGCGCACGCCGCCGTGGTCGAAGAAATAGTTGGGCTTGCCGAAAAGGCCGCGATATAAGATCGAGTGCGACTTGCCGTTCGGACGCGAGCGGTCGTGATTGCCGATCACGGTGAGGTAGGGCCGCCCCGTCCAGACGCGGCGCAGGCCTCTAAAGAACGTCTCGTAGTGCGAGACGTTGCCCTTGCTGACCATGTCCCCGAGTTGGACCGTGAAAGCGAGCGGCATCTTCTGCAGCTCGTGCATCTGATCGTGAAACACGCCCTCGCGATTGAATAGCTTGCGGTAGATCCAAAAGCGCGACGGCTCCGCGTCGCCGAGCACGGCGAAGGAGACCGCGTCGCCCACCGAGCCGGGCAGGCGCGACAGGCGGCGCAGCTGGCGTTCGGTGCGAAAGCGGGAGGCCATCAGCACGAGGCGTTCCGGCAGGAAGCGATCGAGGGCCATACCCACAGGATAACGGTTTTGATAGGATGGCGCCATGCTCAGGGAGCTGCGCGGCCTCGCGC
This sequence comes from Elusimicrobiota bacterium, assembly GCA_023249675.1. Taxonomy (GTDB): domain Bacteria; phylum Elusimicrobiota; class Elusimicrobia; order UBA1565; family UBA9628; genus GWA2-66-18. The sequence continues at coordinate 4,275 of JAHFCE010000015.1, read as the reverse complement.
GCGAGACGGCGGTGTACGGCCTGTCCACCGTCCTCGGACGCATGCTGAGCTTTCTGCTCACGCCGCTGTACTCTCACCTGCTGGAGCCGACCGACAACGGCGCGATGCAGGCGCTGTACGCCTATATCGCCTTCCTGACCGTGATGTACGGTCTCGGCCTCGACACCGCCTACCTGCGCCTCGGACGCCGCGACGGCAAGGCCGACGAGTCGGCGTTCTCCTCCGCCTTCCTGATGGTCGTGGGCACGGCGCTGACAACCTCGGTGCTCATCCACCTCGCCGCAGCACCCCTGGCGCGCGCGGTGGGACTGCCGGCCGAGATGGCCGTCCTCGTCCGCTACGGCGCCTGGATTCTCGCCGCCGACGCGGCCATGCTCCTGCCCTACGCGGAGCTGCGCGGCTCCCACCGCGCCGGGGCCTACGCGGGCATCAAGCTCGTCGGCATCGCGATGAACCTCGTCCTCGCCTACGTGTTCGTGCGCGTCCTGCACCTCGGTCTGCGCGGAGTGTTCCTGGCCAATCTCGTCGCGTCGCTCTCGAGCCTCGCGATGCTGGCACCCGTCATCCTCGCGCGTCTGAGCGCTCCCGGCCGGGCCCGCCTCAAGGAGATGCTCTCGTTCGGCGTGCCGCTCATCATCGCCGGCGTGGGCTCGATGGTCGTGCAGGTCGCCGACCGGCCGATTCTCGCGAGGGCGGCGGGCCTCGCCGCGGCCGGCGTCTACGGCACCTGCTACAAGCTCGGCATCGGGATGATGCTGCTTGTCGGAATGTTCGACCAGGCCTGGAAGCCGTTTATTCTCGAGCGCGCCGACCGGCCGGACGCGGGCGCGATCGTCGCCCGCGTGCTCACCTATTTCGGCGCGCTTGGCGCGTGGGCCTTGCTCGCCATCGTCTTCTTTATCGAGCCTCTCGTCACCGCGCCCCTGTTCGCAGGCAGATCGCTCATTCATCCCTCGTTTTGGAGCGGACTGCCCGTCGTGCCTATCGTCACGCTCGCGTATCTCTTCAACGGCCTGTACTTCGTCATGCTCGCGCCTTTGATGCTCGACAAGCGCACCGGCGCGGTCTCGGCCGCGACGTGGGCGGGCGCGCTCGTCAACATTCTCCTCAACGGGCTTCTGATCCCGCGCCTCGGCATGATGGGTGCGGCGTGGGCCACGTTGGCCGCGTACGCGGCGATGGCGGCCGCGGTGTGGGCGCTTGGCCGCGCCTCGCGCCCGGTTGCCTACGAATGGAGGCGGCTTGCGATTCTGGCCGCCTGGACCGCGGCTTTGTGGTGGCCCGCCTCGAACGTCGGCCTGCCGGCGCGTTTTCTGCTGCTCGCGGCCTACCCGGTCGGCCTGCTCGTCTCGGGCTTCCTCGGCCCCGACGAGCTCGCCGAGCTGCGCTCCTGGATCAGGCGCACTACGGCGTAAGCTGGAGCCAAATCCCATGAACAAGCGAACGATCACCTTTCGCATGGACGCGCAAAAGAGAAAGGCTCTGGACGCCATCGCGGCCGGCATCGATCGAGACCGCAGCTACGTCCTCAATGAGGCAATCAGCAACTATCTTGCGATCCATCAGTGGCAAACAGCGCATATCAAAGAGGGACTGCGCCAGGCCGATGCCGGCAAGTTTGCCAAAGATTCTGAAATCTCTTCTGCCTTCGCCCGTTGGGGTCGGTGAAAGTCGCCTGGACTCAAGCTGCGCTCCTGGATCAGCGCGCGACGGGCTTGATGTTCAAAAACTGAGCGTCGGGCCGCGGCGCAAACGGGTCGTCGAGGGGAAGAACCGGGCGCGGAGACTCAAGGGCGCGCGCGTAATGCGCGATCAGGCGCCCGCCGGAAAAGGAGAACGCGACCTCAATACCCGCGTCCTTCCATGAGTCAAGAGCGCGCGCCAGGCGCGCGACCCGTGCCAAGCGTTCGGCGGACAGCGCGGCCGCGGCGGGGCCCGAGCGCGGCGCCGCCTCGCGGCCCGTGCGCCGGTCGAGAAAATAGGAAGACGTCTCGACGTCGCCGGCAAGAATCCTCTCAAGCGAGCCGGGTGCCACCTCAACGAACACGCGCTCGCGCCGTCCGGAGCCGGGGTCCCGGGAGAACGCCACGCCGGACACGTCGGCCGTGGTCATTGTCTCAACGCGCACGCGCCCGCCGTAGGCGAGCCCGCGTCCCGCGCGCTGCCGCGCGCCGAGCGGACCGGGCGTCCAGGACGCCGCCCAAACTTGCTTGACTCGGTCAAGAACTTCGGCCGGACCCACGGCCTTGAGCGCCGCGTCTTCTCCAATGACAAGGCCCCCGCGAGCGGCGGCGGAGAGCGCAGCCGCACCCGCGGGCGAGGAGGAGTCGAGCCGGGCGGCCATGATCTTCTCCCGGATGCGTTCGGACTTGCGGCGCAGCCCCAGCGAAGCGTCGTCGAGCGTGCGCTCCAGCCATTGCGCGAGGTCGTTGCTCTCAACGAAGCGTTCCCAAGCGTTTTCCGGCAGCTCGACGCCTTCCGGGCGGTCGGCGCCCCCGGCTGCGGCGGCCGCGGCGAAATCGGCCGGTTTCTCGCCGCGGGCCTCGGCGGCGTCTTCCGCGCGATCCTCGGCGCGGCGCTTGGCCTCGCGCGCGGCAAGCGCAAAGGCCCGCGCCTCCGCGCGGCGCATCTCCGCGCGCGCGGAGGCCGGAACCGAGAGCTCCGCCGCCCGGCGCACGCGAGACAGGTCGTCGGCGGACATCGAACCCACGACCGCGCGGGGGATCAACTCCTCGAGCAGGGCCGCGCCCCGGCGCGCGTCCTGCGTCTGCGCGAGCCATTGCTCAAGCGCCTGCGCGTCGCGCAGGCCATCGTAGGCGCGCGCGGCCTCGGCGGCGGCTAAGCGCGCCTCCGCTTCCTCCGGAAGCACAAGGATCACCCGCCCGTTCGCCGCGTCGACGATCACCGCGTCGCCCTCGCGCAACGCCCGTTCTTTGAAACCGACCACGGAACGATACGAGAAGCCCGAGGCGATTTGCGCAGCGCCGTAGAGCGGCTCCTCAAGATACAGCGCCGGCCCGCGCCCGTCCCAACGCCCCTGGCCAAGAGCCACGGCGGGCACGCCGTGACGGCGAGCCGTGCTCCCCGCACGACTCGAGAGTCCTCCTCGCCGCGCGATGACGGCCTCGGACAGGCGCATCGCCTGCTCGTCGCTCTCTTGAGCCGCGTCGAGAACGAACACGCGCCCGCCCGCCTCGGCGACGCGCCGGTCGAATGTGACCCTCGCGCACACGGAGCGCCCGGCCCCGAGGCTCAACGTCAGCCCCCGAAAAGAGCCGGATATCGGCTCGGCGCGCGCAGACAAAGCCGGGAGGAGCAAGAGGAACAGTAAAGCCGGCCGGCTCATCGCGCGCGCAGGGGTTCGAGGCGGGCAAACTTCGCCAGGCCGGTCGCGGAATCGCGCAGGGCGATCACGCGCGCGCCCGGGGAGCGGATCTCGACGACTTCGTCGTCGCCGACCCAGCCCACGGTCTTCGCGCGCAGCAAGCGCGAGGAACCGTCAAGCGAGACCGCGATTCGAGCCGCGGCCTGCGGCCTATGCCTCATATCCGCGAGCAGGCGTTCGAGTCCCGCTGATGTCGCCGCGGACTTAAACGGCGCGCCCAAGACCAGAGCTTGCGCGTTCGCGGCAAGTTCCGTCATTTCCCGCGCGTCGGCGGACATCGTCTGTACGTCGAGCGTCGCGCGCAGGCCGCCGCCCGAGCGCGTCACCGAGAAGCCGAGCTGATCGAGAGAGGACGCGAGCGTCTCATCGCCGCGCTCCATCTCAAGCGCGATCGAGCCGCCGTTCTCCGTCGAGCGCAAGTCGGCCGAGAGCGTCACAGCGCCGTAAACGCCGAAGCCCGACGCCCACAGCGCGTCGCCAAAAACGGTGTACGACATTCCCTTCGAGGCCGCCGCAAGCGTCGCCGCCGCGCGTTCGGCTGGGCCGCCGCCAAGCACCACAATGGGGCTCGGGCCGCGGACTGTCCCGAATGCCGTTGCGCCCCGCTCGCGGGCGTCAGCCGCATAGCGCGACGCCCAGTGGCGCAGGCCGCCGTCACCCGAGACGCTCGTCTCAAGCCCGGAGGTGAGCCGGTCGGCGGGGGACAGCATGGCGCGCTTGATTCCGGCCTCGAACTCGGCGGAGAGTGAATCGACACGCGAGACGGCCCCGGCCTCGCCGGTCAGCGCCTCATGCGCGGCGGCCGCGCGGCGGGCGAGTAAAAACGCGCCCCGCGCGCGGGACACAGTCAGGCCCGGCGCGCCGGCGGCGCGCGCGGCGGCATCGCCGAG
>JAHFCE010000041.1 GCA_023249675.1 Elusimicrobiota bacterium | reverse complement strand
ACGAACTCGTCGCTGTTCTTGCCCCAAAGCGTCGTGTCCCGGAATATTTGGCGCAGCTCGTCCTCGCGGCCGATGCGCCTCATCATCGCCAGATAGCCGTCGGCATCGAGCTTGGCGCTGTCGATGTCGGCGGGCATGCCGACCGTGCCGAGCGCGCGCTTGGCGGCGTCGGCGATGTCGGTCGAACGGCCGATCTTGAATTGAGCCGCGCGGATCAGCGCCTGACGCGTCGCGGCGAGACCCAAGCGCGCGTAGATCGCCGAGAGCGCTGAGACAAGCGCGTTGTGGATCGGGACCTCATAGTCCGTGGTCCCGGTCACACGGCGGGCTACGTTCTCCAGCATTTCAACATCTTCGGCGCCGCCGAAGCGCTCGAGGATGAGGGCCGCCGTCATCGCCAGAGGCCAATCCGTGTCGACGTGGACATCGGGAACCGCACGGTCGCCCTCGCCATACCACTTCATATCCCTGACGGCCTCCCCCCACTTCTTCGCGTTGATCCACTCGCGGGCGGCCGCCGCGTCCGCGGGCGAGGCGAGCATCGCGTAGCCCTCGGCCGCGGCGATCCGGACCGCGTGGCCGTCGCGCTCATGCTCCGCAAGCCGCGACTGGTCGATGACCCGCATCATCAGCTCGCGGGTTTTCGCCATCTCCCGCAACTGGTGCGGCGTCGCGGCGAGCTTATGGCCGGATGCCGCCGCGACGGCCTGAGGCGCCTCCGTGGGCGCCGGCGCTTCACGTTTGATCTCAAGCCAAATCCGGGTGCCTTCGGGCCCGGTCTTGAAGCCCATGCGCGCGCCCGGAATCGCCGCGAGGCGGCGGTACACGTCGAGCAGGCTGTAGTCCCACAATAGGCGCGCGCTCAGGTTCAAGTTGTCGGCCTTGCGCTGGGCCTCGAGGTAGGAGGCCGCCGGCGCGCCGCTGAAGTGCATCTCGAGGGCCCGTTGATCGTCCTCGGCCAGCGCGTAAGCGCCGCCGACGGAGACGCGGATCGAGTTCTTGTCCACGTCCGCGGCGAACGTCACCGGTCCTGCCGCGCCGGCCTTCGTCGCCTGCTCCTTGGCGAGCTTGATGATGAGTTTGAGATAGCCCTCGCCCTGACCCGAGGTCGGGGTGTCGAGGGCCTCGAGAACCCCCGCCGGCCAGTCCGCCGTCTTCACCGAAGCGAGGAACGCCGCGGCGAAGCCGCGCGCCGCCGCGTCCTTCTTCTTCGCGTTATTGTTCTCGGCATTGACCGCCGCGGCGTTCACCGTGAGCCCCGTTCCCGGCGCGAAAAAGGCCCTCGTTCGAGACGCGGCCGCGCCGTCGGCGCTCGCCGCCGGCGATTTTCCCGCCGCCGATCTCGCCTTGCGCATGAGCTTGTCGAAGAGATTCTCGGACGGCTCCTCCCCCGAGCCGTCGCCCGAGAGGCGCTCGATCAAGGAGAAAACCTCGGCCGCGACGGCCTCGGAGGCGCCCTGAATCGTCGCGCGCGCCGTGTTCTTCTCCGGCTTCGGAGTGGCCGTAAAGGCGATCTTGCCGTCTGCGTAAACGACCTTAATCAGGGCGCCGCGCACGTCCTTCTTGCCCGCCTCGGCTTCTTTGAGGATCCACTGCGCGAGCGGGTCGATGATGTGCTTCTCGATGGCCGACGTCATCGGACGAGCGCCATATAGGGGAGAGTAGCCCTCAACCGCGAGGAAGTCCACGACCGATTGGTCGAACTGGATGTCGGTATCATGGCGGTCGGCCAGGAGCTGAGCGAACTCCTTGAGCTGGATGCTCGCGATCTTGGCGATGTCCTCGGGCCGCAGGCGGTTGACGCGGATCCACTTGTTCTTCGACAGCGGGTCCTCATCGAGGCGATTGAGGAATTCCGGGCGGAAACGCTCCTTGAGGGCCGCGCCGACCATCAGGTCGATCTCCTCGTCCCACAGCTTGTTGATCTCCGCGATCTTGTTGTGGTTCTCCGCCTTGGCGAGCAGCTTCGCGTACTTCTCGCCGTCCACGCCCCCCATGCCGCCGTTGGAGGTCAGGATGATGACGGTGTTCTTGAAATCCACGGTGCGGCCCTGGCCGTCGGTGAGGCGGCCATCGTCCAAGATCTGCAGGAGCACGTCGAAGACCTTGGGATGGGCCTTTTCGATCTCGTCGAAGAGGAGGACGGAGTAGGGCTTCTTGCGCACGGCCTCGGTGAGCTGGCCGCCTTCGCCGTAGCCGACGTAGCCGGGAGGCGAGCCGGTCAGGCGCTGGGCCGTGTGCTCTTCCATGTACTCGGACATGTCGAGGCGGATCATCGCGTAAGAGGGCCTCGTCCGGTATCAAGTGAGCAAGACCAACGGCGGGCCATCATACCATGAATGGCCGGCGGCCGAGTTCGTGGGGCGAATGGCGGCGCTGGTGCCGCCGCCGAGGAAACACGTGGTGCGGTATTACGGGGCATTGGGTCCGAGGTCTCCGCTGAGGTGTGCGGTGACGGAGGCGACGCGAGGGGGAGCAGCGCTGAGGGAACTGGAGAGCGGGTACTCGGTGACGATCACAGGGAAGGCGGTGCGGGAAGTACGCGGCGAGTGCAGCGAAGCGTGCGTGGGCGGCGTGTTTAAGGAAGATCTTCGAGGTGGATCCTGTGAGGTGCGTGAAGTGCGGCGGGGGGATGAGAACAGCCAGGTGGACCCGCGCGGCGACAGGGATGGGAGGCAGGACTTTCCGAGCGAGTGGCCGGCGTAGAGGCCCGCGAGAGCGGGCCGGACGGGCTATGCCCGGCCGAAGCGATTTTGACGGCGGCTGTATGAAAAGACGGCGGAAGGAACTCCTGGGCGGCACAAATCATCTCTTGATTAATTCCGGGGCGGGGCTACAATAGGCGGGTGTGGGGCGAGTCCGGTGAGAAAGGGGCTAATTTATCCTACTTCGTAATTGCCGCCCACGGCCGACAAGGACGGGAGCACGAGGATAGTCGCGGGTTCGTGTTTTCTCGTGCTTCGCCCCCAATAGAATTTCTGCCATATTTCTGCCATTTTGGGATGAAAACGGGTGTCAACGGATGTAAGCCTATGCAATCCCATGCAAAGCGATTTCTCGACGAGAAACAGGCGAAAATAGACGTTTCCGAGGGAGAACCGTAGACCCCTCGGTTCGTCCTCACACGACAAGGGTCACAGGTTCAAATCCTGTACTGCCCACCACTCGCCTCCTTCGATTTATATGACGACCCCGACCGGGGACGGCAGGAGGCGAGTGGTTTTCCTTTGCTCCTAGCGCAGCGTGGCTTGCGACGCGTTCGCGCCCAAGAGCTGTGGAGTCTGGCTCTGGTTGCTCTTGCGCGCCGCGTCCTGGACCAGCGGGCTGAAGCGAGCATATGCCTCGCTCACCGTGCCGGCGCCGGAGCGTTCATTGAGGCTCTTGAGCAGGTAGTACGTGAACAGCCCATGCCCCTCGCTCTTGGCGTCGCCCGTGATCTCGTCGCCGGCCGTCGCCGTCAGGACCGTCACCTTCCCCAGGTCGGCCGATCCGCCCGCGTCCATCTTGCCCATCAGCGGCCGCGCGCCTTTGGCGAGCACCGAGCGCCCTCCGGCGCCCGAGAAGGAGGAATCCATCGCGAGGACGACCTCCTTGACGTTGAGCTCGTTGAGCTTTTCGTAGAGCCGCTTGAGCGGGTAGCCCGTGTCGGAGATATACTGGGCGTTGCCGTCCCAGAGGAGAAGATAGGCCTGCTTGCTCTCCGTGTCCGGCGCCCCGTGCCCCGCGAAGTAGACGAACACTTTCGAGTCCGGTTTGACGTTGCGCGGCAGCCAGGACTCGATATAGGACTTGAGCTTGCTGCCCGTTGCCTGCGAGTCGGTCAGTAGGGCGATGTTCTGGCCCGGATAGCCAAGCGCGCGCAGATGCGCGCGCATCGCCTCGGCGTCGCGCTTGGCAAATGCGGCGGTCGGGAGGTTCGCGTAGCTTTCAATTCCGACCACGACCGCGTAGTTCAGAGGATTCTCGTCGAAGTGGTAGCCCGCGTTGTCGACGGTGGATTCTATGAGCTTGGCCGCGCGGTTCTCGGCGGGAGCGGCCTGCGCCTGGACGCCGGTCTTGGATTTTAGCCCGTTCGCGTACTGCTTCAGCTCGGGCGACTCCTGAAACACGCGATCGAGCGAGTTCGCGACGCCGACGATCGCGTTCGGGAAAATATACTCGTCGAGCTTGGAGTCCGCCAACGGCATCTTGTGCCGGTTGGCCTTGATCGGGGCCGACTTGATCGTCGCGATCAGGCTGTGGTCGGGGGTGTAGAACGCGGTCGAGACCAAGGTGACCGTCTTCGTCGTCCACGGCAGCAGGCAGGCCAGGAAGAGCGTGAATTCGCAGGCCATGATGACCATCCCGATGTTTGGGGGATACACCAAGAACGAGACATCGGGGATGGCGATCATGTCCGCCTGGGCGATGCGGGGATCGTTCACGCTCTCGATGAGCGTCACGCTCTTGAAGTTCTGATAGTAGACGCCCGTCATGCTGCGATAGAGCTTCTCCGGATCGTACACGCTCTGCATGAACAACCGGAGTCCGGACATCGCCGACGGTCCGGCATTGGCCATGCCGTTCTGGGTCTTGACCATCTCCTTGAGGGGCTTGTCGTTGAAGGACAGAGTTAGGAACCGCGGAGTGACGACCGCGACGGACAGCTCGTGGATCGGCGACTCCTGCCGGTCGCCCGCGAAGCGCTTGAGGGGAGGCGCGCCCGCGCAGCCCGAGATCAGGACGCAGCACGACAGAGCGACGGCCTTCTTCATGTTGACGGCAGTCATCGCATGCCTTCCTTGCTGCCTTGGTCGCTCGCGCCTAGCAGCTGAGGCGTCTGACCGCGGTTGGACTGCCGCGCGGCCTCCTCGACCTTGGGCTTCAGATAGCCGTAGATCTGGCCCACGGAGTTTTTGCCGCCGCTCTCATTGAGGCCCTTGAGAAAGTAGTAGGTGAAGAGCCCGTGCCCCTGGTTCTCTTCCTCGCCCGTGATCTCTTCTGCGCCCGCGGCGGCGAGTACGACGATCTTGCCCATGTCGGAGCTGTTCCCGGCGTCGACGCGGGACATCAATGGGCGTGCGCCCTTGGCCAGCACGGAGTGGCCTCCCGCGCCCGAGAAGCAGGAGTCCATGGCGACGATCACCTGCTTGGCCTTGAGGGCGTTGAGCTTCTGGTAGAGCCGCTTGACCGGATAGCCCGTGTCGGCTAGGAACTGGGAGTCCGCGTCCCAGGGCACGAGGTACGCCTGCTTGCTGTCGGAGTCGGGCGCGCCGTGGCCCGAGAAGTAAAAGAGCACCTTGGAATCCTGCTTCACGTTGCGCGGCAGCCAGGACTCCACGTACGACCGGATCGCGTTGCTCGTGGCCTGCGAGTCGGTGAGCATGACGATGTTCTGGCTGGGATAGCCCAGCGCGCGCAGGTGCGCGCGTACGGCGTGCGCGTCGCGTCCCGCGAACGTGGCGGGGGGGAGGCCCTGATAGTTCTCGACGCCGATGACGACCGCGTAGTTGCCCGCCTTCTCCTCGAAGGCGTAGCCTGGCCGGTCCACGTCGGAATCGACGACCTTGGCTTTTTGCCGGACGATCTGCACCTGGCCGTTCAGCTTGGCCTCGATGCTCTTCGCGTACTGCTTCAGGTCGGCCGACTCCCGGATCTGCTTGTCGAGCAGGTCCGGGATCTGGACGAGGAGGGCCGCGAACGATTTTTCCGGGCGCGCCGGGAAGATCGAGGGCGGGGAGGCGGCTTCGGTCCTGACCGAGGCCGCGAGGCCGTGGTCGGGATTGTAGAACGAGCTCGTCAGGACCAGCTTCGGCGGGTGAGCCGTGAGATGCATGCCCAGCGTCACGACGACGTCGGCGTCGGCGACGCGCGGATCATCGAGGCTCTTGACCAAGGTCACGCGCTTGAAGTTCGGGTAGAACGCCCCCAACACCTCGCGGTACAACGTCTCGGGATCCTCCTGGTTCTTCAAGGTGAGCGCCGGGACTTCCAGGGGCTTTCCGTTCTTGACGACCTCGAGGGTGGGAAGCACGAGCGCGAGGGACATCTTGCGGCTCAGCGAGCCCTGGCGGTCGTTCGCGAAGGGGTTGTCGGCTTGAACGACCTTATTCTGCGCGCAGCCCGCGAGAAGAGCGATCGCGGCCGGGAAACACCATTTTCTCATCGGAAGCCCCAGGCGGTTTTATTGAAAAACTATTGAATGCCGTGGATAATATACCATGGCGCGCCGATAGATTCCTGGCCGAGGGCCTTCTATCATCTCTCGCGCGTTATTAAACACAGGAGAGACGATGCGTGGCCTAGGCCCACTGGGAGCGGGAGATGGGTCCAGTGGCCCTGGCAGCGCCCGCCCATCCAGGTATCCTGAGCCTAAGATGACATTGCGGCTTTTCTTCACGATTGCGGCGCTGTTCCTGAAAGGCACCTGCGCCTTCGGCGCACAGGGGCGGGCGCCGGCGGTTGTTGCGGCGGGGCTGGTGCCTGCGGTCGGATCGCCGATGCTTGGGGTTGGATCAGAGCTGGGTGGCGTGCAGGCCCCGCTCTTGGCGTTGCCCCTTCCTCCTTTGATCGCGCCGGCTCAGGTCGCCGCGCCGCGGAGCCTGGCCAACGACCTCACCCACCACGAGTTGCGGGTTGACCCCAATGCGCATGCCGAGGTGGTGAGCTCGTTCTACACATTTCGGGACTACATGGATGCCATGCTCCACCATCCGCGTTGGGGCTATTATACGAGCGGGCGCGTCTCGATCGGAGAGGACTCGGACTTCAACACCTACCCGATCCTCGCCTCCCCGCATTTCGGCAACGCGGCCGTGGAGCAGGCCTTCCGGATGTGGCAGGGCATGATCAAGGCCGGCACCCTCGGGCCGGAAGAGACGTTCGATGTGGCCGAGTTCGGCGGCGGGGAGGGGACCTTGGCTCACGACTTCCTGGACCACGCCCAGAAGCGCTCGGTGCAGGATGAGCGGTGGGCCGCCTTCACGCAACGGCTGCGCTACACGATACACGAGCGCTCGCCCGCGCTGCGCGAGCGGCAGACTCAAAAGAACGCCGGTTTTGGAGAAGTGTTCCGGTCCGTCCCCGCGGATGCGCGCGCGCCGCTGATGTCGCTGCCGGAGGGTGCGATGAAGGGTCTGGTCCTCTCGAACGAGCTTCCGGACGCCTTCGGAGTTCACAAGGTGATCCTCGGGACGGACGGCAGCGCGGAAGCCGCCTTCGTCGTTCCGCGGCTACCCCCCGAGTTATTGCAGTCGCTGCGTCAGTCTCCGGGCGGCGCCGAGATTCACGATCAGCTGCAGGCCATCGGCCAGGAGGTGTCCCGGAGGTTCGGTTTCGACGGCCTTGCCGACCACGAAGGCAGCCTCTTCCTCGACCGCGGCGCCTTCGAAACATTGTTGAACTTTCTGTCGGGACTCAGTCCCGAGGCCTACGCCGACATGGCTCGTCAATTGCAGTTTCACGAAGTCTACGTGCCCGCTGTCCGCATCCCCGCTTTGGCCGCGCACCTGGGACGCAACATCGCCGACTACGCGGCGGGTCTGGCGACGAGTGCTAAGCCGTGGCTTGGCTACATCAACGTCGATGCCGACCGCTACATCGAGGAGTCCGGCCGCGCGCTGAAGGCGGGCTATGTCGTCACGCTCGACTACGGCAATAACCTCTTAAAGATCATGCACGAGTTCGCTTCACAACGTCTTCGCACCTACAGCAAAGCGTTGAAGGGAGGCTACGACCCGTACGCGGCGCCCACTTTCATCGATATGACGACCGACGTGAACTTCACGGCTCTCGCGGAGGCGGGCAGAACTGCGGGCTTGCGGACTCTCCACTTCGGCGTGCAAGGAGACATGGCGGAGCCGGTGAAGCCGCAGATACTGGCGGCGGTGGCGACTTTGCCGGCGCTCGACAAGCAGCGCCGCAATGCGGAATCTTTCCTGTACGGCAGTCCGGAGTACAAGGTCCTCGTCCAGCAGAAAGACGGGACCGATCCGTCTTTCCGATTTGCCGACGCGTCCGCGGAAGTCGTCAGCCCCCTCCGAAGGGCCGCCGAGATCCAAGAAAATCTGCAAAAGCATCTGGCGCGATAGCTGCGCCGTGTTTTTGTATTGCATATAGCATACGGTCTCAGACCCCAGGATATCCTTGTCCTGCTCAAATTGCTCGCGTCGCAGGGGCGGGAATGGCGGCAGGTGGATCTGGCTCAGGAGCTTGGCCTGTCGCAGTATGAAATCAGCGCCGTTTTGATGCGCGCGGAGTATTCCGGCTTTTTGGATCGCTCTAAAAAAAGGCTCAACAAATCAGCCTTGGAAGAATTCCTACTGCATGGGCTGAAGTACGTTTATCCCGCCAAGCCGGGAGCGGTTTGTCGCGGCGTGCCCACGGCTCATTCCGCGCTTCCCATTTCAAAAAAGATCGTCTCCAGCCCCCACGACCAATACGTTTGGCCGCACGACGACGGCGAGGTTCGGGGCCAAGGCATTTCGCCCCTGTATGAGTCGGCACCGGAGGCGGCGAGGAAAGACCCCAAGCTCCATGAACTTCTGGCCTTGGTCGATGCCCTGCGCATCGGGCGGGCTCGGGAAAGGCAGATCGCCGCCGATGAGCTCAAGCGCAGGCTGCATGAATCTTAGGCGGTCGGCGAATCTCGACATGCTGGCGATCGTCGCCAAGGGGCTCAAAGGCCTCAAGGAGCGGGTCGTTTTCGTGGGCGGCGCGACCATAGAGCTCTACGTCGTGTCTTCAACGCCCGAAGGGCGAGCCACCGATGACGTGGACTGCGTTGTGGCAATGGCCAGCCGTATCAAGTACCACGCGCTGGAAGAGGAGCTTCGCAGGCTCGGGTTCAAACATCCGATGGCCGAACGCGCTTGCCTTCATTTTGCCAAACTTAACGCGTTGCGCATGTGCTCGGCCAAATCATGCTTCACGGCCGCGAGTTCCCGAAGTTCATCGCAGAGCACGAGCGTAAAGCCCGCCTCAGCCGCCAACGATTCCAGGGCCTTTTCTTTCCCCCATCGAACGTGCACTTCGACCGGGGTCACCCCATACGTGAATATGGCCTCCTCGACCGCGGCCAACAGGCACGCCGAATCGCTGTACCCGGCCGGAAAGACCCTGGATGCGAGGATGAAGGGCTCGTGTGGATCAAAAACGAACCCCACGGGAGCGCGCACGGCTTCTCCGGAGCCGGATGGCGAAATCAGCGCAAAGGCATCGGCTTGCCAGACGATTTTCTTCTTGATCATGATTTCACTCCTTATTTCCCGAGAAACCGATGTTGCGCTTCGGTCCGGTCGAGGGATTGGACAGCGCCTCGATCTCCTCGAACAAGTTTCCAATCTGCCCCTCGTGCTCACCCAGCTTCATCTCGGCTTTCTCCACGCGCTGGGCGAGCTTCTTGTTTGTCCCAAGTACGCGGCGCATATTCACAAAGGCTCTCATGATCTCGATGTTTACCCGCACCGCGCGCTCGCTACTGAGTACGCCTGAGAGCATCGCGACGCCCTGTTCCGTGAATACATTCGGAAAAAAGCGTTGTTTCGAGAGCGCGATATTTGCGGTCACACTTTGTGACCGCAAAATCGCGGCTTCCGCGGCGGTCAGTTTGAGCATAAAGTCCGGCGGGAAACGGGTCAAATGCCTCTTAACGGCTTGATTGAGCGCCTTGTTGGGGACGCCATACAGCACGGCCAAATCCCAGTCGACCATGACCCGTTGGCCGCGCACGACATAAATCAACATCCCGATTTTTGTGATATCCATACCTACTAGACGATTGAGGCCCCCCAAAAGTTCCATTAAAAAGCGGAGAGACTCCCCGAAAGTTCGAGCAACGTCCTGAACTTCTTTCTCAAAATGGGCAATCGGGCGATTTAATTGCGTCTTTGGTCGCGGAGTACAAGGTTCCTTGTTCAGAAGAAGGAGGGGACCGATCCCGCTTTCCAGTTTGCGAGCGCGGAAGCGGAGGTGGCCAGCCCCCTCCGAAAGGCCGCCGAGATCCAAGAAAATCTGCAAAAGCAGCTGTCGCGATAGTCGCGCCCGTATAGTATTTCGCATTTTGCGAATTGCGAAATATCCTATACTGGTCAGGCCCGGGGGACAGAATGGGCGGACCGCCCGCCATTGCCGCTCCGTCGGTCTCAACTATGGCCCTGACCAAAGAAGCCCTTCAAGCGCTGGTCGCCCTGCAGCAACGGGATAAATATCTCGACCTGATCCAGAAGGAGATCGACGCGGTGCCGCCGCGCATCGCGGCGCTCAAGGCCGACCTCGAGAGCGAGAAGCGCCACATGGACGCCGCGAAGGCGAAGATCCTCGAGTTCGAGAAGAAGAAAAAATCCAAAGAGCTCGATGTCGCGTCGAAGGAAGAAGCCGCGCGCAAGCATTCGCTCCAGCTCAACGACCTTAAGTCCAACGAGGCGTACAAAGCGATGCAGGCCGAGATCGAGGCCGAGAAGGCCGCCGCCGGCGACATCGAGACCGAGATCCTCCAGCTCATGGAGGACATCGACAAGGCCAAGGCCGAAGAGAAGGCCGCGACCGCCGAGTTCAAGAAGACCGAGGAATTTTCCAAGAAGGACCTCGAGAAGCTCGAGGCCGAGCTGTCCCACGCCAAGGGTCGCTTCGAGACCTCAAAAACCGAGCGCGACGCGGCCGCCGCCGTTGTCGGTCCCGCTGAGATCAAGGTCTATCAGCACATCCGCGGCCGGGGCAAGCCCGACGCCGTCGTGCCCGTCGTCGCCGGCCACTGCGGCGCCTGCCAGATCAATCTCACCCCGGGCCTGATCCTCGAGGTCGCCAAGCTCAAGACCTTGGTCACCTGCGAGAGCTGCCAGCGCATCCTGTACAAGCCCGAGCTTCTCGCCGCCGCGGCGGTCTAACAATTTCAGGGACGGCCGGAGGGCCGCTGGTCCGAAAGGACGGGAGGAACTTCCGGACTCCGTTGAGCGCGACGCCCGTCGAAAGGCGGGGAGGCGGGGCCCAGAGGCCCCGTCGACGGACAGTACCACAGAAAATAACCGCCTCCGCTGGAGGTAAGGGTGAAAAGGTGGGGTAAGAGCCCACCGCGGCCGCCGCGAGGCGTCTGGCATCGGTAAACCCCGTCGGGAGCAAGGCAGTTGGGCGGAGGGCGCTGCTCGCGCCAGGACTCGCGCAAGCGAGTCGCGGCCGCCCGGTAGCCGCTTAGAGAAATGGTCCTCGAGCCCGCAAGGGTGGACAGAATCCGGGGTACAGGCCGTCCCTGATTCGAACTTAATGAGGCGGGCCCGCGATGAGCGGGCCCGCTTCTCGTTCAATCAAGGACAGAGAATATGACCGTAGTCTTCGCATCTACGGCCTCAGCGCTGTGGAGGGGCGGTATAACACCACGCTCAGCCGACGCCGCTGCCTGGCCGGACGGCTGGCTGAAGCGCAAGATTAGGCGTCGTCAATCAACCTGCAGTTTCAAAAAAACAACTTCTCGGCGCAGATACCCGGGAAGCTCGTTCAACAACAGGTTTTTGCCCTAGCCAATCTGGCCATCGAGTGAGGGCGAGGCGCTTGTCTTCTCCCGATGGTAGAAGGTCCAACCCGCGCAGAGCATGGTGCTCAATGCAGCCGCACTGAAGAACAATTGGGCTGGTGCCAGCCTCTTTAGGAGCAATCCCGTGGCTGCGGCTGCCAGCGGGGCGGCCAGCAAGCTTATAGAGTTGAGAGTGGCGAATACTTGGCCCGCGTTTGCGGCGGGAACGGAGCGCTGGAGTTGTGTGGAGACCGGCACCTGGAAAAAAGGGAGAGCGGCCCCGATCAGCAATATTGAGAACGCGGCTTGGAGCGGAGATTGGCTGAACCCAATGGCGACGAGGCCGAGTGCGATGGTTCCCATGCTCGCGAGGATGGATTGTTCCCGGCCCACCATCCGCATGAGATTTCCACCGGCCCCGAAGTTGCCGACCACCGCGCCAACCACGAACAATGCCATTGCAAATCCGAACCCCTGTGGTCCCACTCCCAAGGAAAGCATGAGGGGGGCGAGGGCCACGTTGATGGGAGCCAAGGCGAAATTCAATGCGATGCCCAGGATGGCAAGGGCGAGCACGCCGGGCATGCCTAGGATGGAACGTAATACTTCCGCGTAGGAGCTCGAACGTCTAGTCTTAGCAGTGTACGACTGCGTGAGTGGAAAGGTGGTGAAGTGTGCGAGCGGGGCGGTGACAAGGAATAGCGCTGCGAAGACTGCGCAAGCTGCATGCAGTCCATAATGCGCCCAGACCGCCCCGCCCAGTACCGGTCCTCCCGCCGAGGCGATGAGGAACGACACGCCGCACGAAGCGTTAGCCTCGTGCATTTTCTCCGGGGTGAATATGGCGGGGATCGTTTTGGCAACGGCTGGTCCATAGGCGAGGGCGAAGAACGCGCTCAAGAATGCGAAGATCGCGGCGTGCCGTGCGATCGTATGCGTATCCATGAAGACGAGTGTCAGCATGAGAGTAAAGCGTGCTAGGCAGGTCGCGCTCAGGATGTCGCGCACCGGGTAGCGATCGAGCCATCGTCCGACTAGGGGGCCGAAGACGCAGGCCGCGGCGGAGCCGATGAAGACGCCGCTCATCGCGACAGTCCCACGCTGCTCCAAAGTGATCCAGGCGAGGAGCATCCGCACGCCCGCGTCCCCAACGGTGGAAAGGGCATAGCCCGCGACGAGACGGCGAAATTTGAGACGGTGGATTATGTGCATAAGATAGTTGATTGGGGGAGAGGGTGGGGAGGCTGGCCCATGAGGGACCAGCCTCCCCTAATGTCGCCGTTACATGCCGATCGCGACGAATACCGTGTTTCGGTTCGGCTTGTCTCCGTTGTTGACGGAGGCGGGACCTGCGGCGAGCTTGGCGAGTAGTTCATCCTTATTGAGGTACAGTTTCGTCTTGTTCTTGGGAAGGGACGGGTTCATGGGGTTCTCCTTTGCGTTATTTTTTTGCTTCCTACGCCGTAGCGCAGATAGGTGCCGATTGCGGCTCGGCGGGTGCCGTCCGGATACGATACAGTCCCGGAGCTTCTTCAGTGAGTTCTAGTTCGCTGTTGCCCATGCGGTCGAGCGCGTCTGCGATGCGGCCCAGCACGCTCTTTGGTAGGGCGTAATTTCCAAAGCGGACGGCGAGGGCCAGGTAGAATCCGCTGTCCTCGAGGAGTAGTCTTTCGCGTGTCATGGCATGGGCGAGCCGGGCGATATCGGCCTCGTACTCCGTGTTCCCGGAGGCCTCGAGCCGCGCGGCGATGCCGCGTAGCCCCTCGATCTTGTCGCAGGCCTCGTAGACCTCGCGCGCCCGGCCCTTCAGCAGCCACTGGCGGGGCTCGCCGGTGCCGCGTTGGTCCCAGATGAGCAAACCATTGTCGGTCTCGAGGGACAGCATTTCATTTGCGCGGTAGTCGCTGATCCAGGCCTGGACGGCGTTCTGAAGAGGGCGGACGTAGTCGCGCGGGTCGCGGCCATCCTGGTAGTCGAAGGAGAAGTAGTAGGCGACCTTGTGTAGCGAATCCTCACTGAAGGTCGGGTAGAGATGGCCGTAGGAGGACCGTGCGCGGACGTTCGTGAAGCCCAGCGCCGCGGACTGGTCGAAGTTGGGGCTGAAGCGGTCCAGTCGAAGCTGCGCCGTGCTGCTCGGCGGCGGCAGGTGCGTCAGCAGGGGGATCCAGCGCGCCATCTTCTCGTACTCAGCCGCGTTCTCACCTGGGAAGCCCCAGAGGATGTTCCAGTAGGGGGTGATGTTCAGCTCCTTGCACCACTTAATGAGCTGGATGTTCTGGAGGCCGGTCGTGCCCTTTCGCATGAGCTTGAGGACCGCGCTACTGAGGCTCTCGATCCCCGGCTGAATCTTGGTGATGCCAGCCTCACGCATGAGCTGGAGCTGCTCCTTGCGTAGGTTCGCCTTCACCTCGTAGAACAGATCTGTCTTGCCACCTTTGTCTCTCAGGGCCGGGAGGAAGCGTTGGAAGTAGGTCATGTCGAGGATATTGTCCACAACCGAGACTTCGATTCCGGGATACCGGGCGAGCATGCCTTCGAGCTCGGAGAGGGCTCGCTCCTGGGACTTGGCGCGGAAGGCCATGTTGGAACTGTTGAGTCCGCAGAAGGTGCAGTGTGATTTTTGGCCCCACCAGCAGCCGCGTGAGGTCTCAAAAAGAAGGCGTAGATCATGCGTGATGTTGAGGCTGCTGGCCTGGAGCTGTCCGAAGTAATCGTCGTAGTCCACGATGGGGAGGTCATCCATCGTTTTCGGAGACGGAGTGGTGAGTCGGGCGTTCGGAGGGAATACTTGACGGCAGTTCTTCTGGGTGAAGACGCCCCGAGCTCCCTCAATGGACTCGCCGTTCAGAAGCGACTGGACGAGCTGAGGGAAGGCGATTTCACCCTCGCCCGAGACTACCGCATCCACGAAATGGAAGTTGCGGAGCATCTCTAGGCCCATGATGCCCTCAACGTTCGCGCCGCCGAAGACGATGGCGACCTGGGGGTGCGCGGCCTTGATACGCCTGGCGAGCGCCAGGGAGGCGACATTCTGTTGGAATACGCTTGTGAAGCCGATCACGGCGTATCGCTCCCATGGAATCTCCTGCGCGCAGCGCTCGATAAAGGCCGCCGTCTGCTCACGGACTCCGAGTCCTTTGGCGAAGAATGCGTTGGTGTCGGCGGAGTTCTTGCCGCCGGCGTGAAGGACGTTCTTGAGGTAGTTGTCGGGGTCAGTACAGCCGGGGTTCAAGGTCTCGGCGAAGATCCATTCGCCGAGCATGTCGGCGGAGTCCGGCTTTCCTGAGGTAATGTCGTTGTAGAGTTCGACGCCGATGGCTTGAGCGAACGGGATGGTCAGATAGAGGCATTGCGACTCGATGTTCGCGGTTTTCAGGCAGGCCTGGAGCAGCGAGAGGCCGATCGAGGGCATGTTCAGAGGACCAAATGGCATGCTGACCATCAGGACTTTCGCTCCGGGCTTGGTCTGGATCATCGCTTCCTCTCTTTCATCTCGCGACCGTAACCAGCTGCGACTTTTCTTCCATTTTTTTCTTCTTTTGTTTGGTTTTGGTGCGGACACCCTTTGGCGAGCAATTTTTATGCCGCATTGCGTGATAATCCGCGGCGGGGGAGAATGCGGCAATCCGTACTTTTCTGATTTTCAAATGAAAATTATTGGTGTAAGATGGAAGTCCAATGGATAAGCTGAAGATCCTGGTCATCGAAGACGACCCGCTCGCCCGAAAAATCATGGAGGCGCAGCTGCGGGGGCATGACGTCGAGTTCGCCCACGACGCGCCGTCGGCCCTCCGCAAGATCGAGAGCAAGCGCAGCGAGGTCTGCTTTATCGATCTCAAGCTCGGTGACAAGGACGACTTTGCCGGCTTGGAACTCATTTCCGCCGCCCGCGCCGCCGGGACGTACTCGGTCGTGATGTCCGGGCACGACTCCGACAAGATCGTCGAGCGCGCTTACGCCCTGGGCTGCGAGGACTTCTACGCCAAGGGCAACGAGTCCGAGAACGTCCAAGCGGTGCTCAAGCGCTTCCTGCGCAAGCGCCAGGAGGCTCGCGCGGACCGCATTTTCCACGACCAGTTCGTGACCGAGGACACGGCCACGCGCGCGGGCATCTCCTCGGCGCTGCGCTACGCGGGCTCGGAGCTGCCGATCATGATTCTCGGTCCTTCCGGTTCTGGAAAGACGAACCTGGCCCGGATCATCCATGAGCGCTCGGGGCGCCCGGGGCAGTTCGTGGCGATCAACTGCGCGGCCTACACGGAAGATTTACTGGAAGCGGAGTTGTTCGGCTATCGCAAGGGAGCCTTCACCGGTGCGGCGGACAGCCGCAAGGGCAAACTCCTGGCGGCGGACGAGGGCACGCTGTTCCTAGACGAGGTCGGCTCGATGAGCCTGAATATGCAGACCAAGCTCCTCAAGGCCATCGAGGAGAAGTCCTTCTACCCTCTCGGCTCCGACCGGCCCGAGACCTCCCGCTTCCGGGTCATCAGCGCAACGCTGGAGGACCTGCCGGCTTTGGTGAAGTCCGGGAGGATTCGATTTGATTTTTCGCAGCGCATCCGCGGCCTGACGATCGGGCTTACGCCCCTCTCCAAACGGAAGGGGGATATCTTTCCGTTGATCGGGTTCTTCACCCGCGGCGGAAGGAGGCTGTCCTTCGCCGAGGAGGCGAAGGGGAAACTCTTGGGTTACGAGTGGCCGGGCAACGTCCGCGAGCTGAGAAAGTTCGTCGAACTCGCGACGGCGGGTCAATCTGGCCGCATCACGGAGGAGGCGGTGGCGGAATTGCTCGCGACGGCGCGCATCGAGGCCGAGCCCGAGGAATTCGTCTCGGAGGCGCAGTACCGGCTGGCGCTCGATAAGGGCCTCGATTGCGCCGTGGAGCGTTATGTGGACGCGATCATCCACCGTAACCTGACTGAGAACGCCGGACGCAAGACCAAGGTCCTTTCCGACTTGAAGATATCGACGCGCATCCTCTATGCATCCTCCCGAAGAAGCGAGGAGCGGGAGGGGAAGAATCATGGGAAATGATGACGCCCTGGCAAGCCTCGTGCACGACATCAATGGAAAATGCGCCAACCTCAAAAGCGCGGCGGCCATGCTGCGCGGGGAGGTTTCCAAGGAGGAACAGGAGCTTCTCGGGCTTATGAGTCGGCAGGCGCGTTCCCTAGCCGACGCGATCTCGGCCTACGAGGCGCTGCGGCGGGGCGAACGCGCGAAGTGAAGTTCCGCACCGCGGCGTCGTCGCGCACCGGCGTCCAGGCGGGCATGAAGCTGGCTCGCCTGATGGAGATGTCGGAGGGAGACTTCGAGGCGCGTGTGCGCGAGCTCGAAGGCGATCCCGTTTTCCGTCGCCTGCTCGACACGCGGGTGATCTCGGTCCAACCTTATGACGGCGCCGCTTTCGCGGCTCGCCGTTTCGGCGGCTGGGGGCTGCGGACGTCCGGCGACGGCCTTTCCTCGGTTCTGGACGGTCAGGGGGAGATGGCGAAGCTCCTTCATAAGGTCGGTCAGGAGCGCTTCGAGGCATGCTTCCTTCGCGACGAGGGCATGGCCGACGCGGAGCGCGCGCGTCTTTGCAAGATTTCCCGAGAGGAGGCGGCCAAGCTCCGGGAGATGGTCAACCGCCTCTACATCCAGGCCGAGTTCGAGGGGACGGCTTCGGACGCCGCGCCGCCGAAGGTCTACAGCGCGGTCGCCGGGGTCATGGTCGAGGGTGGGCGCGCCGCTCTCGCCTTCTTCAACCGCGAGATTTGGAAGGGGCGCTATCGGATCGACGAGCACAAGCGGCGGCAGCTGCTCGACGAGATGTCCGCCGCCGAGGCCAAGCGCGCGGGCCGGATTCTCCGCGACCTGGAGTTCTTCGACCGGCGCAAGACCACTCTCTATCGCCTGCTCGAAGTCCTGATCGAAGCTCAATCCCGGTTCTTCGCTTCGGGCGATCCCGGTCAGCGCGAGCCGCTGACTCAGCGGGCCGTGTCCGAGAGGCTGGACGTGTTGCCGAGCGTCTTCAACCGCCTGATCTCGAACAAATCGATCGAGCTTCCCTGGGGTCTTGAAGCCCCCCTCAAGACGCTCTTCCCCAGCCGCAAATCCCTGCTCCGAGGTCGTCTTCAAGAGCTGATCCAGGAGAGTCCTTCCGCCACGGACGACGAATTGAGCAAGCTGATCGCCCGCATGTATGGCGCGAAGCTGTCCTGCCGCTCCATCGCTCAATACCGGGCCGAACTTGGCCTGGGCAGCAGCCGCACGCGCCGTTAGCTCCAGGGCGGTTCTTTGCCGAGCACGCCGCGCAGATGCTTGTAAGCGGCGAATCTCGCCGCTTCATGCCCCGTCGCCAGGTAGATATCCCGGAAGCCTAATTCATGAATCCGCACCGACTCCCGGGCGCCGTTCACATCGTCTGCGAGCTCGGCATCGACGTAGACGGGAGTCTCTCGGCCAATCGCGGGAGCTTCTTTGAGGAACTCCGCCAACGTCGAGAAAGATTGAAACTTCTTGCCGGACCGCGCGGCCGCCATTTTCCAGTTCATCCTCGTTAAGGGATCATCGTCGATTAGCACCGCGTCGAAGCGCTCCCAGGCGGTTGCTGTCTCGATGCAAATCGGCACGAAGCCGGCCAACGATTTCGGGATGAGTCTTGCTTTGATCCTCAGTGAATCGTCCAAGACGCCGTTCTCTTCAAAGCGGCTCGTCACGAGGATGGTGCGGGCGCCGATGCCGAGTTCCTCGGCGAGGCTGAGTCCCGTTTCGCGGTAACCCACCAGTTCGTAGTCCATCAGATAGAGCGGGTCCTTGGCCGTCCGCGCGGTTGTCTGGGTCCAGGAGCGCAGTTCGGTGGGCGTTGAGAAGTGGAGGAGCTCGACACCATGATCTTTGACGTGCGTAGACTCGAAGCGTCCTTGCCAGACCTGGTGAATACTCGTGTCGTCGTCGAGGACGATGATTGAGGTTCCGGGAGATATGGCAAGTTTCGAGACGAACCACTCCGGCGGGCGGGCACGCGGCAGGTGGATGGCCACGGTCGTGCCTTTGCCTGGTTCCGAGTCGATCGCGAGGCGTCCGCCCCAAGACTCGATGCTCGTCTTGGCATGGTAGAGGCCGAGCCCGGAGCCGCCGGGCTTGCCGTGCGTCTCGCCTCGCTGTCCCAGCCGTGAGAGCACGTCCGGGGGGATGCCGTTGCCGTTGTCGCGGACCTGGATCTCGGTGTCGTCGCCGTTCGCAGCGAGTCGGACAGTGACCAGCCCTTTTCCTGGCAGGGCCTCCACTGCGTTATTGATCAGATTCGAGATCACCCGCTTGAATTCGGACGAAGGGATCGCGGCGAAGAGACCGTATGAGGACGGATCGAGGCGCGAATCGATCTCCACGC
>JAHFCE010000040.1 GCA_023249675.1 Elusimicrobiota bacterium | reverse complement strand
AACTTTTCCGCGTCGATCGAAAAAAGCCGCGCCTGGAACGAGGACGAGCGTGGCCTGCGCGACGAGGAACTGACGGCGCAGGCCTACAATCTGCTCGGGACGGCGACGTGAGCGAAACCGGGCCGTTCAATCCCGCCGCGCACACCGCCGAGTCGCGCGCGGTCTGGGATGAGGCCGCAGAGCGCTACGAGAAGCTGTCGAACTCCCTGTTCGCGCGCACGGCCGAAGAGTTCGTGAACTTCGCCGGCCTGCGCAAGAAGTGGCGCGTCCTCGACGTCGCCTGCGGCCCGGGCATCGCCAGCCGCGCGGCCGCGGCCAAGGTCGATGAGCGCGGCTCCGTGCTCGCGGTGGACTTAGCGCCGGGCATGATCGCCCGCGCCAAGGCGGCACCCATCGCCAAGCGCTCGGCTGCGATCGAGTACGCCGAGATGGACGTGCACGCGCTCCCGTTGGAAAGCAACTCTTTTGACGCCGTGATCTCCCAGCTCGGCCTCATGCTGTTCGCCTCCCCGGATAAGGCGCTCTCGGAAATGACGCGCGTGACCAAGCCCGGCGGAATCGTCGCCTGCCTCGTCCAGGGGCGCCGCGAAAAGATGCTGTTCACTTCCCTTATTCTCCACGCGATCGTCGAGTGCGATCCCGAGTTAAGAGCGCCTCACGGCGCTCCAACTCTTTATACCTTTGGTCCTGACGGCGCGATCGACGCCGCGTTTGCGTGCGCGGGCCTCCGTGAACTCTCGACGAAGCGCCTCACCGGAGCCTTCCGCTTCGCCTCCCCCGAGGAGTACTGGAACACAATGACCGAAGGCGCGGGCCGCACGGGCGCCATGCTGCGCAGCCTCGATGACAAAGGCCAGGCCTGGGTGAAGAAGACCGTCCTGCGCCGCGCGGCGAAGAACAAAACCCGCTCCGGCATCGAGATCCCTTACGAGTTCATGATGGCCCGAGGCTTCAAGTCCGGACGATGAGCCGCTGATCTGACTGAGACCTTGACATCCCGCCAGGAAGTCCCCACACTAAGCTCCATGGGCGGCATGCTTGTTGTTTTTTCGTTATTCCTGCCGCTTCCCTGCTTTGCACAATTACCCGCGCCCACGACAGGACCCCTTCTTTTGCAGGAATGCCTGGCCTTGGCCGATAAAAACAATCCGGAGATCCAAGCCGCGCGCAGCGCGGCCGCCGCCAAGCGCACGGGGGTCCAAACGTCCGCGGCTTCCTTTCTGCCCTCGCTGGATGCGGAATCATCCTTAAGCCGAACTGCTAACGCCAACCGTTCACGCGGGACCCGGGCCGGCTCCGAGCTGGGTGTCCCGGTGAGCCTCTCCGTTTCGCAGCTTCTTTTTGATTTTGGGAAGGCACATCAAGGCTATATGAAATCCAAGCACGATTCTGTCGCCGCGAAGTACAGCGTGGAGGTCATCCGGGCCCAGGTATTTTTAGCGGTCAAGACGGCGTACATCGGGCTGCTGAAAGCACAGCGGGCTTTGGGCATCGCGCAAGAAACTCTCAAGCAACGGGAGCACTTGATCGCTGTCACCCAGGAGCTGTTCGATTCCGGCATCCGTCCACGTTTCGACGTCGTCCGCGCCCAGATCGACGCGGAAAACGCCCGGCTCGATCTTGTCGAGGCCGAGACGCGGTTGGCCCGGGAAGGACCGAATCTGGAAGTGGCCCTGGGGGTTCCCGGCCTCCAGCCCAGGGCACTCGAGGACATCCTCGTGGATAGGGAGTGGACCATGGACGAGTCCCGCGTCCAGCGGACTGCCCTGGAGCGCCGCTCGGAAATCTCAAACCAACGCGAGCAGGTCGAAAGCCAGAGAAACAGCCTGGGCCTGGCGCGGCGAGCCTTCTGGCCCACGACAAGCGCGTCCTCCGCCCTGCTCTATCGGCAATCAAGCGCAGGGAGCGCCTTTCTGGGACATGAGCGGGAGTGGACGGTCGGCGTCAGCGCTAAGCTGAACCTTTTCGGCGGATTTTCAAACGTGGCCACGATCACACGAGAAGAGATGGCTCTCGAAAAGACCCAGGAAGATCTCAAGGGCGTCGAACAGAAGATTTCGGCCGAAGCGCGCCAGGCCTATCAGACCGCAGCGGGCGAAGCCCGCAAGCTGAAGATCGCGCGCAACCTAGAGATCTTGGCGCGCGAGAACGAAAGCCTGTCCTGGCAGCTCTACCGCAGCGGAAAAGGAACCATCATCCTCGTGACGGACGCCCAAAGCCAGCTCTTGAGTGCCCGCTTGAGCCGCTTGAATAGCCTTGCAGACTACCACCTCGCCCTCAGCCGCCTCGAGTACTCGGCTGGGGCGGTCCTCGAAGACATTCAGAGGCGTTAGATCAAGACTCGAAACCCCGATTCCTTCAAAGCTTGCTCCAGCCATTCCTCGAAAAGCCTTTCCCTGATTTGCGCGCGAATCTCCGGGCTCAGTTGCGCCGGGACGATCTCGTGGACCCAGACGACGTGGAATTCGTTCTCCACCAGAACCGGCCCCACCACGCTCCCATTCTTGGCGTTGAAGATGGGGGCTTCCATGTCCATATAGATATTGTCGCGCGTGAAAGTGCCCTGGAATCCTCCTGAAAAGCGCTCTTCCGCGACCAGGGTGTGTCTTTTGGCGAGCTCCTCGACAGTGGCCTCTTTCTCGCGAACGGAGCTGGCGATCTCCTGGGCGAGGCCTTCTTCAGCCACGATAATTCGAGAGATCGTCGCACGATCGTAACCCGACTTATTCTCGTAGAAGGCCTTCTCCACAGCGGACTCCAAGACCACCGCTTCCTTCAGTTTTTGGAGCAGCAGAGGGGCCTCGGTCTTTTTTTCGAAGTCCTCGAGGGAAAGGTCGGCGGATTTGAGATAACTCTCGAACTCGGAGGCCTGGAAGAGGTCATGCTCAAGCCGAAAATCCTCCGCCGCCTTTCCCAACTCATCATCCGAAACGGTCAGGTTCCTGCTCCGGGCTTCCGCTTCGACGATTTTCTCAACGGCGAAGCGCCGGAGATCCTTGCGTTGGTCGCGAAGCCTGAGATAGTCGAAGAACTCCTGCGCTGTCCACGTCTTGTCCCTGAGCGCAAGAATCGGACTTTCACCGAGCTTCGTTGTGGTCATATCCGCAGGCATGCGGGAATACTAATATATTTTGGACAGGGCCCCTGGCAAGTTATCCGGCGGCTGTCCGCAAACAGCCGCCGGAATGGTCGGAACTTTTTACTTGCCAGACTTGCCGATCTTGAAGATCGGATCGACGATGCCTTTCGAGCCACCGGCCTTCCCAATCTTGAAGATCGGATCGACGATGCCTTTCGAGCCGACTGGACCGGGATCGAAGCCGTGCTTGGATGCCCGGCCTTCTGGGACCGGAATCAGCTTGGGTGACAGGCTCAAGCCGCCGTGAACCTGCTTCAAGTCCTTCTTGCCCAGCTTCTTTTCAACATCGAGATCCTTCGCCTTGATTCGCGCCATAATCTCCCCCCCTCAATTTATGCCAACGTCCCGCCACTTGTCCCTCTGCCCTTCTTCGGCCTTAATTTGATTACTGTATTGAGCCCATCCTCGCCCCAGACCATGGGCCGTCCCCCACCTCCGCGCACCTTTCGCAACGCCTTTGCGCTCAGCGGTTTTGTTCGGGGCAAATCCTTGATCTTTATTTTAGCCATTGGCGCTCCCGCTCTTCTCTTGACACAACTGTATAACAGGAATGTGTTGATGCGTCAATGGCGTTTGTCTGTGACATTCAGCACAGCGCCGCAGGAGACTTAAGCGTCGATGTTCAAGCCCTGGCGCATCTTGCGGAAAGGCTCGAGAAAAATGGCGAGAATGCGCTGTCGTCGGGTGACGATGTGGCTGGTGCCGGCAAGCCCCGCAAAAATAGGCAAGCGCTTGGAGCCAACCCGGTACTCCGGGATATCGAAGGTGGCGCGGAGAACATAGAAGCGATTGCCCGCCGCGTCAAGGAGGGCGTCGGGGGAAATATGGATGATCCGATCTTGGAGCATCCCGAAGTCTTGGTAGGGGAAGGCGTCGAGCAGGTGTTTGCAGACCTGGCCCAGCTTAACCTTGGCGATGTCCTTATTGGCCACTTTCAATTCCATGATGAGCGGAGCACTCTTGGGCACGATGCTCGCCACCACATCAGAGGCCGACACGATTTGCTCGAGACTGTGGACTTGCATAAAGGCGATCTTGCCATTGGCGGGAGAGCGCAAGAGCATCTTCCCCTGATTGGCTTGGGCCAAGTCCAGCTCCGACTCCAATTGCACGAGCTTGCGCTTGGCGTTCTCGTATTCCTTTTTCTTGGTGATGAACTCCAGTTTCGCGATCACGCCCCTGTCGACTAGGCCTTCGTAGGTGCTCGACTCGGTCTGCAGAAGCTCCAGCAAGGCCAGCAAGGCCTCCCGGTCCATTTGCGCCTGCACGATCCGGTTCTTCTTCTCCAGACTGTCAAGCTGAACCAAGGGGTCGCCGATCGAAACCACCTGTCCCTCGTGCACGAAAATTTGAGAGACGACGCCGGCAAACTGAGTCTGGACCTTGACCACCTCGCCCAACGGGGCGACGGTCCCCGGAGCCGTGACCACCACATCCACCTCTCCCAAGGCGGCCCAGAGAAAGGCGCAGACCACGAAGCCGGCGACAAGATAGATCAAGCCGCGGGCGAGCAGGCTCGGCATCTCCTCCAGCGCTTCATAGTCTTGGAGTTCCTCGGGACGACCCACGGCATGCTCATCCCCGGTGAAGTCTGCCGCAGGCGATCCCTCTTCTTCCATTAGATGTTCACCTGTTGATTGACCAAGTAAAAATAAAGCCCCCGTTGGGCCATAAGCTCGTGATGGCCGCCGGACTCAACGATCATACCTCGATCCAGGACGCAGATCATGTTCGCGTTCTGAACGGTGGAAAGCCGATGCGCGATGACGAAAGTGGTGCGGCCGCTCAGAATCTCGGCGATATTTTTCTGAATCGCCCTTTCCGACTCAGTATCAAGAGAAGCCGTCGCCTCATCGAAGATCAAGATCCGCGGGTCCCCTAAGAGCGCGCGGGCGATGGCGATTCTCTGGCGTTGGCCGCCGGAGAGGCTCATGCCGCGCTCGCCGACGGGGGTCTGGTATCCCAGGGGCATCTCCGAGATGAAGTCATGCGCCCCGGCCAAAGTCGAGGCCGCGACCACTTGGTCGAGGCTGGCCTCGGGCGCGCCCAGGGCGATGTTCTCGCGTATCGAGCCGCTGAAGAGAAAGGTTTCCTGGGGCACGACGCCGATCTGCCGCCGCAGGCCCGCTGGGGATAAGGTCGCGATGTCGTAGCCGTCCACAAAAAGCTTCCCGCGCGTGGGAAGATACAAACGCAGCAAAAGCTTGGACAGCGTCGTCTTGCCCGAGCCGCTGCGGCCCACCAAAGCGACCATCGTCCCCGGCAAGACTTCGAGATTTATGTTTTGAAGCAAACCCTTCTTGTCGGTTGGATCGTAGCTAAAGAAGACGTTCTCAAATCGCAGGTGCCCGCGCAGAGACGGGGCTTCGATCAGGGGTTTTTTTTGAAAATCCTCCTCCGGCTCGGCGTCAAAGACGTCGTTTAAGCGATCGACGGCGATAACGGTGCCTTGAACCTCGTCCCAGAGATTGACGAAGCGCATGATGGGCCCAAAGACACTGCCGACCAATGCGTTGAAAGCCATGAGCTGGCCGACGGTCATGCTTCCAGACATAACCTGCTTGGCTCCATACCAGAGGAGGAGCACCGAACTCAACGTGTTGAGCAGTCCACTCACAGACTCGGTGCCGGCAGCGACCATGCTTTCCTTGAAATCCATGTTCTGGCCGCGGACAAAGAGGGTGTTCCACTTCCATTGCACCGAGGTCTCCACGGCCATGGACTTGACCGTCTGGACACCCGTCACGGTCTCGATCACGTAGGAGTCGGTTTCCGTTTGCTTGGTGAAGAGTTCTTGGTTGATGCGCTTAAGAATAGGAGTCACAACGAGCGTGAGCAGGATGAAAAAGGGAATAAAGACCAAAGCCGCGAGAGTCATGCGCCAGTTGTAGAAGAACATCAGGCTCAGGTAGACGGTCGTCATCATGATGTCCAGAAAGGCGGACGGCAGGATCTGGACCAGCATACGCTTGATCTTCTGGTTTTCGCCGATGCGCGAGATGATGTCGCCCACCCGACGCTGCTCGAAGTATTTCAGGGGAAGGCTTAAGACGTGCGCGATGAACTGCGCGATGAGGTTCTGGTCGATGCGCAGACTGATGAAAACGAGGAGATACTGCCGCAGCCAGGAGGTCGCGATCTGAAACACACTGACGATGATCATGCCGATGAGCATGAGATTGAGCATGTTCACGCTTTGGTGCACCAGAACTTGGTCCACGATGGTCTGGGTGAAGAGAGGCGAGGCTAGGCCGAAGAGGTCTAAAAGCAGGGAGCAAAGGAGGACCTCGGCGATGATCTTCCAGTAAGGCTTGAAGAGCGGCAGCCAGCGGGAAATGAGGTGCTTCTTCTCGCGGGTCTCGAAAATTTTACCGGTGGGCGTGAAGAGCAGAAGCCTTCCGGTGAACCCCTGCTTGAACTCCGCGAGCGAAAGCTTTCTCAGGCCGATTCCCGGATCGGCGACATGCACAATGTCCGCCTCGGCTTTATAGACGATGATGTAGTGAAAGCCTTCCCAATGGGCAATAGCCGGCAACGAGAGCTTGGACAGCCGCTCCGCGGCCGTGTGGATGCCGTGGGTCAGATAGCCGAGTTTCTGAGCCGCCTCGGAGAGGCTCAACATCGAGGAGCCGTCGCGGTTGACGTTGGCCATGTCCCGCAGGCGGCTTAAGCCTATCTCGACGCCGTAAAATTTCGAGAGCATCGCCAAGCAGGCCGCGCCGCAGTCGGTTTCGTCATGCTGGCGGATGAATGGAAAAGCCCGTTTCCAGAAACCCTTCTTCGGTCGCGGGGTGAAGGCGACCGGGGCCGCATCCGGAGGCGCTGGCACCTCGGCCGGCAGGGGCGGGGGAGCTTTGAGTTCCTGCGGGGGTGCCGACCTGTATTGGGAGGCGATTCGAGCCATACTTTCCTTCAGCTCCGGAGATAACTCCAGGGCACTCTCGAAACCTTCCCGGGAAAGCGAGAAAAGCTCCGCGTCCTCATCGGCGATGACCGTGGCGGCCCTCAGATTGTTGGTCAGCAGGGCCAGTTCGCCGAAAGACCCCCCCTCGTTGATGACGCTCAGCAGCTGTTCCCCATCACCCTGCTTCTTGACCACTTTGACTCGGCCCTTGGACAGCACGTAAAATTTGTCCGCCGTAGCGCCTTCACGGAAGACGAGCGCGCCCTTGGAGAAACTCTCGGTCTTCAGATGCTTGAGAAGGGTTTTTAGGGTGTTGGCGGGAAGCGCGTTAAAGACCGTGAAGCGCTTGAGGAAATTGCGGATGGACAGGTTGGCAATGTACTGTTCAAAAAGGCTCTTGAGGTCCGGCTTGGCTTGGAGCAGCCGCTCAAAGGCTTCTCTTTGAAGCCTAAAAACCGTGGCATCCTCAGCCGCTCGTATGGTGTAGGCGCTGGCGGACCGGGTCAACAGAGACTGCTCGCCGAAGTGATCGCCCTTGGTCAATGTGGCGATCGACATCTCATCGCCGTCTTGGCCGACGGTTGCCATACGGACCCGGCCGGAGAAGATGATATACAAGGAGTCGTCCTGCTCCCCCTCTTTGCAGATCACCTGCCCAATCTTGAAGCTTAACGGCCGGCACTCGCGTGCGAGATACTCCACCTCTTCATCGGACAGGATGGAAAAGGTGGGATTCTTCTTAATCGTCTGAAAGAGTTCTGGATTTTCCATGAATCTCAATAAAAATGTCTGGAAATAGAAGGATACCAACGCAACTTTTTAAAGTTGCAACAGTCTAACAGACAACCCCAAACCTTTCAAGGCCGCCATTCAACTCCGATCTCCGGTGACGAGAGTCACAGAGGGTAGGTCTTGAAATCTAAGCCTATCCCTGTTACGCTGACGGTCGTTGGATTGAATCCGCGGGAGGGTGCATGGCCAGAATCAAGGCGAAGGATCTTGACGTCAAGGAAAAGAAACTCACCAAAAAGGACCTAAAAAAAGTGCGCGGGGGTCGTGCAGCGTTCAGCACTCAGCCTCAGACAGCGACCAAGGCCAAGACAGCGGGCAACGCCAAGACACTCCGCTCACTCTCCGGGCTGAGCAGCTCCAACCTGACAACAGGGGCCTCGACGCTCATGTGCTCTTGGTAAGGGCAGAAAGGAGCCAGTCTGATTCGTTGAGCGGGTCCTGGCTTTCCTGCAAAGCGATCATGGTGAGATAGCCATTGTGCAGCACCTTGATCAGCATTAAGGAAAGCAGGACTTCGCTTGCCCCGTAGCGGGACATAAGCCTTCGTGCTTGAGGCGGTAGTTGCCGGGCCACAAGCGGGGCGCTCATCAGAAGCGGCCGGGGGATGCGCCGCGGAGATCGCTTCCCCCCCTGGCGTTTTACCGGCGGCAGCGAAAATCCTAACAGCGATCGGCAGGTTGCCGCGATCAGGTTTGGCGCAAGCGCGCCAAAAAGAGGGGAAAAACGAATGCCCCGGAGCCGAGAGAGCGTTTCCTGCGGATTTGCGGGAGCGCGCAGCGCACGTCGCTGAACGGCTCTAAATAAATCAAGCCAGACTTGGTTCTCAGAAAACGGCCGGGCCGTCATGGGTACAGGGGATTGGCTGCTGTGCAGAGAGTTGTTTTGACAGAAACTCTGTAGGCCTTGGCACAGGGCGACTCCCTGTTTGTTCGGTGATCCATAAACCTCACAGAAGCGGGCGGTTGCCAGGAAGAAGGCACCTTTGTCTGAAAAAAGTAACGAGGATATCTCTTGCAAGACGCTCGAGCTGAGTCCTTTCCCGGCAATGGCAATGTAATGACATCGCGGCAAGGCCTCTCTTCGTTTGAAGGAGGAAAGACGTGGTTTCTTGATGGTTTTGGGCCATTGGGGACGGCCAGAGAGAGATAGATATTGGCCGGCCAAGAGAGTCGTCGGCACCCATGATTTCTTCAATCGGATGTTCCGCAAGTCCTCCGGAGACGAGTCATAGGGCGTCGATTTGAGGTCTCGCCTCAAATGGTTGAAACCCAGTCCCATTTCCTCATGCCAGGCCGCCCCCCCCATCGCATAGGGGATCACGAAACGGGCTCCTAAAATCTCTGCGACGCGGACCAATTCCTGCGGATTCATCATGATTCGCTGGCGGAGACCCAACTGTCCATCAGGCACATAACATAGGTACTGCGGCACCGAACTCCGAAGATATTGCGATGGATCAAGATCCCATCGGCGATGGTTGGCAAAGAGATAATCAATCGGGCCAGTGTCTCGCAGGATGTCAAAAGCATTCTCGAGGCAGTTCTTTCTGGGATCAGAGCCGCTGTCAGCAAGAATGAGGGATTTACCCCCCTTGGCGAATTCGACGCAGTAAGTATTTCCACGATTGTAATCGGACAGTTCAACGCTGGGGCCACCCCCAAGGGGTTGCTCACCATAAAAGGGAAGGGCCGTGATCTTAAACAGACCCCACTGGGCGCTTTCCTGCCAGCGCAAGGTTCTAATTCGATGGAAACCCAATTGGCGCAATCTGAATTTCATATCGACAGAGAGCAATGATTCTCTGAGGACTTCCGGCACAAAAAATATCGTGTTGGGAGCAAACCGAAGGAGACTCCCGGGGTCGAAATGATCGGGATGTGAATGGGTCAGGAGAACGGCGTGCTCATTCTCCGGGAAATCGAGGACGGATAAGGGCTGATAACTGGAAGGATAACGCAGGCTTTTCGGACTAAAAAGGGGATCAGCCCAAAGACGATGGGCCCCATCAGACCATGTCAGGCAAGCATGTCCTACGAAGAGCGGCGATCCAGCAAACTTCTGTGCGGCTGATGCGGGCATCAGCGGGGCGATGTTCAGCCGTTGAGCGGCTTCTTGTGTGTCTTCAAAGAACCTTGCCCAGAGGATCGGCCTGGGGCCTCCCGGATTGTGGAGAAAATTCAGGAATTGTTCACACCCTTTTTTCGCCAGGGGGATGGTTAAAACGGCTCCGGTGAGATGGGAGTAAAGGATTAATGAACCGGGCCAAACTCTTTTTTTCTCGGGATACCAAAAGCTTGAATCGGAGATGACTTTTTGATAAAGCTTGGAATTCCTATCTTCATGAAGGAGCCTCATCCGCTCTGACATCTTCGGCCTCGCGCCGGGATGGCCCCGGCTCACCCGGGAAAGTGTTTGGTGGGTCTGCTGATGGAGAGTCTCGCGGATAAAATCCTGGGCTCGTCCTGACAGCGTCGCCCCATAGCGAGTCCGATCATTCCATAGAACCCGGACTTGGATGAAACTATGTCCTGCTGTCATCATGGCCTGCCAACAGGGGTTGGGTCAGTTCACGGGCCTTGTCTAAAATATTCCTCTGTGTTTTTTCCGAGATCGCCCACTGATTGAAAATATAATTCAGACAACACAGAAGCGACATGCTCATGGGGAACACCGATGCCTTGGGAGCCAAGCGCAGGCGTTGAACTCGCTGCAGCATCTGGGATGGGTCATGGAGAACCTGCCTCGAGGGCTTTTTTATATTTTGAAGAATCGTCGTCCGACGAAGTCTTTGCATTCGACCAAGCGCTTCCCACACCCACCAAGAATCCTGTAAAAAGGTGCCGAGAAAGTCGACGGTAAAATGGCTCCAATGGTCCTCATCGGCAAGCAGGCGATGGGCAACACTCTCAAGATGCGTCTCGGAGCTGATCCAAAGAAGTTTCTCGACTTCTGTCTGCCGTAGGCTTGAAAAAAGCTCCCGCTGTTCGAGAAAGGAATCGAAGTAGACGTCGCCGCTCCAATCAAACCGAAATGTCCCAAACGCTTGGGCAAGCTCTGTTAAGAGGCGATCTCTTTTGTTGCCGACGCGAAACCTCAGCCTCAAACCTGGATCTTTATGGATGAAATACCAACTCCTGATCAGCCCCCCCTTCTGCCAAGGCACGACCAAGCCTTTGAGGAATCGGAAAAATCTCGCCTGTTCCGCGATGGAGAGAGGGCGTTTGACCTCGATGCTGGCTTGGGCCCAACCATCAATCAGGGGAATTTTAACCCGACAATTGCCGTCATGGTCTCGGATTTCAAATACTTGAATCTCGGAGGACCGTTCGATGTGAGCGCGAATAATCCGCAGGGTATTTCTCATTGGTAGCGAATGAGAATCTGCGAGGTCAATGCCGCGCCCTTGTTGTCGCTGAGGACAATGCTGGAAGAATCGATCTGCGGGTTCAAGAAGGCAATGCCTGCTTCGGCCCTTCTGAACACGTGGAGAATATGAAACCAAGCCACCAGAGAGTGCGTTGGCATACTGGAGCGCTTGCCTTGACTCATCCAATCCAGCCACAAGGGTGATCCGAGAAGTTCATGGACCTCCAGCAGATAATACGCGGCCAATTCTTCTGCCTTGTGTGTCCGCCGACAGAACTCTCGGACGTCAGCGGGAGAAAGAATCCAGACCTTGCTGGATGGGTAGAGAGCCCCGAAGGTCAGAACGATTTTGTCCCGGGGCGACACAAGGATGGGCATATTGTCAGGAATGTTCTCATAACGTGAAGACTGCAATTCCTTCTCCAAGAGCGGTACGGTGTCCTCGACCACGAACGTGGAGTAGAAGGAGGATTCGTCGTTTGGCGCGAGTGTTTCAAGCGCCTTCTCCCGCTCGGGACATCGAAGCCGGAGCAGGCGATTGTCAATCAAATGTGCCGGAGGCTTGAGCGGCGCAAACGCCCGATCTGAAGAGTCTGTGCAGTAAGCCGGAATTTCAGGGAAATTCACGGCGAAGCGTTCCGCAGGACGCCGCGGATTGGGTTCCACATAATGAAACCGAAAGCCCGATGGTTCACCCCAAAACACGAGAGCGCATCCAGACCGAAGGCCTGCAGGGATCAAGCGCTGTGCGTTGGCGGGCTCCACGATCCAATCGACGAAATTCTGAGCTTCAAGAAGGATCGATTCAGGATGCAGGCGCTTCATAGCTATGGAGTAAGGGATTCTCTTGCGCGCCGTCTGCCGCTTTCGGCGCAGGTTGCGATTCATATTTTCGAAGAGCTTAAGAAAAGACAGCCCGGCTTTTGGAGATAGACTCATCTCAGTGGGAAACAACCTTTTGAGCCACCATCGATGTGGATTTTCTTGCCAATCTATTTCCGACACCGATGTCCGCAGGACGCGTTCTGCGCTGCCCAGGAACTCTTTGACCTTCTCGAAATTCAGGGGATCCCCTTCAACCGCTGTGGCCTGTGCCCGAAGGCCGTCAAGAATTCTCGAGTATTTCGCTTGAATGCCCGCGTTCTTTTGGCGGGAAATCCTTCGCGCCAGATAGGTCCAAGCGTCCAGGCCGGGATCTAAAGCCAGGGGAGTCAAGTCCGACCAATGCCGGTTCATCCAGGCCAGATCTGGTTCAAGCTTGAATCTTTCCGTCATGTCTCCGATATGAAGAGGAAGGTCGGGAGCTCCTTCCTTGAAGCCTCCAAAACCGATGCCCACCCACCCGTCCCTCGGGCTTAACCGGCCCACTCCGGAAAACAGATAGCCCAATGAAACATTCACCGCCTGAACGAAGGCATGGTCGTTCATCTGAAACCGCTCTGTGAGCTTAATCGTTTTCTGCCCAACATCCTTGACCTCGAACAGTCGCTTGGCAAGGGCAGTCTTGCTCCAAAGAAGGAGCGTTGGAAAGTCGGTTTCAGTCAACGCTTCCAACGTTTCTCGAAGTTCCGCATAATCCACTTTTTTGGCTTCTTGAGATTCACGAAGCAGGGCGCTCATCTGTTCGACCCAAACGATTACGGAAGCGAGTTCATCATGGCCGTTAGAATAGCGCCATGAATTTTTGACCGCTTTATGCTTGGGAATATGCGAAATCGTTGGTTGCTGGAACCATTCGCATAAGACACGCACATCCCGCGAAGGCGACGTCTCCGCTCGATCCCTCATTGAGAAGAGAATTGTTTTCCGTCGTTCCATGAGCCCCAAAAACCGAGACACAAACGGCGACGCTGCGAAACACCCTCCCAATCGTCCCTTGGAGATCCACGAATAGCGAAAATGAAATGAGGTGGGCAACATCGCCGCTAGGATAGCCCCCTCATACGACTCTTGTCCAGTCCCGCGATGAGCCATCGGCGCGGCTCCGATTTTGTATGATCTCCCGGTCGGCGGGGTAGCTCAGTGGTAGAGCACCGGTCTGAAAAACCGGGTGTCGACAGTTCGATCCTGTCCCCCGCCACCATTTCAATGAAACGCGTTCTGCCCATCGCCGCCGTCGTCTTCCTCGCGCTCCCGGGCTGGGCCCAGGGCGTTTCGGCTCCCGTGGTTAAAACCGCCTCGCAGGTCGACTGGAAAGCTTCTGGAAGCCTTCCGTCCGGCGCGGAGTACCACCTGATCTACGAGGATGCCAAGACGCACGCGGTGCAAACCATGGTGCGTTTTCCAAAAGGCTACGGGCTGGCCTCCCACTCTCACTCCGCGGACGAGACAATCCTCGTGCTGAGAGGCAAGCTCGTCCTTGAGCTCGCGGGCAAAAGTATGACCTTGACCGCCGGCGGCTACGCCGTGATTCCCGCCGGCACGGTTTTCTCGCTGCGGGCCGCCGGCTTTGGCGGCGCGGACTTCCTCGCCGCCTTCAACGGTCCTTACGACATGAAAAGCCCGGCCGCGCCCGCAGCGCCTTAACGCCTCACAGGCGGAACGCGACCGCCTTTGGCAGAACCTCGAACAATACGGGCGCAGCGCCCTCCGCGTCCCCATCGATATTGAGCGGCAGGGCTTCCTCGGCGTGGATCTCGATGCGCCGAGCGCGGCGCAGAACCACGCCCGGACGGCCGATGTGGCCGCCCGAATAAGCGCGCGGCAGCAAGGCCAGAAGCTCGGCGCGCGTCCTATCCGCGATCGTGATCAGGTCAAGCAGGCCGTCCTCCGCGTCGGCTGAAGGCGCCAGCTTCATCCCTCCGCCGAATGTGCTCGTATTCGCCACGGCGAGCAGATGATAGAACGCCGGCGCTTCCTCGACGCCGTCGACCGTCAGGCGCATGCGCTTGGCCTTCGCGCAGACAACGGCGAGCGCGCCCTCGACCAGATAGGTCAAGACGCCGCCGAAAAACTTGCCGCGCCTGGCGACCGTCACCGCGACGTCGCCGGGCAGGCCCAAGGCTGCGACGTTGAGGAAGTGACGCGAGCGCGGCGCGCCGTCCGGGCCGCGAAACCTCGCGCGAGCCGCATCGATGTGGCGCAGACCGCCCGCGGCGAAAGCGCGCGCCCAGGCCGCAGGCTCGCGCGGCACGCCCATGTGCCGCGCGAAGTCGCAGCCTGAGCCGACAGGGAACGTCGCAAGGCAGGAACCGCGGCGCGCGGCCTCGGGCGCGGCGAGATAGCCGTCGACGACCTCGCCGAGCGTGCCGTCGCCGCCAACGGCCACGACAAGCCCCACGCCCGCCTCCACGGCGGCGCGCGCGAGCTCACGTCCGTGGCCCGGCTTCTTGGTCCAGACGATCTCCATGTCTGGACAGATCTCTTGAGCAAGAAAACGGACCCGTTCCCAACGCCCCCCCGCCCGCCCATGCCCCGCCGCCGGATTGATGAGAAACAGCGCCCTCACACAGGTGTCAGGCTTACACCATCGTTCTAGCGGGCGAGCTTGCCGGCGTCGATCATGCCGTCGCCCTGCATCTCCGTGGTCAGCTCCGGGAGGACGCTCGCCGCCTTCTTGAGCTGGGCGAACACGCCATCCGGTCCGTTGCGGCCGACATAACCCTGCGAGACGACAAGCGCTGCGAGACCGGCCACATGAGGGGAAGCCATCGATGTGCCGGAATAAGAGATGAAGCCCCCGCCCATCTTGACGGACAGCACGTCCACGCCCGGGGCGATGAAGTCCACTTCCGGTCCGCGGCTGGAGAAGGAAGCCAGCTTGTCGTTGAAGTCGGACGCCGAGACGGCGATCACGTCCTCGTACGCGCCGGGAAAGCCGACCGCGCCGCCGGAGTTTCCAGCCGCCGCGACGATGACCACGCCCGAGCCGCGGGCGAAGCGCACAGCGCGCTGCATCGCCGCGCTGTCCACAGGGGCGCCAAGCGACATGTTGGCGACGTCCATGTGATTCTTCGCGGCCCAGACGATGCCGTCGATGACGTCGGAGAGATTGCCCGAGCCGTCCGCGTCGAGCACCTTCACGGCGTACAGGCGCGCCTGCGGGGCGACGCCGACCACGCCCTTGCCATCGCGGTGAGCGGCGATCGTGCCGGAGACGTGCGAGCCGTGGCCGTTGTCATCCTGATAGTCGGCCGGATTCTCGGTCGCGGTGATCGCCGAGTAGCCGCCGTCGACGCTGCCGACCAGGTCCGGATGCGACGCGTCGATGCCGGTGTCGATGACCGCGACCTTCACACCTCGGCCCTCGGTGAGAGGCCAGGCAGCGGAAGCATGGATGCGATTGATGCCCCACGTCTCTTCCTTGCGCTGGGCGGTGATCTGGGACGCCAGCGGATTCTGCCGGAAGGCGCCGGCCTTCGGCATGCTCAGCCCCGCCATCACGCCGGAGAAGGACGGCAGAGGCGCGGCCTGGAAGGAGATTGGCGCGGACTCAATCCATTGGACGCGGCGGTCTTCCTCAATAGAGAGGATGCGGCGCAGAGCCACAGCGCACTTCTGCGGATCGGCGCAGACCGCCTCGCCGAGCTCGGTCGTCAGCGTTTGGCCCTCAGGAACGTCCACGAGCGCGACCGAGACTTCCTGGTCGCTGTCGCCGTTCGTCGCGATGTGCTTGGCGGCCTTCAGGTTCAAGGCGTCGAGCGCGGCGTCGCGGTCTGACTGCTTGGCCTTCGCGTCGAAGGTCACGATGTAGCGCTTGCTGCCCGGCTTCAGCGCGGGCGACGCCGAGGCGGCGGCCGCGAAAGCCGTGATCATCAGTCCGGTCAGAAGTTTTCTCACTGTATTCTCTCCTCCTGCGCTCCGCTGAGGGGATCCGGAGCAGATCTTCCGTCTGCGCGCATTATGATCATAAGGCCCATATTGAACATGAGTCATAAGACCTATGTCAATATGGGTCTAATGGCCTATATGGAGAATTCTAGCGCACGAGCTTGCCGGCATCCACGACACCCGCGCCCTGCTCGGAGGCCGAGAGGCCGGCAATCCTCACCGCCGCGCGGCGCAGCGCCGAGCGGACCGCGTCGACGCCATGCGCGCCGCGAGCGACCGCGAGCGCGCCAAGCCCGGTCATGTGCGGCGTCGCCATCGACGTCCCGGAGAAATCATCGTAGCCGCCGTTGGGGACCGAGGATCTCACGGCCACTCCCGGCGCGATGAAGGCGACCTGGTGGCCGCGGCTGGAGAAATCGGCGATCGTTTCGTTTGGCGCGAGCGCCGCGACCGTGATCGCCTCGGGATAGGCTCCCGGATAATTGACCGAGCCGTCATCGTTGCCCGCGGCGACAAAGACGACCACGCCCCGCGCCGAGGCGTACGCGAGGGCGGCGCGCATGAAGATCGTCCCCATCGGGGCGCCGAGACTCATGTTGGCGACGTCCATCTTATTCTTGCCGGCCCAGATCAGCCCCTTAATAATGGAAGCGAGGCCGGCTCCGCCGTTCTTGTCGAGGACCTTGACCGCATAGAGGCGCGCCTTGGGAGCCACGCCGACCACGCCCTTGCCGTCCAGAACGCCCGCGATCGTGCCCGCGACGTGCGTGCCGTGCTCGTTGTCATCCATGGGCGGCTTACTCGAATCGAGCGCGTTGTAGCCGCCCGCGCAGTTCGCCCGGAGATCCGGGTGCGCGCAGTCGATGCCGGTGTCGATGACAGCCACCTTCACGCCTTCGCCCTGCGTGACGGCCCATGCGGCGGGAGCGTTCACCCGCGCGATGCCCCAGGGAACCTCGGCGGCGTCCACGCCCGGGGGAAGCGCGAATTCCGGACGCTTCGCTAGCACGGCGATGGCCGGAAGCGACTCGCGAAACTGCTCGAGCGACGGGAAAGGGGCGCGAAACGCGGGGGCTTCAAGCAGCCAGTTCCTCTGCACGTCCTCCTGCAACTCGAGCACTTCCGGCATCGAGGCGGCCTTGTCCGCGGAGGCAGAGGCAGAGAACATCTTGGCCTCGGCGATCTCGATGACAAGCGCGCCGATCTCAGCAAGATCCTCCACCTGGGTCGCGCCGAGAGCGCGCAAAGCGGCCTCGCGCCCTGCTGGCGTCGTGCCGTCCTTAAATGCGATCAGATAGCGCTTGCCTCCGACAGCAGAAGCGCTCGCCGGCGTCAGTGCGACCAGGACCGACATCGCGATCAGTTTTATCATGGTTAGAAATCTAGCATAGTCTGGTCCAAAAGACCTATTTAATTTAGTCCTAAGGGCTAATTATTTATGGGTCCTTTGGTCCAAATTCCAGTTGACGAAAACGGGCGCCGGGGCTATACTGCCAACGAGGACGACATGAAGAAAGCATCGGCGAAGTCGGCCCGGCATCATAAGGGCTCGTCCCGCAAGGCAAGAGGCGTCAAGGCGCTCGAGTTCGAGCAGGGTTGGAATGAGCTCGAGGCGCAGCATGACCGCCTGAAGTCGGATTGGATGAGCCTCGCGGTCCAGCTCGGGGTCGGCGGGTCCGGCAAAGCGGCTTACGACTGAGGTTTAAGCCTCGTCGCTGTCGGCACG
Source organism: Elusimicrobiota bacterium (assembly GCA_023249675.1). Classification (GTDB taxonomy): domain Bacteria; phylum Elusimicrobiota; class Elusimicrobia; order UBA1565; family UBA9628; genus GWA2-66-18. The sequence goes on along the minus strand of JAHFCE010000040.1, from coordinate 1,451 downwards.
GCGCTTAAGGCGCACTGCGCGCTTGCGCGCGTGATGGCCGTAACGCGCGACGAGAGACGTGGCCGCGGCCAGCAACTCCCCCGTCCAACAGCGGGCCTTCAAGCCTTCCAGAAGCGCGTGCCCGTCCAGTCTCGCCACTTCCGCCCATAACGGCGTCTTTCGCGCCTCGGCCTCAAGCTCCGCGTGCTTCTCGGCCTCTCCGGTCTTCGTCGGCAGATGCACTTCTTCCTTCACGGTCACCGTCACCTGGGCGCTCTCGCCAGCGATCGTCGCCACGCCTGCGGCCTCGGCCCAGTCAGCGAGTTCCCCCTCCGCCTGCTCGCGCTCGGTCTCCACCGTCTTGAGCTCGTCCTTGAGACGCTTGCGCCGCCCCTCGATCTCCACGTAAGACTCGACGAGCCTCACGCCGTCGTCACGGCAACGCTCCGCCGGAGGCAGAGCCGCGACCTTGATCGGGTGCGCAAACACGGGACACAGATCGCGGTACTCGCACCAGTCGCACAGCGGGCCCGGCCGCGGCTCAAAAACGTGGTCGTGCTTGATCGCGGAGATCAGCGCGCCCGCATCGGCCAGGAGCTTGGCGCGCGCGACGTCATCTCGAATCGAGATCAAGGTCTTGCCGTGGCGGACGTAATGCCATTTCAGACGGACTTCCTGCGTGTCGGGCCATTCGCGGCGCACCGCGAGCTCGTACAACGCAAGCTGCCAATCCTGATCCGCATGTTCCTGATTGGGCAAAGACTTCGCGGTCTTGTAATCCACGATCTCGAAGGCGCCATCGGAGGCGAGTGCCAGGCGGTCCACAAAGCCCTCGATGCGATACTCATGCCCATCCACCGTAATTGGAAAACCCACCCGCTTCTCGACCGCGACCGTGCGGTCCTCGGAGAACGGGTGGTGCCCGTTGTAATACAACTCGACGCAATCACTGCCGACTTTGCGCCAGTCGTCCTTGGCGAAGCGCCCGTCCTTCTCAACGACCGTCGCATCCCAGCCCGCGGCGAATTCCCGATCATAAATGCCCTGGACTTCGTCCAGGGCCGGCGTCCTGCCTCCCGTCACGAACGCGTACAACTCCTCGAACGCCGAGTGCACCGCCACCCCGACCACGGTCTCCGGCGTCTTGCGCGCACGGGAAATCTTGTCGACGTAGCGGTACTGATAGCGCCGAGGACAATTCTGATAGACCCCGAGCTTCGACGGCGAGAACTTGAAGGAGCGATCCTCCTCCAGATGAGTCTCCATCTCTAGAGCATCTCCAGCAGGGCAAAATGCAGGTACTCGGTCTCCGGCATCGACAGCAGAACCGGATGGTCAAGAGCCTGACCGCGCAGCGCGACGAAGCGAATCGCGCGCTCGGCCTTCGCCTGCGCGTTGCGAAGCATGAGCACGAAGTCCTCTCGCGAGACGTGGTGCGAGCACGTCGCGGTCGCAAGCAGGCCGCCCTTGGG
>JAHFCE010000014.1 GCA_023249675.1 Elusimicrobiota bacterium | reverse complement strand
AGCCGAGATGGCGCCCGGGTACGATTCCAGTCGTATCTCGTTGCCGTTCAAAGGTAGCGCGTAATATGGCGACAGGCCGAAGGGCAAAACCGTCTTGCTCAGATAGAACCAGGCTCCCGACAACGCGACAAGGACTCGATCGCCGAACGCCAGGTTCAGGCCAGGCAGATCGCCCGTGTGAAACCCCCCCAGGTTTTTGCACGCCGCGAAAAGGCCGATGACGGCGTGCGGGAGCAAACTCGCGACGGACTTCCGCGCATCGCGGCGCCTCACGACGGCATCAATAATAAAGATAAACGGCAAAACGGCGATCGAGGTTCCCTTAGAAAGCACGGCGCCCAGGAAGGCGAACGCAGATAGACGACATCGATCTTCCAACCATAAATAAATGGAGAGAACGGCAAAGAAACCGGACAACACATCGCGACGTTCTGTAATCCAAATGACAGACTCAACTCTCAACGGATGAAGAGCGAAAAATAATGCAGCGCCTGCGGCGCCGAACACGATGGGACGCTCGCGCGGGAACAAGCGGCGGAACACAAGAACCAACAAACCGGCGGTCAAGGCGTGGAGGAGAATATTCATTCGTTGAAACGCCGCTGGATCAAGCCCCCACAACTGATTGTCGACGGCCCAAGAAAACCAAGATAATGGCTGCCACGGGCCGTAATGGCGGGTGTTCCACATCCACTTCAAATGTTCCCACGACAACCCCCGCCATTTGTCGTTGTTGAGCAAATTCGCGGCGTCGTCCCATTGAAGAAATTGCGCCGGAGGCCCGAATCCGTAGAAGACGATAAAGACGACCGCCGCGACCAATGCCGGCGTCCAATCTTTCTTCATATGTCTCAGGAACAGAGGGCGCGCGCAAGCGCGCGCCAAGCGTCGAAAGGGATCTCCTCGGGCCGAGCCGAAACCTCCAGACCCGCGGCCGAAAACGCCGCGTCGACTTCGGCGCGCGGGCGGCCGAGCGCCTTCGCGAGCACGCCCGCCGCCATCTTGCGGCGCTGGGTAAACGCGATCTTAGTCAAACGCCAGAACGCCTTCTCCTCAGCCGCGGGCAGACGCGGCGCCGCTCGGCGCGTGAGCACGACGACCGCGGAATCCACGTTCGGCGGCGGTATGAACGCCGCGCGCGGGACCTCGAGTGCGAGCTCCGCGTCGGCGCGCGCGCGCACTGACAGCGACAGCAGGCCGTAGTCGGCGCCACCAGGCCCAGCGACGATCCGCTCACCCACTTCCTTCTGGAACATGAGAACGGCCCGCGTCCATCCGTTCCAAGTCAGTAGCTTCTGCAGGATCGGAGTGCCGACCGCATAGGGCAGGTTGCCCACGATGAGCCACGGTCCCGGCCCAAACTCACGGAGATCCAAGCGAAGGAAGTCCTCGTTGATCGTCTGGAGGTTCGCGGCGGCGTCGCCGACCATGCCCGGAAGCTTGCCCGCAATGACCTCATCGAGCTCGACGGCGGTCACCGCAGCGCCCGCCGCGAGCAGGCGGCCGGTGAGCGCGCCGCGCCCCGGGCCGATCTCGAGCACAAGATCTCCGGGCCGGGCATGGGCAAACCCCACGACCGCGTCGCGAACGCTTTCATCGCGCAGGAAGTGCTGGCCGAGCCTGGCTCCCATTTTTTAGACGCCCGCAGCGCTTCCGCCGCGGCGGCGGCGCAGCAGGTCCTCGCCGATCTTCCACACGTCGCCGGCGCCGAGTGTGAGCACGACGTCGCCGGGACGAAGGTCGCGCGCGATCTCAACCGCGCCGACGTAAGGTTCGGCCTTCACGCCGGCCTTACGGATCGAGTCCACGATCAGCTTCGAGGTGACGCCGTCCAGAGCCTTCTCCCCCGCCGCGTAGATGTCGGTTACATACACGAGATCCGCGCCTTTAAACGCGGCGCCGAACTCCTTGGCGAGAAGCTTCGTGCGGCTGAAGCGGTGCGGTTGGAAAATGACGATGACGCGCTTGGCCCTCCACAGGCCCGCGACGGCGCAGAGCGTGACCCGCACCTCGGTCGGGTGGTGGCCGTAGTCATCCACGAATTCGACGCCGCTCGCTGCGCCGAGGCGGTCCATGCGCCGGCCCACACCTCGAAAATCCGCGAGGCCGCGCGCCAAGCGCTTGAGATCGAAGCCGAGAAAATGTCCCGCGGCGAGCGCGGCGAGCGCGTTCGAGACGTTGTGGCGGCCCGCGACCCGCAGTCGCAAGTTCAAGATCTTCTTTCCCTTGTACAGGACGCCGCACGCCGATCCGTCCTTGCCCAGGCGCACATTCTTGGCGCGCCAATCCGCTCCGGAGGCGAAACCAAAGGTCACGACATGCCGTTTGACGCGCGGGCGGATCGACGCAAGGACCGGATCGTCGGCGCACAGCACCGCGGCCCCGTAGAACGGCAGACGCTGCAGGTGGGAGACGAACGCATCCTTGAGCGCGGCCATGGTCTTGTAGTGATCCATGTGGTCGTTGTCGATGTTCGTGACGACGGCGACGAGCGGCGTCAAGAACAGAAACGAGCCGTCCGACTCGTCGGCCTCGGCGACGAGATAGTCGCCGACGCCGAGCTTCGCGTTGGATTGGATATTCTTGAGCTGGCCGCCGATGATCATTGTCGGGTCCGCGCCCGCTTCCTTGAGCGCCATCGAGATAAGCGAGGTCGTCGTGGTCTTGCCGTGGGAGCCTGCGATCGTGACGGTCTTCTTCATGCGTCCGAGCTCGGCCAGCATCTGCGCGCGCAGGACCACGGGGATGCCGTGTCTGCGCGCGAAAGCGGTTTCAGGATTGCCCTCGGCGACGGCCGAGGACACGACCACGACCTGCGCGCCCTTCGCATGCGCGGCGGCGTGGCCTTCGAAGATGCGCACGCCCGCGGTCCGTAGACGTCGGGTGGTCTCGGTGGACTTCACATCGGAGCCGGAGACCTCGTAGCCCAGATTGTTGAGTACCTCCGCGATGCCGCTCATGCCGACGCCGCCGATGCCGACGAAATGAATTCGGCGGACAAACGATTTCATCAGTCCCGCGTCCTTACGGCTCATTTCTTGTCTCCCTTGTCCCGCGTCGAGGCGGCGGGGCGCAGCAGCCATTTGAGGCCGTCGGCGGCGGCTTTGTTCTTCGGCGAGATCTCGAGCGTCTTGCGCAGCGCGGCGACCGCGCCGGGCTCATCGCCGATCATGACGGAAGACACGCCGCGCCCGAGCCACGCCGGCACCGAGGCCGGGTCGAGCTCGGTCGCGCGGCGAAACGCGCTGTCGGCGCGCTGGCCCTCGCCGACGGCGGCGTGCGCGAGGCCCGTCGCCGTCCACCAGTCGGAATCATCGGGATGATCCGGCTTCTCACCGGACTCAGGCAGAACCTCGGCCACCAGCGCCATCCAGCCGGTGCCGATCACCCACAGGCCCATGTCGTTGCCGACCTGGCGCGGCTGATAACTGACCTTCGCCGGATTCTCGGCGTCGCCGCGCCCGGCCTCAATGGGACGCGTAAAGGTCAGGTTCATCCCAAGACGCGCATCGGTGTCGGCGGGAGCCTCGCGCATCGTCTTGCGCAGGTCCTCCATGATCTGTTTGACCTGCTCATCGCGCGGTCCGGCGTCGCCGGGCTTCAACGCGTAGTCGCGGCGCACGGCTTGCGGGACGGCCGTCCCGCCGCCCGGAGCCCCCTCATGCATACGAGCCAGCGCCTTCTTCAGGCTGCGCCCTTCGCCAGGCTCATCGCGAACCAGCTGCGGCCGCGGCAGAAAGACCGCGTCCACGCGCATCACCGCGCCCTGATCGAGCGGCACGCGACGCAGGTTTCGTTCGAATACGGCAAGGGGATCGGTCTCCTGATTCGGCTCCGGCTCATTGGACTTGTCGGGAATCTCCCCGGGCTTGGCCGCGCGTTTTCCCCCCGTGTAAGAGACCGACAACTGCAGACCCGGTCCCCCGCTCTCCGGCGTGAGATGGAACGCGTGAATCAACGTCTCGCGGGCCTTGGCGCGTTCGCCGGCCTTCAGCTGCAGGCGCGCTAGGCGCATGCGCGCGACCGAGTCGCCGGGCTTGATCGACACCGCGCGCTTGAGCGTGGCGACCGCAGCCTTGTCTTCCTTGAGCCTTTCCTCGGCGCAGCCGAGTTCAAGCATCGCGTCCTCATAGGCGGACTCGAGCTTGACGGCCTCGCGCAACTGCTCGGCGGCGTCGGCGTCGCGCCCGAGCTTGCGGTACAGCTGGCCAAGCTGGAATCGATACAACGGATTCTTCTTGTCGAGGTCCACGGCCTTGCGAAACAACGCGAGGGCCTCGGGCACGTCGCCGCGCGTCTCGCGAATCGAGCCCAGGTTCATCTGCGCGTCGGCGCGTCCCGGATCGAGCTCGGCCGCGCGCCGGAACGCCCTCTCCGAGGCGGGGGCATCTCCCTTCCACGCGTACGAGATGCCGAGCAGCAGGTACGCCTGCGCGCTCGCCGCATCGAGGCTGATCGCCGTGTTGTAGGAGCCGATGGACTCGTCCACCTGGCCATTCCAATACTGCGCGACGCCGAGCAGCATGTGGCCGACGGGATTCTTCGGATCGGCCGCGACGGCGCGACGCATCTCCTGAAGCGCCAGGTCGAATTTCTTCTCCACGATATAGAGATGGCCCTGGCGCATGCCGCGCACGGCCTGCGCCGCCATGATCTGGTCCCAAACCGTCTCCTGGCCGGGTTCCGTCTTGTCCGCGCGGGCGGCGACAGGCAAAACGGCAACGGCGAACCACAAAGACACAAAGACACAAAAAATAGAACGGAGGCGAGGAAGAATGGCGCGCAACGCGCGGCCGCGGTGGCTGATGTCGTTCTTTTCCACGGGCCCAAGCTCCGCGAGCGTGCGGCCGTCGGGCAACAGAAAGAGCGGGTCGTAGCCGAAGCCGCCGGCGCCGCGCGGCGATTCGGCGATCGCGCCGTCAAGCCGGCCGTCCGTGAATTCAACGCGCCCGTTGGGATCCGACAACGCCATCACCGTCCGAAAATACGCGCCGCGCCGAGCGGCCGGGACGCCGGCCAGTTCCTTCATAAGCTTCGCGCGGTTATCCGAGTCGACACAGTCCGGACCGGCCCAGCGCGCGGAATGGACCCCCGGCGCGCCACCCAGGGCTTCAACGAACACACCCGTATCATCGGCCAGCGCCCAGGTCCCGCAAGCGCGCGCGGCCGACACCGCTTTCTTCTCGGCGTTGCATTCAAGCGTGTCGCGGTCCTCAACCGTCTCCGGAAACGCCGGAAAAGCGTCGAGCAAGGAAATCATGCCTCCTGAAACGCCAAGAAGACGCGCCATCTCCGCCGCTTTATGGGCGTTGCGCGTAGCGAGCACGAGTCGGGCCGGATGGCGGGACAAGGGACGAAATGTTATCATTTTCCTGTGAGACGGCTCCTCCTGGCTCTCGTCGCCGCGTTGACCGTGGGCTCCTCCGCCTGCCGCACGTTGGTCAACGACGAAGACCTCTCCGACCAGGCGACCAAGGCGCGCCTCGAATCCCTGCTGCGCGGCCGCCGAGACCTCGACCTCAAATACGTGACCGTGGACGTTACTGCGGGTGTGGCCACGATTTCAGGACTCGTGCCCAACGGCGACCAGAGGCGCGTGATCCGGCGCCTTGCCGCAGGCGTGCACGGAGTCGAGCAGGTCCTGAACAATCTCATCATCCAGGAATGACCACGCGCCGTTTGCAGGCGGCCCTGCTGCGCTGGTACGGCCGCGCTCAGCGCGACCTGCCCTGGCGCCGGAGTCCAACCCCGTACCGCGTCTGGGTCTCGGAGATCATGCTCCAGCAGACCACGGTCGCGGCCGTGACGCCGAAGTACGAAGCTTTCCTCCAGCGCTTCCCCTCGCTCGTCTCGCTCGCGAGCGCCGATGAAGATGAAGTCCTCAAGCATTGGGCCGGGCTCGGCTACTACTCGCGGGCCCGAAACCTGCGCCGCGCAGCGCTCGCCATCGTCGCCGATCACCGAGGAGTCTTTCCCTCCGAATTCGACGCGGTGCTCCAGCTTCCAGGCATCGGACGCTACACCGCGGGGGCGATCCTCTCCATCGCGTTCCGGAAGCCCTTTCCCCTCGTCGACGGCAACGTGATCCGCGTATTCTCGCGCCTGTTCGGCCTCAGGGGCCGGGCAAAGGACCCGGGCTTCGTCAAAAAAATATGGCCGCTCGCCGCGCGTCTGGTGCCGACCAAGAACCCGGGAGATTGGAATCAGGCGCTCATGGAGCTTGGCGCCACGGTGTGCACGCCCGACTCCCCCTCCTGCGGCGCCTGCCCGGTCGCCAAGCACTGCGTCGCGTTCAAGAAGGGCCTTCAAGACGCGCTCCCCCTGCCCGAGGCCCGGCGCAAGCCCGTGCCCGTGCGCTGGACCTGCCTGTGGATCGAAAAAAATGGAGACGTGCTCCTATGGCGGCGCTCCGACAAAGAGCGTCTCCTCAAAAATCTCTGGGGCCTGCCCGAGGCGGGCCGCATCGCGGCCTCCCCCGGCCTCCGGATTGCCGCCGCCTCCCACGCGATCACGCATCACGCGCTCACCGTGGAACTACGAGAAGCGACCCTTCATCCGGGCGTCATCACGCCTCCCGAGGCGAAGTGGGTCCCGCGCGCCAAGGTCCGGGACTTCCTCGTCTCGTCGCTGTGGCTCAAGCTGCTCAGAAAATAAAAGACCCACAAGAGGACAATTCTATCTTCAAGGAGTCGCAGGCCTTCAACTCGGCTACGCTTTCGAGAGCGGCTTCGGCCAGGAGCTGAAGACAAACAGCTCGCCTTCGCGGCCGGCCGCGATAACCTTCGCGCCTGAAACCGCGTCCTCGTGGCGCACGAGGGCAAGGCCGACGTTTCCGGCCGCGCTCGTGATTTTGCCGATCTCCTTGCCGCCGCGCTCAACGACGGAGCCGGGGATGGGGGCTTCCCCGATGAAGCGAACCCCCATCAGGCATTTGTTCACATGGCCGCGAAACACGATGCGCGACACCGTCTCCTGGCCCATGTAGCAGCCCTTGTCGAGGCTGATCGCCGCTTCCTGGCGCGCCTCAAGCGGAAGAGATTCGGCGTTCATGTCGGCGCCGAACCAGGGAAAGCCCGCGCTCACGCGCAGCGCCTTGAATTCCTCGTCCGTGAAGAAATCCGCACCCTCAGGCGGATCCACGCCGAGCAGAAGCCGGGCGGGCTTGCTTAAGCGCGTCCAGGGCAAGCCGCGCTCGAAGCCCTCGCCGACGACGAGCCAGGCCTGCTTTGGGCGCAACGCCTTAAAAACGGAGGCCGACAGCATGATTTTCTTCTCGAAAGCCGCGAAAAAGCCCTCGGCCGCGTCAGGGCGGGTGACAGCGAGAATGGTTTCCGGCGTCTCTTCATACAACTCGCAGTCGGCAACGAGCAGCCCCTTCGGCGTGAGCACGCACGCGGGGAGTCCCGCGCCTGGCGCGAGCTTGTTCAGGTCGGCGGTGACCAGACCCTGCAGAAACGTCTTCACGTCGGGACCGTGGAAACGGAAGAACCCCCACCGCGAAACGTCGAGCGCGCGTAAACCCATGCGCTCATTATAGCCGATTGCTATCCTATCCCCGTGAAACGCGGGATCGGCTTCCTCCTTGATATGGACGGCGTCGTCTGCCACAACATGCCCGCGCACGAGGAGGCATGGACGAGCTTCTTCCGCGGCTACGGCATCGAGATCGACCTCGCCGACTTCCGAGCCAACACGATGGGCATGCCCACGCGCGAGGTCCTGCGCTATTACTTCAAGCGCGACGTCCCGCCCGAAGAGGCGCGCGACGCCGCCCTCGTGAAGGAGACCCTGTACCGAAAGCTCTACCTTCCCCAGCGCGCGCCCGCCAAGGGCCTGCTCCCGTTTTTAAAAGGCGCGCGCGCCGGAGGCTACCATGTCGGCCTCGGCACCGGCTCGAAGGACGACAACGTGGCCTTCATCCTCGACGGCCTTCAGCTGCGGCCCTGGTTCGACGCGGTCGTGGACGGCGGCATGGTGACGCGAGGCAAGCCCGACCCGGAGACCTTCCTGATCCTCGCCGACAAGCTCCAGGTCTCCCCGAAGAAGTGCGTGGTGTTCGAAGATTCCCTTCTCGGCGAGGAAGCCGCGCGGCGCGCGGGCATGCCGGTGGTCGCCATCACGACCTCTCACCGCCCCGATGAGTTTACGTTCGCACGCATCAAGGCCGACGACTTCACAACGCTCAGCCCCGCGAAGGCCGCCGCCCTACTATGTTAGAATCGTGCCCATGAAGCTCGTCACTTTTGATGTCCCCACGCCGCTTGGTCCTATCGAGCGCCTGGGCGCTTTGCGCGGCGGCCGGATCGTGGACTTGAACCTCGCCGCGGCGCTCCTGTATCGAAGGACAGGAAAGGCGCGCCCCGAGGCGCGCGCGAATTTCTTCGTGCCCCCCTGCCTCCTCGGCCTTCTCGACGGCGGCCCCGAGTCCCTGACCGAGGCAAGGCGCGCGCTCGACGCGGTGAGAGGCGAACCCGCGGGCCCGCACGGCGAGCGCGTCTCATGGAAGGAAGGCGCCGTCAAACTCAAGGCTCCGCTGCCCCGTCCGCGCTCCCTGCGAGACTTCTTCGCCTTCGAGGACCACGCGAAAGCCGGCTCGCGGCGGCGCAACGAACCGCTCCCGCCTGAGTGGTACGACCAGCCCGTGTTCTACAAGGGGAATCCTCGCTCGATTCTCGGTCCGGGCGATGTGATCCCGTGGCCCGCGTTCACGCGCAAGCTTGATTTTGAGTTCGAGATCGCGGCCGTCGTGGGAAAATCCGGAAAAAATATTTCCGTCAAAGAAGCCTCGCGCCATATCGCGGGCTATATCGTGATGAACGACTGCTCGGCCCGCGACATCCAGCGCAACGAGATGGTCTGCCGCATGGGACCGGCGAAGGGAAAAGATTTTGCGACGGTCCTCGGGCCATGGTTCGTGACCGCCGACGAATGCAACGGAAAAATCCCCGAATTAAAAGTGCGCGTCAACGGCAAAGAGTGGAGCAGCTCCCAGGGGGCACAACCTTACTGGAATTTCCCGACCATGCTCTCTCACGCATCCCAAGGCGAAGAAATGCTTCCCGGAGATGTCCTCGGCTCCGGCACCTACTTCAAGGGCTGCGGGCTTGACATGGCGCGCTGGGTCAAGCCCGGCGACCGCATCGAGCTGGACGCGGGGCCTCTCGGGATTTTGAAGAATAAAGCGGGACAGCCGAGCGGTAAAGTGCATCTCAAATATAAAAAAACCGGAGCGCTGGCATGAGCGTCATCCTCACCCGCGGGCGCGTGCCGAAGACGCCTCACACCGAGTTCTACGCGGAGCCGGACGTGCTCGCACTCGAAGAGATTCACGGCGCCGCCGGCTTCAGCGGCGACTGGTCGCGCAAATACCATTACCGCAGGTACCCGACCCAGCAGGTGCGCGAGCCGCAGCGCCTGCCGCTCGACCTGCGCCCCCGGCTTCTTCCCCCCCAGCCGCTCCAACCCTGGCACATCCGCACCGGGCGGCTCAAGGCGCACGGCGACCACATCAGCGGCCGCGTGCCGCTCGTCTATGGGCCCACGACGTTGGTGTCCGCGGCCCATTTCGAGAAGTCCTGCCCGGCCGATCGTTTTTTCCGCAACGGCGACGGCCACGAACTCTGGTTCATACAAGAAGGCTCCGGTCTCATCGCCTCCGAATACGGCGTGCTCCCGTTTAGGAAGGGACACTATGTGAGCCTTCCCAAAGGCACGACCTACCGCGTCGAACTCGAGAGCGAGGAGTGCGCGCTCTTGATCATCGAGTCGCGCCTGCCCATCCAGTTCGCGCCGCATTACTTGAATGCCTCCGGCCAGGCGCACCTGACGGCCCCGGTCGTGGAGACCGAGATCGGCCTCCCCGAATACCGGCCCGCGCGTGATGAAGAGGGCCTGTTCCGCGTCTGGACCAAGCACGGCGGCGGCTTCGTGACCGAGCTGTTCCTGGGCCACCACCCGTTCGACCTGATCGGCTGGGAGGGCGCGCTCTATCCGTACACCTTCCACACCGACGACCACCATCCGCTGGCTCGGCGCATCCACACCGCGCCGCCCACACGGCAAACCTTCCAATCCGGCGCGGCCCCGCACAACGGCTTCGCCGTGTGCACCTTTAAAGGGCAGATCGAGGGCTGGCATCCGCGCGATGTCCCCGCGCCGTATGCGCACTACAACGTGGACAGCGATGAGGTGATGTTCTTCGCGAACACCAGCTACGGCGCGCGCAAAGGGCTCGTCGAGCCCGGCTCGTTCACGTTTCACCCAGGCTCCTTGCCGCATTCACCGCACGGCCTGGCGGCCAAGCGCTCGTTTGCCGAGCGGGGCAAGCTCTCCGATTACCTCGCGGTCATGCTCGACACGTTCTACGAGCCGCTCGCGGTGGCCAAGCAGGCCCTGCCGCTCGCCGACAAGGACTACCCGACGAGCTGGAACCGCGACACGCAGGGCGTCTCGGCGGCCTAGCATGCAGCTCGACCCGGAGACTCTGGCGCTACGCGACCGTTACCTGCTGATGATCGCGACGATCCTGCCGCGTCCCATCGCCTGGGTGGCCACCGTCTCGCCGGACGGGATTCCCAATCTGGCGCCGTTCTCGTTCTTCACGGGAATCTGCGCGAATCCGATGACGGTGTGCTTCGCGCCGGTCAACGACCGCAACGGAAAGAAAAAAGACACGTTGATCAACATTGAATTGACGAAGCAGTTCACGGTGAGCATCGTGAACGAGCAAAACGCCGAAAAAATGAACCAAACCTCAGCGCCTTATGCGTACGGCGTGAACGAATTTGAGAAGGCCGGGGTGACGCCCCTTCCCAGCGTCAAAATAAGGCCGTTCCGCGTCAAAGAAAGCCCCGTGTCTTACGAATGCGAGCTCCAGCAGATCGTGCGAATCGGGGAAGGAGCCCTGGCGGGCAACTTAGTGATCGGCAAAGTCGTTTATTTTCACTGCGCGGACTCGCTCTACAACGACGGCAAAATAAGGCACCAAGACATTCATGCGATCGGACGCATGGAGGGCGCCTGGTACACGCGCACGAACGACGCGTTCGAGCTGCCGCGCCCGGAAGCCTCATGAGAAAACATCCGTTCCATAACTTCGTCGTGGACCATATGACCTTCCTGGTCGAGCCCGACCTTTACAAGACGACCTACGCGCTGTTCCGGATCATCCTGGGCGTATCGAGAGAGGATTTGATCTATGAAAAGCGCTCGAGCTGGCCCGGTCACAAGCCCGCCTCGATGACCTTCGCCGCGCGCGTCGGCATCGAGAAGAACCCCTCGGTCCCGAACCAGGCAATCATCGCGGTCGTTCAGCCCACCGAGCCCAAGACGCGCAGCTCGCATGTGCGCACGATGCTCAAAAACCGCGGCGGCGGCTGCCACTGGCAACATATCGCTCTGCGCACGCCCGACCTCGTCGGCTTCCACAAGTTCTGCCTCGCGCGCGGCGTCAACTTCATCACGCCGATCCTCAAGGACGCCGAAGACGACCTGATCCAGGTGTTCAGCGGCGAGTGGATGGTGCCCGGCGGCAAACCGACCGCGACCTTTTTTGAGTTCGTCCAGCGCGACCCGAGTCCCGCGCTGCTCAAGCAGCTTGCGACCGCGTCAAATCGCGAGGCGTGGTTTCGCGACAAGACATTCCTCGGCCTCTACGGCGAGAAGGAAAATGAGTACCGGCGCGGCAAGGCGACGCCCTTCATCCCCGACGCGCTCGCCAAGAAGATCGCCGCGCGTCTAAAGGGCCTCGAGGTCTGGGAGATCGGCGACGACCTCCTCGACCAAGTCGAGGCCGACATGCTTCAGTACGCCGCCGTCACTTCCCCGCGGCCCGCACGCCCTTGACCGACCAGGATAGGTTCACGAAGCCCAGCTCCTTGTCGGCAAACTCCGCCGTCTCAAGGCGGCCGGAGTTGACAGAAGAAGCTCCCGGACGCGGGTCCAGTTCGGCGACAACGAACTGCCCCGATCCGGGCTGCTCTTCCTGATATTCAGTCCCTTCCTCGCGAAGATCGAAGGAATCTCGTACACGAGGCGTTTCCGGGCGGCGATCCGTGACGGTAACGGCGGCGGCCTGCGCCTCTTCGATGAAACTTTCAAAGACACGAAAGCGGATTTCGAGGTGAGTCCGCCTGCGTTCAAGCGCCTTCGGATACAGGGAAATGACGAGCCATCGCGAGTCCTTGTCCCCTGTGTGCAGGCGCGCCGTAGCCTTGGCCTTCGCTCGGTCGCCCTTCAGGCGACCCTTGACCTTGAGCACCTTCAGCGAGACCGAGTTGTCGGCCGAACCGGGGACGCCCCCCTCGCGCAAGGACAACGGCTCCCAGTCCGCGGCATCCTTATGGATCACCGCATGCAGCGAACCGGCGATGTTCGTCTTCGCCTTCGCCGTCATGGTCGAGATGGACGGCGACTGCGCCGAAGCCGCGACCGCAAGAAGAACGGCGAGTACGCCGAGCCTCACGAGAGGACGGCGATCGTCTCTTTGAGACGGTCGCGTCGAGCAAGCGCCGCGTCATGCTGTTCCTGGGCTTGCGCGACTGTCTCCACAGGCGCGCTCGCAGCGGCAGACAGATTCCTGAGCTTCGCGGCGCACTTCACAATATCGCCCTCGGCCTTGGCGAGATCCTTGGCCAGACGCTCGCGCTCCTTGGCGAAATCGATGACGCCCGCAAGCGGAATGAAGAAGGTCACGCCCTCGGCGACGGCGGTCGCGCTCTGGGGCGGCCGGCCGCCGTTGACGGGCTCGACGCTCTCGAGTTGAGCCAAAGACATCGCGTAGGCGCGGTGCCGGCCGATCACGGCCGGCGCAAACGGGCCCTCGGCGACGGCCTTGATCTTGAGGCCCGGCGGAACGTTCAGCTGGGAGCGCAGGGAGCGAATCGAGGTCACGGCGGCCATCACTCGGCTCATTTCTTTTTCCGCCTCCGGATTCGACCAATCGCAACCCGCGTCCTGATAGCCGCCCTGGAGTAAAAATTCCGCCGACTCACCCGCATATCCCTTGACCGCGGCATAAATCTCCTCGGTGACGAACGGCATGATGGGGTGGAGAGCCTTCAGCGATCCGACAAGCACCGAGACGAGGATCGTTCGCGCGTTCTCTTTCTCCTCCCCGTCGATTCCAAGAAGGCGCGCCTTGGCGAGCTCGATGTACCACGCACAAAACTCGTCCCACAGGAAGACATACAAGGCCTCGGCGGCCGCGGCCGGATCGTAGGCGTCGAGCGAGGTCCGGGCCTTCGCGAGCGCCGCCTGGTAGCGGGACAAAATCCACTGATCGGCGAGCTCCAGGCGGCCACGCGGGAGCTTCTCAAGCCTATAAGACACCGCCGCCGCAGGCGGCGGGAGGTTCATCAGAACAAAGCGCGTCGAGTTCCAAAGCTTGTTGACGAAATTGCGCGCGCCGACGACGGACTGCTCATCGAAGGCGATGTCCTTGCCCGGATGCGCCTGCGCCATCAGCGCGAAGCGCAGGGCGTCGGTCCCGTGCTTGTCCATCATGAGAAGCGGGTCAATCACGTTGCCCAGCGACTTCGACATCTTTTTTCCGCTCTTGTCGCGCACGATGCCATGGATCACCGCGTCGGCGAACGGGACCTTGCCCTCGAAGGCCAGCCCCATCATCTGCATGCGGGCAACCCAAAGATACAGGATCTCGTAGCCGGTGACGAGGGTTGCGGTCGGGTAGAAGGCGGCAAGGTCCTTGGTCTTCTCGGGCCAGCCGAACACGGCGAGAGGCCACAGCGCCGAGGAAAACCAGGTGTCGAGCACATCGGGATCCTGGGTCCAGCCCGCGCCGGGCGACTCCCGGCTCACGAGCGGTTTCTGCCCGTCCTTGTACCAGACCGGAATGCGGTGGCCCCACCAGATCTGTCTCGACACGCACCAATCTTTGATATTCACCAGCCAATCACGGTAAGGTTTTTCCCAGTTCTTGGGATAAATCTTGAACTCGCCCGCGTCTAACGCCTTTAAGGGCGCCTTGGCCAACTCCGTTTGTTGGACGAACCACTGCAGCGACAACAACGGCTCAATGACGGAATTGCAGCGGTAACATGTCTGCACCGCGCTCTTGTGATCTTCTTTCTTGCGCAGGAAGCCCCGCGCCTCGAGGTCGGCGACGACCTGATCCTGCGCCTTCTCGCGCGAGAGGCCGGCGTAAGGTCCCGCCGCCTCGGTCAGCTTGCCGTCCGGACCGATGGCTTTGATCGCCGGAAGCTTGTGGCGCAGGCCCAGCTCCCAATCATTCTGATCGTGCGCCGGCGTGATCTTCAACGCGCCGGTGCCGAACTCGAATTCGACGTAGGAGTCCTCGATAACGGGGATCGCGCGATCAATGAACGGGATCAACACCTTCTTGCCGACCATGCGCTTCCAGCGCGCGTCCTTCGGATTGACGGCCACTGCGGTATCGCCGAACATCGTGATCGGCCGGGTCGTGGCGACGACGACGCCCTCAGAACCGTCCTCGCAGCGGTAGTGGATGTGGTACAGAGCGCCCTTGCGTTCTTCTCTTTCTGCTTCGATGTCGGACAACGCCGTCCCGCAGCGCACGCACCAGTTCACCAGCCGCTCGCCGCGGTAGATCAAGCCTCGGTCCCAGAGCGTCTTGAAGGCGTGAAACACGGCCTTGGCGCGAGGCTCATCCATTGTGAACGCCTCGCGTTCCCAATCCAATGAACATCCCAGACGGTGCAGTTGGCCTAAAATTGTTTTTTTGCAATCTCGCGTCCACTGCTGCATGCGCTCGAGAAAGGCGTCGCGGCCAAGCGCATGGCGGTCCGCCTTCTCGGCCTTGAGCTGCTTCTCCATCACGTTCTGCGTGGCGATGCCGCCATGATCGCAGCCGGGCACCCAGCACGTTTGGGCTCCTGTCAGCCGCTGATGTCTGATGAAGGCGTCCTGAAGCGTGTTGTTGAGCGCGTGCCCAACGTGGAGCGCGCCGGTCACATTGGGCGGCGGAATGACGATCGCGTACGGCCGGGCTCCGTCTCGAGGCTCGCAATGGGAAAGCCGCGCCGCGTCCCAGGCTGCGAGGCGCGCCGCCTCGACCGGCTTGGGATCGTAGGCTTTCTCGAGCATTACAGCAGGTCCGAGGCCAGCGCGGCCAGCACGGAGCGCTCGCTCTTGGTGAAGGTGACATGGCCGAACAGACCCTGGCCCTTGAAGCGATCGACGAGGTTGGTCAGGCCGTTTGACGCCGCGTCGAGGTAGTAGTTGTCCACCTGGTGAGGGTCGCCGGTCAGCACGATCTTGGCGCCCTGGCCGGCGCGCGAGATGATCGTCTTGATCTCGTGCGGCGTCAAGTTCTGCGCGTCGTCGATGATGATCAGCAGGCCCGGCAAGGTCCGGCCGCGCAGGTAGGTGACCGCCTCGATCTCGAGGACTCCCTCTTCCATCAGCATCTGGATGTCCATGTCCGCCGTGTCGAGGGCACCCTTCGGCTTCTCGAGCAGGTAGGACAGGTTGTCGTAAATCGCGCCCATCCAGTTGGTCAGCTTCTCTTCCTTCGTGCCGGGCAGAAATCCAAGATCGTGGCCGACCGCGATGACCGGGCGGGCGACAAGGATGCGGCGGTACAGCTTCTCCTCGAGCGTTTGCTGGAGTGCGGCCGCCAGCGCCAGCATGGTCTTGCCCGAGCCGGCAAGGCCGACAAGGGTCACCAACGAGATGTCGGGGTTGAGCAGCAACTCAAGCGCGAAGCGCTGCTCCATGTTCAGCGGCTTGATGCCCCAGGGCGCCGATTCGGCGCGCACCAGCGGCACGAGCGACTTCGTCTTCAGGTCGTAGCGGGCCAGCGCGCTCTTTGAGGTGCCCTCGGCCTTCAGGATCACGAATTCGTTCGGAATGAGATCGCCGATCGACGTCGGTAGACGCTTGTCCTTGTAGAAGGCGTCGATCTCCTCGCCGGAAACGGCGGCCTCGCGCCAGCCCTTGTACAGCTCGTCGAGGTCGACCTTTTCCTTCTCGAAGTCCTGCGTCTCGAGGCCCAGGGACTCGGCTTTGATCCGAAGATTGATGTCCTTCGAAATGAAGACGATGTTCTCGCCCTGCTTCTTGAGATACAGCGCGCAGGAGAGGATTTCATTGTCCTTGGTATGGGCGGAGAACGCCTTCGGCAGGCCGTCGGAAACCTGGATCTCGACCTTGAGCTTGCCGCCGTGCTCGAGCGGAACCCAGTTCGACAACTTGCCGCCCTTGCGCAGCTCGTCGAGCTTGCGCGACACGAAGCGGGCCGAGCGGCCGCGCTCATCGTTGCTGCGCTTGAAGGTGTCGAGTTCCTCGATGACGGTCAGCGGAAGGACGACGCGCGAGCCTTCGAAGGAGAAAATGGACATCGGATCATGAAGAATCACATTGGTGTCGAGCACGAAGGTCTTCATCGGACGGCCTCCTCACGATCAAACGGCGGCACGAACTCTCGAAAAACGTCGTTGGCGAGAAACACGCCTTCGCTCGTCAGGCGCCAGCGCGGTCCGTCCTCACAGACGAGGCCCCGCGCCTTCAAAACGGTCCACGGACCCGCGAAGGCGGACCGCAGCGCCTCCGACGGCTCGAAGCCTCGGATCAAGCGCAGCCCAAGAAACGCCTCTTCTCCCAGCGCCTCGAGGCCTTTCGGAGCTTCGTTCTCAGCGAGCGGCCGCCGCCCGCTCTCGATGGCGTCGAGATACGCCGGGATCCGCTCCTCGTTGGCCTGGCGGCGCCCGCCATAATAAGAGGCCGCCGAACAGCCGAGGCCGATGTAGTCGCCGCGCTTCCAGTAGTTGATGTTGTGCGCGGAGCGGTGGCCGGGCCGGGCGTAATTCGAAATCTCGTACTGCTCAAGACCGGCCTGGGCCAGCGCCTTCATCGACAGCTCGAACATCGCTCGGCCGAGGTCGGAGTCTTCCAACACCCCGCGCTTGGCGAACAAGGTACGGTCTTCGACTTGAAGACCGTACAGCGAGATGTGCTCCGGCGCCAGCGCCAGAACGAAGTCGAGCGTCGCGCGCAAGCTGTCGAGCGTCTGGCCCGGCAGGCCGAACATCAGGTCCACCGACAGCGCCGGGATGCCGGCGCGACGCGCGGCCTTGAATATCTCTGAGAACTCGGCCGCGGTGTGGCGGCGGCCGATCGCGGGCAGCAAGGCGTCATCGGCGGTTTGCAGGCCGATGGAGAGCCGGGTCACGCCCTCGCGCGCGAGAACGGCGAGTTTTCCCTCATCGAGACTTTCAGGGTTCCCCTCGAAAGTGGCCTCGACGAAGCGTGAATTCGGGTACGCGCGCCGCAGGCGCGCGAACAAATCGCAGATCTGCGGGGCCGTCAGCTCGGAGGGCGTGCCGCCGCCCACGTACAAGGTCTCGGGCGCCGCCGCCGGATGCAGGGCCGCCTCAGCCTCGAGCGCGGCGAGGTAGCGGTCGGCAAGCTTGTTCTGCCCGGAATAGGCGGCGAAGTCGCAATAGAAACACTTCACCGAGCAGAACGGTATGTGGACGTATAAACCGGTCAATTCCCCCGCATTTTCTTATATTTTCACCCCCCTGCGCAAGGCTCCGCTTCGTCGAGCGACGGCCGCGTCTATGGTCGCGTCGCCAAAGACACGCCGGGCCTCGAAGGCGTTGTGGGCGCGGCACAAGAGACGAAGATTGCCGGGATCATTCGAGACTCCCCCGAGCGCCCAGGAGCAACGTGGTCAACCTGAAGTCCCGCCCGGGCGCCGCAGACGCGGCCGTCCGAAGACACGAAGACGCATCGCCCTCCATCGCGGCGCCAGACCTCGTCTCTCACGGACTGCGGGATGTGTCGGCTTCTCGCATCGGATGCGACTGTCCGCCGCCGTTGCTTTTGATTCCGTTTACCGGGATCGATCTTTTCCAAAAGGGCTTGGATCGCCCCAGCAAACACATCCTCCAATCGTCCCGCTGGCCATTTGTGCCGCGATAATTCTTTCGCACGCTCGACGTCCCGCAGGAACGCCTCATCGGCCGTGAACGAAAAATGCACGCGCCGAACGGGAAGCGCGGCGGGAATTGCGGGCAGCTCCGCGGGAATCGAAGAAGGCGCTGGGAAAGTCGCGGGCGACTCGACTGCGATCGGCGGAAAGAAGAGGCCTTCGGCTTCGGTGCGCGGCACTGTTGCCTCGACTGCCACAAAATGAACGCGCTCAGCGGGCACGACCGTGAGCGGAACCAACGAAGCGATCAACGCCTCGACTTCACGCGTACTGCGGCCAATGGACGACCGGATCAACCTCCGGTAGTTGTCCCATTTCAAATGGGGAGCAATCAGTGAAACCGTCGTCAACGTCAGCAGCCCGCGCTCGATCGCGCGATACAGAATCGGATATTTAGACGCCGCCCGCGCGGCATGAATTCGACGCGCCGCCTCACCCTGCGCGTAGCGCAACTCCCGCGCGCAATATTCGAAAAGAGAAGGAAAGCCTTCCTCCATCGCCAGCCGCCTGCGATCGAATTCATTCAAGTGCCGGAGCACGGAGACAATGGTGCACCGCTCATCGCCCGCCAGCGACTTCAGAGAACCGATCAACTCCGCATTCGTCAGCAATTGCAGGTTTTTTCGCATCACTCCTCCAAGGACTGAAAAGCCCTCACCTTCATACGATCGAGCGGCCATTTTTGTTCCGTCAGATGCGCTCAATTTCCCGCGTTTTTGTAAAAATTAAGAAGTAAAAATAAGTGCTATTCGCATCGCGCGCGCGATGTTAATTACGCATGCAGACAAAGCGTTATTTTTTTGAAAACGAAGGACCCGCGCGGTCGCGGTGCCGGCCGGCGGAGCCGACAGCCCCCGCCCCCGGCCGAATTGCTAGACTAGGCGTCTTGACCACCCCCCACAAAGCCGGCTTCGTCGCCCTCGCCGGACGCCCCAACGTGGGCAAATCCACGTTGCTGAACTCGCTACTCAAGTTCAAGCTGTCGATCGTCTCACACAAGCCGCAGACGACTCGGCATCGCATCCTCGGCATCCTCGAAGGCGAGCAATTCCAGGCCTGCTTCCTCGACACGCCCGGCCTCATCGATGAGCCCGCCGACCAACTGCAAAAAAGCCTGCGCGTCGAATCCGCGCGCGCGATCCGCGAGGACGCCGACCTCATCGTCTACATGGTGGACGCCGTCGAGGCCGATCCTCGGAAGGTCGGCGACACTCATGTGCGCCCCGGCACCCCGGTCGTGCTCGTCATCAACAAGTGCGACCGCGACGTGCCCGAAACGAAGCTCGCGGCCATCGAAGCGGCCTACGCGGCCGCGCTCAAGGCGGACAAGGTCTTTCGCATCTCCGCGCTCAAGGGCCAGGGCGTCGAGGAATTAAAAGCGGAGATCATCGCCCGTCTTCCCGAGAGCGAGCCGTTCTACGAGAAAGGCCAGCTCTCCGACCGCTGGGAGCGCTTCTTCGCCTCCGAGATCGTGCGCGAGCAGGTCTTCGATCTCTACCACGATGAGATCCCCCACGCCGTCGCCGTCGTTGTCGAGACCTTCCGCGAGAATCAGGGCAAACCCGATGACGTGTTCGCGACCTTGTACGTGGAGCGCGACGGCCAGAAGGGCATCATCATCGGCAAGGCGGGCAAGGACCTCCACCGATTGACCGAGCGCGCGCAGGCCATGCTCGAGGCGTTTCTCGGCCGGACAGTGACGCTCGAGCTTTGGGTCAAGGTGCGCAAGGACTGGCGCAAGGACCCACGGTCCCTCAAGGAGTTCGGCTACTCGACGTAGCCCGGCCTCTGCCGCGCTGCGGCGGTTTTTTACGGCGCGACGATTTCGGACGCCTTGGCGGCGCCATTGGCGCGCGCGCGCGGCGCCAGGAGCTTGTTCTCGTCGGCCGTCGGCAGGTGGTCGACGTAGGTGTACTCGGACAGGACCGCCTCGTAGCGGTCCACGAGGTCGGCGGCCTCGCGGGGCTTTAAGCCCCCGGATTTGACCCGGGCGTCGGCGGCTTCCTTGATCATGCGCACGAGTTCGAAGTCGGAGTACTGGATGCCGGAAAGAACGTCCCGGACGGTCTGGCCCTGAATCGTCTCCTCGATGTAGTAGCCCTTTTCCTCGGCGGCGTCCTGGAACACGTGGACTTCATTGACGCGGCCGAATAAATTATGGATGTCGCCCATCGTCGCCTGGTAGGCGCCCATCAGGAAGAAGCCGAGGTAGTAGGGCTTGCCCTCGAGCGCGTGGACGGGCAAGGTGCCGCCCGCGCTCCGGTGGCAGGCGAAATTCGTGATCTTGCCGTCGGAGTCGCAGGTGATGTCCACCAAACTCGCGCGGCGCGTGGGCTCCTCATCGAGGCGGTGCAGGGGCATGATGGGAAAGAGCTGTCCGATCGCCCATGAGTCCGGCAAGGACTGGAACAGCGAGAAATTGCACAGGTACTGGTCGTTGAGCGCCTTCTGCATCTCGAGCAGGTCCTCGGAGACGAATTTCGCCTTGGGCAGGAGCTTGCCGATCTCGAGGCACAGCTTCCAGTACAGATTCTCGACCTTGGCCTTGTCCTCCAGGCCAAGGTAGCCGAGCTTGAACAAGGTGAACGCCTCTTCGAGATGCTGCTGGCCGTCGTGAAAGCTCTCGGCCAAGTTCTTCGGGTTGAGGGCCGCGGTCGCCTCGCGCAGCTCGCGCACGACCTGGTGCTCATCGGGCGTCTCGCGAAACTCGATGGGGGTCGCCCCCGTCTCGATCGAGCCGAACACGTTGACGACGAGCAGCGCATGGTGCGCGACCATCGAGCGTCCGGACTCGGTGACGAGGTTCGGCTCGGGAACTTTTTCCTGCTTGCAGACTTCCTGCACCGAGTAGACCACGTCGGCCACGTACTCCTGCAGGTTGTAATTCATCGAGCTGTCGACCGCTGTGTGCGTGCCGTCGTAGTCGACGCTGAGGCCTCCGCCGCAGTCCAGATATTCGACGCCGAGGCCCATCTTGCGCAGTTTCGCGTAGTAGCGCGCGCCCTCCTTGACCGCGTCCTTGATCGTGCGGATGTCGCAGACCTGGGAGCCGATGTGGAAGTGCACAAGTTTCAGACAATCGCCGAGGCCCTCAGCCTTGAGCGTTTCCACAGCCGCGAGAATCTCGGGAGTGGTGAGGCCGAACTTGGCGAAATGGCCCGTGGAGGAGCGCCATTTGCCGGAGCCCTGCGTCTGGAGCTTCACGCGCAGGCCGACCAGCGGCCGCACGCCCGCCTCTTTGGCGGCGTCGAGCAGCAGGCGGAGCTCGGAGAGCTTCTCGACAACGACGATGACCTTCTTGCCGAGCTTGAGGCCGAGCATCGCCAGGCGCATCATCGACTCGTCTTTATAGCCGTTGACGATCGTCAGAGAATCGGAGGAGTTCATCGCGAGCACGGCGAGGAGCTCGCCCTTCGAGCCAGCCTCGAGGCCGTACTGCCAGGCGCGGCCCGCGTCGCTGATTTCCTCAACGACCTCGCGGAGCTGGTTAACCTTGATCGGGTACACGCCGAAAAAGCGCCCATCGTAGCCGTATTCCTTGATCGCCGCGCCGAACGCCTCGTTGATCAGCGCGACGCGCCGGCGCAGGATGTCCTGGAAGCGGATGAGCACGGGCATTTTAATGCCGCGCGAGGCGACATCCTCGACGACGTCAAGAATGTCGATCGCGCCTTCGGGCGCACGCTTCGGCTGCAAAGTGGCGTTGCCCTTGGCGTTGATGCCGAAATACTTGAGGCCCCAGCCTTCAAGGTTGTAGAGCTGCTCGGCGGCTTCGATCGTCCAGGTCTTCGGCGTGGGCATTGAGGATTATATCAATACGGGACGAAGCGTCCGGGATATTTCTCACCGACGCACGGCGCCTTCAGGCACGGCTTGACCAGCGCGTGGTAGCCCCACTCGTCTTTTTCCGCGCAGACGGCCCGATACGCGGCGAGCGCATCGGCGCGTCGGCCGAGGGCGTCGAGGAGCTGAGCGGCGCGCACGCGGCTCCAGATCGTCCAGCGCGTGCGCAGTCCGCCGCCGCGCGCCTCGGCCCCGGCATTGAACTCCTCGAGCGCGCGCGGCTTGTCGCCCACGGCCCACAGCACGGTGCCGAGCAGGGCGTGGCTCTTGGCCAAGTTCATTGCGGGGTAGCGGCCGGCCTTGATGCGCGCCTGGTACTCGCGCGCCTCTTTGACGGCCTCCTCGAGCTTGCGGTCCTCATAGAGCGCGACGATCAGCGCGGAATCAAGCATCGGACTGTCGGGGTATCGGGCGCGGACGGCGCGCATCAACGCCAGGCCCTCGGCGGGATTGCGCGCACCAAAATTGTCCTCGAGAAAGATCTCAACAAGAATGAGTTGGGCGGCGGTCTTCGCGTAGTCGCCTGTCTCGGCCGCGACGCGAATTTCGCGGATGCCGCGCTCGCGATCCCCGCCGAGCAGGATTTTCGCGAGCCAACCGGCGAATTTCGGGATCGTGGCGACGTAATAGTCGAACATGCCGATCCCGAGCTGGGCGTCGTAGAGCTGAGGCTCAAGCTTCGCGGCCAGGCGAATGCTCTTCATCGATGCCCGTCCATGTCCGAAAGCCTTCAGCCACTGGCGCTGAACGAGAGCCAGGCGGCCGCTGATGCCGTGGGCCGAGCCCAGCACGAACAGGACATCGGGGTCGTTGGGATGGGTCTTGAGCCAGGCGTCGGAGACCGCGATGGCCTTGGCGATCTTCGCCTCGAAGGTCTTCACGATCGCCGGGTCGGCCTGTTCGGTCCCGTAGGCGAAGCGTATGAGGTCGATGGCCGCGCGGCCCAGGTAAGCATGCGGGTAAGCGGGATCGAGCGCCATGGCCTTGTCCGTGGCAGCGTCGGCGGCCGCGAAGTCCATCCTGTAGATGGCATTGATGCCCTCATGAAGCAGCTTGTCCATCTCGACGGTCACCGAGGTTGTTCGCGCGGCGGCGGGCGCCGCCAGCATCAGGAGGATGAGGATTTGTCTCACAAGCGCCTGATATTCTATCATTGACTCAGCTCTTTATGAAGGCCATCCTGGCCCGCGACGGCCACGCCTCCCTTGCCGAAGTTCCGGTCCCCACGATCGGAGACGGCGAATTTCTTCTGGCGGTCGAAGTCTGCGGCCTGTGCGGCACCGACCTCATGAAGCTCGACACGCGCGCCCAAGGCGCCGTTCTGGGCCATGAGCTGTGCGGGACGGTCGCAAAAGCAGGTCGCGGCTCCCCCTTCCCCGCGGGTGAACGCGTCGTCGTCTCCCACCACGTTCCCTGCCTCTCCTGCCATTACTGCCGCAAAGGCCAGGAAAGCATGTGCCGCCAATTCAAGTCGACCAATATCGAGCCCGGCGGCTTCGCCGAGTTCGTGCGCGTGCCCGCCTTGCACGCGCAGCACGCCGCTTTCAAGGTGCCCGCGGGCCTCGACTCGATCTCGGCCTCGCAGACCGAGCCGCTCGCCTGCGTCCTGAGAAACGTCAAGAGAATTGGAGCGGGGACAGGCGACGTCATCGGGATCATCGGCCTGGGGGCCATCGGCCAGATGACGGGGCAGCTCCTTAAATTATTCGGCGCGACGCCCGTGGGCCTAGATCTCGACGCAGACCGAGTGAAGAAGTTCGCGCGCTGGGGAACGGCAACGAGCAATGCCGAGGAGTTCTCCCGGCTGGGCCGCGACCAAAGCTCCGGCCGCGGCTTCGACGCGATCATCTTCTCCGCCGGCACGCCCGCCCTCGTCGCCCGGTGCGTCGCCTGGCTGCGCGACGGCGGAATTCTCAACGTGTTCGCGTCGTTTCATCCTGATCCGTTGATGACATTAGATCTCAATGAGATCTACCATCGCGAATTGTCCGTCCTCTCTTCATATTCCCCTTCTCTGGCCGATTTGAAGGAGTCGTTCGACCTCATCGCGAGCAAGCGCTTCAATCCGTTGCTCTTGGCTCCGATGTCTTTCCCATTCTCCTCGTTCAACGACGCCGTGAAAGCCGTGAAGTCGCGCCAGACCCTCAAGTCGGTGCTGGTGCCCAAATGAGACGGGTCATCTATCACGGACCGCGCGACATCCGCCTCGAAAATGTTCCGATGCCCGCGCCCGGTCCCGGCGAAGTCGTCGTCAAACTCGGCGCCGCGCTCACCTGCGGCACCGACTTCAAGGCCTACCGCCAGGGTCATCCCGTTCTCCTCGGGACCTATCCCTCCCCTTTCGGACATGAGCTGGCCGGCACGGTGTCCGCCGTCGGTCGGGGCGTGACGTCGGCGAAGGAAGGCGACCGGGTGGTCGTCGCGAACTCCGCGCCCATGGACGAGTGCTTCTGGTGCACGCACGGCCAGAACCACCTATGCCCCAAGCTGACGCTGCACAACGGCGCCTACGCCGAGTACGATCTCGTGCCCGCGCACATCGTGAAGCACAATCTCCATCCGCTGAAGGCCTCCGTGCCCTTCGAGGTCGGCGCGATGGCCGAGCCGTTCTCGACCACGATCCACGCCGCCGAGATCCTGGATGTCCGACCCGGCGATACGGCACTCGTGATCGGCGCCGGCCCGATGTCGATCATGCTCGTGCACGCGCTCATCGCGCGCGGAGCGCGCGCCGGCGTGTTGGGACGATCGAAAGAGCATCTTCCGGCGACATTGTCGGCCGGCGCGGAGAAATCGTTCAGCTCGTTGGACGGAGCCTTCAAGGAACAGATCCGCGCCTGGGCCGACGGACGGGGACCCGATCACGTCTTTGAGGCCGTCGGCAGAGCCGAAACCCATATTTTAGCCGTGGAGCTGGTCCGCGACGGCGGAAAGGTCTGTCTGTTCGGCGGCTGCGCCCCGGGCACGATGGTCCCATTCGACGTCCACCGCATTCACTACAAGCAGATCGCCGTTCACGGCGTTTTCCACCACACGCCCCGCCATTTCCGAGAAGCCGTCCGTCTCCTGTCCGAGGGCAAGGTCAAAACCGCACTGCTCATCAAAGGAGTGGTGCGCCTGGCCGACATCCCCGCCTTCTTCGCCGCGAACGCGGACAAGTCCATCCCCAAATCCGTGGTGACCGCTTGAGCCTCGCCACGGACCGCGAATGTCTCGCCCGAGCCTTCGCGCTCGCGCGCCGCGTCCACCCGCGCGCCACAAGCCCGAATCCGCGCGTCGGCTGCGTCCTCGTCAAAGGCGGCCGGATCATCGGAGAAGGTGCTCATCTCGGCTACGGTCAGCCGCACGCCGAACCTGTGGCGCTCGCCCGCGCTGGCGCCCGCGCCCAGGGCGCGACGGCGTTCATCACGATGGAACCCTGCGCTCCCTTCCCCGGCAAGCGCAATCCTTCCTGCGCCAAGGCGCTGGCCGACGCCGGGGTCTCCCGCGTGGTCTGCGCGGCACTCGATCCCAATCCGAAGGTCGCCGGACGAGGACTGGCGCTTCTGCGCCGCGCCGGAGCGAAGACCGTCCGTCTACCGGAATTCCAAACCGATGCCGAGGAGCTCAACCGCGGCTTCTATTCGCGCATGCGCCGCGGGCGTCCATGGGTCATCCTCAAAGCCGCGCTCTCGCTCGACGGCAGGGCCGCCGCGGCCAACGGAAAGTCCCGCTGGGTCACCGGTCAGGCCGCCCGCGCGGCCGTGCACCGTATGCGCGCCGAGCTCGATGCGATTCTCGTCGGCTCCGGGACGGTTCTTAAGGATAATCCCGCGCTGACCGCGCACGGTGCGGGCCGCAACCCCCTGCGCGTGGTGCTCGCCGGACGCCGCCCCCTGCCACGGCGCGCCCGCGTCTTCGACGCGTCGGCGCCCACCGTTGTCTATCGCGCGCGCACGTCCGCGGCCCTGCGCGCAGCGCTCCAGGACCTCGCGCGCCGCGGCGTCGGAACCTTGCTCGTTGAGGGCGGCCCGACGATCCACGCCGCCTTCCTGCGCGCGGGCCTCGTGGACGAGGCGCGCGTGTTTCTCGCGCCGAAGCTGCTCTCCGGCGCGCTCGACCCCAACGCCGCTCCGAAGATCAAGACGCCGCGCGTCGCGCGCCTCGGCGAAGACTGGCTCATCACGGGAGTCCTTTCGTGAAGGCTCCCGGAATATCCAAGTAACTTATGTTTACCGGCATCATCAATCATTTGGGGACGGTGGAAAAGAAGACCGCGACCACTTTGACCGTCAAAGCCGGAATCCCGCATCCCACACTCGGCGCCTCGATCGCGGTCAACGGCGTCTGCCTGACCGTCATTAAGACGAAGAACGGGGTACACAGTTTCGACGTAGGACCGGACACCTGGAACCGAACGAACTTAGGCGCGCTAAAAATAGGCCAGACCGTCAATATCGAGCCGTCCTTGAGGATGGGCGACGAGGTCGGCGGCCACTTCGTGAGCGGCCACGTGGACTCCGCCGCAAAAATTCTCGCGCTGGAACCTTGGGGCAAGAGATTTTGGCGCTTGCGCGTTGAGCTTCCCAGGATTCTTCGCGGACTTGTCGCGGTCAAAGGCTCGATCGCCATCGATGGCATCAGCTTGACGGTCACGGCCGTCGGCCGGGATTTTTTCGAGGTCATGCTCGTCCCGCACACCCTCCAGGACACGAATCTCGGCCGGCGCAAGATGAGCGAACGCGTGAACCTCGAGGCCGACCCTCTCGCCCGCTACACCATGGCGGCCGCGATGAATTGCAGGAGCAAGACATGAAGGCCGCGAAAGGTTTCGACCGCATCGAAGACGCGATCTCCGACATCCGCAAGGGGCGCATGGTGGTCGTCGTCGACGACCCCAACCGCGAGAACGAGGGCGACGTCGTCATCGCCGCGGAGAAATGCGGCATTTCCGCCGTCAACTTCATGGCCGTGCACGCGCGCGGCCTGATCTGCGTGCCGCTGCCGGCCGCGCGCCTCGACGCCCTCAAGCTCCGCGCGATGATCGACCCCTCGGCCTCCTTGAGCTCCGCGCCGGGCAGGGACACGGCGTTCACCGTCTCAGTCGATGCCAAACGGGGCACGAGCACCGGAATCTCGGCCCGCGACCGCGCGATCACGATCAAGGCCTTGATCGATCCGAAAACGCGCCCCGAGGACCTCGGCCGCCCCGGCCACGTCTTCCCCCTGCGCGCAAAAGAAGGCGGCGTGCTCGTGCGCGCCGGCCACACCGAGGCCGCCGTCGACCTCGCCCGCCTCGCGGGCTTAAATTCCTCGGGCGTCATCTGCGAGATTCTCAACGCCGACGGCACGATGTCGCGCACACCGCAGCTGATGAAATTCGCGCGCGGGCACAAGCTCAAGATCATCACGATCGCCGACCTCATCGAGCACCGCCGCCGCAAGGACCGCCTCGTCGAGCGCCGGGCGAGCGCCAAGCTGCCCACCAAACACGGCGACTTCATGCTCCGCGTCTACGAGGAAACGCTGACCGGCAAGGTTCACCTCGCTCTGGTCAAAGGCACGGTGCAGGGCGCCAAAAACGTGCTGGTGCGCGTGCACTCCTCCTGCGTGACGGGCGACGCGCTGTTCTCGGCCAAGTGCGACTGCGGCCTCCAGCTCGAGGCGGCGCTCAAGCAAATCGCGGCCGCAGGCCGCGGCGTGCTCGTCTACCTCAATCAAGAGGGCCGCGGCATCGGCCTCATCAACAAAATCAAGGCCTACGCCCTGCAGGACAAAGGCCTCGACACCGTCCAGGCCAACTTAGCGCTCGGCCTGAAGCCCGACCTGCGCGAGTACGGCATCGGCGCGCAGATCCTGGCCGACCAAGGCCTGACCTCGATCCGCATCCTCACCAACAACCCCCGCAAGATCGTCGGCATCGAGGGCTATGGGCTCACGGTCGCCGAGCGCGTGCACCTGCAGATTCCGCCCACCAAACATACCGCCGGCTACCTGCGCACGAAACGCGAGAAACTCGGCCACCTATTGACCGTCCCGGAGGAATTGCGATGAAAAGAATCGCCATCGTCAAGTCGCGGTTCAACGAAGAAGTGACCTCGCGCCTGCTCGCAAGTTGTCTGAGAACCTTCAAGTCCGAAGGCTTCAACGACTCCCAACTCAAGGTCGTCGAGGTTCCCGGCGGCTGGGAAATCGCCTGGGCCGTGCAGGAGCTCGCCAAGACCAATCGCTACCAGGCCGTGGTCGCGCTCGGCTGCGTGCTCAAAGGCCAAACGCCGCAGAACGACCACCTCGCGCGTTCGCTCGTGCAAAGCCTGCACCGGATCTCGCTCGACACGCGCCTGCCCGTGATCCTCGGCGTCATCACTCCCAACAACGAGAAGCAGGCGCTGGCGCGCACGAAGGGCAGGATGGACCGCGGCCGAGAAGCCGCTCTGGCCGCGCTTGAAATGATCGCGCTGAAGGAGGAGCTTCGTGGGTCGTAGACGGCTGGCGCGCGAAATCGCCCTCCAAGCCCTCTACGTCGCCGACGTGGCGCGCACTCCCGCGCTCGAGGCCTTCGCGATCGTGACGCGGCGCGGGGGCGAGGAAGCCGACGCCGAGACGCTCGACTTCGCCCGCGGGCTCGCGCTGGGCGCCAGCGAACGCATTGAGGCCCTCGACCTGACCATCTCGGAGCAGGCCGCGAACTGGTCCATGGTCCGCATGGCCGCGGTCGACCGCAACGTCCTGCGCCTGGCCGCCTACGAGCTCGAAGCGCGCCTCGACACGCCGGTCGGCGTCATCATCGACGAGGCCATCGAGATCGTGCGCAAGTACTCCACCGAGGAAGCCACGCGCTTCATCAACGGCATTTTGGACTCCCTCAAGAAACATCGCGACGCGAAGCCAAAAAAGAAGAATGTCCGAAAAAAAGAAGACCCCAAAATCTGAAAGCGCGGCGCTGCGCGCAGACATTCGCGAGCATGACCGGCGCTACTACGAGCTGGAAGCCCCGACGATCTCCGACGCCGAGTACGACGCTCTGCAAGCGCGCCTGAAGTCGCTCGAGCAGGCGCACCCCGAACTCCGTAGCCCCGATTCGCCGACCGAACGGGTGGGCGGCGGCGTCTCCTCGTCCTTTTCGCCGGTCAAGCACGCGCGGCCGATGCTCTCGCTCGACAACACCTACAACGAGGAAGAGATCCGGGCCTGGAACGACCGGGTGCTCAAGAACCTGCCGGCCGGCGAACGGCCGTCCTTCATCCTCGAACAGAAGCTCGACGGACTTTCCTGCGCCTTGACCTACGAGAATGGGCGCTTCGTCCGGGCGGCCACGCGCGGCGACGGCGAGACCGGCGAGGACGTGACCGAGAACGCGCGCTTCGTGGGCGGCGTGCCCGAACGCCTCAAGGCCGCCGGACGCGAAGTTCCGCAGTCGCTTGAGATTCGAGGCGAGATCGTCCTCTTTTTCGACGATTTTCAAAAGATCAACGCAGAGGAGGAGCGCGCCGGCCGGCCGCCCTTCGTCAACCCGCGCAACTGCGCTTCCGGCTCGCTGCGCCAGAAGGACCCGCAGGTCACGAAGCGGCGGCGCTTGAAATTCTTCGCCCACTCTTACGGCGACTGGAGGCCGGAGCATGGTTTTTCCAGCCACTCCAAGTTCCTCGCTCGATGCCGGTCCCTGGGATTTCGCGTCGAACCCTTCCTCATGGCGTCCTCGATCGAAGACATCCTCTCTCGCTATCATAAGTTCCGCGATGGGGGCGCCGCCAAGCTGCCTTACGCGGTGGACGGCCTCGTCGTCAAGGTCGACTCCTTCGCCCAGCAGCGGCGCCTGGGGTTCACGGCGAAATCTCCCCGCTGGGCCGTCGCCTTCAAGTACCCCGCCCAGCAGGCCACGACCATCGTGCGCGAAATTGAGTGCTCCGTTGGACGCACCGGAACGATAACGCCCGTCGCCAAGCTCGAGCCCGTCTTTTGCGCCGGCGTCACGATATCGTCCGTCACCTTGCACAATTTCGAAGAAATCGAGCGTCTGGGAATACAGATCGGCGACCGCGTGCTCATCGAGCGCGCCGGCGAGGTCATCCCGAAGGTCATCAGGGTCGTTGAAAAAGCAAAAAAAGTTTCCGTGATCGTTCCTCCGTCAAAATGCCCCGATTGCGGCAGCCCTGTCGTCAAAGAGGAAGGGCTCGTCGCTTACCGCTGCGACAATCCTTCCTGTCCCGCCCAGCTGCGGCGCACTCTCGAGCACTTCGCCTCCCGTCCCGCGATGGACATCGTCGGATTAGGTGACTCCGCCGTGGACCAACTCGTCGGCAAGAAACTGGTGAAAGATGTCGCAGACATCTACGGGCTCAAAAAGGAGCAGCTCCTCGATTTAGAATTGTTCGCGGATAAAAAAGCGGACAATCTGCTGGCCCAAATCGAAGCGAGCAAATCCAAGACCCTCGACCGGGCCATTTTCGCCTTGGGAATTCGGCACGTCGGCGAAAAAACCGCGGAGACCGTCGCCGAACGCATGGACCTCGACGCGCTGCTGAATTCCTCGGTCGAGGACCTGCAGGCTCTTCCCGACATCGGACCGATCGTCGCGAAGTCCCTCCACGCTTTCTTCTCCTCGCTGATCGGCAAGGATCTCATCGCCCGCCTGCGCAAGGCCGGCCTGAAGATGCCCAAACCCGCGCGGATGATCGCGGCCGGCGCCCCGTTCGCGGGCATGACCTTCGTGTTCACCGGCGAGCTCAAGAAGAGTACCCGCGAAGAAGCCGAAGAGCTGGTCAAATCCCTCGGAGGCAAGGCCTCCTCCTCGGTCTCGGCGAAGACGGCGTACGTCGTCGCCGGAGAGACCGCGGGCTCCAAGCTCAAGAAAGCTTTGGCGCTCGGGGTCAAGGTGCTCACCGAGGATGAATTCCTGGATATCATCAACCGCAAGGGCTGACAGGGTGATAGGCCGCCCGGCGTTGCGGTGTTTGTCGGATTAATATTTCCAACAACTCTGGCACTTCGTTTGTTTTTCAACCACAATTCGCAATCTCGACATTTTTTGTCACCATACTATGCGGAACCGCATACTGATATGAACGAGCCAGTCAACCTGCCGTAGCCACGACGATTATTTATTTCCGGCCCGTCCCTGGAGAGCCCTGGACCCGAAAGCGAAGCGTTTCTCGACGGTGAATCAAACTGATATTCGCGTGTTACTCGCCCGAAGGCGCGCAGGGACGCAAGATTATGATTCGTCGGGAGCTGCCTCGATCTCACAACGTGCGTCATGGATAGATTTTCATCTCCACTGCACAGAGTATGCCCGAGGGTTCTCCGTTCCGCTGCCTCGCCTCCGGGACCAGGACTCTCCAAGCTATTGCTTCTCCGTTAGGCTGCTGCTGTTGCTGGAATTTGCTGGCCAATCGCCCACACGAAACCCGCCAATTCTCGCGCCACCGCGACGACAGTCACTTGATTTAGCTTACTCTTGCTTGTCATTCGCCAATACTTTCGATGTAGCCGCGTCTGCGCTTTTTTTGCGATTCGAATGACCTCTGCCGGGCAACCCTTGCGCCGCGCGGCAAGCTCGCGGCTCACTAAATCGCGATGACGCTGAGACCAGGCGGCTTCTACCAACACCCGACGAATGTGGGTGTTGCCTGCTTTGGTGATGTGCCCACGGCGGATTTTGTCGCCTGAGCTGAACTCCGAGCTGACCAGACCGGTAAAGCCCATGAATCCGCGCGCCTTCTTGAAGCGTTTGAAATCCTGCGCTTCAACGATCAACGTGAGAGCCCCCAAGGTGTCGACCCCTTTGAGCGCTCTCAAGTACTGGACCGACGTGCGATACGCCGGATGCTGAGCCAGATCCAGCATCTGCTGATCTAATGTTTCAAGGCGAGCTTCTGATTCCTCATGCGCCCGCATATTAGCCTCAAAGGTCTGTTGTGTCGCCATCCACTCGAAACGCTGTGTCTTTAGCCACACCCGCTGGGTCACGCCCCAGGATTTCGTCCCCTCGTATATACGCCCCTGCCTCAGCAAGAATTTCGACAATCTGTTTCGGGCACGCAATCTGTCCCTAAGCGCATCCTCTCGCACTCGCGGCAAATCTCGCGCCGCCTCTTCTTCTCGCGTCGGGACACGAATCTCCGTCAACTCCCCCGAACGGTGAAAACTCGCCAGCTTCTCCGCGTCGCGTCGGTCCGTCTTCACGCGGTCACCGGGTCGGACCGGTATCAGTGACGGAGCAATCACAATGCACCGTTGCCCGAGCTGCGTGATCTGACGGTGCACCGCGTATCCGCAGGGACCCGCTTCATACACAAACTCCACCGGCCCTCGCAGCGTCAAGCGCCGCACAAGCTTCTCGATTGCTTTCGGATGGTTCTCGATGGTTGCTGTTTCGGTGGCGCTATTTGATTCGTGCGGCAGCACAGCAACCACGATCGTTTTCTTATGTACATCCATTCCGACGACAGTGTTATAATTCATTGAGCCGGTACCTCCGTGTTCTGTGCGGATAGGCTCCCTCACGGGAGCAACCCGCGTTATACTGAACTCCCGGCGGGTACCGGCTCGTTCATGCTATCTCATAAGTTATGCGTCCAATTAACGCTCACGGACATACAAGGAATCTGCACAGCCATAGCCCTACGCCTTGACTTGTATATACGTTATGTATTACACTAATCGCAGATGATCATTCGATGGGATTCCCGTAAAAGCGAATTATTGAAACGTACGCGGGGCGTCTCGTTCGAGGAGATTCTGAAAGCGACGCCGCTGGGCGCAAGGGAGAATCCGGCGAGAGCACATCAAAATGTTCTTCTTTTCGAACTGCATGGGTATATTTGGATCGCGCCTTATGTGGAGCGTGGCGATGAGATATTCCTTAAGACCCTTTATCCCAGCCGGAAGTTCACAAAGAAATGGCGTCAGGGAGAGCTTTCATGAAAAAAATTAAGCTTAGTCGCAGCGAGAAGGCGATCGAAGCGGCATTGGTCCGCGGTGAATATCGGCCTGTGAAAAGGGCTGAATTTGACCGGATAGCCGAAGCCATAGCTAGGCGCAAAAAGGATGCCGTCTTAAATATCCGGGTCAATAGTCATGATTTAGATAACATCAAGCAGAAAGCCAAGCAGATGGGCATTCCGTATCAGACGTTCGTCTCGGAACTGATTCACCAGTACGCAGTTTGACGCATAACATCGGCTTGAACGGCCGGCGGCCAGTAAGGAGCGCCAGTAGCCGCCGCCGTTCAGCCACCCGTTAGACGCCGAGGCACTCAAACGGCTTCTCGGGGCCCTTGACATATATAGCGTATATGCTATACTTAGATTAGCGTGAAATATCGAGTCCATTTCTACAGATCGGAGACCGGCCGTTGCCAGGCATGCGACTATGCTCGAGCAATGGGAGTCAGCCATCAAGCCAAGGCTAAACGCTGGTTTGTGGCACTCTCAGAAATGGGCATAGATCTCCCGGAAGACTACGGGAAGCACCTCAGGGATGGCGTCTGGGAACTGCGCGTCATTCTTCAGCACCATCAACATCGGTTTCTTTATTCGTTTTGGAAGGACATAGTTGTAGTCACGAATGCGTTCTTAAAGAAGTCTGCGAAAGTGCCTGACGTGGAGATTGAACGGGCGCGCAAAGCGATGGCTGATTGGATCAGCCGGCGCGGCTGGGAGGATTTATGAAGAAGAAAGGCGGCATGTCCCTAGATGAGGTGTTTTCCATAGCGGAGAAAAGCCCGCAATGGGAGGCCGCTTATAAAAAGGCCGGGATTGAGGTTCGCATGGCCATTGAGATCGCCAAAGCACGGGAACGGGCGAAACTGACCCAGGGCCAACTGGCAAAAGCCATCGGAACGACTCAGTCCGTCATTTCCCGAATTGAGCGGGCCGACCAGAACCTGACTCTGGAAACCCTTTCCAAAATCGCTGATGCACTGCATAGCAACCTGGTCGTTCATCTCCGGTGAGCGAAGCACCTGATCGGCGTCTAACTAAGCGCTTGTGCCGACGCGCGCTTTCTTCAGGGAACTCCAGTAGCGCGCGCGGCACAGCGTGGCGTTAGGCTCCCTTTGCGCCTTGACAGTATGTATATGTCCATAGTATACTACTACAGTGAGCGAAACAGATTTATCCAGGTACCTCGGATTTGACTGGGACAAGGAGAACACCGAGAAAATCTGGCGGAAGCACAAGGTCAGTCCGTTTGAGTGCGAACAGATTTTCTTCAATCAGCCACTCGTGGTCGCACCCGATGAAGCGCACTCGCATTCGGAACATCGTTTTTTCGTGCTCGGCCGCGCCGATACAGCACGGCTTCTTTTCCTCGTTTTCACCGCACGAAAGCACTTGGTCCGGGTCATTTCAGCTCGCGACATGAGCCGCTCGGAAAATGAGGCCTACAAAAATCATGAAGAATAAGATCCCGAAGTTTAAGAGTGAGGCGGACGAGCGGACTTTTTGGGCCTCGCACGACTCAGCTGACTATGTGGACTGGAAGAAGGGAAAGAACGTCATTTTCCCCAATCTACGGCCCTCTCTTAAGTCCATTTCTCTTCGCCTCCCCGGATCGATGATTGAGGAGCTTCGGCTTCTGGCAAACAAGCGGGACGTGCCCTATCAGTCGCTCTTGAAGATGTTCTTGTCGGAACGAATCGCAAAAGAACTTAGACCTCACGGGGCCTAACCATTGGCTAGACCAGCCGGCGGCCTCGTTTGGTGGCGTCGGCGCATAACCGCCAAGCTCTTGGATGTCAATTTCTTTACTAATAGATCAACGGTTGAACGGCAAACGAACATGAAGGCGCACGATGAAGAAGGCACCTGTCGTTCCCCTTCTTGATAAATTTATGAAGATCACCGCAACGAAGGCCCTCTCATGACGCCTCGCAAGGACCGCGAGCGGGTGCGCACCGCTTTGCTTCACGTCGCCGACCGCACCGGCGTCGTCGAGTTCGCCAAGGCGCTCATCGGACTGGGCTTTGAGCTCGTGGCCACGGGCCCCACCTCCACGGCCCTGCGCCACGCGCAAGCGCCGCACAAGACGATCTCCGAGTTTATCGGCGAGCGCCTGCCCGCCGACGCGCTCGGCCTCCTGCACCCGAAGCTGATCGCGGCCGTCACCGATGAGAAGCCGCGCGTGGACCTCGTCGCCGTCAATCTCTACCCCCTCTCCTCGGCCACGGCCGATCCCGCGCTGAGCCAAGACGAGGTCCTCGCCTACGTAGACCCCGTGGGCCCCGCGCTGCTGCGCGCCGCCGCGCGCAATTTCAAGCAAGTGATCGCGCTGTGCGACCCGGACGACTACCAACAGGCGGTGGACACGCTCAAGGCCTACGACCGCATGCTGCCCGACCGGCGCCAAACCTTGGCCGCCAAGGCCTTCCACTACTGCGCCTACTACGACTCGACGGTCGCGCAATACCTCGGCGGCCAGTGGGAGGAGTTCCCCGACGAAGTCGTCATCGCGCTCAAGAAATCCGCCGACCTGCGCTACGGCGAGAACCCGCACCAGTCGGGAGCCTTTTACACCCTGTCCGGCGCCCGGCCGTGGGGCCTGAATGCGGCCAAGCTCCACCTCGGCCGCCCGCTCGTCTACGGCCACTACCTCGATCTTGAGACCGCGTGGGAGCTCGTCAACGCGTTTCACGAACCGGCTTGCGCCATCGTCAAACACGGCGTGCCCGCGGGATTCGCCTGCGGAGAAGACCTCGCGAAAGCCGCGCGCCGCGCCTACGCGGGCGATCCGCGCGGGTGCTTCCGCGGCACGGCCGCGGTCAACGTCGAGGTCAGCGCCGCCGCCGCCGCGTTCTTCGCGGAGGAATTCGTCTCCTGCATCGCCGCCCCGGAGTTCTCCCCCAAGGCGCTCCAGCTCCTCAAGACCAAGAAGGATATCCGCCTCGTCACCTTGCCCTCGAAGCTGATCTCCGCGCACGAGCTCGACCTGCGCGCGGTCGCGGGCGGCATGCTCGTCCAAGAACGCGACCAGCTCCCCTTCCTCGGCGACCTCAAGACCGTCTCGCGCCGCCAACCCACCGATCGCGAGATGCGCGGCCTGATCGCGGCCTGGCACACGGCCATGCACGCGCGCACGCACGCCGCGGTCATCGCGCGCGGGACCGCCGTCATCGGCGTCGGCTCGGGACAGACCTCGCGGCTCGACGCGACGCGCCTGGCCCTCGTCAAATCCCAGGAGCGCCACCCGATCCTGGCCGTCGGCGAGCCCCTGGTCCTGGCCTCGGACGGCGCGCTCACCGCCGAGCATATCCTGGCCGCCGCCGAGGGAGGGGTGAGCGCCGTCATCCATCCCGGAGGCGCCGCCGAAGACAAGGACGCCGCCCAGGCGGCCGACGGGCGCGGCATCGCCCTCGTCGCCACGGGCGTGCGCCACTTCAAGCATTAGCCGCTCTTGACGCCCCGCCGGAGGCGGGCTACAATCGCGTCATGCAGAGAGAGATGACCTCCGTCCGTCTCCTGATCACGAGCGCGACGCTCACGGCCGCCGCGATCGAGGCCAAGCTCGCCATCAAGCCCGACGAATCTTGGAAGATCGGCGACCGCACCGGCACCTTCGGAGCGCTCCTCAAAGACCATGGCTACGCGCTCGACGCGGTCGCGCCATACAGCGTGGCTCTGGCCGACCACCTGCGCGCTATGATCAAGCG
Source organism: Elusimicrobiota bacterium (assembly GCA_023249675.1). Classification (GTDB taxonomy): domain Bacteria; phylum Elusimicrobiota; class Elusimicrobia; order UBA1565; family UBA9628; genus GWA2-66-18. The sequence continues at coordinate 34,541 of JAHFCE010000014.1, read as the reverse complement.
CATCGCGCCCGTCGCCCAAAAGATCGGAGAGATCTCCGGCCAAGCGAAGGTGCAGATGGTCTGCACCTTGTTCTGCAAGGCCCCCCCGCCGATCACCTTCGAGCGCGACGACCTGCGCTGGCTGGCGGCTCTCGGCGCGAGCCTTGATGTCGGCGTGACCCTCATCGTCGATCGCTCCAAGCCGGAAGCCAAGAAGACCGGCCTGTTCCCTGCTTCGGAATCCTGACGGCCTTCTCACGCAGGACGCCCGGAGGCCCGCCCGCCGGCCGATAGCTCAACGACGCTTGTAAAAAAGTGAGCTCACTCTTCGGTGTGATCGTGAGTTAAGAGAAGGCCGACGAAGAAGGCGATCCAGGGATGACCGAAACCGGCGATGACGCCGATGAGAAGCGCCTCCGCCAAAGAGCGGTCGAAGACACCGTGCGAGATGAGGAAAAAGATAAAAAATGAGAGCATCGAGAAGGCAGCCCCGCCGCCCACCATCGCGAGGGGCACGGCCGCGGCGAGCGGCGCCGCCGTGGCGACCGCGGTGAGCAGCATCAGCGGCGTAGCCGCCGCCGCGCCGATCAACAATGCCCTAACAAGAGGACTCCTCAACCGCGCGCCCTGACGCCGGAAAGGCGCGGGTTGGGCCCACCGATCGGTGCCCATGACAAACCGCTTGATGGCGGCGGGGGTGATGAGCTCCGCTCGCACCGGAAGGCCCTCGATGGCCGGCATGGCTTTCTGCGCGGCAAGCTTCGCCGGGTCGTTGTGGTAGGCGAGCAGCTCCCAATGGTTTAAAGACGTCTCCAACGCGGCGACGTGCACGGCGCCGGTCTCCTGCTTCAAGCGCGCGGCGTGGCGGTCCCGCACTGATAAGGCGTGGGTGAAGGCTTTGTGGCGGCGCTCGCCGCGCCGCATGTCCCGCCAGCCCGTCACGGCCAGGTTCACATTGTAGAGGAAAATGCCTAAACCGACCGCGGCAAGACCGAGGACTATGATCGAGCCGGTCTCCATCGGCATCGGCAAAGAGGGCGCCGCCGAGACGGTCTGCGCCGCCGGTGCGGCAAGCGCCGGAAGAGGCATCGCGACCGCGGCGGCGGCCGCGCTCAACGTGCCCGCCTTGAGCAGGCTCCAAGAAGACTGCTTCGCCGCGACGGGAGCCGCGAACAGGTCGTCGGCCGCCGAAGCGCTGCCGTCGAACGCCGCGCCGATGCCGCGGCCGGCTTCGGCGGAGGCCGCGTCGTCAACCGTCGCCTTGGCGGCCAAGCCGCCGATGCGCTGGAGCGTGCTCCACGTCGTGGGGACCGAGCGAGAAGGGATCACGGACAAAGGCTTGGCCATCGCGCTGGGAATTTTCGCGGCGGCAGCCGGACCCACAGGCGCCAAGCCGTTGGACGCTTGAGGCACGATGACCGACGGAGACGGCGCAAACAAAGAGACCGGCGCCGCCATGCCGGGCACGAGACCGCTCGGAGCAAGCGGCTGGACTCCGGAGACTGGGATCGAGACGGCTCCCGCGGCGCCGACGCCGCCGGGAACAGCCGCGGCCCCGCCGGCGCGCGCCACCGACATTTGCGCAAGCGCCTGATAACAAGGGAAGCCCGGAATACCGAGTGTCATGGCGCATACGAGCGCCCCGGCCACGGCCTGCTTGATCTGTTTGGTCACCATGGCCATAGTATGGCAGGCGGCGGCGCCGGAGGCATGGGCCCATCGGGCAAGCCAAGGAAAGTCTTTGGTCCTACCCTACAATAGCCAGATCCCAGCACTCGTTGGCGTGCTTGAGCAGATCGGTCTCGGTTTGGGCGCGACGCACGAAGTCCTGGACTTCCTTGGAGCGCCAGGCGGCGCCGACCTTGGGCCAGGCTGAAGCCAGGCTTTCCTTTTTAAGGTCCGCAACCGCGAAGGGCAAGGCATTGAGGAGCTTGGCGCGTCCATTGGGCACCACCAAGACCATGGATTGAGGGCTCTCGGCGCGGGTGGCCATCTCCTGCTGGATGCCCCAAGGATAGACGGCCAGGCGCGGACCCTTGAGCGCGGCCGCGGCCGCCTTAAGACTCATGACGGCCTCGGACCAGTCCGCATCGGTGCAGGCCAAGGACTCCCAAGCGTGCGCGGCGCGGCCCAGGCGCATCATCGGGCCGGTCACGAAGGTACGCACGCCGCGCTTGGCGGCCTGTTCGTAGACGGCGACGGCATCATTCACGTTGATGCGGGTGGGAATGAACACCAACTCGGGTTCTAGGCCGCGCTTGACCAGACGGTCGATGGCCGCCCACGCGGGCGCGTAGCCCGAACCCGGACGAATTTTTTCGTGCACCGCGGCTGTGGCCCCATCAATAGAGATCTGCACACACGCGACGTTGAGAGCCTTCAGCTTGTCGCAGGCCGCATCATCGAGATCGAGGCCGTTGGTCTCGATCTTGATCTCGACATGACCTTCGGTCAGCGTCTTAAATATATCCCACACCCAGGGACAGCCCATCGGCTCGCCGCCGCCGAAGGCGACGTAGGCGATGCCGTTCTCGACGATTTGGCGCGTGAGCGACAAGGCCTGCTCGCGGTTCATCTCATCGGGCCAGGCCTTGTCCGGCCCCGACTCCTCGCAGCAGTGCAGGCAACGGCCCGTGCAGCGGTTGCTCAACTGCCAGGCAAGAAAGAGAGGGGCGCCGTAGTCGCCTACGGACGCCCCCCTCCGGTCCATCAGGTGAAGCGGATGTAGGGCTGGGCCATCACGCGCTCGGAAACTTCCTCAAGAGAGGGCGTCTCCCAAGCGAGCTTCGGCTCGGCCTTGGCATCCGTCACGGTTTTCTGGTCGTTCATGTGTCTCCTTATTTGCCGGTCAGACCACGGCCGGCAGAGCGTTGACTGCGTCCAGCGAGATCCAGTGATTGGCCTGTGCTGCCGCCGACGGCTCGGCGGCAAGGCGTTCAAGCCCGGCGCGCACGCGCGGGTCCGCCCAGGCGATCTTGTAGGACTCCCAAGCTTGGAGGATGGTTTGCGACGTGAGATCGGCGCAGGTAAAAGGCAAGGGCGCTGCGACCTTGACCCGCCCATCGGGAAGCACCAATAATGTGCCGGAGGGCTGACCGGCGCGATCCGCCATTTCCTCCTCCAGAGAAAAAGGCTTGTAGCACAGCTCCAGGCGGCCCGCGAGCTCTCGTTCCTTACGCGCCAGAACGCGTAAAAACGCCGCGTATTCAGACTTCGTCGGCTCGAGGCGGTCCCAGAGCTTGGCGGCCGTGCCCAGACGCATGAGCCGGCCCGTGTTGAAGCGGAAGGCGCCGAGCGAGAGCGCGAGATCGATCACCGCCTCGGCCTCAAAGATATTCAGTTTTGTCGGGGCGAACGTGATCTCGAGCGGGAGTCCCGCGGCAACGGTCGCACGGCACGCCGCGACCGCTTTCTCCAGAACGCCGTTGACTCTTTGCCGTCCATACACGGCTTGCGAGGCCCCATCCAAGGAGATCTGGACGGATCTGATCCCAAGGCCTTTGAGGGCGTTCACATCGAAGTTCTGTCCGTTCGTCTCGATCTTGAGCAGCACGCCGCCGTCCGACAGCGTCTTGCAGACTTGCGTGAAATGAGGAACCAACGTCGGCTCTCCCCCAACGATCATCGCGTAGGGCACGCCCGCCGCCGCGATCTCAGCGCACAGCTTCAACGCCTGCGCGCGCGACAACTCGCCCGGCAGCGCCTTGCCCGGCGCGGAGTCGGTGCAGCAATGCAGGCAGGCAAGATCGCAGTCCCGGGTCAACTGCCAGGTGACCATGGTCGGAGCGGCGAAGGCTTGAATTCTCATCGGCCGAGGGCGACGCAGACCGCAAACACGCTGGTCGCGAGGGCATAGCACTGGACAATCGCGCGGATGGCGGGCATAAACAGCCGGGGAGTGTCCCAGGTGTCGCGACCCGCGCGCAGGCTGACGATCCACAGCGGCAGGCCCGCCAAAGCGGCCAGGACCGTCAGTGTGGGGAATATCCCGGCGAGCACGCCCAACGGGATGATCAACAGTCCCAACGCGGAAAGGCCGAGATACAAATATCTTCCGTTCTTCCGTCCCAGACGAACCACCAGATTTTTCTTTCCCACCAATCGGTCCTGATGAAAATCAGGAATATTATTCACGGTCGCCAACGACATGATCAATAAACCGGGCACCAACGACGCCAGCAAGGCGCCCCACGAAAAGCGCTGCGTGTGAAGGTGCAGCGAACCCAGAACCATCCACGGGCCATAGGACAACCCGATGACGGTTTCCCCCAATCCTCGATACACCCAACGAATGGGCGGGCCGACGTACCAAACGGCGGCCGCGCCCCCGAGCAGCGTGTACAGAATGATCGGCCAACCGCCTTGCCGCGCCAGATGAAAGCCGATCCCCGCGGCCAGCGCAAACGCGGCAATTCCGACATAGAACATCCACTCGGGAATGTATTCCTCCGCGTCGGGATTGAAGACGCGATCGGTTCCCATCTTCGCGTCGAAATACTCGTTGAAACTCTCCACGCCGACGACGGAAAGGAAAATGCCGAAAAGGCCCAGGGAAAATACACCGGGATTGAAGGTTTTCTCCACGCCGTACGCCCAGGCGGCTCCCAAAAAATACGGGAGCAGACCGGCGTACAAAAAGAATCGGTAGCGCACGACCGAGGCCGCCTTCATGACCAAGGTCTGCTCGGCCGGCGCGTGCGGGGCGGCGAAGACGTCGCTCATCGTCCGCCGACCTCTTCCCACTGATGCAGGCGGGAAACGATGCCCGGGTCCTCGGCCAGGCGGTCGATGAAGGCCGCGACACGCGGACTCTTCCAGGCGTTCTGGAACTGCGCCCAAACTTGGCCGAGCGTGTCAGTCCTGAGATCGCCGCAGGTGAAAGGCAAGGCGTTGATCAATTTCACCTTGCCGTTGGGAAGAATGATGAACAGGGCCGCCGGATTTTCAAGGCGGTAGCGAAGCTCTTCCAGCAGGCCCATCTCATGGAAGTAGACCCGCATCCGCCCCTTGTATTGCTCGGTCTTCAGGCGCAGCGTATCGAAGAATTGCGGGTAATCAGACTCGTCGGGGGCGGTGATGGCCCAGGTGCGGACCGCGTTGCCGGTGAACATCAGCTTGCCGGTGTAGAACGAGTACGCGCCGATCTCATGCGCGAGATCCACGGCCGCGCCGATCTCCTGGATGTTGAACTTGGCGGGCACGAAATTGATCTCGATGGGAATCCGCGCTTCGCGCAGGTTGTTGACGCCGTCAAGCGCCGACTCCAGGCGGCCGTGCACGCGCATCTTGTTGAACGACGCGGGGGTCGCGCCGTCGAGGGAAACCTGGACCGCCTTCACGCCGAAGTCCTTGAGCCGTCGGCAATTCTCCCGAGTCAGGAAGTGACCGTTGGTCTCGATCTTGAGGCCGACGCCGCCTGTCGTGATGCGCTCGACCATGCCGAAGAAATCGGACCGGACCATGGGCTCGCCGCCGGAGAACGAAACGTAGGGAACCTCGCTTTTCACCAGCTGATCGATGATGCCGTAGGCCTGTTCGGTCGTCAGCTCGTCCTTAAACGCCTTCCCGGGGCCGCTTTCCTCGATGCAGTGCAGGCAGGCGAGGTTGCACTCGTTGGTGATCTGCCAGGCCACGTACAGCGGCGCGGCCAGGTCGGAGGTGGACTGGGACTCGGGGTGGGCGGCGGTCTCGGTGGTCATGGCGTCCTTTATTCGACGATCAGGCCTTTTTCCCGCAGCTGGGCGAGAAACGACGCGGCCTCCGTCGCCATCTTGCCGGTCGGATCCTCGAACTTTTCCTTGAGCTTGGCGACGAGGTTCGACGACTGAGCGCCCGCGATGACCTCGCGCACGACGGCCGCGCCCGTGGGGCTCAACGTGTAGACCTTCTCGGAGCGCGTCTCGAAAAGCACCGCGCCGAACTTCTCTTCCCGGAACTTCACGAATGGAGCAAGTTTCATAATCCCCTCTTTGTGGGCAACGAGACAAGAATTCGCATCCCAAGACTCGCGCGCCGCAATCTCTTCGACTTCTCGCCGGACTTTACGCCGGCTCGCCTCATCCGCCGGATCGGCCGAGGCCGCTTCGGTCTCCGAGACGACGAAGTCCCCGCTTTTCCACGCTTTGCGCAGCAGGGCTTCGTACGACACGTCTAGAACTCCCTCTTCGCCATGAGCTCAACGAAGAAGCCGAGCTCGGCGGCCTCGGCCTTGCACGGCAGCTTTTTGATCATCGCGAGCATCGAGTCCACGACTTCGCGGCCGTGGCTGCGCGTTGTCTGAATAGGCCCCCGTTCCTTCAGGAGGGCGGCGATCTTGGCCGCGTCGGGCTTCGGCGCGTTCCACAACGCGAGGAATGTCTCGCGCGCGCCCGCATCCTGCAGGGCGTAGATGCACGGCAAGGTCAGGCGGCGGTTGGCCAGGTCCTGGCCTTCGTCCTTGCCGGAAACGCGCTGCGTCAAAGTGTAATCATGGATGTCGTCCACGATTTGGAGCAGAATTCCGGCCGCGCAGGCCAGGCGCGGTGGGTCGCTCTGCTCATGCGGGAAGGGCGAGAGCTCGGACAGGACCGCGCCCCCCCATTCAAAGAGGGCGCCGGTCTTTCTCGACGCGACGCCCATATAGGCGTCGACCGTCACTTCCAGAGACCCCTTCAAAAACTCTTCTTGGAGCTCGCCGACCGTCATCTCGCGCACGGCGGTCACCAAAAGCTTGGGCGCGTTGGGCGAAATGTCGATGGCCTCTTCGAGGCCCTGTGAGAAAGCAAGGTCGCCCAGCAAGAGGCCGACGGTGGTGCCGAAAATCTTGTTGGGGGTCGAGCGGCCGCGGCGCAGGTCGGCCTCGTCTACGCAGTCGTCGTGGAGCAGGCTCGCGTTATGCACGAGCTCCATGGCCCGGGACACACCCTCGGCCTTCTCCTGGTCCACGCCCAAAGCGCCCGCCAGAAGCAAAGCAAAGCGCGAGCGCAGCATCTTGCCGGGCCGGCCGATGTGGGCGGCCAATTCTTGGCCGACGCGCCCTTCGATGCGCCGGGCGCGGCTCTCGAGCCCCGAGCGGACCCGGGTCAGAGAATCTTCCACCTTGAGCAGGGAAATCGGCATGGGGACTTCGATTATACCACTCCCGGGACCAGGCCGAGCTCTCGTCCGACCTTGCCGAACTTCTCGAGAGCGAAATCGAGGTCCTTTTCGGTGTGACCGGAGCTCACGATCGTACGCAGACGGTCCTTGCCGCGGGCCACGATCGGAAAGCAGATCGCGAGCGCGAATACGCCCTCCGCAAAGAGGCGGGCGGAGAACTCCTGGGCTTTCTTTGTGTCGCCGATCAGCACGGGCGTGATCGGCGTCTGCGAGGCGCCGGTGTTGAAGCCGAGCTTCTTGAGGCCCTCCTTGAAATGGACCGCGTTCTGCCATAACTTCTGAATGCGCTCCGGCTCCTCAAGCATCACGTCGATGGCGGCGGAACAGGTCGCGATGACTGAGGGCGGATGCGAGCTTGAAAAAGTGAAGGGACGCGCAGTCGAGATGAGATAGTCGATCAGACGGCGGCGGCCCGCGACGTAGCCGCCGACAGCGCCCACCGCCTTCGACAGCGTCCCGATCGAGACCTGCACGCGCTCGGCGACCTTGAAATGAGACGGCGTGCCGCGGCCATTCTCCCCCATGACGCCGGAGGCGTGCGCGTCGTCCACCATGACGAACGCGCCATAGGACTCGGCAAGCTCGACGATCTCCGGAAGCGGCGCCAAATCGCCGTCCATGGAGAACACACCGTCCGTCACGATCATCTTGCGCCGCGCGCCCCGAGCTTGCGGCGACTCAAGGATCGCCCGGAGCGCCTTCATGTCCTTGTGCGCATACACCTGGCGCGCGGCCTTGGCCAGGCGCGCGCCGTCGATGATGGAGGCGTGGTTAAGCTCATCGGAGATCAACAAGTCGTTCGCGCCGCTCATCAGGCTTTGACAACAAGCGACGTTAACGGTGAAGCCGGACTGGAAGACGAGCGCTGCCTCGGTGCCCTTGAACTGGGCGAGCTTGCGCTCGAGAGCCAAGTGAATGTCCTGCGTGCCGATGATGGGGCGCACGGCGGCGGTCCCGACGCCGTGCGTGTCGATCGCGGCTTTCGCGGCGGCCTTCAGCTTGGGATGCCCCGTGAGATCGAGGTAGTTGTTCGAGGTCAGATTGACGACCCTCTTGCCGTCCACGATCGAAACCGGCGCCTGGTGGCCCGTCAAGACGCGCAACGCCACGAAGCGGCCCTCGGCCTTGAGCTGGGCGATCTCGGCGTCGAGGAAATCCATCAAGCCGTCGTTCTCAATCATCATGCGGCGATTATATAGAATGTCCCCCATGAAGCGCACCGACGCGGCGTCGCTCCTCCTCCTCGCGCTGTGCGCGGCGTGCCTGCTCGCACGGCTGGGCGCTGTTCCCGCGATGTCGCTCGATGAGGCCTGGATCGGCCTTTTCGCCCAGCGCCTGCGCGAGCGCGGAGTCTATACGCCCCACCAGATGAACCATTACACGGGCCCGCTGTACGCCTGCCTCGTGTCGGCCGTCTTCGCCGCGCGGGGCATAACGCTCGAGACCCTGCGGCTGCCGGGCGCCCTGCTCAACATGGCAGCGCTCGCGGGCCTCTGGCTCCATCTGCGCCGGCGCATCTCGCCGAAGGCGGCCGCGTCTTGGGCCCTTCTCTGCGCGGGGTCGGCCTACTTCCTGATGAAATCGCGCCTGGCCTGGGAAGTGTACGCGCTGCATCCGATCCTGATCCTCGGCACGCTCGCCGCCCTGGCCCGGCCGCGGGGTGCCGCCGCCCTTGTGGCGCTCACTTGGATCGGCGTGCAGAACCATTTCATCTATCTCTCGATTCCGGCCTCGCTTGTCGTGCTGTTCGGCGCGCGCGCCGCGTGGCTCAGTGAGGAGCAGGCCCGGCCCCGCCTGCGCGACGCGGCGTCAGCGCTCGCAGCCGGCATCGTTCTGGCGCTCATCAAGTACCCCCTCACCGACGAATTGTGGGTCGCGCACCGCCCGCCGCTGCTCATAGCACTCGTTCTCCTGCCCCTTTTGGCCGCCGCGGCCGTCCAGCGCGCACCCGACGAGGTCCTATTAGAGATTTTTACGCGCGTCCGCCGCCCGCTCTTCCTTCTGTTCGGCCTGACGATCAGCGCCTTCATCGTGTGGCATCTCGTTCCGCTTATCCAGATTTTCGCGGGGCCCGTCGTGTTCGAACGGTTATTTTCCTACCAACTGCCCGGCCTTGTGAATGCGCTTTTTTATGCCTGGGGCTTTTTCCTCGCCGGCCTGCTCGCCTGGAACTGCACCCGCGCCTGGCACGACAAAAGTATGGACTTCCACGAACGCACCGTGCTTTTGTGGCCGGCGGCTTTCGCGGCGGTGTTCATTCTCTTCCGTCACACAAGCTCCCTGCGATACTACTCTCTGCCCGCGCTGCTCAGTGCCCTCGCGCTCTCGGCCGCCCTGCCGAGGCTTGCGCGCGCGGACAAGCGCTTCGTCTACCGCTGCGCGATCGCGGCGGCGTTCGCGACCCAAGTTTTCTTGCTGCGCGAATTCACCTCGCCCGGCGACCGGCGGCCGCTGAATTTCCACGTCGGCTGGCGAAAGGAAAACTCCAAGGATTTCTCGCGCAAGGAGGGCCTATTCGCCGCCTTCGACGCCGCGGGCGCCTGCTCGGTCGCCCACCCGGAGCGCAGCTTCACCGCGATCCCCCTGTTCTTTCATCACGCCGGGTCGCCCGCCGCACGCTGCGATGGCGCGCTCGCCTTCGACTCGGAGCAGTGCCCGGAATGCGGCGCGGCGCCCTACTATCGCTGGTCGGTCGTGCCCGCCGCAAAGTAGGAGGGCGGCCCCTCGACAGGCACAAGCTCCCACAGATCCTCGAGAGCGACCGCGCGGACGGCTTCGCGGCGCGTGAGGACGCGAACCTCAAGACTCAGAAACCACTGCTCTTTCATCAACGCCGTCAGGCCGCGGACTGCCTCGGATAAGGTCCGACGGCCCATCGCGCCCTCCACCACAACGAGCTCGATGGGTCGGTCCGGCTCAAGGCGTCCCTTCGCGGTCAGGCCGCCAAGAAGGACGGCCGCCGCCTTGCCGCGCAGGCTCTTTTTGATCGCATCGACGACGGCGTCGGCGTGATCGCCTTCGCGCTCAAGAAGAGGCAGTAGAAGCTCGGAGGTGAGCCAGCGCCGCCGGTCGAGCCGCCACTGATCCGAGCGGCCCGCCGGACGCCGCTCGACGAGCCCGAGCTTGGCCAGCGCCGCGAGCGCCATGGCCGCCGCCTGGTGATTGACGCCTGCGCTGCGAGCGAGAGCCCGTCCCGAGAGTGGCGTCTTGGCGCGCGCCAACGCGCGCAGGACGGCAAGGCGACTCGGGGCCGACAAAACCGCGTCGAGCGGACGGGCCAGATGGCCTTTCAGGTAGATCATCGTCTAGGGCACGAAAACGACTTTCCCGCAGTCGCGCGCGGGCGCGGTCATCACCGCGAAGCCCGCCGCGTAGTCCTTCAGCGGGAAAGTGTGCGTCACGACGGGCTTGAGATCGATCGCACCCGAGCGCAGCAGGCGATCGGCCTTGTACCACGTCTCGAAGATCTCCCGGCCGACGATACCGTGCACGCGCACGCCCTTGAAGATCAGGTCGTTGGCCCAATCGAGCTCGACCTTCTTCGCGGGGATGCCGAACGCGGTGATGCGGCCGCCGCTGCGCACGCACTTGAAGGCCGCGGTGATGGCCGCCTGCGCGCCGGACATCTCGCAGACGACATCATACCCATCCTTCACCTTGCCGGCCGCGATCGGGTCCTCCTCGGGCGACACCACGGTCGTGGCCCCCATGCGCAGCGCGAGTTCCGCGCGGTAGCGCGAGCCCTCGACGGCGACGATGCGATCAGCGCCCGAGGCCTTCGCCACGGCGATTGAGAACAGCCCCTGCGGGCCGCAGCCCATCACGAGCACCGACTTCGCGGCGACGGGCTCGACCAGCACCGAGTACACGGCGTTGCCGAACGGCTCGAGGAGCGAGCCGAGATCGCGCAGCGAATCGTCGCTGTGCTTCCACGCGCAGCGCGCGGGCACGGCCGCGTACTCGCCGAAGCCGCCGGGGCCGTCCACGCCGATGATCTTCATCTCGCGGCAGACGTGGCGCTGGCCGTTCTGGCACTGATAGCACAGACCGCAGAAAATATGGCTCTCCACGGAGACAAAGTCGCCCTTCCGAAGGTCGCGCGCGGACGCGCCGACTTCCTCGATCGTCCCGCAAAACTCGTGGCCGAACGTGCTCGGCGTCTTGAAGCGCCCGGGCGCCCACGAGTTCCAGGCGTAGATGGGCAGATCCGATCCGCAAATGGACGCCCGGTGAACCTTGATCAAGACCTCGTCCGGCTTGATGCGCAGATTGTCCGTCGCCTCGTAGGACGCCCCCGGCGACGGCGATTTTTTTAATAGGGCTTTCATTCGAAGAAGTTCCTCAAGACGAACAGGAGATTTTCCTTGCGCTCGCGGATGCGTCGGTAGAAATACGGCAACCAGTGCGTCCCGTAAGGGACGTAAATGCGGACAATGCGGCCTTGCGCGCGCAGCTCGCGCGCGCGCTTGCTGCGGATGCCGTACAGCATCTGCAACTCATAGTCGGACCGGGCCAGGCCCGCCGCGTCGAACGCCTTCAGAGCCGCCGTGATGCGCGCGTCATCGTGCGTCGCGATGGCCGGGGCCGGCGCCTTCGCCAGAAGCCGCGCGCACGCGTCATAGTTCGCATCTACTTCCTTCCTGTCCGAAAAAGCGACCGACACGGCTTCCTTGTAAGCGCCCTTGCAGAGGCGCACGCGCGCGCCTCTCGCGACGGCGTCCTTCACATCGGCCTCGGTGCGGCGCAGGCTGGCCTGGAGCACGATGCCCACGCCGGGATGCCGGTCGTGAAGGGAGTAGAATAGGTCGAGCGTCTTCTGCGTCCATTGCGAGCCTTCCATATCGATGCGCACGAAATTCTTGCACCGCTCGGCCTCCTCGACGATGCGCAGGAGGCTGTCCTTCGCGAGCCGCTCATCGAACGCAAGGCCGAGCTGGGTGAGCTTGAGCGAAATGTTCGCGTCCACGCCGGACTCCGCGATGCGGCGCAGCATCGAGAGGTTCTCCTCGGCGGCCGCAAGCGCCTGCGCCTGGTCGCGGCTGTCCTCGCCCAAGTTGTCGAGCGTGACTTTGAGCCCCTCGGCGTTCAGCGCGCGGACGGCATCGATCGCGTCGGTGACGTCGTCGCCCGCGACGAAACGACGGGCCAGAAAGGTGAGCGCTCGCATCGGCGCGATTCTACCATTCCGCGCCGCGGCCGAGCAGCATAATCAGCCAGCCGATTAAAAATAGGACGCCGCCGATCGGCGTGACGGCCCCCCACTTTTTGACCCCGGTGAGCGCGAGCAGGTAGAGGCTGCCGGAGAACAGGACGATCCCGGCCGTGAAGCACCAGGCCGCCTTGCCCGGACCGCGCAGCGCCGCCAGGAGAAGCAGCGCGAGCGCGTGATAGACCTGGTAGCGCACGCCCGTTTCGAAAACCGCCAGCATCTCCGGCGACAAGCGCGTCTTCAGCGCGTGCGCGCCAAAAGCGCCAAGCCCTACGGCGAGAAACATGAAGCCGGCGCCAAGACGCGTGCACAGAGCCGAGCTCACCGGCTACTGCGCATCGAGCGGGTCGTTGATGAGGACGCCGTCTTGATCGGTGCGGATCAGGTGGAAATGCGTCTGCAGCTCCTCGGAGCGAGGGTTGCCGAGCGCGATGATCGCGGCCGCGCGCATCGCGGGGTCGCGGTCGTACTTCATAATCGTCTCGAGCATGTCCGTCTGCGCCGAGGTCGCATGGTTGGAGTTCAGAAGGATCGCGGTGCGGCGTACAACGGCGGGCGTGCCCGAGTCGCGGGCAAGGCTGTAGGCGAGGTCGCGAACGTCGCTGTCACCCATCAATCCGTACAGGCTCTTGAGGGCCTCGACGCGGACGGTCTCATCGTCACGGCGGGCGATGTCACGAAGGACATCCTTGACGCTGCTATCGTTGACGGCGAACAATGCCCAGATCGCGGCAAGGCGGACGGTCTGATCGCTCTCGCGGCGCGCCGCATCGAGCAACTCGTCGCGCACGTCGGAGCGCCGCACCGCCGCCCAGTACAGGGATTTGTAGGAGACCGCGCGCAGTCCGACGTCGTCGCCGCCGCGCTTGCCCTGTTCGAGAAGCGCCTCGGAGACGTCGCTGTTGCTCGAGACGACAGAAAGCGTCTTGGCGGCCTCACGGCGGACCGCGAGGTCCTCGGAGGAATTCTTGAATATGTCGAGAACGCGCTCGCGTATGTTGTTGCGATGAGGCACCCACGCCTTCAGCGCGCGCACGGCCTGGCGGCGCACCTCGGGATCGCGGTCGCGCAGAAGATCAAGTAAAGTCTGCTCCTCGTTCCATGATGTGGAGGCAAAAGCCGCGACGGGCGCGGCCCACACGGGCGCCGAGAGGAGAGCAGCCAACAGCCAGGCGGTCGCCGTCATGATCCAGATTTTAACAGAGGTTCTCCGTTAACGCAAGGACCCCCAAAACTGCTTGAAGTCGGCGGGCGGCGCCGCCTCGAACAGCGCCGGACGTCCCGTGAACGGGTGCTCGAAAGCCAGGCGAAAGGCGTGCAGCATCAGGCGCGGCGCCGAGGGCACGCCGCGGCGGTCGAACTCGGGATCGCCCATCACCGGGTGGCCGAGGTAGGCCAGGTGGGCGCGGATCTGATGGGTGCGGCCGGTCAAGGGCTTCGCCTCGACCAACGCCGCGATCTTCTTCTTCGCGACGACCCGAAAGGACGTCTCGGCGGGCTTGCCGAGCGGGGTCACCACGATCTTGCGCAGGCCCGGCTCGCGGCCGATGGGAGCCGAGACGCGCGTGGTCGCCGGCGGAACGCCGCGCACGATCGCGCGGTAGGTCTTGTCCATGAAGCGTTCCTTGAACATGTCGGTGATCGCGGCGTAGGTCTCGGGATCCTTCGCGACAGCGAGCACGCCGCTCGTGGGCCGGTCAAGACGGTGGACGATGCCGCATCTCGGCGTGCCCGCCTTCAGGATGGCGGGACGATGGACCGAGAGCTCGGCGGCGAGGTTCGTCTCAAGGCCCGCGCGCGCCGCCTCTGGGCTCTTCAGCCAGGAGTCTCCCAGCGGGTGCATCAGCAGGCCGGAGGGCTTATTGAGGACGAGCAGGCACTTGTCCTCATACAGCACCCAGGACTCAAAATCGTCGTTGGAAGCGGAGGCCGACTCCGGGAGTTCAACCTCGACGCGCTGGCCCTCCCGGACCGGCTCATCGGCATCGACGACAGCGCCGTCCACCTGGACTTGGCCGCGGCCGATCATGTCCTTGAGGAAGGCCCGGCTGAAGCCGGTCAGATTTTTGGAGAGAAATGCGTCCAAGCGGGGCAGGTCGTTCTCCACGATCAGGCGTTTCTTCATATGGATTTTTTTCGGACGGCGAGGGCCGCGCACGTCGCCGTCGCGGCCGCAAGCGCCACCCACTGCGAGGGCGACAAGCCCGCGACGAAGGCGCCGCGATCATCGCCGCGCAGGAATTCGACGGCGAAGCGCAGCATGGCATAGCCGAGCACGTAGGCGGCGAGCACGCTCCCAGGCCGCCAACGCCCATCCTCGACGCGCGGCAGGGCCCACCGAACCAGGACTGCAAACAAGGCCAGATTCAAGACCGCCTCGTAGACCTGGGTCGGATGACGAGAAGAGTCGCCGGCCAGCGCTACGCCCCACGGCAAATCCGTGTGGCGGCCGTAGCAGCAGCCCGCCGCGAGACAGCCCAGGCGCCCGATGCCGTGGCCGAGGGCCAACGCCGTCGCGCACCAGTCCGCGAGCTTGAGAAACGCAAGCTTGCATCGGTGAGCATGCCACAGGCCCGCCGCGAGGCCGCCCAGAAGCCCGCCGTAGAAGACAAAGCCGTAGCGTAGGGCCTCGACCGTGAACGCAAACGAACCGGGCGTCACGAGGAAATACATGATCTTGCCGCCGACGAAGGCTCCGCCGAATACCCAATAGACGATGCCCCAGACCTGCTCTTCACCCAACCCCATGGCCGCGCGGCGGGAGATGAGCCAGCGCACGCCCGCAAGCCAGCCGAGTGCGACGAGCACGCCGTAAGTCGAGAGGTCAAGCGGCCCGAGCTTCAGCAGGATGGGGAGCATCGGCTCCTCCAGACCATCATCCCCGCCGAAGCCGCGATGAGCCCCAGACCGAACGCCTGTCCTTGGGAGAGCGGCCCCAGCAGCGGCATGGTGTCGCCGCGCAGGAACTCAAGGGAGAAGCGCAGAACGCCGTACGCGGCGAAATGGCCGGCCGCGACGAGGCCGGGGCGATATTTCCCCTCCTCGGTCGCGCGCAGGACGCGCCAGAGGACGGACGCAATCAGCAAATCGCCCACCGCCTCATAGAGCTGGACCGGATGGAGATGGACGCCGAGCAGTTCCGGCGGGATCAGCGAGCGGGGGTCCCGGAACACGACGCCCCAGGGGAGCTCGGTCGGCCGGCCATAGCAGCAGCCGGCGAGAAAGCAGCCGAGCCGGCCGAACGCGTGCCAGAACAGCGCGCACAGAAACACGTAGTCGGCCAGCTTGAGCACGGCAATCTTCTTCCAGCGCGCGAACAACGCCACGCACAGCGGCACGCTGATAAAACCGCCGAACGCCGAATAGCCGTTCGCAAGCGAAAGGCCGCCCCAGCCGGACTGGAGCAGGAACAAGATCTTGCCGCCAAAAAAACCCGCCAGCACGACGAGGTTGATCAGCGCCCAAAAGGATTCTTCATCGCGCAGACCCATTTTCTCGCGGCGCAGCCAAAGCAGCCGCGCGCTGATGATGCCGCCGAACGCGATCGCCACGCCGTAGCCGTACAGCCTCACGGGACCGCAGGCCAACAAGACCGGCCGCATTATTTCTTCTCGGGCGGAGGAAAGCGGTATTCGATCTCGCCTTTCTTGATGTAGCCGAGTTCGCGGCGGGCGAGGCGCTCGATGGGGCCGTCGCCAGAGCGCAGGGCCTTGAGGCGGACGTCCAGCTCTTGCTCTTCGCGCTTGAGCGCGATAATTTCCCTATTGAGGCGGCGAAGCTCAAGCCAGTTGCGCGTGAGCGAGCGGAAACCGCCGTTGCCAAAAAATATGGCGAGCAATGCGCCGCCGGTCAACAGACGGCCCCAGTGCGCGCGGACGAAGTCGGACGCGCGCCGGACCCGATCCTTCACCGCGCTGGGGCCGCGGCAGCGAAAGAGGCGCTGCCCGCGTAGGAGGCCTTGCCCGCGAGCTCCGACTCGATCTGCAGGAGGCGGTTGTACTTCGCCAGGCGCTCTGAGCGGCACGGCGCGCCGGTCTTGATCGCGCCCGCGTTGAGCGCGACGGCCAGATCCGCGATGAACGCGTCTTCGGTCTCGCCCGAACGGTGCGAGATGACCGTCGAGAACCCGGCCTTCTGCGCATCGGCGACGGCCTGCACGGTCTCGGTGAGCGTCCCGATCTGGTTGAGCTTGATGAGGATGGCGTTGGCCGATTTTTCCTTGATGCCGCGGGCAAGGCGCTTGGGATTGGTCACGAACAGGTCGTCGCCGATCAGGCGCAGGCGGTCGCCCAGCTTGGCGGTCATCGCCTTCCAACCCGCCCAGTCATCCTCGTCCAACGGATCCTCAATTGAAACGATGCCATGCTTCAAAGCCCACGACGCGTACACATCCGCGATCTCCGCCGATGTCAGAGGCTTTCCTTCGAGGATATATTTGCCGTCCTTGAAGTATTCGCTCGCGGCACAGTCGAGCGCCAAGCGGACCTTGCCCTGGTAGCCGCCCTCGGCGATCGACGCAGCGAGGATTTCGAGCACTTCCAGATGGGTCTTGAGCCGGGGCGCGAAGCCGCCCTCGTCGCCGACGGCGGTCGTCATCTTCATGGCGGAGAGTTTCTTCTTGAGGATCTGGTAGATCTCGGCCCCAGAGCGCAGGCCCTCACGAAACGACGGCGCCTCGGTCGGAACGATCATGAATTCCTGCACGTCAAGGCCGGAGTCCGCGTGCTTGCCGCCGTTGACGACGTTGAGCATCGGCGCAGGGAGGATCCAGCGGTCGGACTTGATTCCGTAAGCCTGGCGCAGAAACGCGTACAGCGGCCGCTTCGCAGAGGCCGCCGCCGCGCGGGCCGCCGCTAGGGAGACGGCCAAGATCGCGTTGGCGCCGAGGCGGCCCTTGTTCGGCGTGCCGTCGAGCGCCGCCATCTTCGCGTCGAGCCCCGCGAGATCGGCGGCGTCAAGGCCCTTCACGGCCCGGGCGAGCTCGCCCTCGATGTTTGCAACGGCCGCTCTCACGCCCTTGCCGAAGTAGCGCGCCTTGTCGCCGTCGCGCAGCTCGACAGCCTCGTGCTCGCCGGTCGAGGCGCCGCTCGGCACGCCCGCGGAGCCTTCAGCTCCATCCGATAAAACAACGCTCGCCGACACCGTCGGCAGGCCCCGGCTGTCGAGGATTTCCAACGCGCGGACGAACTCGATCTTCGCGCACCGGGCCGGCATTAAAATTTTCCCCGGAGCATTTTCTTGCCGGCATCGATCATCTCAGACCGCCGCTTGGGCGTGTGCGCCTCAGCGTACACGCGGAACACCGGCTCGGTGCCGGAACTGCGCAGACCGAGCCACGCGCCGTCGCGCAGAATGAACTTGAAGCCGTCGGACTGGTCGATGCGCCACACGGAGGCGCCGGCCAACTCAAGGGGAGGTTTGACTTTGAGTCGACCCTCGAGTTCGATGATGTCCCTCAGCCGCTCCATCTTGTAGTTCAGGCGCGCGCCGTGAAAGGCGCCGAGCTTCTTGAAGAGTCGGTCACGCACAATGGACAGCGGCTTCCTCTCGAACGCGACCAGCTCGAGCATGAGCACGCAGGCGAGAATGCCGTCTTTTTCGGGAACATGCCCACGAATCGACAAGCCGCCCGACTCCTCGCCGGCGAGGAGGAACGATCCCGAACGCAGCAGTTCGCCGAGGTACTTGAAGCCGACCGGTGTCTCGCGCGTCTCCGAGCCGTGCGACTTGGCCACGGCATCGATGAAGTGCGAGGTCATGACCGAGCGGGCCGCCTTGCCCTTCAGGCCGCGGTTGACCACAAGATGTTCATAAGCCAGCGCGATGACCTCATTCGGCTGGATCCAGGCGCCGCCCGCGTCGATGACGCCGAAACGGTCTCCGTCGCCGTCGCAGGCGAGACCAAGCGAGAGCTTCTGCTTCCTGACCTGCTCGGCCAGGCCGGCCGTGGACTCGGGCGTCGGCTCGGGCGAGATGCCGCCGAAGAGCACGTCGCGCTCCTCATGGCGCGCGAACACCTCGACGCCCAGACGCTCCTCCAGGAACGAGCGCAGATAGAGGCGCGCCGAGCCGTGCATCGCGTCAACCGCGACCTTGAGCTTCGCCTTCTTGATCGCCTTCACGTCAAACAGACTTTCGAGCTGATCGAAGTAAGACTTGCGAAAGTCCACCGTGTCGGTCCAGGCTTCCTTGGCCGAGCGCTCGTCCGACATGGTCTTGACCGCGTGGTCGCCGAGCAGCTCGATGCGCCGCTCCAGATCGTTGGTCACCTCCGGGGAGGCGGAGCCTCCCCAGTAGGGCAGCCACTTAAAGCCGTTGTACTGGCTGGGGTTGTGCGAGGCGGTGATCATAGCGCCCCCGACGGCCTTGTTGGCGAGCACGGCCCAGGCGACCGCGGGAGTCGGCAGATCGGCGCGGGAGAGCAAAGTGCGGATGCCGTCGTTGGCGAACACCATGGCGACCTCGTGCGCGAAGTCCTCGGACTGAAAGCGCGTGTCGTAGCCCACGACGACGGTCGGCACGCGGCTTGGAGCCGTTCTCGCCAGAAACTGGCGGTACTCGTCGCTGTTGTAGCCGACCTCGGAGCTTTCCTTCACGCAGCCCGCGATGCTGTGGGCGACCTTGCGGACGTTCTGAAAGGTGAAGTCGTCCGAAACGACGCCGCGCCAACCGGAAGTGCCGAATCTGATCATTGAGCCCCTTGAGCCTGGTGGATCGTGGGCGGCATATTAGGATAAGCGCGGGCAACAGTCAACCCTCCTGATGGGGCAAGCGGAGTAGGCCTTTAGTCCTATTGACAAGTAGGTCCTTAGCCCCATGGCGCTCAAGGCGCCCCGGGGCTATGCTGTGGGGGCTCACCGGAAAGACGGGAGAACGCACATGAACATCACAACCCCCCTCGCCGCAGCCCTCCTGATGACGGCTTCGGCCGCGATGGCCCAAACCCTCAGTGCGCCCAATGCCGGGATATTCAAAAACGGCGCCTCTTCCGGCGTCTGCCTGCCCAACGACACCCAATGCCAAAATGGCTTCATGACCGGTCCCGGCGCCGGAAACCCGACCCAGACGATCGCCGCCTATACCCCGCCCGCGGGCAAAGAATGGGCCTCGAAGGACTGCCAGCACATCTCCTGCGCGTTGAAGGATGACGATCCCATCAAGCCTTTCAAGGACTCGACGGGACGGAAAACGGAACTAAAAAAGGCCATGGATGAGCAGAAAAAACTCACGCCGGACGCGAAAATCATCGACATGGGCGACGGGCGCTACGCCATGGACCTCGGCAACGGCACGGTCACTCTCGGCGGCACCTCGGACGGCGTCAATGGGGTCTCGAGCATGCCCCGCCCCATGAGCGCCGTGCCGGGATTGAAGGAGAAATTCGCCGCTCAAGATGCCAAGGACAAGACGCAGGCAGAGGTGGCGGACAAGAGCAAAGCGATGTGGGACGCCAGCAGCGGCGGCGGGACGACGCAGCCCACCGCCAGCGCGACCGACGCCAATCCCCAGAAAGGCGCTAAAGGCGCCGCCGAGCGCTCGACCGATCTGCCGGACAAGAGCGCGGCACCCCCCTCCGCGCGCGACCTCGGCGCCGAATTCGCCGGCGATCAGGGCGACATGATGGGGGGTTTCGGCGCCGAATCTGCCTCAGACGAAGCCCCAGGCAACGTGGCCGGCAACGACGATCGCGGGGTCATCAAGATCGCAGGCCGGGACGCTCAGGCCCAAGCCGACAGCCGGACCTACACCTACACCAAGATCAAGGAGGCCGCAGAGGAGAGCGACCGCATCATCACGGGCGGCGCCGCGACCTTCAAGACCAGGGACGCGAACGACGGCGTCGAGGGCGTCAAGCCCACGCCCACCGCCGCCTCGGCCCAATAGGCCCTAGGTCCTAGGCCCTTCCAGGTCCGAAGACTCTGATCGACGATATCCTTTCCCGCTATCCTCTCAGAGGGAAAGGACATGAAAACAGAACTCAAGACGGCGATCCTCGCGGCGATGACGACTCTGGCGGCCCTGTCCGCCGCCGCGGAAATGACCACTCCCATCGTCGCTCACGACCCCTTGATGAGCCAGATCATGAGCCGGCAGCTCACATTGCCCGCCGGCGGCGTCACCGGGTCGGTGCGCATCGGCTCTGGCCAGGCGATCACGCTGAGCATCGTCGACCCATTCGCCTCCCTCAAGCCGGTCGATGGCCTCATCGAAAAGCCCGTGAAAATGAGGGCCCGCCGCAAAGTGCGCCGCGCCGACGAACAGCTCAAGACAATGTCGGAAGAGCAACATGCTAGAATCGCCCCATGGGACAGAACCTCATCCGGCTATTCGTCGAGCCGTTTCTAGGGGCGTATGATCGTTTCTCGGGCGCCATCCCCACCCTCGCGGCCGCTTTCCTCCTGCTGCTGGTCGGGATGTTCCTGGCCCGGGCCGTCCGGACTGTGATCGAAGTCACGTTCGGCAAACTACGCCTCGACGATCACACCGCCCGCATCGGCGCCAACGAGGTACTCGCCCGCCTCGGTCTCGGCAAGTCCCCGACCTTCGCGCTGGCCTGGGTCGCCCACTGGTTCATCCTGTTCCTGTTCATCGTCTCGGCCGCCAATGCCGTGAACATGACCGTGGTCTCAGAGCTGCTGGAGCGCTTCGTCACGATCCTCCCCTCCTTGATCGCGGCCGTGCTGATCCTCTTTGCAGGCCTGCTGTTCGGCCGCCTGCTCGCGCACATCCTGCAGAACGCCGCCGCGGCCAATTCGATCCGCGGGGGCGCTGTCATCGCGACCGCCGCTCAAGTCGTGGCCATCGGGGCCGCGGGCGTCATCGCCCTCGAGCAGATCGGCGTGCGCCCCCAAATACTGATCCCGACGGTTCAAATTCTCACCGGCTCAATCGGCCTCGCCGTCGCGATCGCAGTCGGCCTCGGCGCGAAGGACCTGGCCGCCGAGTACCTGCGCGACCTCCTCCGACCGCACCGCTGACAGCCGGGTTACTTGGGAACGGGAACGGCCTTGGGCTTGCGGCGCTGCACGCGCGTGAGCTTGATGGGCGCCACGCCGCTCACGGCCTGCTCGGTGCGGTGAGATGGGGTCGCTTGACCAAAAGACTTTGGAAGCGGCATGTCCTCGCCATATGGCTGGGTCAGCCGCTTTCCTCTTTCCATTGGAGAGGAGACGATCGGCCGGCGGCGCCACAATTCGCGGGCGATGAACGCCGACAGCAGCAGGGCCGCCGCGAAGACGGCCGTCTCGAGAGCCGGATGACGGTGCCGTCGCATGCTAATCGAGGTAGTCCCGCAGGCCCTTGCTGCGGGACGGATGACGCAGCTTGCGGATGGCCTTGGCCTCGATCTGGCGAACGCGCTCGCGCGTGACGCGGAAGAGGCGGCCCACTTCCTCCAGCGTGCGGGGATAGCCGGAGTCGATGCCGAAGCGCAGCTTGATGATCTTCGCCTCGCGATCGGTCAGCGATGACAGCACCTTCTCGATCTCAGTCTTGCGTAGGAAGCTCGACGCGGTGTTGGACGGCGCGGCGGTCGTCTTGTCCTCGATGAAGTCCTCGAGGTAGCTGTCCTCGTCCTCGCCGATCGGCGTGGCGAGCGAGACCGGCTCCTGCATGATCTTCAGGACGTTCTTCACCTTGTCCATGCTGATATGCAGGGAACGCGTGTACTCCTCGAGGCTCGGCTCGCGGCCGCACTCCTGGCGGTAGCGCCGGGTCACCTTCGTGAGCTTCGAGATCAGCTCCTTCATGTGGACGGGGATGCGGATCGTACGCGCCTGATCGGCGATGGCGCGGTTGATCGACTGTCGAATCCACCACGTCGCGTAGGTCGAGAACTTAAAACCGCGCTTGTACTCGAACTTCTCGACGGCCTTCATGAGGCCGAGGCCGCCTTCCTGGATCAGGTCGGACAGCTCCAGGTTCGAATTGACGTGCTTCTTCGCGATCGAGACGACCAGGCGCAGGTTCGCCTTGATCAGCTTGAGCTTGTCCTCAAGGATCGTGTCCTCAAGACGAATAATCTTGTCGTTGAGTTCGAGGAAGCGATCGATCGGAATCGGCAGCGTATTCTGGATGCGGTCGAGGCGGTCGACAACCGCCTCCATGTTCTCCATCGCGGCCTCGACGGCCGTCGGAGCGTAGCCGGTCTTCGCGCGAAACGCTTCGGGGCGCATCTTGCCTTTCTTGAGCGCGGCGAAATAGGTCTTGAGCTCCTCATAAGAACAGCCGTAACGGCGCTGGTAGCGCTCCATCTCGTCGCGGCACTCCTCGATCTTGCCCGCCAGGTTCTTGATCTTATTGGTCAGCCGCTTGATCTTGTCCTGGTTGAGGTTGAGATTGAGAATCCCCGCGATCACGAGCTTATTGATCTGCTCGATCTTCTTCTGCAGCTTGATGCGGCGCTGGGGCTTGAGCTTCTGGGGCAGAAGTTTCGCGCGAAGGGCGGCCATCTGCTTCTCAGCCTTCGCGATGAACATCGCGACCGACCTCATCTTGCGGCGCATCCCGGACAGCTCGGCATTCGTCTTGCGGCCGCGCGGCATGAGCTCTTTGGGAGTCATCTCCTGCGCCTCGATGAGCGTTTCCCACGAGCGGATTTCGCGCATCGTGACGGGCGACTCGAGCACGAGCATGCGCAGTTCTTTCTCGCGCTCCCGGACGTTGCGCGCCAAAGTCACTTCCTCTTCACGGTTAAGCAGGGGCACGCGGCCCATTTCCGACAGGTACATGCGAATCGAGTTGGAGATGTCCGACGTGCCTCCCCAATCCTCGGAGAAGCGCTCGCGCCCGCGCTCGGGCGCCGGGTTCGCGGTGGGCTTCTTGCGGTCGACGACCTCAATGCCGAGGTCCTCGAGTGCTGTCATGAGCTCGTCCATTTCCTCGGACTTCATGTTCGCCGCCGACACGGTGCGGCTGATCTCCTCAAGGGTCAGATAGCCGTGCTCCTTCCCGAGGCCGATCAAGTTCTTCATCGCCTGACTCGTCGCAATCGCCATATCTCTCCTTACCTCAGCGCTTGGTGCCCTTCAGCTGCGCAACGAGGCGGTGGTACTCGTCGCGCAGTCCCGGATCCTTTCCCGATACAACAAACGGCTCGATTTCTTTTACACGGCGCTGCATGCGCCGTTTGCCCAGCAGCGCGCGAAGGTAAATATCGGGATCGTCATATCCCAGCTCGTCGCCCAACAGGCGCGAGGCGACCGCGCGCTCGGCCGGCTGCAGCGCGTCAAGCAGCCGCGGCCCCCATTTTCCCTCAAGCGGCAGCGCGCACAGCGCCGCGACGATCTCACGCGCGGAGGCGGACTCGAGATCGGAGGTCAAGACCTCCGATGCTGAGGCCGGCGTCTTGAACAGCACGCCAAGCAGCTGCAGGTCGCCGACTGGAAGCACGGCCGCTTTGACCGCGGTGGAACCGGGGGCCGGCGCAGAAGCGACCGTCTGACGCCGAGCGCTTTGCGGAATCAGTTTGCCCCCGGAGCGGCGCAGCGACTCCTCGTTGAGGCCAAGACGCGAGGCGAGGCGCCGCACCCACTCGTCCTTCAAAATCTCATCGGGACAGCGGACGATCGTCGACATCACGTCCTTGGCGATCGCGGACTTGGCCTCGGGCGTGAGCTCGCCCACGCGTTTGATGAGCAGCTCGGTCTTGAACGCGACGAGGTCTTGGGCTTCATTGAGCGCCGCCTGAAACGCCGCCAGACCCTTCGCGTGCAGAAACTCATCGGGATCCTTGCCCTCGGGCACGGAGGCAACACGGGTGGTCAGGCCGGACTCAAGGGCCGTCTCCGCGCCGCGCACCGCGGCGTTCTGGCCCGCGTTGTCGGCATCAAAGACGATCGCGACCGCGTCGGCGTAGCGCTTGATCAAGAGCGCATGCTCGGGTGTGAGCGCCGTGCCCAGGGGCGCGCACGCGGTCTTCAGGCCGTGCTGGTGGGAAGCGATCACGTCCATGTAGCCTTCCATCAAGTGAGCCTTGCGCGCCTTGCGCGTCTCGGCGAGGCCCTCATACAAGCCGTACAACACTTTGCTCTTCGAGAAGGCGGGCGTCTCAGCGGTGTTGAGATACTTGGGCTCGCCGTCGCCGAGCGTGCGGCCGCCGAAACCAACGAATGCCCCCTTCACATCACGAATGGGAAACATGAATCGATCAAAGAAGTAGTCGCGAAGCGAGCCGTCAGCGCGCTTAGCCGCAAGACCGGACTTGACCAGCAAGTCAGCGGTAAATCCCTTCTTGGTCGCCGCACCGACCAGCGTACCGTTGCGTGGAGCGAAACCCAGCAGGAAACCTTCCACCGAAGCCTTGCTCAGATGGCGCTTGGCGGCATAAGCGCGAGCAGATTCGGCAGCGGCATCTTTCTTCAGCAGCTCATGATAATGCAGCGCGGCGAACTCATTAGCCTCGCGGATCCTGATGCGTTCTTTGTCCGCCGGGCCGAGTTCGCGGTCGGCCTCGATCTTCACGCCCGCGCGCAAGGCGAGCTTCTCGGCGGCTTCCATGAACGAGAGGCTCTCGGATTTCATCACAAACGAGAACGCGTCGCCGCCCTCACCGCAGCCGAAGCAGTGGAACGTCTGGCGCTCGGGGCTGACGATGAACGACGGGCTGCGTTCCTGGTGAAATGGGCAACGCGCCTTCATGTTGCGGCCGGCGCGCGTCAGCGGAACATACTCCCCCACCAGCTCGACGATGTCGAGCCGGGACCGGATGAGTTCCAGCGTCTCGGGAGGTATCAGAGCCAAATGAAATCTCGAAAAATCGGACGGACCGACGCCGCTCATCGACGCGGCGCCGGCCCATCAACCAATGCTAGGGTACGCGACGACGTTTGGAGCGGCGCAGCTTGCGGCGCGCTTCGGCGGCCTTCAGCTTGCGCTTCATGGCGGGATTCATATAACGCTCGCGGCGTTTGACCTCTTTGAGGACGCCGTTGCGTTCGCACTCCCGCTTGAAGCGGCGCAGGGCCTCTTCGAGACCCTCGCCTTCGCGCAGTTTAATAAAAACCATAGTTAGAAATTCACCACCTTTCCAGAGACGGAATGAAGAGTATTCAACCCGGAGGCCACGCCATCGGCCGACCGGCCAACAAATGATAGTGCAGATGATCCACAGACTGCCCCGCGCCTTTCCCGTTATTCATCACGAGACGGAACGAAGAGAGCGCCGCACCCTCGGCGAGCCGGCACGCGACCCTCTGCAGGTGCCCCAAAAGGGCAATGTCCCCATCCGTCGACGCCGACAGCGAGCCCAAATGCCTCTTCGGGACCACCAATAAATGCGTCGGCGCCTGGGGCGTTATGTCCTTGAAGACCAACGCCTGCTCGTCCTCATGGACGATCTGGGCGGGAATCTCGCGTCGGACGATCCGGCAAAAAAGACAGTCAACCAACGGGATGATTATATCCTTATGGTCCCCCGCGGGCAAGGGTCCTCGGCTCCCCCTTCGCGCTGGGTCCATTGGGACTGCGTCCGGAATTCCCGCAGGCCCACCAGGCCCCCTCAATACTCATCCACATGCTCATGGACGATGATCTTGAGCATGGTCTGGTAGCCGATGCCGCGCTTGCCGCCTTTTTGTTTAAGTTTGTCAACGATGCCTGCATCGAGCAGTATCGAGGTCGGCAGCTGCCGTGTTCGCGGGCGCACAACGACCGCCGATCGGCTTCGGGCAATATCGTGCCCGAGGTCCCGCTTGTCGAACTCTGAAATTTGCACGTCCCTACGAGTGCTCTTGGATACTCGTCTCATACAGCCTCCTTTCACCTGACCTCATCTGTCGGCACGAGATCGGCCGTAATCGGTCACCCCTGCGCGTCATGATCAAGGCCAGCCGGCGCCCCCGCCTCGCTCTGGCCCAAGATAAGACCCCGCCATTCATCATGCGCGGGCTCGAAAATTCTTCCGACAAAAACGAATTTCCCCTGGCAAAAGATGGATTCGATCTCTTCGCTCTGAACCCCGTGTTTCGCATTCTTCGTCCTGTTGCCTGCGTCCCAGTCAAAATTGTCCGGATCAGGCACGAAGTCGCGCAACCAAAGGCTCGCTTCGTTATCTTGGGCGAATTTCATTGCCGGAATAGTATAGCTATAAAATAGCTATAAATCAAGGGCGGGTGGGGCGAGATCGGTGCTGAAGACTTCGCTCGCTTCAGCGGTCAGTGTCTCAGCCGAGGGCCAATGCGTCGCCAGGAAGAGCAGGAACAGGACAAAAGGCGCGAGGTTGACCCAATAAGCTGGATACGCGCGCAGGACGCCGTTGAGAGCGGCGATGTAGGCGACCGTCATGCCAAACAGGCCCGCGCCCTCGCGGCAGGCCAGGCGCGCGATGTAGGCGGTCGAGACGCGGGCGCTCAGCGCCCCCGGCGTCTTGCGCACGATGACGCGCCAGACGACTTCCGAAGCGACGATCGCGAGCAGCGCCGCGACCATGACCACGGTAGTCAAGGTGTTGATTGACTGCACTTCGTTCGGCGTCGGTCTCTTTGCCGCGGCGTTCAGGTACGACCAGAAGATAAGCCCGGCCATCAATGTGAGCCCGCCGCCCATCGCGAAGGCGATGATCTTCAGCTGCTGCGCGGCCGCGGGTGAGACCCCGTCTTCAGCCTCGAGAGCCGTCACACGCCCCCCAGCTCGTACTGCACGAGCGCCGCGGCCGCGATAGCCGCCGTCTCCGCGCGCAAAATGCGCGGGCCCAGTCCGAATGCGATCGCGCCCTCAGCACGCGCAAGTTCCACTTCTTCCTCGGAAAAGCCGCCTTCAGGCCCGATGAAAAGGTTCACCTCAAGAGGCTTCGGGGCGTTGATTGAGGCCGCGCCGCGCAAGGCCGGACCGAGGATGTCTCCCGCGGTCGCACCCTTCATCCCTTCCCACGCAAGGAGGACGAGGCCCTTGTCCTTCAGCTCGCGGATCGCGTCGCGAAACTGCACGGCGTCGCGCACGGGCGGCAGGTCGGCGCGACCGCATTGCTTGGCCGCCGCCATGATCAGGCGCGACCAGCGCTCGGCCTTGGCCTTCGTGCGCTCGACTTCATGCAGAAGCACGACGGTGCGCGGCGTCAAAAGCGGGGTGAAGGACGACACGCCAAGCTCGGTGCCTTTCTCGAGCGCGTAGTCCCAATGGCTCGCTTTGAGCAAGCCGAGATAAAGATTGAGGTTGACCGGCGCGCGAAGGTCGTCGGCCTTGATCGTCTCCGTGACCTTGCCGGTCACCGAGCCGTCGGCGTGCACGGCCTCGATGACGCCCTTAAAGCGCCCGCCCTTGCCGTCGAACAAGTCGAGCTCCGCACCGGCGCCCAGGCGCATCACCTTGACGACGTGGAAGGCCTCTGAGGCGCGCAGGCGGAACGAGGAAAGGCTCACGTCCTCGGGCGCGACGAGAAATTGGGGCATCTCCTAATCTTTGCCGAAGATGCGGCCGAATACGCCGCCGTCGCCTTTCGCAGGCTCGTCGTGCAAGGTCTTGTGGAACTCCTCGAGCAGCTCCCTCTGCCTCGCCGTGAGGTCGCGCGGAACCTCGACGCGGACATGGACGAGCAAGTCCCCGCGGCCGCGGCCGTGGAGCTTCGGCATGCCCCTCTCCCGCACGCGCAGCGTCGCGCCCCCCTGGGTGCCGTGCGCGATCTTGACCGTCACGGGCTCGCCGTCGATCGTGGGTGCCGTCACCGTGCCCCCGAGTGCTGCGGTCGCGATGTCGACATGCGCGTGCACGGACAGGTCGTCCTCATGGCGCTCGAAGCGCGGATCGGGCTTGATGTGGACTTCAAGATAGAGGTCTCCCGCCGGCGCGCCGCGCGGACCGGCCTCGCCTTCGCCGGAGATGCGCAAGGTCGCGCCATGGTAGATGCCCGGAGGGATCTTGACCTTGAGCTCGGCCTCCTTGCGCACGCGGCCCTGGCCCCGGCAGTCCTTGCAGGGATCCTCGACAATCTGGCCTTCGCCGCCGCAGCGCGAGCAGGTCTGGGACATCGCGAAGAAGCCCTGGGACACCTGCACGCGCCCGGAACCGCGGCACTGCGTGCAGCGCTTGACGCCCGACCCCGGCTTGCCCCCGGAGCCGCGGCAGCCGCCGCAAGATTCCACGCGCTGAAAATGAAGCGGGAGTTGGGCGCCCTTGAACGCGTCCTCAAGGGAGATCGTGGTCTCGTACTTGAGATCGTTGCCGCGCGCGGTCCGCCGTCGGCCGCCTTGACCGCCTTGGCCTCCGAACAGGTTTTCGAACAAGTCGCCGAAAACCTCGTTGACGTCGACCCCCTGGCCGAAGCCCTCAAAACCGGGGCCGCCCTGCCCCCCGGCGTTGACCCCGGCTTCGCCGTATTGATCGTACAGCTTGCGCTTCTTGACATCCGACAACGCCTCGTAAGCGCCGTTGATCTGCCGGAACTTCGCCTCGGCCTCTTTATTTCCGGGGTTGCGGTCCGGATGATGCTTCATGGCCAGCTTGCGATAAGCGGATTTTATCTCCGTATCGGTGGCGTTCCGGGGTACGCCCAGGAGCGAGTAGTAGTCTTCGGCCATTTCGTTTTAGCCCCGGCGGCGTCTAGCACCCTTCGGGTGCCAGACGCCAAAGGCCAGTCAATTAGGACTTCTCCTGATTATCGACAACCTCTGCGTCGACGACGCCGTCCTTCGAAGCGCCCGGGGCCCCGGCCCCACCGTCTGCGGCGCCGCTTGTTCCGGCCGCCGCCCCGGCTTTCGCCGACTCGGACTTGTACATCTCCTCGGCGAGCTTGTGAGACGCCTTGAGCAAAGCCTCCTTGGCCGTGTTGATGGCCGCGAGGTCATCACCTTTGAGCGCCTCCTTAAGATCCGAGATGCCGCGATCGATATTCTGACGGTCCTCCGCGGAAACCTTGTCGCCGTGCTCCTTCAGGGCTTTCTCAGCGGAGAACAAGAGAGTGTCGGACTCGTTCTTGGCCGCCACCTTTTCCTTGAACGCCTTGTCTTCATCGGCGAACTGCTCGGCCTGCTTGACGAATTTCTCGATCTCCGCTTTGTCCAACTTATTGGACGCGGAAATGGTGATGTGCTGCGCTTTCTTCGTGCCCAGATCCTCGGCCTTGACGCTGAGAATGCCGTTCGCGTCGATGGAGAAGGTCACCTTGATTTGGGGAGTTCCCCTCGGCGCCGGCGGAATCCCATCCAAGTCGAACTTTCCAAGAGGCACGTTGTCCGTGGCCTTGGGACGCTCGCCCTGGAGGACGTTCACGGTCACGGCCGGCTGGTTGTCCGCGGCGGTGGAGAATGTCTGGGACTTCTCGACCGGGACGGTCGTGTTGCGCTCGATGACCGGCGTCATGACCCCGCCCAAGGTCTCGATGCCGAGCGTCAGCGGCGTGACGTCGAGAAGCAGGACGTCTTTCACCTCGCCGGTGAGCACCGCGGCCTGCACGGCCGCGCCCGCGGCCACGCACTCCATCGGGTCGATGCCGCGCTCGAGCTTCTTGCCGACGTAGTCCTCGACGAACTTCTGCACGATCGGCATGCGCGTCGGCCCGCCGACCAAAATGACCTTCGTGATGTCGGAGCTCTTGAGCTTCGAGTCGGTCAACGCGTGCTCCATGCTGGTCTTGCAGCGCTTGACGATCGGCTCAACCAGCGTCTCAAGCTTCGCCCGGCTGATCTTAAGCGTCAAGTGCTTCGGCGCGTTGTCGATCGCCGTGAGGTACGGCAGGTTCAGGTCGGTCTCGAAGGTGCTCGAGAGCTCGATCTTGGCCTTCTCCGCGGCCTCGCGCACGCGCTGCAGCGCCATCGGATCCTTGCGGACGTCCGCGCCGGTCTCCTTCTTGAAATGATCGACGATGTAGTCGACCATCGCGTTGTCCATGTCCGTGCCGCCGAGCTGGGTGTCGCCCGAGGTCGATATCACTTCAAAAACGCCGCCGCCGAAGTCCATGATCGTGACGTCGAGCGTGCCGCCGCCGAGGTCGAAGACCATGATCTTCTCGTCCTTGCCCTTCTTGTCGATGCCGTAGG
Organism: Elusimicrobiota bacterium; assembly: GCA_023249675.1. Lineage (GTDB taxonomy): Bacteria > Elusimicrobiota > Elusimicrobia > UBA1565 > UBA9628 > GWA2-66-18. Next base: position 4,247 of record JAHFCE010000014.1, on the reverse strand, counting down.
CGAGGCAGGCGGCCGTGGGCTCATTGACGATGCGCACGACCTCCAGGCCCGCGATCGTGCCCGCGTCCTTGGTGGCCTGGCGCTGGTTGTCGTTGAAGTAGGCGGGCACGGTGATGACCGCCTTATCGATCGTCGTGCCGAGGAAAGCCTCCGCGTCGCGCTTCACCTTCTGCAGGAGGAAGGCGGAAAGCTGCTGGGGCGTGTACTCCTTGCCGTCCGGGGTTTTGTACTTGAAGTCCGTGCCCATCTTGCGCTTGAAGGCCATGAAGGTGCCTTCCGGGTTGGCCACGGCCTGGCGGCGCGCCGGCTCGCCCACGAGGAGCTGGCCGTCCTTGGCGAACGCCACGTAGGACGGAAACGCCTTGCCGCCGATGCTAGTGCCCTCGGCCGAGGGGATGATGGTCGGCTTGCCGCCCTCCATCGCCGACGCCGCCGTGTTCGAAGTGCCTAAGTCGATGCCGATGATTTTGCTCATATCGCAACCTCCGTCAAGTCAGGATCATTCTTTTGTAGTCGCACCTTGGCGGTGCGCAAAACCTTGTCTCCCAAGAGAAAACCGGCCTGCAGCACGTCGGCCACCGCGCCTTCCGCGATGCCCGGCCTGTTCACGAAACCAAGGGCCTCGTGATAATGCGGGTCGAACGGCTTGCCCAGCGGGTCCATCGGCGTGACGCCTTCTTCCCTGAAAAGCTTTTCATACTCGCGGAAAATCGCGTCCATGCCCTGGGCGAGCGGCGTGTCTGCGGCGTGACCCGCCTTGATGTCCTCATGAGCATGGCGAAGAAGATCGAACAACGGAAGCAGCTTCGCCAGCACGCCGGCGGCGCCGAGCTTGTACCACTCGGGCTTTTCGCGATCCACGCGTTTGCGGTAGTTCTCGAACTCGGCCTTCAAGCGCAGAAGCTGGGCATAGTAGTCCGGCGCGGGGGCTTGCTCCGAAACGGGCCCCTTGTCGGCGCCGCGCGCGCAAGCCGCTTCCTCTGCGACAGGCTCAATGGGAGCCTCGCCGACGGGAGCGGCCGCCTCCTTGCGCCGGAACTCGTCGCTCACTGCTCCTCCTCCAACCCGTAAGTCTCGATGTCCCATTCCTTGAGACGCGCCTCGACGAGCCGGCCGACGAAATCGACGAGGCCGATCATGCGCGAATATTCCATGCGCTTGGAGCCGATGATGCCCAGCACGCCGAGCACGCGGTCGCCGTGGCGATAGACATGCGTGACGAGACTCGCGTTCTTGAACTCCGGCAGGCCGCTCTCGGCCCCGATGCGCACGCGCACGCGCGCGGGCAGGGAAGCGCCGTCCTCAAGCTCCTTTTCGAGCATGACGGCGAGGCGGTCCTTCTCGCCGATGACGCGCATCAACGACTGAACCGTCTTTAAGTCGCCGAACTGCTCGGCCTGACTTAAGATATTGTTCGCGCCCTCGATGTAGATCGCCTCGGGCGAGACCACTCGGCCGACCTCGGTGAGAAGCTCCCCCGCCAGACTCGCCAGCTCCGAGAACTCGCGCTCCATCTGCGAGAGCTTGGCTGTGACCATGGTCTGTGCTTGGTCCACGCTGACGCCGCGGATGTTCTCATTGAGGAAGCGGTTGAGCATGTTCACCTGACGCGCGCTCGGAGCGAACGCAAGGGAAATCGGCCAATGCCGGACGAGGCCCGAGTCGGTGATCAGCACGCCGAGAACATTGCGGCCGCCGAGGGGCAATAATTCAAGACGCTTGATCGACTGCCTGCCCATGTGCGGCGAGAGCACGATGCCGGCGCCATGCGAGACGCGCGAGAGCAGGCGCGAGGTCTCCGACAGCAGGGTGTCGAGCTCCTCGATGCGGCTCTTGTACTGCTCCTCGATGCGCTCCTTTTCGGAAGCGGCCAGGCGCTGGACGCCGGACAGGTAGTCCACGAAAAAGCGGTAGCCCTTGTCGGTGGGCTCGCGGCCCGCGGAGGTGTGGGCCTGATGCAGGAAGCCATCGTTCTCGAGCTCCTGCAGGATGCTGCGGATGCTGGCGCTCGACAGATCAAGACCCGCCTCTTCGGCGATCAGCGAAGACGAGACCGGCTTCGAGGTTTTGACGAAATAGTGCACGATCCACTGAAGAAGGTGGCGCTTGCGCTCCTGGACGACCTCGGGTTTGAGTTGTCTCATGTCAGCGGCGGATACTAGCAGTCCATCCAATCGACTGCCAACATTTTAACCCAAGAAAGTAAAGTTGTCAATCCCTCCATTTGATTGCTCATTTTGACAGAGCGGCCCGGCTCTTTGAGCCGGGCCGCTCTGTACACGAAGCTCGCTACTTCTTCGGGATGGCGCCGAGGGCGACAGCCTTCGCGCCCATGATCACTTCATCGATGATCCCGTACTTCAGGGCTTCCTCGGCCGACATGTAGTAGTTGCGCTCCATGTCCGCGGAGACCTTCGCAAAAGTCTGGCCGGAGTGCTTGGCCATGATCTCCTCGAGGATCTTGCGGGTGTGAGCCATCTCCTTGGCCTCAACGATGATGTCAGTCGCCTGCCCGGAGATCCCGCCCACGAGCGGCTGGTGGATCATGATGCGCGAATTAGGAAGCGCGTAGCGCTTGCCCTTCGAGCCCGCCGCGAGGATGACCGCGCCGAAGCTCATCGCCATGCCCATGCAGATGGTCGTGATCGGCGACTTGATGAACTGCATCGTGTCGTAGACCGCGAGGCCGGCCGTGACCATTCCGCCGGGGCTGTTGATGTACAGGTTAATGTCCTTGGTGCTGTCGTCTGAGTCCAAGTACAGGAGCTGGGCGATGAGGCAGTTGGCCGAGTCGGTGGTGAACTCCCCCTCGTAGCCGCCGACGAAGATGATGCGATCCTTCAGCAGCCGCGAGTAGATGTCGTAGCCGATGACGGAGCCCTGGGTAGCGCGCTCAATGACTTGGGGGATGAGATTCATGGCCGCATTGAAGCAAATTTCCTATCCTCGGTTCATGGAAAACGCGGCTCTGCCCGACTATCCCGGAACGCGCGGCCTGAATATCTGGGGGGCCGACGCCGAATTTGCGGCCGCCGCCGGCTCGCGGCTGACGCCGCCGGGCCGCGCGCGCACGGCCGAGTTCGGAGCGTTCGTCGCGGGAACGCTTGACGCGCTCATCCAGACCTCGCACAAGACGGAGAACCTGCCCCAGCTCGTGGACGGCGCCGTGCGCTACTGCCCCGAACAGATCGAAGCGCGGCGGCACTTGGCGCGCGCGATCTACGGCGTCGGGCCGTTGTCGCTCACCGAACGGATGACGCGCGCAGTCCTCGCCAATTACGCGGGCGAAGGCGGAATCACCTGTCCCCTTGCGATGACCGAAGGCCTGATCGGTCTCTTAGAAAAACGCGGCACCGACGAGCAGAAAAAAGTCCTTCTGCCCAAGCTGCGCTCCGACGATCCCGAGTGGGCGCTGACGGGCGGGCAGTTCATCACCGAACGCCAAAGCGGCTCGAACGTCGCGGCCAACGAAACGGCCGCGGCGCCGAACCCGGACGGGACCTGGTCGCTGACAGGCACCAAGTGGTTCTGCTCCAACCCCGGAGAGCTGTGGGTCACGACCGCGAAGACGCCCCTGGGCGTGGTGGCGCTCTTCCTTGTGAAGCGCAAGCGCGCGGACGGCTCGCTCAACGGCCACAAAATCCTGAGGCTCAAACCCATCGGCGGCACGCGCGGCAAGGCCACGGTCGAGGTCGAATATCAAGGAGCCCGCGCCGAGCTGATCGGGAAACCCCGCGAAGGCCTCGTTTTGCTGGTCCAAGACATTCTCTCGGTTTCACGATTGCATGTCGCGGCCGCGGCGCTCGGTTTCGCGGGGCGCGCCGTCCTCGAGGCCCGAACCTTCGCCCAGTGGCGCACCGCCTACGGCCGGCCGCTCACCGCCATTTCCTCGGTCGCCGCGCGCCTTCAGTCGATGCAGACCCTCCATGCGGGCATGATCGCGGCCTTCTACCGCGGCCTCGACGCGCTCGAGGAGGGCTCGCCCGACGCCGAGGCGCTCGTGCCCCTGCTCAAGGTCGAGATATCGCGCCGCGGCAGCGCCCTCGTGCGCGAGGCGCAGCTGCTCATTGGCGGCCATGGAATTCTCGACGACTTCTCCCCGCTCAACCGCCTCGCCGACGACGCGCTGGTCAATGAAATATGGGAGGGCACCCATCCGATCCTGGCCGGCCACACCGCGAAAAGCCTGCGCCGACCGCGGGTACTCGACGCCTTCAAAAAGCGCGTCTCCAAGGGCGCCCAACCTG
>JAHFCE010000013.1 GCA_023249675.1 Elusimicrobiota bacterium | reverse complement strand
GGCGGTGACGACGAACTCGCCGTAGCCGCCGATGGAGACCTTGCTGGGTTTGGCGAAGTAGACCTTGGAGGAGGCGGGCGCGAAGCCGGACGCCGACGTCTCAGCCGCCGATTCAATGGTCTCACCGAGTTTGAGCTTCTCGATTTCCTGGGTCAGGATGTCGACTTTGCGCTCGAGTTCGGAGAGTTTTGCGCCTTCCTGGGCCAAAACGGGAGCTGTTGGGGCAAGGGCGATGAATAGGGACAACAACACGGCGATGCGGGGTTTCATGAACGACCTCCTTTATGGGTATGGGGCACGGTGGGGATTCCTGGATCGAAGAAAGACCGTCCGCGGAATGACGGGGGAGTCTTTCCGAGAATGAAGAGCGCGGTGGACCATGCGTCGGCCTCAGTGGCGCTTGGCAGTACGGCGACGGCGGCGCCGGGGCGGCGCACGGCCAGACCGTCGAATGGGGATTTGATGTGGCCGGGGTGCTCGCTGTCGCCGGAGGCGGAGACCGAGGCGTCCCTCACGAGCAGCGGCTCCGCGCGGCCTGGGATGGTCACGGCCCAGCCCTCGTGGCCCTCGGGGGCGCCGATGGCCAGTATCTGGCCGCCGAAATTGAACAGCGCGCGTTTGACTCCCGCCTTTTTGAGGACCCCCGCGGCTTTGTCGAGCGCCCAGCCTTTGCCGATGCCCCCGAAGTCGATGCCCATGCCCGGTTCGGGCAGTTCGACCGTTCGAGCCATCGGATCAAGGCGCACCTTGCGCCAGCCAACGAGCGGAAGTTTCGCCGGGCCGTCGCGCAGTACCGGAAGGATCGTTGGGTCGAAGGCGCCGTCGGTCTCGCGCGCCAGGCGTAGGGCCGCCTCGACCGCGGCGTAGAAGTCGGCGGAAACCTTCACCGGTCCGGTTCCCGCCGCGTGGTTGAGGACCGAGACGTCGCTGGCTCCTTTATAGAGGCTAAGCACGCGGTCCCAGCGTTCGATCTCGGCAAATGCCGCGCTGATGAGCGCGACCGGCACATCAGGGGCGTCGATTTCGCACAGGGTGCCCATGATCTGGCGGACACGCTGCGCGTGCTGATGGTCTGCACCCAACGCGTTCGCCGCGAGCGCGAGGAAGAGAAAGGCCGGCATCTTCTTATTGAGATTAAGTTTCAACAAGGAGAATGTAGCACAACTCCTTATTGAAATTCAACATCAATAAGAAGGCCCGCCTTTCGGCGGGCCTTCGATCCTTCCGCGGGACGACTCTTACTTCGCGGCTTGGAGCTTGGAGATGATCTGCTCGAACGCCTCGACCGGATACGCGCCGCGCAGCGGGACGCCGTTGATCAGGTAGGCCGGGGTGCCCTCGATGCCGAACTTCTTGGCCTCTTGGATGTCGGCCTCGATCTTGTTCTTGACCGCCTCGCTCGCGGCGTCTTTGGCCGCCTTCGCGACGTCGAGACCAAGGTCCTTGGTGAGCAGCTTGTAGTAGTCCTCACCGAGCTTGCTTTGGTTCTCGAACAGCGTGTCGTGGAAGGCCCACGCTTTTTCGGGAGACTGCAGGGCCAGCGCCTCGAACCATTGCGCCGCGGGCAGCGCCAACGGGTGGAAGCTGAGAGGGAAGTTCTTGAAGACCACGCGCAGCTGGTCGCCGTGCTTCTTGCGGAGCTGCTCGAGGTTCTTGTAGCCCTGCGAGCAGTAGGGGCATTGGAAGTCGGAGTATTCGACGATGGTGATGGGCGCGTTCGCGTTGCCGCGTGCGCGTGCGCTCTCGCCGAGCTCAGGCTTCAGCGGGTTCTTGAAGGCCTTCTCCCGTTCCTGTTCCTCGCGCTTGGCTTCTTCCTTCGCCTTGTTCTTCTGATACTCCTGCTGGGACTCAACGATGATTTCAAAGAACCTCATCCTGTCGGCCTTTTTGAGGGCGCCGAGCACGAGATCGGGGTTGGCGTCGAGGGCCTTCTTGAGGTCCTCGCGCGAGATCGTGGCTCCGGCGGGAGTCGCGAGCAGTCCGCAGAGGAGCAAAGTGGCGGCGCGAGCGATGTTCATGGGAATCTCCTATTAAGTCGGGCCAGAATATCATTTTCGACCGCGCTGAAAGCGCGACATAAGCCGCCTATCGCCCCCATCGGGGGGCGATAGGCGGTTATTCAGTGGACGGCTCAGCAGCCGCAGGGAGTCTTCGGACCCATGTGTGTTTCCTCCTGTTCAGACGATTTGATGTGTTTTATACTGCGCCAAAATCTGTTTCGCGATCTTTCCGATCCGGCCGAACACGGTCGCGTCCCGGCGCGAGCGAGCGAGCATGATCGCTCCCTCGTACAGGGCCACGATGGCCTCGGCCGAGCCGCGCGCGTCGAGCGAGGAGCGGAAGTAGCCCTTTGACTTGCAGCGCTCGAGGCAGGCGGAGAGCCCGTCGGCCCATTCATTGAAGAAGCCGGCGACCCGCAGCCGGAACACCTCATCGAGGTCGCTCATTTCGAGCGCGATATTGCCCACGAAGCAGCCCGCTTTGCAGCCGTTGCCGTCAAAAAAACGTTCCGCCTCGGTGAACATCGCGGCCACCGCGTCCTCGGGAGCCGCCTGTGAGCACACCGGCTCGACCTTGCGCGCCTGGAACTCCTTGATCTTGTAGTCGAGCACGGCGAGCGCGAGTTCGGATTTAGATCCGTAGTGATGAATCAGATTGCCCTTGGTCATCCCGCACGCTTTGGCGATCTCATCCAGGCAGGCATGGTTGTAGCCCTTGAGGTGGATGATATGTTCCGCCTCTTGGAGGATGCGTTCTCGGACGGCAGGATCTGCTTTTCGGGCCATAATTGATTAACTGACCATTCAGTCAATCAATTATAGCGGGAGCCGCCGTTTTTGTCAAGTATTTGGTATTTGGTGTCAGGCCTATAGTTACTTCAAATTCTCCCTTGATTTAGAGAATTTGAAGTAACTATAGGCCTGACACCGTATTCCGTGGGGTGACGCCGATGCCTGCCTTGACGCCCGAGAGATCGTAGACCCCACCGCGTCCGAAGCCGATTCCGCGCGTGGGATTCTTTGCAAGCCACAGGGGTGTGTCGAGATCCACAAAACGGACGCCGCCGAGACCCGCCGCCAGGTGGGCGGCCGCGCCCATCGCCAGCGGCGTCTCCACCATGCCCCCGACCATGAGGCCGAGTCCGGCGGCGCGCGCGATCAACGCGCAGTCCCAGGCTTCGAGCACGCCCATCTTCATGAGCTTGAGGTTGAACACCTGTGCTGCGCCCGTCCGCGCGAGCGTCAGCGCGTCGGCGCGGCCTCTCAGGGATTCATCGGCCGCCACGGGAATGCCGCTCTTTGTGTGAAACGCGATAAGGCCATCGAGATCGTCGGCTTCGGCCGGCTGCTCGAACAGAACCGGAACTATGCCGCGGGCGCGCAGCAGGCGCACGAGTGCCAGCGAGTGCGAGGGGCCGTAGCCCTGATTCGCGTCGAGCGTGAGCGCGGCGCGCGGATGCGCCCGCGCGACGGCGGCGACGCGCGCGGCGTCTTCTCGGGGGGTGAAGCCGACCTTGATCTTGACCATGCGCACGCCGAGAGCGCGGATGCGGCGCGCGGCGGCGAAGGCCGCGTCCGCGCCGTCGAGCGTGACGGTCACGTCGGACACGACGCGGTCCGAAGCGCCCCCGAACAGCGCCCGCAGCGGCAGGCCCGCGCGCCGCGTCCAGGCGTCGAGCAGCGCGACGCCGAGTGCTGCGCGGGCGGCGCCGGCGCCTTGGGGGAGCAAGTCCTCGAGTTCCGTGAGCCGCGTCCGCCAGGACGCGGCATCTTGGGAGAGCCAGCGCGCTCCGGCGCGCTTGATCTGCCGCTCCGACTGCGCCGCGGTCTCGCCGTTGAAGGCGGGAAACGGCGAGGCCTCGCCGTGGCCGACCGTGCCATCGGCCAGGCGCACGCGGGTGAACACGGTCTCGAGCGCGGTCGAGGAGCCGCCGGCGATGGAAAACGGCTCGTTCATCGCGACGCGCACGGCACGCGCGTCGATCGCGACGATCTCCGCGCCGCCTCGCCTCATGGCAAGGCGGTCACAACACAGGCGTCGGAGAAGGAGAGGCCGTGGATCGTCGCGCCTTCCCGGTCGGGCATCAAGAACAGCTCGTGCGCGGAGTAGACCGATTCGCGGGTCAAGTCGTACAGGCGGGGGACGTCGAGCACGACGTAGCTGCGGCCGTCGTCGTCGAACTGGATGTCGCGGCCTTTGTTGCCGGAGTGCAGCCAGAGGTTGTCCTGTTTGACGAAGACCCGGGTGCGGCCGGACTCCGCCGGCGATAGAACGGCCAGCGCTTGGGCGGCATGATAGACGACGCGCACGAAAGCGGACTGGGCTTTGTTGTCTTGCGCCAGGCGCAGGCCGTCGGACTGGATTTCCCAGCGGCCGTGGTCAGCGGTCTCGCCGTCGCGGGCCGCGACGATCAGCGAGCGGCGCAGCGAGAGGTCGTTGTCGAGCGCGAGCGGCGGCTTGACGCCCGGGCGCGCTCCGAGGGCGATCTCCGGGGTGGCGGAGCCGCACTCCTGGCGCCGCGGATCGACGACGTCGGTTTCCGGGGGAAGCGCGGAATCGCCGATGAGGTCGGCGAGCGCCAGCCGCAGTTCCTTCTCGAACTCCCGGTCTCCGCCTTCGCCGAGGCGGTCGAAGACGATGCGTCCTTTGCGGTCGACCAAGTAGAGCGCCGGCCAGCCCTCGTTGCCGTACGCTTTCCATATCCGCCGATCGGTGTCGAGAATCACAGGGTACTCGATGCCGTAGCGCTTGAGGAGATTTTTGGCCCAGACCGGTTCTCGGTGAAAATTCAGATCGGGCGTCAGCACTCCGATGACCATGACGGAGGACAGGGCGTAGCGGTCGAACCAAGCCTTCAGCGTGGGCAGAACGCGGATCGAGTTGATCGAGGTCGGATTGACGAACGCGATGACGACGACTTTTCGCTTGCGCAGCCGCGATAACGACATCGAGGTCGCGTTCAGCCAGACGCCGGCGGGCGGGAACTCGGGAGCGGGAGGGTTGAGCGCCCGCTCGGCGCGGGCGGTCGCGGCGAGCGTGAGGATGAGGAGAAGGAGCGCTCTCATGGCTGCGTGTCGCGTCCAGTCAGGACGATCTCGACGACAGTCGAAAGCCGTTCGGCGCGTTCGGCGGCTCCGGTCTTTTGATGGATGGAAATGAGATTGCGGAGCATGCGGGCGAGGATCTCGCGCTCGTTCACGGGCTTGCCGAGTTCCGGGCGCCAGCCGTAGCCGTTGCGCACGAGCATGCGTTTGACCTCGGGCAAGGTCATAAGCTGGCCGCCATGAAAGCAGTCCACGAACACCGCCGAGCCGCCTTCCTTGAAGCCGGCCAGGAAATGTCCCGGCGTGCCGACGCCGTACAGCGGCAGGCGCAGGCGCCGGGCGAGAAGGAGCATGAGGACTGTGAGCGTGACGGGAATGCCGCGGCGCGTGTCGATGACGCGCGAGAGATAGCTGTTGTCGGCGTCGTAGTAGCGCGTTTCGTTGCCCGCGAAGCCGAGTATTTGAAATACGTGTTTCGAGAGGCGGCGCACCGACTCGCCGATTCCGGCGTCGGCGGGTATGTCGGCCGCGACGGCGGCCGCCACGCGGTCGAGCCAGGCGCGGTACACGGAGGCGTCCACGTCCGGAAAGCCGAAGCGCGAGATCAGCAGGGCCCCGTCCTCGAGGTCCGGCGTCTTCGCCAGCGAAAGCCGCACGAAATCCCGGCGCAGATCCTGGAACCGGAGCTCTCCCGACACGGATTCAAGGCGGACCGCCATCTCGGGCGTGGCGCCGCCGCGCACCTCGTCCAAGTAGGGCATGATGGCGGCGCCGACGCCCAGGATTTTGCACCGCACCAAAGCGAGGCTTGCGGGGTCTTCTTCCTCTAATAGCGTGACCAGGCTGCGCAACGCTTTGTCATCGAGAGCCATGCACGCATTGTAGCGGGGGAACCGGGCCTTTTCAAGGCTTCCCTCATATGGTTGAATCCTTCAACATCGCATCGACGGGATAATGAGCGCACCCCGCCCCCACGAAGTCCTGGCCGCCCTGCGAGCCCTCGAGGACCTGGCCTCCGGCGATCCGATGAGCGTGCGCGGCGTGCTGGCGACCTTGGTTTCCATTGACGGCGCGCTCGGCGAGCGTCCGGGCGCCTCCTGCGTGATCGCCGACGACGCGGCGGCCGGCGGCGAAGGCGCCTTGGCGGCCTCCTCCGTTCCCGAGGCCCTGCGCGAGGCGGCGCTGGCCGCTACCCTCGCGCAGACCCCGCGCCTCGTCGAGGTCGATCTGACCGAGGACGACGCGATCTTCGGCCCCGGCGGATTGTCCGGGCGCGCCGAAGTTTGGATCGAGCCCATCACAGGCGAGCTCCGCGAGCGCCTGCGCGAGGCGCGCGAGACCTTGCTGCGCGGCGAGGGCCTCGTCATCGAGTTCGCCCTGTCCGGCGAGGACGCCGGCCGCCGCCGCCACTTCCCGCCCGATCATCCCGGGGTGAAGGCCTGCTACCAGGAAGGCGAGCCGGAACTCGAGGAAGAGGCCTCGCGCGGCGGCGTGCGCCGCCTCATGCGCTTGCCGCTGATCCCGATGGGCAAGGCGCTCATCCTCGGCTCCGGCGAGGACTGCCGCCGCCTGGCCGAGCTGCTCGACCGCCTCGGCTTTGTCGTGACCGTCGCCGATCATCGTCCCGGGCGCCTGCACGGCGAGGGCTGGGACCGCGCGCGCTGGCAGCTCGTGTCGGGCGGCTGGGAGGCGGCGCGCGCCGCCTGCCGTCCCGACCTCGACACCTACGTCGTCGTCGCGACGCGCAGCCATTCCGCGGACCTGCGCGCCCTGAAGGGCGCTCTGCCCAGCCCCGCGCGCTATGTCGGCCTGGTCGGGGCCATCGGCCGCGCGGCCAAACTTTTAGGGGAACTCCGTTCGTGCGGAGTGGAGCCCCGCCCGGGCGCGTTTTCCGCGCCCGCCGGCCTCGACGTCGGGGCCGAGACCGCGGAGGAGGTGGCCCTCGCTGTGACCGCCGAGATCCTGGCGGTGCGCGCCGCGCGCAAGGGCGGCCGTCCGGCGCGCGCCCGCGCCGCGGGCTCGGTTCCCGCCGCGCGCAAGGGCGGCGTCAAGATTCCGGGCCTTGTTCTCGCCGCCGGGCGCGGCAGGCGCTTCGGCGGGAGCTCGAAGTTGCTGGCCGCGGTCGACGGCCGTCCGGTCTTGAGGCATGTCGTCGAATCCGCGCTCGCCGCCCGCCTCGATCCCGTTATTTTGATCCTCGGCGCGGGCGCTGAGAGCGGGCTCAAGGCCATCGAGGGCCTCGACGATCCGCGCCTGCGCGTGGTGTTCAATCCGGCGTGGTCCACGGGCAAGGCGTCCACGTTTGAGGTGGGTCTGCGCGAAGTCCCCGCGGACGCTCCCGGCGTCGTGGCTCTGCTGGGCGACATGCCGCGCGTGCCGGCCTGGCTCATCGAGCGCGTGATCGCGGAGTTCGAACTGTCGGGCGCTTTGACGTTTCCGGTTTACCCCGGCCTCGCAGGTCCCGTGAAGGGCCAGCCGACCGCGTATCCGCGCGAATTGTTCGGCGAGGTCGGCCGTCTAATCGGCGACGACACCGCGTTGGCCGCGGTGCGCCGGCACTGGGGCGAGGCGGTCAAGATACCTCTTGACGACGGTTATACCCAGGCCGACATCGACACCGCGCAGGACCTCGAGCTGCTCAACGTGAAGCCCGAGAAGCAGGGCTCACGTCTCTAACCCCGAACTGTTTCCGGAAACAGTTGGACGCGCAAGTCTCGCGGATCCCGAACTTATCTAGCGCTTGCCTGCGATCAGGGCGCGAGCTTCCTCGAGCGTCAGCGCCTGCTCCTGGCCGGTGGCCAGGGCCTTCACCTGCATGACGCCGCGCCCGGCTTCATCGGGGCCGATGACGATCGCATAGCCGGCCTTTTTTTGGTCGGCGTACTTGAACTGGGCCTTCAGCTTGCCGGTGCCTGGATAGACGTCGATCGAAAGGCCCTGGGCGCGCAGGGCGGCGCCGACTTCAAGCGAGCGGGCGCGCAGCTCGTCGGAGAACACCGTGACGACGGCGTCAGGCGCTGAGCGGCCGCCGGCCTTGCCCGTCTCCTCGAGGATCAGCATGAGTCGTTCGAAGCCGATCGAGCCGCCGCAGGCGGGCGTGGACGGGCCGCCGAACTTCTCGGTCAGCTTGTCGTATCGTCCGCCGCCGCCGAGCGAGCCGGACAACGAGGGATGGCGGAACTCGAAGACGGGACCGGTGTAATAGCCCATGCCGCGCATGAGGCTCGGGTCGACCGCGATCGTCGAGGCGGGGACGAGGGCTTTGACGGCGGCGATGATCTTGTCGAGAGGATCGGCGGCGACGCCGCCTTCGGCCAGCAGGGTCTTGACGAGCGCGTCGGCCGCGGGACGGCCGACGGAGGCGACGAGTTCGGCAATGACCGCGTCGCGGCCGATCTTGTCGAGCTTGTCCACGCTCACGCAGACGGCGCCGCGCTTCTCCTCGGGCACGCCCGCTGCGGCCAGGGCCTGGTCCACGAGGCCGCGGTCGTTGAGGTGGACCTTCACGCCCTGGAGGCCGAACGCGCCGAACACGGCGAGAATCGCGGTGATGACCTCGACCTCGGCGCCCCACGAGTCGGAGCCGATGATGTCGACGTCGCACTGCGTGAACTCGCGGTAGCGGCCTTTCTGCGCGCGCTCGGCGCGCCAAACGGGGCCGAGGTGGAAGGCCTTGAAGGGGTGCGGGAGCTGGGAGCCGTGCTTGGAGTACCAACGCGCGAGCGGCAAGGTGAGGTCGAAGCGCAGGCCGAGGTCGGCGAGCTCGCTTTTTTCCGCGGCGGCGCGCTCCAGGGCCTCGCCGCGCTTCATGATCTTGAAGATCAGCTTTTCGTTCTCGCCGCCGCCAAGGCCCTGCAGCACGGCGAGGTCTTCGATGGCCGCGGTCGCCACGGGCTCAAAGCCGAAGGAGCGGTAGACGCGGGTGATCGTCTCGACGGCGCGGGAGCGGGAGGCGACCTGATCGGGCAAAAAGTCGCGCAGTCCCGACGGGGGCGTGGTGGGAATGGCCATGGCGGATAGGTTAGCAAAATCGCTAGACTCGCAGAATGAACGTGGGCTTGACTGTCGTCCACGGCCCGTTCGAGGCCCTCGAAGACGCGTTCGCAGAGCGCGTTCGCGCGCTGAGGCCCTCTGCCGGCGGCCGGCCGCTGCTGGTGGTCGCGCCCTCCCGCGTGCTGGCCGATCGGCTTGAGCGTCTGCTCGCCGTCGAGAAGGGCCTGCCCTTGTTCGGCGTGCATTTCCATACGTTTCACTCGCTTGCGGCGGCGCTCGCTGAGGAGGGGGGGGTGTCGGGCCTCTCGCTGGTGGCGGACCCCGTCTTTCACGACGCGGTCATGGACCGCGTTCTTGATGGGGCACCCTCGCTTGGCATCGCGAAGGAATTGCGGCCGAAGGCGCTCGCGTCCGCCGTGCGCGCAAGCCTGCGCGACCTCATCGACTCTGGCGTCGAGCCCAAACAGGTGGCCGAGCACTTCGGCTCGACCTTGCTCAAAAATGAGGAGGAGGCCGCGCGCCTGAATGCCTTGCTCGCCCTGCTCGCGCTGTATGAAAAGGAGCTGGAGCGCCTGGGTGTTTCGCCGCCATCGGCCCTCGTGCGCCGCGCGGCCGAGCTCGCCCCCGCGTCGTCGTGGCTGTCAGAATTTTCCGAGATACTGTATTATGGCTTTTACGACCTAACCGGACTCCAGCTGGATTTTTTTGAGGCGGTCACGAGCGCTCGGCCCTCTAAACTGTATTTCCCGTACCGGCAAGGCCATCCCGCCTTCCGTTTTTCCGATGAATTGTTCGAGCAAAGATTGTCCGGACATGCTCTTATCGCCGCGGAAGGCGCCGGTGCCGAGACGGCTCTCGGCCGCTCTCTCGATTCGCTGTTCGACCCGTCAAAGCCGCCTCATCCTGTCGCCTCGGGCAAAGTCGTCGTCGTGTCGGCGTCCGGCGCCCGCGACGAGGCCTGGGCCGCGGCGAAGGAAACGCTGCGCCTGCTCAACGCGGGCGTGCCCGCCCACGAGATCGCGGTCGTCGCGCGCACGCTCGAGCCCTATCGCCTGGTGCTTGCGGAGGTTTTTGCGGCCGAGGGCTTGCCCCTCGACTTGTCCTGCGGCGAGCCGGTCCTGCGCCATCCGTCGGCGAAGGCCGCCCTCGACCTGCTGACTGTGCGCGAGCGCGACTTCCCGGCGCGCACCGTCCTGGACCTCGCAGGTTCGCCGTACTTCGCGGCGGCGCCGCCGCGTCGGGCGGCGCAGTGGCGGCAGCTCGTGGATGCGCTGGGCATCCGCGCGGGCTGGCTGCAGTGGCGCGGCAAGCTTGAGGCGCGCGTGGGCGGCGGCGTCGAGCTGCGGCCGCACCGCGTGCGCGAGGGGCTTGCGGGCGAACTCGTCGCTGCCGAAGACGTCAAGGCGCTGTGGGATTTCGTCTATGGCTTGCGCGAGCAGCTCGGCGCGCCGCCGGCGACATGGTCGGCGCGCGCGGTGTCGGCGCGCGCGCTCATCGTCGCGCACCTGCGCCTGCCGGCGGAGGCTTCCGAGGCCGAGCGCCAAGCCTGGAGCGCGGTACACGACGCGCTTGAGGAGCTGTCCGGCTTTGACCGACTTGGCGAGCCGTGCTCCTGGGAGTCTTTTCTCGACGCATTCGAGCGGAAGCTTTCGCGCGCGACGCTCGACGCGGGAGACGGGCGTCTTGGCGTGCGCGCGCTTGACGCGATGGACGCGCGCGGAAGCCGCTTCGGCGCCGTCGTGCTGATTGGCTTGAAGGAGAAGCTGTTCCCGCGCCAGGTGCTGGAAGATCCCCTGCTGCGCGACGGCGCGCGCGCGGTCCTGCGGCATCCCGCCGGCTACTGGATCGGCCGAAAGGCCGCCGGCCACGAGGAGGAGCGCCTCTTGTTCTATCTCGCGGTCGCCGCGGCCAAGGAGCGCCTCGTGCTCATTTATCCGCGCTCCGATGAGGAGGGAAAGGCCTCGGTGCCTTCGACCTACCTGCGCGAGCTGTGCCGCGCCGCGGGCTTGCCCGCGCCCGGTGAGGGCGACACGCGGCGCGTGCCGCGCCAGCCCGCTGAGCGCCTGCGTTCCACGCCTCCCGAACTGCTCACTCCGCGCGAAGCGTCCCTGCTGGCGGTGCTTGAGGGCGGCGTGCCCGATTCGGCGCTTCGCGCGGCAGACCCCGGCGTCGAGGCGCTCGGCAATGGCCTGGTCCGCGTCGCCGCGCTCAACGACCGCGGCGCCCCGGGGGCGCACGACGGCCTGACCCGCCCGATCGCGGCCGAGATCGCCAAGCTCAAGCAGTCCGGCCTTTCGCCGACGGCGCTCGACTTGTACGCGACCTGCCCATTCCGCTATTTCGCGGCGCGGGTGCTCGGACTCGGCGAGCGCGAGGAAGGCGCGGATCGCGGCGAGTTGACGCCGCAGGCGCGCGGCCTCGTCTATCATGCGGTGCTCGAGCGCTTCTATAAAGATTTCTTTGGGCGAAGCCCGGAAGAGGACTGGGGTCCGATTTTCGACGCGGCGGCCGCGGCTGTGTTCGGCGAGAATGATTGGCGCTCCCTCGGTCTCTATCCGCTGCTGTGGGAGGCCGCGCGCCTCGACATGAGCGCGCGCCTGAGGGGCTTCATCTGCTGGGATCTCGAGCGCCTGAGCGCGGCGAAGTTGAGGCCGCGCCTGTACGAGGCGCGCCTGCGGGGCGGCCCGCCGGAAGGCGCACCGGGCGGCGTGCCGTGGAAAGGCGTCGTCGACCGCATTGATGTCGATGAGAACGAGCGGACATTCCGCGTCGTGGACTATAAGACGCGCGCGGGCGCGCGCTGGAAGAACCCTGCGAAGCAGGCCGCGGCGGGCGAGCTGCATCAGCTGCCTTTTTACGCTGAGTTGGCGGGCGGCGCGCTCGGTGCGGCCTGGTCCTTCGGCGGCGCGGAACTTCTTTTCCTCGAAGTGGAAAACGGCGAGGAGCGCTCGGCCGCGCTGAGCGCGGAGGACTGGGGGCTTGCGCGAGGACCGTTTCTAAAGATTCTGGCCGAGCGCGTGGAGGCGATCGCCTCCGGCCGCTTCCCGATCCGGCCCGAGGAGGGCGAGCGGGGCCATTGCTCGTGGTGCGAGTTCCCGACCGTGTGCCGCAAGGCTCACGGACCATCCCGAGCGCGTGCCCTGCGCGCGCCAGTCCCCGGACATAGTGCATGACTTATAAAATAAAACTATTGCATTAAGACGGTGGTTTTGCCAGCCGATTTGGAGGCTCTCGGCGAGCCGCAGGGTTTCTAGCTCCAGCCGGGGATGCCCGCCCAGGAACGCTTGGGCGTGTAGCCGTGGATCTCGCGCAAGGTCTTGAAGAGGCCGGGCCCGACACTGACCTCCACGTCCTCGGCGGTGAACTGGCAGGGATGCTCGTAGCCGCAGGCGTGGGTTACGGCCAACATCTCGTTGCGCAGCGACTGGCAGAACCGCGTGAAGCGCGCGGACTGGACATGGAAGTCAAGCCCGCTCTGTAAGCGAGCGTCGTGGGTCGTCACGCCGCTGGGGCAGCGGTCGGTGTGGCACTTCTGGGCCTGGATGCAGCCGATCGACAGCATCGCCTCGCGCGCGATATTGACGAGATCGGCTCCGAGGCACAAGGCGACGATGGCCCGGTCCGGAAAACCGAGCTTGGCGCTGGCGATCCAGGCGACGCGGTCGGCCATATTTTCATCGAGAAAGATCTTGTGGACGCGGGGGAAGGCGACGCGAAAAGGCAGCGAGACGTGGTCGGCGAAGGTCAGGGGTGCCGCGCCCGTTCCGCCCTCTCCGCCGTCGATGGTGATCCAGTCGGGGCCGCGGCCCATCGAACGCATCGCCTGCGCGAGTTCCTGGAAAAAACCCAACTGCCCGACCGCCGACTTGATTCCAACTGGCAGGCCCGTCGCGGCGGCGATGCGCTCGATGAAATCGATCATCGTGCGCACATCGCTGAACGCGCGGTGGTTGTTGGGACTGATGCAGTCCGTGCGCGGCCGCACGCCGCGAGCTCGGGCGATTTCCTCGGTCACCTTCGCCGCCGGAAGCACGCCTCCTTTGCCGGGCTTAGCGCCCTGGGACAATTTGACCTCGATGCCGCGTACTGTTGGGCAGCTGGCGACGGTCTTCAGCAGCTCATCCATCGAGAAGTTTCCGTTCAGGTCGCGGCAGCCGAAGTAGCCGGTGCCGAACTGGAAGATCACGTCGGCGCCGTTGTTGTGGTATGGCGAGAGGCCGCCCTCGCCGGTGTTGTGCCAGCAGCCGGCCGCTTTTGCGCCGAGGTTCAAGGCTTTCACGGCGTTAGCGCCCAGCGACCCGAAGCTCATCGCCGAGATGTTGACGATCGAGGGCGGCCTCCAGGCCTTCGCGCGTCCGCGGACCTCGCCGAGCACCTTCGCGCAGGGCACAGTGTGGATCTTGTCATGCACCGAGGCCGTGAAGCTGACCTCGCCGTGAGGGAACACCGCGTGCTTGATGATCGGGTAGCCGATGCCCAGGATCTGGTCGTCGGTGCCGAAACCGAAGTAGTTATTCTCGCCTTTCGACGAGCGGTAGATCCAGTCGCGCTCCTCGCGGTTGAACGGCAGCTCTTCATGGTTTCCAGCGACGATGTATTGCCGCAGCTCGGGACCGAGTTCGATGAGCAGGTAGCGCAGGTGCCCGATCACGGGGAAATTGCGCAGGATGTTGTCGTCCGCGAACCAGCGGTCATGGACAAACAGGATCGCGAGGGACGACGCGACGGCGACCGCGAATATCCACATGGTCTCGAAGTATAACCGGGGCCCCGCAAGTTGTCCAGGCCGCGAATTCCTATAATCGGGCATGGGCGCTCCCGACCAAGCCGACCGTGACCGCGCGCGCTGGAGCCTCGAGGCGAGCGTCATCGTCGAGGCCGGGGCGGGAACCGGCAAGACCACGTTGCTCACCGACCGCATACTATTTCTCGTGCTCGCGGGAGACAAGCCCGCGCGCATCGAGGAGGTCGTCGCGCTGACGTTCACGGAAAAAGCCGCCGGTGAGATCAAGGTGCGCTTGTCGGAGCGCCTCGCCGAGCTGGCCGCGCTCCTGTCCGGCGGGGCGCCGTCCGCGGCGGGAATCGAACGGGCGCAGCGGACCGCTGAAGAGCTGCGCAGGCACTTCAAGACCGCCGACGCGGACATCCTGGCGCGCGCGCGCGCCGCGCTCGAGGATCTCGACAAGGCGCCGATCGGGACCATCCACTCGTTCTGCGCCCAGATTCTGCGCCTCTACCCTATCGAGGCCGGTGTCGATCCGGGATTCCGGGTCGACGAGGGCGAGGGCTTCGCGGAGCTGTTCGCTTCGGAGTGGGCGCGCTGGCTTGATGACGAGCTCGGCGAGCGCCCGCCGCGGCGCGCGCGCTGGCTCGAGCTGCTCGGCGCCGTTTCCCTCGAGGAGCTCGAGTCTTTGGCGCGCGAGCTCGGTTCGGAGCGCTTCGATCTTGAGTCTGTCGGCTCTCCCGATTCCGCCGCGGCCGCGGCCCTGCGCGCGCTGGCCGAGAGCGCGGCGAAGCTTGCGCTTGGACGAGTCAAGCCGCGCGGCGGCATTCTCGATGCGCTGGCGGCTATTGAGAAGCGTCTGATCGTCGCCGCGGCCGCGGCCGAGTCCGCAGAGCCCCCTTTGGACGCGCCCGAGCCGCCCGAACCCCCCAGCGCCAAGTGGCCCAAGGCCTGGGAGGAGGATGTCGCCGCCGCGGAGATGTACGAACGCCTGTCCTTGATCGCGAAGGCCGCGTCGCCGCGGGGAGAGGCCGTGACGCGCCGCGCGTCGCGCCTGCTCGCTCCTTTCGCCGCGCGCCTGCGCCGCGAGTACGCGCGGCGCGGCTGGGTGTCCTTCGACGGCCTGCTGCGGCGCGCGCGCGACCTGGTGCGCGACGCCGGGTGCCCGCGCGAGGAACTCAAGCGCCGCTTCGCCGCGATTCTTGTGGACGAGTTCCAGGACACCGATCCGCTGCAAGGCGAGCTCCTCCTCTATCTTTCAGAAAGTCCTGGCCGCTCGGCCCGCGTGTGGCGCGACGTCGTGCCCGCGCCGGGGCGCCTGTTTGTCGTGGGAGACCCGAAGCAGTCGATCTACCGCTTTCGCGGCGCAGACATCGCCGCCTATGAGGGCTTCATCGGGCGGCTGCGCGCCGGTGGGGCTCTCGCGTGCGACCTCACCGCGAATTTTCGTTCGGTGCCCGGCGTCGTGGGTCCGGTCAATGACGTGTTCTCGCGCGTGATGATTGCGGAAGCTGGCGTGCAGCCCGCTTACAAAGGAATTCTTCCGGCGAAGCCGGAGAGAGGCGGGACGGAGTGCGTTGGCGTGAGGGTCGTCGCCGTGAGCGATCCTTCGGGAGAGGCGGACGCGGCGGCCTGCCAGCGCACGGAGGCGGCTTGGGTCGCGGGGCGCATTTTATCGGAGCCCTCGCGGCCGCTGAAGGATTTCGCCGTTCTGCTGCGCTCCTCATCGGCGCTGCCTGCGTTTCTTGAGGCGTTTAAACGCGCGGGCATTCCCTATGCCGTTGAGATCGAACGGCATTTCTACGGAGCGCCGGAAGTCGGCGACCTGCTCAATGTATTGCGGGCGCTTGACGACCCCGAAGACCGAATCGCGGCGGCTGGCCTTCTGCGCTCGCCGCTTGCAGCACTCAGCGACGACGGCCTGCTGAGTCTCGCGCGTGCCGGCGCCCTCGACTATCGCAAGGATCCGCCCGCGCGGACTTTGCCGGAGGACGAGCGCTGTGCGACCGCCCGCCTGTTCGCGACGCTCCGTTTTCTGCGCGCGCGCGCCGGGCGCATGCCCCTGGGCGAACTTGTCGCCGCCGCTTTGGCCCAGACGCGCCTGCCGGAACTCGCGGCCCGAGCCTACCACGGTCAGCAGACGGTCTCGAATCTTTTGAAGATCCAGCGTCTGGCGGCCGAGGCGTCGGAATCGCGAGGCGCCACGCTCAAGGATTTCGTCGCCGAGGTTCAGGAATCGTCGCGTTCATCGCGGCGCGAGGGGGAAAGCCCGCTCGCCGATGAGCGCCTCGAGGCGGTCCGGATCATGAGCGTGCACAAGTCGAAGGGGCTCGAGTTTCCCATCGTGTTCGCCGTCAATGTGTCCGCACGCCCCGCGAGCGGAGCGCGGGCGGCGGCGCGCCCAGATTGGACGACCGGCCGCACCGCTTTGCGCGTGGGGAGCGCTGCGTCCGTAGCCGCAGCGCTTGCCGACGAGCGCGAGAAGCTCATGGAGCGGCGCGAGTCCGTGCGCTTGCTGTACGTCGCGATGACGCGCGCCAAAGAGCAGTTGATCCTTCTCGGGCGTGAAAAGGCGGAGTCCGGCTCGCTTGCTTCTCACCTTGATGCGGCCCAGGCCTGGCCTCGCGCCGGCCTCGCGCGCGGCTTGCCCGCGCTGTTCATCCAAGCCGGCAAGGTCGCTGAGCCCGAGGCAGCACCCGCCGTGCGCAGTGCCTCCGGCGCCGACGCAGCCGTGACCGCCCGCGCATGGGCGCAGCGCGCGAAGTTCCGAGCCGGGACCGATCAGCCGCGCGCGCGCGCCGCGACCGCCTATTTGCGCGAAACGGCCGAGCCGTACGGCGAGGCCGGCGGCTTGGCGGGCGCTGAAGTCGGCCGGCTCTGCCATCTTGTGCTGCAGGGCTGGGACTTCGCGGCATCCGGGCCGAGGGCGCAGGCTCCGGCCGCCGCCTGCGCGGCGGCGCGCGGGCGGCTTGAGCGCAGCGCGCCGGGTCCGCGCTGGGAGCAGGCCGAGCGTGAGGCGCTGGCCGTGCTCAATATTTTTCTCTCCTCGCCCGCGGCGCGGGAGTTGGCGTCCGCCGAAATCCTGGGACGCGAGGCGCCGTTCGCCTACGCCGTGGGACACACCATCGTGCGCGGAGCCGTGGATCTCGTGTACCGCTTGAACGGGAGGCTCGTCGTCGCCGACTTCAAGAGCGAACGTATCGAGGAAAAATCCGCGGCGCGGGTCCGCGACAAGTACGCCGAGCAGGGCCGCGCTTATCTCGAGGCGATTCGTCTCGGCTGGGGCGAATCCGCGGAGTTCCGCCTCCTTTTCCTCCGCCGTCCGGATCTCTGACGGGAAATAGGTGTCAGGCCTATAGTTACTTCAATAACTCGGTAGGGTTATTGAAGTAACTATAGGCCTGACACCACACCTCCAGCGCCTTAGCCCGGCCTGCGGCGGTTTTCGAGGTCGCGGAGCTTCTGTTCATAGTCTCTGCGCAGGGCCTCGCGTTCCTCGGCGAGCTTGCGCAGCTTCTCGTCGAACTGCGAGGCGTACTCGATCTTCGCCATATTGAGCTCTTGGCGCAGGCGGCGTTCCTGCTCCTCGTAGCGCTCGGAGATCTCGGCCTCGAGTTCTTTGAGGCGGGCCTCATGCTGGGCGAGCAGAGACTCGCGCTCTTCGCTGAGTCCGGCCTCGAACTCGCGGCGCCGGCTTGCGGCCGCGGCCTCGCGGCGTGCGGATTCCTCGCGCGCTTTAAGGCGCAGCGCTTCCTCGAACGATGTCTCGCGTTGGGCGAGAGAGGCTTCGAACTCGCGGCGGCGCTGCTGCAGTTCCGCGTCGCGCTCGTCTTCCCACTGCTTGCGCTCGCGCTCGATCTGGTCGCGCTGGGCCTTGAGCCAGGCCGCCTCTCGCTGGGTGAGCTCCTCCTGCCTTTCACCTTCCTTGCGGATCCAGGCCTGCTGGAGGGCAGATTCGGCGCGGGCCAGTTCGGCCATGCGCTCATCGATGGCCTTGCGCACGGCCGCTTCTTTCTCGAGTAGCGAGGCCTCCAGGCGCGCGCCGTGGAGGACGGACTCGCGTGCGACGGCCTCCTCGTAGGCCTTGCGGCAGCGCTCTTCCTGGGCGGCGGCCTCGCTCTTGACCTGCGCCTCGCGGGCGAACGCGGCGTCGCGCAGCACGCGCTCCCTCTGCGCGAAGCCGGCTTCAAGCTGCGCCTGGGTCTGCGCGGCCTGCTGCAGCAGGGTCTTGCGTTCTTCCTCGAGCGCTGCGCGCTTGGCGTCGAGTTCGGCGCGGGCGGCTTCCTCCGCGTGCGCGCGCTCCGCGCGCAGACGGCCCTCGGCCTCGCGCAGGACTGCGTTTTGCGCGGCTTCATGGCGCTTGGACTCCTCGAGGAGGCGGCGGCGGAGCTGGGCCTCCAGCGCCTGCAGCTTCTGCTCGCGCTGGGCCTGGTTTCGGACCTCCTCTTCGAGCGCGTTGTTCAGGAGTTCCTGGCGCAGGGTCTCGGCGGCCTCATCATGGGTCTTCTTCCAGCGCGCCTGCTCGCCGGCGAGCACGCGGCGCATCTCAGTCTCGCGGGCCATGAAGGAGAGGGAGAGTTCCTCCTCGCGCTTGGAGGCGGCCGCCTCCATGACGCGGCGCTCCGCGGAGATCTGTTCGCCGAACTCGGAACGGGCGAGCTCGAGGGAGTTTCGGTGTTCCTGCTGCAGGAGCTTCTCGCGCTCGGCCCAGCGGACGGAGAAGGAGGCGTCGATTTCGGCGCGTTGGGACGCCAGCTCGGCGCGGCTCTTGGAGAGGACGTCATCGAGGCGCTTCTGCTGCTGCTTCCAGACGTCATTCTCCTTGAAGACGAGCTGGTCTTGAAGCTGCTGATACTTGGCGACGAGTTCGGCTTGCTGCGTCTCGTGGTCCGACAGGACGTTTTTTTGGCGCTCCCGGAGGGACTCGTCGAGCCTGGCTTCTTTCTCCCGGTAGTGCTCCTCGAGGAAGCGGCGTTCGGCCTCCAGGCGCTCCTGTAGGCGGCCCCACTCCTGCTCGTGCTTGTGCTGATAATTGCGGTCAAGCTCGGCCTGGCGCTTGGCGTGCTCCTCCTCGAGCTGCCGGCGATGGTCCTCGAGGACCTGTTCCTTCTGTCTCAAGCGGTCCTCGAATTGGGTGGTCTTCTTCTCGAACTTCTCGCCGAGTGCTTGCTCCTCGCGCTGCATCGCTTCGCGGTTGTGCTTGAGCATGTCCTCGAGGTCTCGTTCGTAGCGGCGCCGGAACTCGCCTTCCTTGATCTTGATCTGCTCATCGAGCAGGCGCTGCTGGCTTTCGAGATCCTTCTCCTTCGCGCGCAGAGCTTCCGTCTGGATCTTGAGGCGCTCGAGGAGGGAAGACTTGGTGTCGCCGAGCGCTTTTTCCTGGTGGGCGAGCGCCGATTCAAGCTCGCGCTCAGCCTCCTGCCGGGCGGTCTTGACCGCGTCGATGACTTCGCGCCGGAGGCCGCCGACGGACGCTTCGCGCGCGGCGACCTCGCGCTTGAGCGAGTCGATTTGCAGGCAGAGCTGGAGGCGCTCCTCCTGAACGCGCGCATCCTGCTCCCGGCCGATCTCGCCGCGCAGCTCCTCGCGCAGCTGTTCCTCCATTTTTTTGTGATCCGAAACGGAGGCTTCCCACGCCTTGATCGTCTCTCGCCAGCGCTTGACCGTCTCGTCTTTCTCGCGGCTGTCGAGCGTGGCCTCGTCCTGGGCCGCTTTGGACTTGGCGGCTTCCGCGTTGGCTTCGCTCAGCTCGGCGCCGAGTCGGTGCAGCCGCTCCAATGCCCAGCGCAAAGCCAGTCGGGCGGTGTCGAGATCGTTGACGGTCGAGACGTCGAATTCCGCGGGGGGCTGCTCGGGAGGCTGCGGCGGCTCGGGGCGATTGTCCATGGGTCCGCGACGCGTCGGCGCGGCGCAGGGGAATATTGCCTGATCGCTGTTACGAATTTATGGCTCGGGAAGGCTGCCTACAAGGAAGGCCCTAAACCGAGGTCGTCTTGAACAGGGGCTCGATCAGCCGCTCGTAGCCGGCCGTGGCGAGCGCGTACACCGAGTAGGACGTGAAGAACGCGGCGAGCACGTCCACGGTGTAGTGATTGCGCGAGAGCAGCACGCTTGCCGCCATCACCACGGACCCTGCGAGCATCAGACGCTTGAGTCCCGGCGTGCGGAAGAAGAGATAGAACAGAAACGGGATCGCGGTGTGGCCGGAGAACACGAACTCGTTCATGAAGGTCCAGGTCCCCAGGATGCGGGAGAAAATCACGTCGTGCAGGCGCATGTCCACCATGTCCGAGGGAGCTCCGATCGGCGACAGGAAGACGAACGCGGTGCGCACGACCATATACACCGTCAATAAAAAAATGAGGAAGGGGATGCGCCGCGGGTGGTACGCGACGGCCGCGCCGGCCGCGTAGAGGTTGAGCGCGAACCAACCCCAGGATAGGATCGGCAAGGTGTTGACGAGCGGCAGGCGCCGCAGGAGCCAGTCGTTGCCGATCGGCAGGGCGCGCTGGTCGGCGACCCAGCCGAGCTTTGTGTACAGCGCGTAGCTGAGGCAGAACAGGAACAGGGCGCCGGCGAGCGTGCAGATCCACCATTTGTAGTGGACGCCGTGCCACTCGTCCTTGATCTCCGCGATCTCGCGCCGCGCGGCGCGGGGAAGATGCCTGCGCAGCTCCTTGATCTCGCGCGCGGAGTCCATGAAGCGCCTCTCAAGCTCTTCGAGTTTTTCTTCGAGCGGATTCAATTCGGGCGGAGTCATGTCGGGATGATATAAAATCCCGCCGATGGAACCGACCGCGACGTCGTCCCTCCTCAATGAGGTCCGAGACTTTCTTGCCTCCTTAAGGATGGATCGGCCCGAGGCGTCGCCGTCTTCTTGCATTGCGCCTGTGGCCGTCGATGCCCCAATCAAGGTTGCCGTTCCCACGGGCGATCTCGTCGTTCTTTTCCGTTCCCGCGCGGAGCGCTGGGCGCCGCTGCTCGGGGTGTCGTTCGGCCGTATTTGCGTCAAGGACCAGCGCACCCTCTGGGGTTCATGCACGCGGGAGGGGAACCTCAACTTCTCTTGGCGGCTGGCGTTGGCGCCCGACGCGGTCCTCGACTACCTGATCGTGCATGAGCTCGCGCACCGCGCGCAGATGAACCATTCCCGCCGCTTCTGGGAGATCGTGGAGCGGGTCTGTCCCGCGCACCGTTCGCATCGCCGCTGGCTGCGCAAGAATGCGGCCGCTCTTCATGCCGCGTTGAGGCCGTAAACCCGGCCCGGCGCCGGACACCGTCCCCTTCAATTGTCTATTTTAATAGACAATTATTTGAGGGGCGTGATCAAGAAACCGCCATCATAGCCGTTCTTCGTGATTGCTTCGTGATTTCCCGGGCCGCTCCCTTACACTTGGGAGGCTATATGGTAAAAGGGAGAGCAGCCTGCTTCTTGGCCGTGGCGCTCGGCTTTTTTTATGCCCGCCCGGCCGCGGCCACGCCTCCCACCGGCGTCCAGTTCCTCAGCTTCTCCAGCACGACGGTGACCGTGAGCTGGACTTTGGATACTCCGGCCAGCGAAAGCCCTCTGGTGGTCCTTTCGACCATGTCCGATTTCAGCGTGGTCACGGCCTCGGTCACCGGCGCCCTCGGCCTGCAGACCACGACCTACGCCGCCATTAACAACACGACCTATTACTTCAAGGTCAAGGTGTCCACGGAATCCGATGCGAATTATTCGGCGTCCGTGTCCTCGCAGACGGCGGCCGCGACACCCACGACGATCGTCTTCGATGAGATATCGACGGCGGCCATTACGGCCTCGGCCTATGCGCCCACCCCGGCCTTTGCCAATCTCAGCGTGGGGCTATCGAGCATCAACGTGGCGCGTGACGGCACTTACGCGGGCTGGCGCTCGGGGGACCGGTGGACGACGAAGGCCGCGATACCGACCGGCCGGTCCACCCGTTTCGGCGTCGGCGTCGTGGGGGGCAAGATCTATGTGATCGGAGGGGAGGGCGCCACGCCCAGCATCAAGAACGAGGAATACGACCCGGCGGCCAATTCCTGGACCACCAAGGCCGATCTGCCGACCGGGCGGTGGTATCTTGCGGCTGGAGTCGTGGCGGCCAAGATCTACATTGTGGGCGGCACCAACGGGAGCACACTCTCCACGAACGAGGAATACGACCCCGCGGCCAACTCCTGGGCGACTCGGGCCGCGATGCCGACCGCGCGCCATAACTTGTCCGCGGCGGTCGTGAGCGGCAAGATTTACCTGGTGGGGGGCAATGCCAGCTCCCAGAAGAACGAGCAATACGACCCCGCGACCAACACCTGGGCGACCAAGGCCGCGATGTCGACCGGGCGGGGCGCGGCCGCGGTCGGAGTCGTGGGCGGCAAGGTTTATGTGGCGGGGGGGGATGTCGACCCAAAAAATCAGAACGAGGAGTACGACCCTGTGGCAAATTCCTGGGCCACCAAGGCCCTGCTGCCGACCGGCCGGTATATCCTCGCCGGCGGAGTCGTGGGCGGCAAGATGTATGTCATCGGAGGATCTCCCAGCACCGAGAACGAGGAATACGACCCTGCCTCCAACACCTGGGCAACTCGGGCCGCGATGCTGACCCCGCGCTGGTATTTGGCCGCCGGGGCCGCGGGCGGCAAGCTCTACGTTCTGGGTGGAGACGGGGGCAGCACCAAGAACGAGGAATACGACCCGGGCGAGGCCCAGGCCTTTACGGGCTTGACGCCCAACACGTCGTATTCCTTCAAGGCCCAGGCGCGCGACAGTATCGGTCGGGTTTCCAATGAGTCGCCCACGGTCTCCACCTACACCTTGGCTGCCGCCTCGAGCCCCCTATCCGGGTCGGCCTTTACCTCCGTTGAATGGACCCAGATGACCGTCGCGTGGTCCTCCGGCACCGTCGCCGGCGGCTTCAACGGCCCCGGCGCCACCTACTTGGTCTCGGCCTCGACCCGTTCGGACTTCGTTCCCGTTTACGCCTCATCGCTGACGGCCAACCTCTCGGCGACGGTGTCCGGCCTGGGCACCTCGACGACCTTCTACCTGCGCGTGCAAGCCATCAACACGTTGGGAACGGCCAACGATCCCTACGTTCTAGGCTCGACGGTGACCCTCGCGCCGACCGTGCCGACTAGCGTGCAGTTCTCCTTCATCTCAAGCAATACGTTGATCGCCGCATGGACCTTGCCTTCTTCGGATGCGACGCCGCTGGTGGTGCTCTCCACGACGAGCAACTTCAATACCAACCTGAGCTCGGCGTCGGGGACCGTGGGCCTGCAGACGACGACCTATGCCGTGGCCGACAACACGACCTATTACTTCAAGGTGAAGCTTGCCACCGCCTCGGACGCGGGCTACAGCGTGGTCCTCACGACCTTCAACGCGGCGGCCACGCCGACGACGATCGTCTTCGACGAGATCTTCACCGGGACGATCACGGCCTCGGCCTACGCGCCCACTCCGGCCTTCGCCAACTTGAACGTGGGGCTTTCGAGCGTCAACGTGGCGATCGGCGGCGTCTACGCGGGCTGGCGCTCGGGCAACAGTTGGACGACTCGGGCCGCCATGTCCACCGGGCGCTATTACACGGGCGCGGGGGCCGTGGGCGGCAAGCTTTATGTGGTCGGAGGAAACACCGGCGGCGGCAACCAGACGGTCAACGAGGAGTACGACCCGGCGACCAACGCTTGGACCACTAAAGCTGCCATGCCCACGGCGCGCAATGGTCTGGCCGCGGCGGTCGTGGCCGGCAGGCTCTATGCCATCGGAGGATACGACTCCGGTTACAAGACGGCCAACGAGGAGTACGATCCGGCGTCCAACAGCTGGGCCACCAGGGCGGCCATGCCGACCGCGCGCGGGTCCATGTCCGGGGCGGCCGTGGGCGGCAAGCTCTATGTGATCGGAGCGGACGGCGGCGCGAAGACGGTCAACGAGGAGTACGACCCGGCGACCAATGTTTGGACGACCCGGGCCGCCATGCCCACGGGGCGCTATATCTTTGGCCTGGGGGCTATCAGCGGCAAGATCTACGTCGTCGGAGGAACCCCCAGTTCCGCCAAGCTGACCGCCAACGAGGAATACGATCCGGCGGCCAACAGCTGGGCCACCAAGGCCCCCATGCCCACGGGGCGCTACGGCATGGCCGCGGCGGTCGTGGGCGGCAAGCTCTATGCCGTCGCGGGAACCAGCGGCACCGTCAACGAGGAGTACGACCCGGCGGCCAATGCCTGGGCCACCCGGTCCGTCCTGCCCACAGACCACTATGCCCTCTCCGCGGCGGCCGTGGGCGGCAAGCTGTACGCGATCGGAGGAAACGGCGGCGCCCTGACGATTTTCGAGGAGTACGACCCCGGCTTCTCGCAGAAGTTCACGAGCCTGACGCCGAACACATCGTATTCCTTCAAAGCCCAGGCGCGCAACAGCGCCGGGCGGCTGGGCGTCGAGTCGGCGGCGGTCTCCACTTACACCTTGGCCGCGGCCTCAAGCCCCCTGACCGGGTCGGCCTTCACTTCCGTCGAATGGAACCTGGTCACCGTCGCCTGGTCTTCCGGCACTGCCGCCAGCGGCTTCAACGGTCCCGGCGCCTCCTATCTGGTCCAGGCTTCGACGCGCTCGGACTTCGTTCCCGTCTGGGCCTCCTCCCAGACGGCCAACCTCTCCGCCGACATTTCCGGGCTTTTGGGCCTGACGACCTATTACTTCCGCGTCCGGCCTCTCAACGTCCTGGGAACGGCCAACGACCCCTACGTGCTGGGCTCGACGACGACTCCACCCACGCGGCCGACCAACGTCCAGTTCACCTTCATCGCCAGCAACACGTTGGTCGCCTCCTGGACCTTGGACAGCGCGGCCTCGGAGACGCCTTTGGTGGTGCTCTCGACGATGAGCGACTTCAGCGTCAATCTGAGCTCGGCCGTGGGGACCTTGGGCCTGCTGACGACGAGCTATGCCGTGGCCGACAACACGACCTATTACCTTAAGGTCAAGCTGACCACCGCGGCGGATGCGGGCTACAGCGTCGTCATCACGACTTTGAACGCGGCCGCCACGCCGACGACGATCGTCTTCGACGAGATTTTAGCCGGGACGATCACGGCCTCGGCCTACGCGCCCACCCCGGCCTTCGCCAATCTCAGGATATCGTCGATCAACGTGGCGATCGGAGGCACTTACGCGGGCTGGCGCTCGGGGGACAGTTGGACGACGAAGGCGGCCATGCCCAAAGCGCGCACTGCCCCGAGTGCCGTCGTCGCGGGCGGCAAGATCTATCTGATCGGAGGCTATTCCGGCCCTGATTTGACGAAAAACGAGGAGTACGACCCGGCGGCCAACAGTTGGGTGACCAGGGCCGACATGCCCACGGCGCGCGGCGGCCTGCTTGGGGCGGCCGTGGGCGGCAAGATCTACATAGTCGGAGGCTACAACGGGACCAACACCGCGAAGGAAAACGAGGAGTACGACCCGGTCGCCAATAGCTGGACGACGAAGGCGCCCATGCCCTCAGGCCGCTCCAGCCATGCCGTGGCGGCTTTGGGCGGCAAGCTCTACGCTATTGGAGGAAGCGGCGGCGTCTTTGCGTACAACGAGGAGTACGATCCGGCGACCAACGCTTGGACCACAAGGACCGCCATGTCCACCGCGCGCTACGGTCTGGCCGCGATGGCCGTGAGCGGAAAGATCTACGCCGTTGGAGGCCACAACGGCACCTCCGCCGTGGCGACCAACGAGGCGTACGACCCGGCGGCCAACAGTTGGGCGACCAAGTCCGCCATGCCCACCGCGCGCTATAACTTGGCCGCGGCGGTCCTGGGCGGCAAGTTTTACGCTGTCGGAGGAAGCCCCATCACGGCCCTCAACGAGGAATACGACCCGGCGGCCAATGCCTGGATCACAAGAACGGCCATGTTCACGGCGCGCCAGAACCCGGGCGTAGCGACCGTGGGCGGCAAGCTCTATGCGATCGGAGGCTACAACTCCGTGGCCATGAACGAGGTGTACGACCCCGGCTTTTCTCAGAAGTTCACGAGCCTGACGCCCAACACGTCGTATTCCTTTAAAGCCCAGGCGCGCAACAGCGCCGGGCGGGTCTCCGAGGAGTCGCCTTCGGTCTCCACCTATACCTTGGCCGCGGCTTCAAGCCCGCTCACCGGGTCGGCCTTCACGTCCGTCGCATCGAACACGGTCACCGTCGCGTGGTCCTCGGGCTCCGCCGTCGGCGGCTTCAACGGTCCCGGCGCCGCCTACTTGGTTCAAGTCTCGACCCGCTCGGACTTCGTCCCGGTCGCCGCCTCCTCCCAGACGGCCAACCTCTCCGCCGACATCTCCGGTCTTTCCGTCCAGACGAATTACTACTTCCGGGTCCGGCCTCTCAACGTTCTTGGAACGGCGAACGACCCCTACGTGCTGGGCTCGACAGTGACCTTGCCGGTGCTGCCGGCCGGCGTGCAGTTCACCTTCATCGCGAGCAACACCTTGGTCGCTTCCTGGACCTTGGATGCTCCGGCCTCCGAGACGCCTCTCGTGGTGCTCTCCACCATGAGCGACTTCAGCGTCACCTTGAGCTCGGCGTCGGGGACCGTGGGCCTGCAGACGACGACCTACGCCGTGGCCGACAACACGACCTATTACTTCAAGGTGAAGCTGGCCACCGCGTCGGACACGGGCTACACGGTGGCTATCGCCACCTTCAACGCGGCCGGAACGCCCACGACGATCGCTTTCGACGAGATCTCGACGGCGGCCATCACCGCCTCGGCCTACGCGCCCACCCCGGCCTTCGCCAATTTGAGCGTGGGCCAATCGGCGATCAACGTGGCGCGAGACGGCAGCTACGCGGGCTGGCGCTCGGGGGACGCCTGGACGACGAAGGCCGCGAGGCCGCTCGGAGATGGCTACGTAGCCGCCAGCGTGGTGGGCGGCAAGGTTTACGTGGTAGGGGGGAGTGCTGGTTCCCAAGACAACAACCTGGAATACGACCCCGCGGCCAATAGTTGGTCGACCAAGGCCAATATGCCGACCGGGCGGCAAGCTCTCGCCGTCGGAGTGGTGGGGGGCAAGCTTTACGCGCTGGGCGGGGATAATGCGGGAGCCCGCAGCCAAAACGAGGAATACGACCCCGCGGCCAATACCTGGGCGACCAAGGCCCCGCTGCCGATCGCGCAGGAGAACCTAGCGGCCGGAGTGGTGGGGGGCAAGATTTACGCGCTGGGGGGATTTGCCGGCGCCCAAAACCAGAACCAAGAGTACGACCCCGCGGCCAATGCCTGGACCGCCAGGGCCGTCATGCCCACGGCGCGCTATGACCTCGGGGCTGGAGTCGTGGGGGGCAAGATTTACGCGTTGGGGGGAGCTGGAGGCGCTGCGAAGAACGAGGAGTATGACCCCGCGGCCAACTCCTGGGCGACCAAGGCCCCGCTGCCGACGGCGCGGGATCGTTTGACCGTCGCGGTCATTGGCGGCAAGATTTACGCTCTGGGTGGGGTTGGCGGTTCGCAAAAGGAGAACGAGGAATACGACCCCGCGGCCAATACCTGGGCGACCAGGGCTCTGATGCCGACTGCGCGTTATGCCTTGGCCGCCGGGGTGGTCGGCGGCAAGATTTACGCGGTGGGGGGCGGGGTCCAGAACGAGGAGTATGACCCCGGCTTCTCGCAGAAGTTCACGAGTCTGACGCCCAACACGTCTTATTCCTTCAAGGCCCGGGCGCGCAACAGCGCCGGCCGTCTTTCCGAAGAGTCACCGACGGTCTCCACCTACACCTTGGCCGCGGCCTCAAGCTCCTTGTCCGGGTCGACCTTCGCGTCCATCACATCGAATACGGTCACTGTCTCGTGGTCCTCGGGCTCCGCCGCCGGCGGCTTCAACGGTCTCGGCGCCTCCTATTTGGTCCAGGCTTCGACTCGCTCGGACTTCGTTCCCGTCTTCTCCTCCTCCCAGACGGCCAACCTGTCCGCCATCGTCTCCGGGCTCGCCGCCGAAAGGGTCTACTCTTTCCGGGTCCGGCCTCTGAACGTCCTGGGAACGGCCAACGATCCCTATGTGCTGGGCTCGACGGCGACCTCGCCGGCGGTGCCGGCCAGCGCGCAGTTCTCCTTCATCTCGAGCGGCACGCTCGTCGCTTCCTGGACCTTGGATGCTCCGGCCTCCGAGACGCCGCTCGTGGTGCTCTCCACGATGAGCGACTTCAGCGTCAACCTGAGCTCGGTGTCGGGGACCGTGGGCCTGCAGACGACGACCTATGCCGTGGCCGACAACACGACTTACTATTTCAAGGTCAAGCTCGCCACCGCGTCGGATTCGGGCTACACCGTGGCCATCACGACCTTCAACGCGGCCGCGATGCCGACCACGATCGCCTTCGATGAGATCTCGACGGCGGCCATCACCGCCTCGGCCTACGCGCCCACCCCGGCCTTCGCCAACCAAGGCGTGGGCCAATCAGCGATCAACGTGGCGCGTGACGGCAACTACGCGGGCTGGCGCTCGGGCGACGGCTGGACGACGAAAGCCGCCATGTCCACGGCGCGCTATGGCCTGTCCGCGGCGGTCGTGGGCGGCAAGCTCTATGCGGTCGGAGGCTACAACGGCGCCGCCGACCTGACGACCAATGAGGAGTACGACCCGGCGGCCAACGTCTGGACCACCAAGGCGGCCATGTCCACGGCGCGCAACCAACTGGCCATGGCGGTCGTGGGCGGCAAGCTGTATGCGATTGGGGGCAATAGCGGCGCCGCCTACCTGACGACCAACGAGGAGTACGACCCGGCGGCCAACGCCTGGACCGCCAAGAGAGGCATGCCCACGGCGCGCAATTACCTGGCGGCGGCGGTTGTGGGCGGCAAGCTCTATGTTGTCGGAGGAAACAACGGCTTCAATCTGACGACCAATGAAGAGTACGATCCGGCGACCAACGCCTGGACCACCAGGGCCGTCATGTCCACGGCGCGCCATGGCATGGGCGCGGCGGCCGTGGGCGGCAAGCTTTATGCGGTCGGAGGCAACAACGGCGCGTCTGCCTTGACCGTCAATGAGGAGTACGACCCGGCGGCCAATAGTTGGGCGACCAAGTCCGTCATGCCCACAGGGCGCTATTACCTGGCCGCCCCTGTCTTGGGCGGCAAGCTCTACGCGGTCGGAGGCAACAACGGCTCGGTGGCCGTGGCCGCCAATGAGGAGTACGATCCGGCGGCCAACATCTGGGCCGCGAGGTCCGCCATGCCCATGGCGCGCTATTCCTTGGCTGTGGCGGCCGTGGGCGGTAAGCTCTATGCCATAGGAGGCTACGACGGCGCCTACCGGGCGACCAACGAGGAGTATGACCCCGGCTTCTCGCAGAAGTTTGCAGGGTTGGCGCCCAACGTTCAGTATGCCTTCAAGGCCTTGGCGCGCAACAGCGCCGGTCGGCTGGGCGTCGAGTCGACGTCGGTCTCCACATACACCTTGGCCGTGGCCTCGAGCGTCCTGTCCGGGCCGACTTTCAGCTCCGTCGGGTTGAGCACGATCGCCGTTTCGTGGTCCTCCGGTTCCTTGGCCGGCGGCTTCAACGGTCCCGGCGCCTCCTACTTGGTTCAGGCCTCGACCCGCGCGGACTTCATTCCGATCTCTGTCTCCTCGCTGACGGCCAATCTTTCGGCGACGCTGTCCGCCTTGAGCAACCTGACGACGTTCTATCTGCGTGTGCAAGCTCTCAACGTTTTGGGAACGGCCAACGATCCCTACGTGCTGGGCTCGACGGTGACCCTCCAGCCGACCTTGGTGAGCAACGTGCAGTTCTCCTTTATTTCAAGCAACACCTTGATGACTTCCTGGACCTTGGACAGCCCGGCCTCGGAGACGCCGTTCGTGGTGCTCTCCACGATGAGCGACTTCAGCGTCAACTTGAGCTCGGCTGCGGGGACTGTGGGCCTGCAAACGACGACCTATGTCGTGGCCGACAACACGACCTATTACTTCAAGGTCAAGCTGACCACCGCGTCGGATGCGGGCTACAGCGTGGCCATCGCCACCTTCAACGCGGCCGCGACGCCGACGACGATCGCCTTCGATGAGATCTCGACGGCGGCCATCACGGCCTCGGCCTACGCGCCGACCCCGGCTTTCGCCAACCAAAGCGTGGGTTCATCGGGGATCAACGTGGCGCGTGACGGCAACTATGCGGGCTGGCGCTCGGGAGACGCTTGGACGACGAAGTCCGCCATGTCCACGGCGCGCTATAACCTGGCCGTGGCGGTTGTGGGTGGTCGGCTCTACGCCATCGGAGGAAACAGCGGGAGCGCTCGCCTGGCGACCAATGAGGAGTACGATCCGGCTTCCAACAGCTGGTCCACCAGGTCCGTCATGCCCAGCGCGCGCGAGAGGCTGGCTGCGGCGGCTGCGGGAGGCAAGCTCTACGCGATCGGAGGCTACAACGGCACCAGCAACCTGGCGACCAACGAGGAGTACGACCCCGCGGCCAACAGCTGGTCCACCAAGTCCGCCATGCCCGCGGCGCGCATCAACTTGGCCGCGGCGAGCGTGGGGGGCAAGCTCTATGTCGTCGGAGGAGACAACAGCGGCTATAAGACGACCAATGAGGAGTACGACCCGGCGGCCAACGCCTGGACCACCAAGGCGGCCATGTCCACGGCGCGCAATCAGCTGGCCGCGGCGGCCGTGGGTGGCAAGCTCTATGCGGTCGGAGGCTACAACGGCTCCAACCTGGCGACCAACGAGGAGTACGACCCCACGGCCAACGCCTGGGCGACGAAGGCGGTCATGCCGACCGCGCGCTATGGCCTGGCCGCCGCGGTTGCGGGCGGCAAGCTCTACGCCGTGGGCGGCTCCACGTTGACGGCCAACGAGGAGTATGATCCGGCGGCCAACATCTGGTCCTCGAAGTCCGCTGCGTCCACCGCGCGCGATGCCCTGGCCGCGGCGGCGGTGGGGGGCAAGCTCTATGCGGTTGGAGGCTACAATGCCGGCGTCCTGGCGACCAACGAGGAGTACGATCCCGGCTTCTCCCGTTCATTCACGGGTCTGTCGCCCAACGTTCAGTATTCCTTCAAGGCCCAGGCGCGCAACAGCGCCGGCCGGTTCAGCGCCGAGTCGCCCACGGTTTCGACCTACACCTTGGCCTCGGCTTCAAGCCCCTTGTCCGGGTCGGCTTTCACCTCCATCGGTTTGAACCAGGTCACCGTCTCGTGGTCCTCCGGCACCACGGCCGGCGGCTTCAACGGCCCCGGCGCCTCCTACTTGGTTTCGGCCTCGACCAGCGCGGATTTCGTTCCCGTCTACGCTTCCTCCCAGACGGCGAACCTCTCCGCCGACGTCTCCGGGCTCGTCTCCGACACGACCTACTACTTCCAGGTCCGGGCCACCAACGTTCTTGGAACGGCCAACGTGCCCTACGTTCTCGGCTCGACTCGGACGCCCGCCATCATACCGGCCAACGTGCAGTTCTCCTTCATCTCAAGCAGCACCTTGGTCGCTTCCTGGACCTTGGGCATTCCGGCCGGAGACACGCCGCTGGTGGTGCTTTCCACGACGCCTAATTTCAGCGTCAATCTGAGCGCGTCGACGGGGACCCTGGGCCTGCAGACGACGACTTATGTCGTGGCCGACAACACCACCTATTACTTCAAGGTCAAGCTCGCCACCGCGTCGGACGCGGGCTACAGCGTCGTCGTCACGACCTTCAACGCGGCCGCCATGCCCACGACGATCGCCTTCGACGAGATCTCGACGGCGGCCATCACCGCCTCGGCCTACGCGCCCACCCCGGCCTTCGCCAACTTAAGCGTGGGTCAATCGGCGGTCAACGTGGCGCGAGACGGTACTTACGCTGGTTGGCGCTCGGGGGACGGTTGGACGACGAAGGCGGTCATGCCCACGGCGCGCTATAACCTGGCCGCGGCGGTCGTGGGCGGCAAGCTCTACGCGGTTGGAGGCTACAACACCGGCGCCGCCGCGACGACGCTCAACGAGGAGTACGACCCGGCGGCCAACAGCTGGGCGACGAAGTCCGCCATGCCCACGGCGCGCACGTTGCTGGCCGCGGCGGCCGCGGGCGGCAAACTCTACGCCCTCGCAGGCTACAACGGCGTCGACACCAATCTGACGACCAACGAGGAGTACGACCCGGCGGCCAACAGCTGGTCCACCAAGGCGGCCCTCAGCGCGCGCAATAACCTGGCCGCGGTCAACGTGGGCGGCAAGCTCTATGCCGTTGGAGGCTACTTCGGCGGCTCCAACCTGACGACCAACGAGGAGTACGACCCGGCGACTAATAGTTGGACCGCCAGGTCCGCCATGTCGACGGCGCGTTCCGGCCTGGCCGCGGCGGCCGTGGGCGGCAAGCTCTACGCCGTCGGAGGAGACGGCGGCTCCACTTTGAGGACCAACGAGGAATACAACCCGGCGACCAACAGCTGGGCGACGAGGGCGGTCATGCCCACGGCGCGCGCGAACCTGGCCGCGACGGTCGTGGGCGGCAAGCTGTACGCGGTCGGAGGATCCGTCAATGAGGAATACGATCCAGCCTCCAACAGCTGGGCCACCCGATCCGCCATGCCGACCGTGCGCTACAACCTGGCCGCGGCGGCCGTGGGCGGCAAGCTGTATGCGATCGGAGGGGGAGGCTCCGGCCTGGCCGTCAACGAGGAGTATGACCCCGGTTTCTCGCAGAAGTTCGCGGGCCTGTCTCCCAACGTCCAGTATTCTTTCAAGGCTCAGGCGCGCAACAGCGCCGGGCGGCTGGGCGTCGAGTCGGCGACGGTCTCCACCTATACCTTGGCCGCGGCCTCGACCTCTTTGTCCGGGCAGACCTTCACCTTTGTCGAGTGGAATACGGTCACCGTCGCGTGGTCCTCGGGCTCCGCCGCCGGCGGCTTCAACGGCCCTGGCGCTTCCTACTTGGTCCAGGCCTCGACGCGCTCGGACTTCGTTCCCGTCACCTCCTCTTCCCAGACGGCCAACCTTTCCGCCGACGTCTCCGGGCTCTTGGGACAGACGCTCTACTATTTCCGGGTCAAGCCCATCAACGCGTTGGGAACGGTGAGCGACCCCTACGTGCTGGGCTCGACGACGACTCCGACGACGCGGCCGACCAATACGCAGTTCTCCTTCATCTCGAGCAATAC
The DNA here is from genome assembly GCA_023249675.1 of Elusimicrobiota bacterium. Taxonomy (GTDB): domain Bacteria; phylum Elusimicrobiota; class Elusimicrobia; order UBA1565; family UBA9628; genus GWA2-66-18. The sequence continues at coordinate 39,028 of JAHFCE010000013.1, read as the reverse complement.
CTTGGTCGTCTCCTGGACCTTGGACAGCACGGCCTCGGAGACGCCGCTCGTGGTGCTCTCCACGACGAGCAACTTCAATACCAACCTGAGCTCGGCCGCGGGGACCTTGGGCCTGCAGACGACGACGTATGCCGTGGCCGACAACACGACCTATTACTTCAAGGTCAAGCTCACCACCGCGTCGGATTCGGGCTACACCGTCGCTCTTTCGACCTTCAACGCGGCGGCCACGCCGACGACGATCGCCTTCGACGAGATCTCGACGGCGGCGATTGTCGCCTCGGCTTACGCGCCCACCCCGGCCTTCGCCAACCAAAGCGTGGGCCAATCGGCGATCAACGTGGCGCGCGACGGCACCTACGCGGGCTGGCGTTCGGGGGACAGCTGGGCCACCCGGGCCGCGATACCGACCGCTCGTTCCACCCGTGCCGGCGTCGCGGTCGTGGGGGGCAAGATCTACGTGATCGGGGGAGAGGGAGCCACGCCCAAGATCAAGAACGAGGAATACGATCCCGTGGCCAATTCCTGGGTCACCAGGGCCGATCTGCCGACTGCGCGGTGGTATTTGGCGACTGGAGTCGTGGACGGCAAGATTTATGTGGTGGGTGGGTATGACGGGGCGTCCAACTTGACCAAAAATGAAGAATACGATCCCGCGGCCAACTCCTGGGCGACTCGAGCGCCGGCGCCGACCGTGCGAAGAACCCAGGTTATCGCCGTGCTGGGCGGCAAGATGTATGTGACGGCCGGGTACGATGGCGGATACCCGACGCAGAATGAGGCCTATGACCCCGCGCTCAATACGTGGACGACCAAGGCCGCGCTGCCGACCGGCCGGTCCTCGGCCGTGGCCGGGGTCGTGGGCGGCAAGATGTATGTGGTGGGCGGGGATGTCGGGGCGCAGAATCAGAACGAGGAATACGACCCGGCGGCCAACTCCTGGGCGACCAAGGCGGCCATGCCGACCGGCCGGGCCCTCTCATCCGTTGGAACCGTGAGCGGCAAGCTGTACGTGCTGGGGGGGACTCCAGGCAACGGAAAAAATGAGGAATACGACCCCGCAGCCAACGCCTGGGCGACCCGGGCGCCGGTGCCGACCTCGCGCTGGTATTTGCCCGCCACTGCCGGGGTCGTGGGCGGCAAGCTCTACGTTCTCGGTGGAGATGGGGGGAGTAGCCAGAACGAGGAATACGACCCGGGCACGGCGGCGGCCTTCACGGGCCTGACGCCCAACACCCAGTACGCCTTCAAGGCCCGGTCGCGCAACAGCGCCGGCCGACTTTCCGAAGAGTCGCCGACGGTCTCCACCTACACCTTGGCCGCGGCCTCAAGCCCCCTGACCGGGTCGGCCGTCACGTTCGTCGAATGGAACAAAGTCAGCGTCTTATGGTCCTCCGGCACCGCCGCCGGCGGCTTCAACGGTCCCGGCGCCTCCTACCTGGTCCAGGCCTCGACGCGCTCGGACTTCGTTCCCGTCGCCTCCTCTTCTCAGACAGCGAACCTGTCCGCGGACATCACCGGGCTCGCGTCCGGGACGGCCTACTACTTGCGGGTCCGGCCCAGCAACGTCCTGGGAACGGCCAGCGATCCTTACGTGCTGGGCTCGACCACGACGCTCGCCGTCGGGCCGACCAACGTGCAGTTCACCTTCATCGCCAGCAACACCTTGGTCGCCTCTTGGACCTTGGACACGCCGGCCTCGGAGACGCCCTTGGTGGTGCTCTCGACGATGAGCAACTTCAGCGTCAACTTGAGCTCGGCCTTGGGGACGGTGGGCCTGCAGACCACGACCTATGCCGTGGCCGACAACACGACCTATTACTTCAAGGTCAAGCTCTCCACCGCGTCGGACATCGGCTACAGCGTGGTCCTCACGACCTTCAACGCGGCCGCGACGCCCACGACGATTGTCTTTGACGAGGTCTTCGCCGGGACGATCACGGCCTCGGCCTACGCGCCCACCCCGGCCTTCGCCAACCAAAGCGTGGGTTCATCGGGGATCAACGTGGCGCGAGACGGCAATTATGCGGGCTGGCGCTCGGGGGACGCGTGGACGACGAAGGCCGTCATATCGACGGGGCGCCAGGGTCTGGCCGTGACCGTCGTGGGCGGCAAGCTCTACGCGGTCGGAGGCAACAATGGTTCCTACCTGGCGACCAACGAGGAGTACGACCCGGCGGCCAACAGTTGGACGACGAAGGCTGTCGTGCCCACGGTGCGCGGCTACCTGGCCGCGGCGGCCGTGGGCGGCAAGCTCTACGCCGTCGGAGGCTACACCGGAGCCGCCTACCCGACGGCCAACGAGGAGTACGATCCGGCGGCCAACAGCTGGTCCACCAAGGCCGCCCTGCCCACGGGGCGCGGCTACCTGGTCGCGGCCGTTATGGGCGGCAAGCTCTACGCCGTCGGAGGAGACAGCGGCTCCAATCGGGCGGAGAACGAGGCGTATGATCCGGCGACCAACAGCTGGTCGACCAAGGCCGCCATGTCGACGGCGCGCTATTCTCCGGCCGCGGCGGTTGTGGGCGGCAAGCTTTACGTTGTCGGAGGAAACGGCGGCTCCAGCTTGGCCGTCAATGAGGAGTACGACCCGGCGGCCAACAGTTGGACCACGAAGGCGGCCATGCCCACGGCGCGCGAGAGGCTGGCCGCGGCGGCGGTGGGCGGAAAACTCTACGCTTTCGGAGGCAACAACGGCGTCGCCAACGAGGAATACGACCCGATCCCCAACAGTTGGTCCCCCCGGTCCGGCCTGCCCACGGCGCGCACCTTCCTCGCCGCGGCCGCCGTGAGCGGAAAAATATACGCCCTCGGAGGAAACGGAACGTTGGCCGTCAACGAGGAGTACGACCCCGGCTTCTCTCGCCAGTTCACGGGGCTGACGCCCAACACGCAGTATTCCTTCAAGGCCCAGGCGCGCAACAGCGCCGGACGTCTGGGCGTGGAGTCGCCGACGGTCTCCACCTACACCTTGGCCGTGGCCACCTTGCCCGCCTCCGGCATCGCGCTGACGCGGGTCTCCCAGGCCACCTTCTCGGTGCTGACGGTTTCCTGGGCCTCGGGCCCCGTGAGCGGCGCCTACAACGCGTCCGGCGCCAGCTACCAGGTGCAGATTTCCACGCGCTCCGATTTCGTCCCCGTCCTCGAGTCGTTCTCCAGCAGCGGCCTCAGCATCGCGGCCAACGACTTGACGCCCGCCGCGACCTATTACGCCCGGGTGCGCGCGCTCAACGCGATCGGCGCCGCCAACGATTTCGTCGTTCTCGGCTCGACGCGCACTCAGGACGCGACCGTGGTGACCGTCTCCTCGGCCAACGCGGCTTCGGCGAGCCTCCTGCAGGGCAGCGAGAACGCCATGCTCAAACTCTCCCTGCGCTCGCCCGTCGACAGCACGACGACCTTCCGCAGCCTGACGGTGTACAAGACCGGCACGGCGCCCGACTCGGCCGTGTCCTCCGTCAAGGTCTACTACGACGCCGACGGCAACGGCGCTTTCAGCGCGAGCCTGGACGTTCCGCTCGGGGCCGCCGCGATGGCGTCGGGAAAGGCGTCGGTCGATCTGGGCGTGAATGCCTCGGCGCTGACCTCCTCGACCAAGACCTTCTTCGCCGTCTACCAGATCCAGACGCAGGCCGTCGTGGGCAATACGCTTGGCGCCGACATCCATGTCTCGACCGATATTGCGTTCGACTCCCCCTACGTTTCCACCGGCGCTTTGCTCGCGGCCTCGAGCCTCGGGACGATCGGAGACGGGGCGAGCGATCTGACGGTCACGCCCGCGAGCTTAGCGCCGACCTTGATCGTCCCCGGCGACACGAACGTGGGCATGCTCAAGCTCACGGCGACCGCCTCCGCCGGCGGGACGAGCATCCTGAAGGACCTGGTCCTTTACCTGGATGGGTCTTTGCCGTCGAATAAGGTGACCGCGGTCAAGGTGTTCCAGGACGTCAACGGAAACGGGACTTTCGAGCCGAGCTCGGACCTGCTCTGGTCTTCGGGCGCCGACCTCTTTTCGGCCAAGGTCGCCACCCTGGCGTTTGCGGCCTCGCAGTCGTCCCGCACGGTCTCTGACGCCCCCTCGACAAGGCTGTTCGTGTCCGTGAGCCTGGCCGCGGACGCGCCGGCCGGAAGCACGTTCACGGTGCGGGTGGCCACGCCCACCGAGTTCCACCTGGACACGCCGCTGGACACGGTGATTTTCTCAACGACTCCCATGGCCTCGGGCGTTTCCTCGGTCCAGACGCCCAATACGGTGAGCGTCACCTTGGCGGACCTAGCGCCGGCCGATCTGGCCCAGGGACTTTCCTACGCGGTGCTCCGGGCCTCCATGACCGTCAACACCGGCTCGGCCCAGGTGAACAGGATTACGGTCAACCGGACGGGCGCGGGCGCGGACGCGGATGTGGTCGCGGTCAAGGTTTACCTGGATGCGGTCATGGACGGGGGGGCCTGGGACTCGGTCAGCGACAGCCTTCGGGGCCAGGCCGCGTTCTCGGGCGCTTCGGCCGTGGTGAATATCACGACCGTGACCTTGAACGCGGGCTCGACTGCGGCGCTGTTCGTGGTCTACGAGGTTGCGGCCTCGGCCAATGCCGGCGATACGTTGAGCGCGAGCCTGTTGAGCGCCTCGTACGTGCGGGCGGCGAGTGCGTATACCACGGTGGCCGGCAACTTCCCGTTTGCAAGCTCGACCGGCACCGTTCGAGCCGTGGTGAACACCTTGACGGCGACTCCGCTCGATCAGTCTCCCGGAAGCCTTCTTCAGGGCGCGACGAACGTCGCACTTCTGCGCCTGACGGTGCAATCCAACAACAATCCGATCACATGGTCGTCGCTGGCCCTCACGAGGTTGGGAACGGCCGCTGATTCCGCGATCTCGGCGGTCAAGGTGTACCGGGATGAGAACGGCGACGGGGTCTTGCAGACCAGCACGGACAGCCTGGTGAGTTCGGGCGGGGATGTTTTCTCGGGCGGCGCGGCGACGTTGGGTTTCTCCTCGCCGCAGAGCGCGACCGCCACCGCCCACGCGTATTTCGTCGCCGTGGACCTCAGCCCCTCGGCCCTGGTGAACGCCACCGTGGGTGTGCGGGTGTCCACGACCGCGGCCTTCGGCGTCAACAGCCCCAACATCGTGTCCACCGGCCCTCCGAACTATCCGTTCGACACGGTTCCGGTGTCGATCGCGGAGTACGCGGATACGGTTTCCGTTTCCAGCTCCGCCGTCGCACCGGCTTCCGCGGATCCGGGGGCCGCGAACGTGCCCATGGTCGCTTTGCTCCTGCATACGGACGTTTCGGACGCCGGCTGGACTTCCTTGCAGCTCTACCGGGGAGGCTCCGGCGCGGACGCGGACGTGAAGGCCGCCAAGGTCTACTACGACATCAACGGCGCTGGAACCTTTGACGCCAACAACATCGGAAATTACCAATTGGTGACCTCGAGTGCTTTGACTTTCGGCAGCCAGGGCACTCCCAGCGTCGTGACCTTGGCGATTTCTCCGACGCAGACCTTGAACACGGCCTCCAAGCGCTATTTCGTGGTCGTGGACTTCTCCACCTCGGCCGCGCCCGGGCACACCGTGTCGGTCCGCGCTTCCGACAAGACCTACTTTACGGTGGCCGCGCCCAACGTGATGGCGACGACCTCCTTCGAGTCCCCGGCGGTGTCCGTGAGCGCTCCGCCGAAGAAGCTTTACATGCTGGCCTATGCTTCAGCGCCGGCCTCGGCGTTCCAGAGCGACATCAACAGGCCGATGCTGTCTCTTGCCTTGCGCATGGAGCAGTACTCGGGCCTGGTGTCGGGCCTCACGGTGGCCCGCAGCGGAAGCGGGCAGGACTCTGACATCAGCCGCGTGCGGCTCTACGAGGACGATGGGGACGGCGTGCTCAGCGCGTTTTCAGACACCCAGTTCGCCACGGCCGCATTCTCCGGCGGCTACGCGGCCCTGTCTTTCGCGGCTCGGACCGTGACGACCTCGACGAAGACTTGGTTCGTCGCCTACGACATCGCCGCAACGGCCGTGTCCGGCAACACCGTGGGTGCGGCGATCGGCACGCCGGGTTCCATCAATATCGCCTCCCCTCACAGCGTGGCGGCTTCGGGTTTCCCCGTTTCATCGGGCTTGACTCGCATCGACCCGACGCAGAATGGGGTGTCCGTCAGCATTCAAGACAAGGCTCCGGCCTCGCTGGCGCAGGGCGCGACGGCCCAGCTCATGATGAGCTTGTTGCTCAACACCACGTCCAATGCGGTGCCGCTGGCCTCCATCGAGTTCAGCGCCTTGGGGACCGCCGCAGACGCGGATATCGCGCGCCTGAGGGTCTATTCGGACAACAACGCCAACGGGCTCTTAGATGCCGGGGACCAGGAGCTGGCCTCGGCTGCGAACCCGTTCTTGGGCGGCAAGGCCGTGGTGGGGCTTTCCCCGGTTCCCGCGGCCGCGCCTTCCAACCTCCGGCTTCTGGTCGCCGCGGACATGGCCGCTTTCGCGAATTATGCGAAGACATTCGGCGTCCGGGTGGCGTCGACCGCGTCCTTGAGCGTGACTTCCCCGAACTACGTGGTGAACTCCGGGTTCCCTATGGACTCCTCTGTTTCGCCCATCGCCAAGGTGCCCGACACGCTCACTGTCAACACCACAGCGCTCCTGTCGGGCAACGTGATCCAGGGCTCGCAGTTCGCGGCGTTCAAGATCCTGGCCTGGGCTTCGCGGCAGAGCCTGACCTGGACCACGGTCAAGCTCCAGAAATCGGGGACCTTGGCCGACTCGGGCGTCACTCAGGTCCGCATCTACAAGGATGCGGACGGCGACTCGGTCCTGGGCGGGGCGGATCTCTTGATCGGCACGGGGACTTTCTCCTCGGGAGTCTCGACCGTGCTCCTGTCCTCGGCCCAGACCGTGGCCACGGCGACAGGGACTTACTTTGCGGCCCTGGCCTTGGACTCAAACGCCACGGTGGGTGCGACGATCGGGCTGTCGATGCAGGACGCCTCGTACTTCACCGTCGCCTCGCCGGACTCGGTCGCGGCTTCAAACCTGCCGGTCCAGACGTCCTTGGTCAGCGTGCTTGACGCCAAGACTCCGACCGTGCCGGTCGTGACCTTGCCGGATGGCGCGTATGGGTCGTCGTTCGAGTCCATCCGTTTTGTGTGGACCTCCAGCGTCGCGTTGGGGAGCCTCCAGTCGGCCGAGTACTGCGTGGGCACGACCGCGGGGGGGGCGCAGACCTTGGCCTGGACCGCGTTGAGCCCGACGCTCAGCGCCGTGACGGCCTCGGGCCTGACCCTTCTCAACGGGAGCACCTACTATGTCTCGGTGCGCGCGACCTCGAGCTTCGGGTTTACGAGCGCTGCGGGTCTGAGCGCGGGCCAGATGGTGGACTCGGCCGTGCCGGCCAGACCTGTGGCGCCCTCGGTGCAGGTCGGACAGAACTCTTTGCTCGTCAACTGGACCCCGGTCGCTGCCGGCTCATCGGGAATCAAGGGTTATGTCGTGGAGTATCGCAAGGCGGAGAGCCCGAGTTGGTTCAACGCGCGGACCAAGGCGGCGAGCGCGTTGGCGCTCGCCGGCGTCGGTCCGCAGTCCGTGGCCGACTCGGATCTGGCTTCGCCGCCCCTCGTGGCGGTCGGCCTGCCTTCGGGGACTCTCATTTTCCGCACCCGGGCGGTGTCCGGCGCGGGCACGCTGGGGCCGACATCGGAGGAGGTGCGCATACAGAACGGCGGCCTGTCTGCCACCGCCCTGAGCGGGGTCGCGGCCTACCCCAATCCTTTCGACAGCCGCAAGGGCAATGCGACCATCGTCTTCAACCTGGCCTCATCCTCCGATGTCTCCATCAAGATATTCTCCATCTACGGCGTCACGCTCAAGGAGCTCAGCGTCGCGGGCGTCGCGGGGACCAACGTCGTGGTCTGGGACGGTTCGGGCGACTCCGGGAAGGTGTCGAAGGGCGTTTACCTCGCGGTCATCACTGCGGGCGGCGCGAAGGAAATTTTGAAGATCGGCGTGATCCATTGACATGAAGACTATCCGCCTCGCCGGACTGCTCGTTCTCCTCGCCTCGACCGGGGCGCGGGCGCAGTCTGCCGGCGCGGGCCAGATCTTCGAGATCGGGGCCGGCGGCCGGGGTCCGGGCATGGGCAGCGCCTACACGGCCGCGGTGCGGGACGTCTCTTCCCTCTACTACAACCCCGCGGGTATGGGGCTCCTCGAGGGCCGCCAGGTGGCCTTCATGCGGGCCAACCTCTACGGGGGCGCCTCCATGGACTACTTGGGCTACGCTCAGAACCGCCGCAAGGGATCGGGCGGTTGGGGCGTGCAGCTCGTGCGTCTATCCGCGTCCGGAGGCGAGGGCCGCGACGCGCTCAACAACTCCGCCGGGGGCTTCACCTACTCGGAGACGGGCCTTGCCTTCGGCACGGGTTGGCGCGGCGTGTTCTTGCCGCAGTTGTCTTTGGGCGCGGGCTTGAAGGTTCTCACCCGCTCTCTCGGTTCCTCATCGGACCGGCTGATCGGCGCGGACCTGGGCGCCCAGTACGGCCCCCTGGCCGACGAACGCCTCATGGTGGGCCTCGTCGCGCGCAACGCGTTCTCCATGAGTTCGGGCGACACGGCCGACAAGCTGCCGACCTCGTTGCGCGCGGGCGCCTCCTACAAGATCTTCGGGCCGATGAGCGTGTCCCTCGATGTTTCCAGCGTCCAGGAACTGCGCGTCGGCGCGGAGTACGACTTCGGCCTCATGGCCCTGCGCGCCGGCTACGCGCCCGAAGGCATCTCCTTCGGGGGCGGGTTCCTCTTCCGCAAGGCCTTCTCCCTGGATCTGGCCGTGGTCAACAGCCCGGCCTTGGGCATGGCCCAGCGCCTGTCTCTGGGCTACCGTTTCGGCGCGCGCAAGCCCGCGAAGACCTCGTCTTTGGCCGGGGAATATCTCGGCAACGGCCGCTCCGAACTTGCCGCGCGGGATTACCCCAAGGCTCTCTCCAGCATCGAGACCTCGCTCGGCATGGACTTGGCCGTGGGCGGCCGGGAATGGAAGCGCAAGGCCGTTCGCCTGCGCCAGCTCTTGGAGGGCATGGACCTCTCCGCCGGGTCGCCCGACGTCGAGGAGCTGAAGTCTGGAAGCGAGGCCGCCGCGCTCGCCGGCCGCAGCATCAGCCGCTACATCGACGGCGAGTTCAATGAGGCCATGACCTTGGCCCACGTGGCCGTCGGGACGTCCGGGCGCAGCTCGGTCTACATGAGGTTCCTGACATCCATGGCCAAGGCCACGGGAGTGAATATCACGCGCGAGGACATCATAGCACCCACCGCCTTCATGCAGGCGCGCCAGAGCCGGGCCGTCGAGGCGGTCCGGGCCCGACGCTACGACGCGGCGGTGCGCAGCCTGACGGATTCCCTGCTTGTGGTTCCCGACGACGCCCTGACCTGGACCCAGCTGGGCTCCGCCTATTTCGCTTCCGGCAACAGGGAGAAATCCTTGGAGGCCTACCGCAAGGCTCTGCAGTTGGAGCCGGCAAATGTTAAGTTGAGGAGCTTCGTTGAAGAAAATTTCCCGCGATCAAGATGACCGTCATCAAGTGAGGACACCATGGAACTTGTGCTGATCGGACTTGTGCCGTTCGTCTTTCTCCTGCTGGCTGTCTCCATGCTGGTGGTCAGCCAGCTGTCCGGCTTCCTCCAGTTCTCGCGCTTTTCCGCGCGCCAGAGGCGCAACTCCGGAATCATCCAGCGCTTCATCGAGCAGATGGCCCTGGCCCAGACCCAGCTGGCGCGGCGCAGTCGGGAGCTGGAGGTTCTCTCCGCGCGGCTGCGGCTCAACAACGAGGAGCTCGCCCGCCTCAACACGTTGAAGACCAAGTTTCTCTCCATGGCCGTGCACGACGTGCGCACGCCGCTGGCCTCGGTGAAGGGATTTAGCGAGATGCTGGGCAAGAGCCCTACTTTGGGTCCCAAGGAGAAGCGTTTTGCGACCTATATCAGCCGGGCCTCCGAGCAGATCAATCGGCTCGTGGGCGACCTGACCGACCTGGCCTTGATCGAGGCGGGCAAGTATCGGCTCGAGATGTCGAGTTTCGATTTGAACGACGTCGTCGGCGACATCGCGCCGACGACAAGCTTCGTCGCGCAGCAGAAGGGCGTGCAGCTCATCGTGGGCGAGGTCCCCGTCGGCACGGCTCTGACCGCGGACCGCTTCCGGCTGGGTCGGGTCCTGCAGAATCTGCTCGGCAACGCGGTCAAGTTCACTCCGTCCGGGGGCCGCGTGGAACTGCGGGTGCGCCTGACGGGAGGCTGGGTCACCTTTTTCGTCAAGGACACGGGGCCCGGCATTCACCCTTCGGAGCGCCTCAAGATATTTCAGAAATTTTACCAGTCCACGTACACGAAGGACGCCAAGGCCGCGGCCGCGGGTTGGGGACTGGGACTGGCCATCTCCGAGGAGATCGTGCGCAACCACGGCGGGCAGATCGGCGTGGAGAGCCCGGGCCTGGGTAAGGGCTCGACTTTTTGGGTGCGAGTGCCCGTGAAGCCTCAGCACCGGGCGCGTCCAACGTTCGTTCGTGCGGCCGTCGCGGGGTTTCTCCTCATGCTGGCCGCGGTCCCCGCGCTGCGCGCTCAGAATCTGCCCCTGGAAGACAAGGCCAAGTATGAGTCCGCGTTGGAAAAGCGCGTGGAGGGAGTCCTGCTGCGCATGCTCGGGCCCAACCGCTACAAGGTCGTGGTCGAGGCCACCGTGGACTTCACGCGCATCGAGAAGTTCGAGAGCAACGAGGGCACGACCACGGCGCGTTCCGAGCGCTCTTTGCCTTATCTGTGGGGAGACATGCAGGACGCCTCGGGCACGGCCCAGGCCGAGCTCCTGCCCGGCGTGCCCGCGGCCGGAGGCAGTCTCGGAGGCATCCTCCAAGCCGGGGGCCGGCCGCGCAATTACGAGCGCCGCAACTCCTTCGCCGCGGACTTCCTCAAGCGCCTGGCGGTCACGGTCATACTGGAGAACTCCGTGGACGCCAAACAGGCCGAGGATGTGCGCGCCATCGTGACCGAGATATTGGACATCACACCGATGCGCGGCGACACCTTGACCATCGTGAAATCATCTTTCATGCCGTTGTGGAAGACGATCTGGCAGGAGCCGGAGATGGCGGGGATCGTGGTGAAGTACTCATTGGTCAGCGTGCTCGCGCTCCTGACCTTGGTCGTCGTGGCTATCAGTCTTCTCAAGCTGTCCGGAGCTATGCGCGACATGGCCGTGGCGCAGAAGACCACGTTGACCATGGATGTGGGTCCCGGAGGCGGGGCCTCGGGCGGCGCTTTCGGGGAGCCGCAGGTCTTGGAGGGCGAGCGGGCCCCATCGGCGGGTGCCTTGGCCGGACCCGGACCCGGATCCGGCGCGGCGGCGGGCCTGGGGGCGGATGTCGTGCGCTTCGCGGTTCGGCCGGATCAGGTGGAAATCCTGGCCGACATGATGAGCGGGGAGGACCCGGCCAACGTGGCTTTGGTGGTGGAGCGTTTGGATACTGAAGTTCGCGCCATGCTCCTGGCCGCTTTGCCTCCGCAGTCTCGCGAGGCGGTTTTCGTGAACCTCGGCCGGCTGCGCTATGTGGAGCCGGACCTCATCCTCAATCTCAAGGAGGAGCTCGAGCGCAGGCTTGCGGGCGCGGTGGGAGGTTTGGGCAAGGTCGCGGCCATGCTCGATGAGGCGGATCTGTCCGAGCGCAAGCGCATGATCGACGCCATCGCGGTCCAAGATCCGGGCCTCGGGGAGCGGCTGCGCCGGCGGATATTCCTCATGGAGAACCTGGCGAACCTCACTGCGGAGGAGTGGTCTTTGGTGCAGTCGCGCGTGAGCCATGAGGACTGGGCCTTGGCCCTGGCCGAGGGGCCTGCCGTGGCCGCCTCGGCTCTGCTCGCCAACGCTCCTGCAGCGGCGCGCAAGGTTTTGGGTCAGATGATCGCGGCCCGTCCGGGCGATGCGGTGTTACGCCGCGCAGCGCAGGACAAGGTCGCCAAGACCGTCGCGGCCCTGATCGTTGCGGGGCGGGTGGGGGATCTTGCGGGTCGCGAGCCTAAAAAACTAGAAATGAGCGAGGGGGAGGAAAGTCATGGAAGCTGAAACGGGCAAAGGTTCGCTTTTTGGCGCTCTACGCCGAGCCTCGGAGCCGCCGCTGGCGTCGGCGACCCCCGTGGCGCAGGAGCCGTCCCTGCAGCCGGTCCTGGAGCGGTTGGAGAAGATCGAGACCCAGCTGAGCGCCGGTCCAGCGGAGGCGGCCGAGGCGGCGGATTCCGCGCGCGCCCTTCTCTTGAAGCGTATCGAAGAGATTTTGAGCCGGACGGCGGCTCAGGAGGCGCTATTCGCCGCGGCAATACAGGAGAGTCGCGAGCGGCAGAAGGCTTGGGAGGATCGCGTCGCCGGCGAACTTCTGGGGCGCATATTGAGATTGGAAGAAAGGCTCAAGTAGCCGAGGAGACATCATGGACATCACAACATTGCTTGGAATCGGCGCGCTGGCGGGCATGGTGGCCCTAGGGGTGGGCACCGGTGAACTGCCCGCCTTCTTCCTCAACTGGCACGGCCTCGCCATCGTTCTGGGCGGGACTATCGGTGCCATGCTCATCAACACGCCTTTGGCGGACGTGCGCGGAGCCTTGGCGGCCCTGGCCGTATTCTTTCGTGGAAACCGCTATTCCTCCAAGGAGCGCATCGTGACCGCGATCATGGAGGTCGCGGAGCGCGTCCATGGCCGGGGAGTTTCGGCCCTGCAGGAGGTGGACGCCCGCGCCGTGGGCGGCTACCTGGGCCAGGCCGCGGGCGTGGCCATTGAGTACAACAATCCGGACCTGGTCTGGCAGATATTGGAAACCGAGATCAACAGCTCCTACGACCACAACAACGAGATGGCCAACGTCTACCGGACCATGAGCATACTCGCGCCCATGTTCGGTCTTCTGGGAACCCTTATCGGCATCGTCTCGGTCCTGCGCGAGCTCTCCAACCCCGAGAAGGTGGGAAGTTCCATGGCCATTTCCATGACCACCGCCTTCTACGGGATCGCGCTTGCCAACACCATCTGCGTGCCGGTGGCCGGCAAGCTGCGCAGCCGCAACATCGAGGAGCTGCAAGCCAAGACCATGGTCGCCGAGGGGGTCGTCATGATGCTGCGCGGGACCGTGCCCTTGGTCATCGAGCGCAAGCTCCGGTCCTACCGGTAGGCCGCCATGGTCAGAAGACTACGCAGCGAGGAGTTGGAAAACCAGCTGAACCGCGGGGCCTTGTGGGCGGTGACCTACGGGGACCTCATGAGCTACCTCATGATCTTTTTCCTCATCTTGTTCTCCTTCGGCATCAGCCGGCCGAGCACCGCGAGCTCCAAGGATCGTCGGCTCCAGGAAACCTTGATCGGCATCCAGAAGATATTCGGGGGCAAGGGCAGTTCTGCGGCCTTCGAGCGTGCGGTCAAGCGCGAGAAGGAGGAATCCATGGTCGCACAGCTCAAGGAGGCCATGGACCGCCAGGACCTTTCCCAATACGCCAAGATCGAAACCTGGGACAAGAAAATCCGTCTGGTTCTCGCCGAGGGCGTTCTGTTCGATTCGGGAAAGGCGGACTTGCGGCCGGGGGCTTTGCACATTTTGACCACGGTGACCGAGCAGCTGCGCACCGTGCCCAACCCCATCGTCATCGAGGGGCACACCGACGACGTCCCGGTCCGTGCGGGCCGCTACAGCTCCAACTGGGAGCTCTCCATGGCCCGGGCCTACTCGGTGATGCGTTTCCTCGAGACCCACGGCGTGCCCCCGCAGCGCCTCTCGGGCAGCGGCTACGGCGAGCACCACCCCATAGCGGACAACAAGACGCCGGAAGGCCGGGCCAAGAATCGGCGCATCGAGGTCGACCTGCTGCGGGCGGATTGACCCGCGGCGGGGATTAGTCCAGGATGCGTCTCTCGAGTATGCGCAGGCGGGCGAGGAGCATCTTCTGGTCGAAGGGCTTGGTCAGATAGTCGTCGGCGCCGCGCTCGAAGCCGGAGACCTGGTCGTCGACCAAAGCGCGGATGGTGAGCATGAGGATGGGCATCTTTCGGAAACGCTCATCGGCGCGGATGCGGCGGGTGAGCTCCATGCCGTCCATGCGCGGCATGTTGAGATCGAGGACCGCCATGTCGGCCGGAGTCTTCTGGATCAGCTCCCAGGCCTCCTGGCCGTCCTTGGCCGCTAGGACCGTGTAGCCCGAGCTCGACACGATCTCGATGGCGAGCTCCCGGAACATCTCGTCGTCGTCGGCGACCAGTATGGTTCTCATTAGGCGTGCTCCTTGAAGAGATAGCCGGAGCCGTAGACCGTGCGGATGCGGCTGCCCTTCGCGCCCAGCTTGCGGCGCAGGGATTCCACGTGCTTGTCCACGGTGCCGGGCAGTATGGCTTCCGCCTCGCCGCGCCAGACCGTCTCCAGCAGGAAGCGGCGCTCCAGGACCATGCCCGGATGCTCCAGGAATAAGGCCAGCATCTTGGCCTCCTTCGGGGTGAGCGTTGGAGACTCATCCCATTTTCCGCGCGGGCCCTTGATGCTCAGGCGACGGCCCGTCCGCTGCAGCCGGATGTCGCCGCCCGGAGCGAAGATGACTTCCAGGGACTCCGCGACGCGGGGCAGGACGCGGCGCAGATGGGAATTAAGTTTGGCCAGGGCCAGGCGGGGGTCCAAGGATTCGGGCAGGTAATCATCGATGCCCGCCTCGAACATGTCGATGAGGGCCGCGTCGGGGATGGGGGCGGCGTAGGTCAGCAGGAGCGGGACCGCGGGTGCTGCGGCCTTGAGTTCGCGGACGCGGGCTTGGGGTTGGGGGTTTAAGACCGCCAGGTCGATCAAGGCCAGGCCGGAGAGGGTCTCGGCCGTTTTACGGGAGAACGCAGCCAGGTCGATAGGTTCCACCGGCCAGCCGGACAAGGCCATGACGCGGCGCCAATTCTCGATGCGCGTTGGTTCGTGGATGACGACCCAGACCCGGAAATCCGTCATTGCCGGTGATGATGCCATTTTTTGGAGGCCTCACTCGGTCAGTTTCTTGAGGATCTCGGGCACGTCGGCGGCGGTCACGCCCGACAGCCATTCGCCATCGGGATAAAGGAACGCGTTGGGGCCTTGCGCGCACAGGTCGAGGCAGCCGGCGCGCGCGACGCGGATCTTGCCTTTGAGGCCTTTGTCCTTCACCGCGTCCTTGAGGGCCGCGCACAGCTCGAGGCCGCCGCGGCCGGGGTTGCCGCAGGCGACGCGCCCGTCCGCGCGGACGTTCGTGCACACGAAGACGGTTTTCTTATAGGGGACTATTTTTTTGTCCATGATTGATCAGAGCGCGACTGGCAGGGCGTCGGCGGCGTGCTTGCGGGCTTGTTGGGTGAGGCGCGCGGTCCAGACCGCGCCCGAAAATGAGCAGGCGAGCCCGAGAATCTGCGCGCCTTGTATCGCGTCGCGGCCGAGCGCCCAGGAGAACACGAGGGTCAGCGCCGGGTAGGAGAGCATGAAGGCCGTGGCTTTCGAGAGCTCCATGTTGCGGATCGCCTTATACCAGAGGACGAAGTTGAGCGACGACATCAGCAGGCCCTGCAGGATGAGGATCGCGAGCGCGCCGGACGACCAGGACCAGCGGCCGCCATGCAGGAGCGACCACGCGCAGACCGGCGCCATCGCGAGGATGCCGTAGAACACGCGGCCGCCGGACAAGGTCAACGCGTCGAGGTCGCGGGGCAGGCGCTTGGCGAAGATGTGGGAGACCTGGTATAGCCACGGCGTGCAGAGGATCATGAGGTCGCCTCGCCAGCGCGGCGAGGAGAGGTCGTGGAGCATGATGAGTGCTGTGCCGCTCATGACCAGAAGCGCGGCGAGGCCGAGTTTGAGCGATGGACGCTCGCCCAGCAGCCATGCGGTCAACGCGGCGGAGTACAGGACCTCGACCTGTGCCACGATCGCGGCATTGGCGGGCGTGGTGTGGGCGAGTGCTGAGATGTAGAGGACCGTGGCCGCCCCGCTGCACAGGCCCATCATCGCCAGCGATGGGGCGATCTTGCGCGAGAGCAGCCGCCGCCAGCGGCCCGTGATCAGCAGCCACGGCGCCATCGCGAGCAGGCCGACGATGAGGCCGCCGGTCACAAACAAGGCGCCCGAGTAATGCCGCATGCCGAATGCGCCGATCAGCGGCCACAGCGCGGTGATGGCCCAATCGAGAACGAGTGCCGCAAGCGGCGTCATGCGCGCATTATCGCAAATACGAATCTTAAATTATTTATGACGGGATTCAATCGGGCTTCCGTTTCAACTGTTTCCGGAAACAGCTGTCGTTACTTCTCCCGAGGAATCCACTTCAGGCCGCGAGCGGGGGGTTTGCGTGCGAAGGGCTTCTTCGCGACCGGCGCGGCGGGAGCGGGGGCAGGCGTGGAGTCGCGTCGGTCGCCGGCGGGGGCGACGCCGGTCTGTCGGCGGCGGTCATTGCCGGAGCGGCGCTCGACAAAGCCGGGCTTCTTGGCGGCGCCGGGTTTCGGGGTGAAGCTGGGCTTGGGCGTATAGCCCTGGGGGCGGTCCTTCTGCGGGCGGCCCTCGACGACGAATATTTTGCGATCTCCCATGAACGCGCCGTTGAGTTTCTCGACGGCGATTTTAGCCTCGGCGTCTGTCGCCATCTCAACGAAGCCGAAGCCTTTCGGCCGGCCGGTTGCGCGGTCGAGGATGACCTTGGCGTTCAAGACGGTGCCGCACGCGGAGAAAAGCTTGGCCAAGTCTTCCTTCGTGGTCTTATAGGGGAAGCCGCCGACATAGATGTTGTTCGCCATGAGGGCCATCATACGATAGTTGGCGGCTTCCGAGAGCTACGCTTCGGGCTCGACGGCGGGGGCGGCGAACTTCGGCTCGCGCTTCGGCGGTTTCGGGGCGACGCCGCGCTCGAACATCTGGAGGAACTGGACGGCCAAGCGCGCGATTTCATCGGGGTCGTTGAAGAAGTTGGCGTTCTCGAAGCTCAAGGTGTCGGCACGCGTCGAGTAGTTGAACGATCCGCTTTCCAGCATCTTGCCGTCGAAGATCGCGAACTTGTGGTGCATCTTCTGGTAGCGCGGATCGCGCGTGCGGTCGGGGCCGCCGCTCAGGCGCAGGTCGAAGCCATGCCAGGCGAACCATTCATCGAGCTTGGAGGTGCCGGTCTGGCTCCTGTCCATGACGATCGAGACGTGCACGTTGCGGTTTTTGGCGCGCAGCAAGGCCTCGGCGATCGGCTGGGAGAAGAAGCTGAACATAGCGATCTGGATTGTGTTCTGCGTGGCCTCGATCGCGCGGATCAGCGCCTGCTCGATGCCCGCGTTCGGCGAGAACATCTGCAGGGGGAAATGCTCGCCGTTGAGCTCGATGGGCGTCTCGGTCTCCTGCGGCGGATCGGGGGGCAATGGTTTTTTGCGTCCGGCCATCTCCGGTTCGGCGTCATTCTCGTCCTCGGGCACACCGGCCTCGGTCCGGTTGACGACCTCGTCGAGCTTCAGCAGGTCCGGCTCTTCGCTCTGGCTGCGCATGTGCTCGAAGTTGCGGATGTAGCCTTTCACGCGCCCCGCCTCGGTTCGGAAGAAGACGTTCTCGTAGTGGTCGTCCTCGGACTGCTGGGTGTAGTTGTAGGAGCCGAATTCGACCAGGCCGTCGTCCACGACGATGAATTTGCTGTGCATGATGCCGCCGTTGCGGCCCTTGAGCAGGAGCACGCTGAAGCCCCCGTCCTTGATGAGGTCGACCACCATCTGCTTCGGTTTGCGGGGCGTCACGCCGTCGTCCTCGTAGCCGCTGGTGTACACGTGGCTGCGGTCGAGCACGACCTCGATCCTGATCTTGCGCGTCTTGGCGCGCTGCAGCGCGTCCCAGACGCCCTGCTGGTTGAACTCGTACATCGCGATGCGCAGCGTTTGGTCCGCGCTGTCGATGGCCTTGATGATTTCGGGTTCGAT
This sequence comes from Elusimicrobiota bacterium, assembly GCA_023249675.1. Lineage (GTDB taxonomy): Bacteria > Elusimicrobiota > Elusimicrobia > UBA1565 > UBA9628 > GWA2-66-18. The sequence goes on along the minus strand of JAHFCE010000013.1, from coordinate 21,061 downwards.
GGGCTCATTGGGGCGCAGCGCGCTGGAGGGGAAATCCACGCCGTTGAAGGCGATGCGGCGCGCGGCCGGCAGCGGCTCATGGCCCGGCTCGGGTAGCGCCGGCGGGCCGCGGGGCGCCAGCGCGTCCTCGCGCATCTTCTGGTCGCTCGGCAGCTCGCCCTCGGGATAGGCGGGCGCGGTTTCCGCGACGTCGAACATATGCTGGAAGGTCGCCGCGAAGGACGCCACGTCGGTCGGGTCGTCAAGGAAGTTTGCGTTCTCGAAATTATTGACGCCCGCGTTCTTGGTCGCATTGGCGGAGCCGGTCTCGATGAGCTTGCCGTCGAAGATGAAGTACTTGTTGTGCATCTTCTCGGCGAGCGGGTAGTCGCTGTCCTCGCCGTTCGGGCCGCCGCGGATGCGGACCTGCGCCCCGCGGCGCTGCAGGAAGCCGAGGAACAACTGGACGTGATCGTAGGCGGCCTGACTCTTGTCGGCGACGACGCGGACCCGCACTTTGCGCGCGAGCGCGCGCTCGAGGGCGTCGGCGATCTTGCGCGACTCAAGGACGAACTGTCCGACGTCGATGGTGTCTTTGGACGCGTCGATGGCGGCCGCGATCGAGTCCTCAAACAGCTCGCTGGGGTTGAAGATCCAGGCGGGAAGCTTGATGCCGTTGAACGAGATCCGTTTCTGGGCATCGGAGGGCGGTGCGGGCACGTCGAGCGGCCATTGCTTCGTCGCGGATTCCGCGACGGAGACGCTGAGTCCGCGCAGGCGCTTCCACTCGTCCCGATAGGCCTTGACCCGGTCGGCGTCGGTCGAGAACAGCACGTTCTCGTAGTGGTTCTTTTCGGAGGTGTAGGTCCAGTTGTACGATCCGAACTCGGCCATCTTGCCATCGAAGATCGCGAACTTATGGTGATTGATGCCGTACTTGGTTGGGCGGCCGATCACGGTGACGTTGAAACCGTTGCGGATCAACGACCAGATCTGCTCGCTGCGGTAGCGCGTGTAGTCGGCGTCGGGCTCGTTGCGCGGGTTGACGCTCGTGTCATCGAGGATGATCTCGATATTGACCCCGTGCGTCTTGGCGGCGAGCAGGGCCTTGAGGATGCCGCGCGAGGTGAACTCGTACAGTGATATCTGAATGGATTGCCTCGAACGCTCGATCGCGCGGATGATGTGCGACTCGACGGGCTCGTTGGGGCGGTGGGCGACCGAGGGAAAATTGTCGCCGTTGAATTCGACGGGGCGGGACCGCGTCGGGCCGCCGCCGTCATCGCCGGGCCGTGCCGGCGGAGGCGTCTTGACCTTGGCGAGCGGGTGGAACGCTCCCTCGGTGAAGGCGGCGAGCGCTGCGGGCACGGGCGACAGGAGGCCGAGCTTGGCCTCGAAGGAGCGCGCCGCGTGCTCGCGTCCGCCGACGAAATCTTCGGCGGCGGGATTTGGACCTGGAAGCTCGGTCCTCAGTCCCTGCAGCGCGGTTCTGGGGAGCTTGTCTGGCATCACGGCGGCGACCGGTCGTGGCGTTGGAGCGTTGAGAGCGGTCGCCAAGGGCAGAGGCGCGGAAAGACTCGGGGTGGGTGTCGTCAGTTCCGGCGCGAGGGGGCCTGGCGCACTAAGAGAGCCGGAGACCGGCGCGATCGGGGTAACGAGGTGGACTGAGACCGGAGCCACGACCTGGGCGAAGACGGGCCCGGGTCCGGCGACGACGAGGGCGAGTGAGAGCCGCCACATTCGGCGCATTGCGTCCAGTATAGCCTGTGTTTCCCTAGAGTCGGAGAAGGTCGAGGGCCCAATATCGCCTCGGCAAAGGGCCCGGGGCGTCTCGGGCCCGATGACCTATTTACGTGCCTTTGGAGGCGGTTCTGGGGCGGCTGGGCGTCTTGATATCGGCCTTGCGGCGCAGTTCGAGCACGAAAGCGCTCGAGGCGTCCTTGAGCTTATCAGCGAGGAGCATCTCGCGGAGATCGCTCTTCACTTCGTCAAAGGAGGCGCCTTGGGCGGCGCGCCTCTCGATGACCTGGAGGATGTGCCAGCCGCGCGGGCCGGCGATGATCTTGATCTCGCCGGGCTTGAGCGAGAAGGCGACGTCGTCGATTTCGGGAGGCAGCATGCCGCGCGAGACGAACCCGTAGTCGCCTCCCGCCGCCTTGCCGCTGGCGGCCAAGGACTTCTCGCGGGCCAAAGCCGAGAAATCGGCGCCGGCTTTGACCTTGGCGACGAGTTCATTCGCCTCGGCTTCGGTCTTCGCCAGGATGTGGCGCAGGTGCGCGGCCTCGGGCTTGCCGAGTTTGTCCTTGTTGGCGTCGAAAGCCTTTTTGAGGTCGTCGTCGCCGACCTTGATGCCTTTCGCGTCCATGATGAGGCGCTCGCGCACGATTTCGTCGGCGAGGTCTTCCTTGACCTTGGCGACGGTGGTTCCAGCCTGTTCGAGCTGGCTGACGAAAAGTTCGCGGCTGCCGAACTGGGCTTCCAGTCGAGCGAAGCGGCGGTCGATGTCGGCGTTCGAAGCCGTGATTTTTTTAGAGGCCGCGGCCTGGCGTAGGAGCAGCTCATCGACCATTTCTTCAAGCGTTTGCGAGCCGTAGCGTTTCCAGAGGCGTTCGATCACCTCGGACTGCCGGATGGCCACGCCGTTGACGCGTACGACGTCGAAGTCGCCGGGGACGGCGGCATGAGCGGCGGCGGCAAGCGATACGGCGGCAGCGATGGCGTGGAACATGGGCTCTCCCTTAAGATAGTGCAGAGATGATATAATAAAATTCTGAGGACGCCTGTCATTCTGAATTTCACCCCACGCTCCATCGAGAAGGTCGAGGACGCCCGTCTGCGCATCGTTTGGGACGATGGCCACCAGACCGAACTTCCTTTCGCCGTGCTGCGTCGGCACTGTCCCTGCGCCCTCTGCAAGGATGAGTGGACGGGCGAATCCCTGCTCGACCCCGGCGCGGTGCCCGAGACGCTGGGCGCTACGCGCGCGGATGTCGTGGGCAACTACGCCTTGAGCTTTTCTTTCAGCGATGGGCACGGCACCGGCATCTACACCTTCGAGATGCTCCGCAAATTATGCCACTGCAAGGACTGCGAGCACCATCCGGGCTCGGAGACCAACTAATGGAACCGGTCTGGAAGACGATCATCGAGCCGTTCAAGATCAAGAGCGTGGAGCCTCTCGGGTTTACGACGCGCGGCGAGCGCGAGAAGGCTCTGCACGACGCGGACTACAATCTTTTCTCCATTCCGGCCGATAAAGTTCTCATCGACCTTCTGACCGACTCCGGCACGTCGGCGATGTCCGCCGAGCAATGGGCCGCGATCATGCGCGGTGACGAGTCGTACGCGGGAGCGCGCAGTTTCTATGAGCTTGAAAAGACGGTGCGCGACCTGACCGGTCTGCGTTTTGTCATGCCCGTCCATCAGGGGCGCGCCGCCGAGCGCGTGCTTTTCTCCGTCGCGGGGGGCAAGGGCAAGGTCGTGCTCTCGAACTCCCATTTCGACACGACGCGTGCCAACGTTGAGGCGTCCGGCGCCGAGGCGATCGACCTGCCCGTGCCCGAGGCTCTCGACTTCGCTTCGCCCGGGGACTTCAAGGGGGACATCGACCTGCGCGCGCTCGAAGAGAAGCTGCGCGAGCTCGGCGCGGCGCGAGTCGCGATGATCGTCATGACGCTCACGAACAACTCCCTGGGCGGCCAGCCCGTCTCGATGGCGAACCTGCGGGCGGCCTCCGAGATCGCCCAACATTACCGCGTTCCGCTTTTTCTCGACATCGCCCGCTTTGCCGAGAACGCGTGGTTCATCAAGCGCCGCGAGATCGGCTATGCGACGCGTCCGGTGCGCGAGATCGTCCGCGAGATGTTCTCCTATGCCGACGGCTGCTGGATGAGCGCCAAGAAGGACGCGTTCGTCAATATCGGCGGGTTCCTGGCGATGAATGACGAGCGCTGGACCATGGCGGCGAGAGAAACCCTGATTCTCGGCGAGGGCTTCACGACCTACGGCGGCCTGGCCGGGCGCGACCTCGAGGCCATGGCGGTCGGCCTGCGCGAGGCGCTCGATGAGCACTACCTCGAGTACCGCATCCGCTCGATCGAATATCTGGGCGACGGCCTGAGAGCGGCCGGTGTTCCGATCGTCGAGCCTCCGGGCGGCCACGCCGTTTACCTCGACGCGACGAGGCTCCTGCCGCACATTCCGCCCTCCGGTTACCCGGCCCAGGCGCTGGCCTGCGAGCTGTACCTGACCGCGGGCGTGCGCTCCGTCGAGATCGGCTCGCTGATGTTCGGCCGCCGCGAGAACGGGGCCTTCCTGCCCGCGCGCATGGAGCTCGTGCGCCTGGCGATCCCGCGCCGCGTGTACACGCAAAGCCACATGGACTTCCTGATCGAGGTCGTCGCCGACGTCGCTGCGCGCGCCAAAATGATCCGCCCGCTGCGCCTGCTGTCGGCGCCGTCGCGCCTGGCGCATTTCACCGCGAGGCTGGCGCCCGAGGTCCTCGCTTGAAGGGGCGAATCCTTCTTGTCGGGGTTGACCCCGCGCTCGCCAACGAAATGGCGTCGTCTCCGGCCGGACGCGAATTCGAGCTGCTCGCGGCGGCCGACGTCCGGGCGGCCGCCGCGCGCCTGGCGACCGAGGCGTTTTCGGCCGTCGTGCTCGATGCGGCCCGCGTGCCGCCGGCGGACCGTTCGTCGCTCGCCGCGCTGCAGAAGGAGAAAGGGGGCTTTGCGCTGATCGTGCTCGAGCCCGCGACCGTGCTCTCGCCCGCGCAGCCAGCACCTCTGCGGCGTCTGGCGTGGCCTCTGCCCCAGGGCTTCCTCGATCAGGTCCGCGCCGTCGAGGTTCCCGTCGTGTTCCTCCTTGATCAGACGCTTTACATCACGCAGGCGCTTCAGAACGCCTTGCGGCAGTCCGGGGTCGCGTTCATTCCGATGGAAACGCCGATCGGCCTCGTTGAACTGCTGGCCGATCAAAATCGCTTGGCCGAGGAGCAGGCGCGCGCCAAGCCGGTCGGTTTTTGGGGGCGCCTTGCCGGCAAAGGCGAGCAAACAGGGGCGTCGCAGGCCATGCTCGGCAAGGTGGCGGTCGTGCGTTTCGTCCAGTCCTGGGCCGATGCCGTGGCGCTCGACGCCCACCTGCGCAAGACGATTCCAAACGCCGTCGCCTACGCGGTGACGACCGTCGACTGGGTCCGCAGCGCGAGCGCCGCGGTCAAGGGCGGCCTTCCCGCGCTCCTGCCGCGCGAGGCCGCGGTCCGCGTCGCCGAGATTCTGACCGAGGGTCTCTCGGCCGCGCGCTCGGGCCCGCGCGAGGTGGAGCGCATCCTCATCGTCGACAACGAGATGGGCACGCTCGCGCGTTTGTCCGAGGTCCTGCTGTCTCGCGGCTACGAGGTCGCGACGACCATGGATGGCGAGGAGGGCCTGCGCCTCATGCAGAAGAAGCCTTTCGCGCTCGCGGCCATCGGCGGCAGCGCGCTCGAGGCGACCAAGCTCGCGGGCGCTAAATTGGCGCTCGCGCTGCGCGAGAAGGACAAGGATCTGCGCATCGTGCTCATGATCGACCAGTTCCCGGCCCAAGACGCGCTCAAGGGTGTGAGCCGCGCGGTCGAGCTGGGCCTCGATGACGCCATCCTCAAGCCGATCGACGTCTCGCGCCTGCTGCTCTCGATCGAACGCGCGCTCGAGCGCCGTTTCCTGCTCCTGGAGAATACCCGCTTGCGCAAGGCGGCTGAGTTGTCCGCGCAGAGGCTCGCCGAGGTCAACGGCTTCCAGACCAAGTTCTTCGCGACCGTCGCGCACGACGTCAAGAACCCGCTCACCGCCATCCTCGGCTACAGCGAGGTGCTCGGCATGCGCCTCAAGGATAAGCCCGATGAGCTGAAGTGCGCCTCGCACATCCACAACGCGGCGAAGACGATGAACCTGCTCGTCTCCGACCTCGTGGACTTGGCCGCCATCGAGTCCGGCAAGCTGCGCGTCGACATCGGCGCGCTGGACCTCGCCGCGGTCGTCTCCGAGGTCAAGTCGCGCGTGGATGTCGTCGCCGCGCGCAAGCAGATCCAGTTCGCGGTAGCACTGCCGGCTTCGATCCCTGAGTTGCGAGGCGATCCGAACCGCATCGGCCAGGTCATCCAGAATCTGTGCACGAACGCCGTTCAGTACACGAAGGAAGGCGGCAAGGTCACTATTGAAGTCGCGGCCTCGCCCGACTGGGTCATCGTGGGCGTGCGCGACACCGGCGTCGGCATCTCAAAAGAGGACTTGCCGCGCATTTGGGATCGCTTCTTCCAAACGAAGGAGGCGCAGGTGATGCGCAAGGGCGGCTTCGGCCTCGGCCTGAAGATCGCGCGCGAGATCGTGCAGATGCACGGCGGCGAGATGGGCATCGAGTCCGCGCCGGGCGTGGGCTCGTTCTTTTTCTTCAAGTTGCCGATCCCGAAGGCGCCGCCGGCGGCCTGATGCGCCTTGCCGAGCTTGAGGTGCAGGTGGCGCCCGGTTCCCTTCTTTGCTCGCCGACCGAGCTCTCGGTGTATTCCTACGATGGAGCGCTTGATCGGGCGCGTCCCGATGCCGTTCTCATCGCGCGCAGCGTGTCGGACGTCCGCCGCGCGGTGGCCTGGTGCGCGGCGAATCAAGTCCCTTTCATCGCCCGGGGTGCTGGGACAAACCTGTCCGGCGGCTGCATCCCGGTCAAGGGCGGACTCGTGATCGCGCTGGCACATCTCAACCGGATCTTGTCGCTTGACGCGGCCCGCGGCGTCGCCTGCGTGGAGCCCGGGGTGATCAATCTCGCGCTTCAGCGCGAAGCCGAGAAGGTCGGCCTGTTTTACGCGCCTGATCCGGCGAGCTTTAAGGTCTCGACGATCGGCGGCAACGCGGCCGAAAACGCGGGGGGGCCGCGCTGCCTCAAGTACGGCGTGACGACGAACCATATTCTCGCGGCCGAGGCCGTGATGCCCGATGGTTCGGTCGCCAAATTTTCTCTTGATGACGATGGCCCCGAGCTCCTCAGCCTGCTCATCGGCGCCGAAGGCACGCTCGGCATCCTCGTCAAGTTGTGGGTCAAGCTCACGCCGCTGCCGGAGGACACGCGCACGATCCTCGCGGGCTTTGCCTCCATCGACGCCGCCGTCGCCTGCGTGTCGTCGATCATCGCGGCGGGGGTGGTGCCGCGCTGCCTGGAGGCGATGGACCGTCCCACCGTCGAGTCCGTCGAAGTCGGTCGTCCGCTCGGCTACCCGAAGGATCCGGCGATCCTGCTTATCGAGCTCGACGGCCCGCGTGCTGACTGCGCGCGCGAGGCCGCGGCGGTCGAGCGCCTGTGCCGGGAGTCGGGCGCGGCCTCGGTGCGCGCCGCGACCGATCCGGCCGAGCGCGAGCGCCTGTGGGAAGGCCGCCGCGGCGCCTACGCGGCGCTCGCGCGCTTAGCACCCAACGTGCTCGTCGAGGATGGGGTCGTTCCGCGCGACAAGCTGCCCGATGTCGTGCGCCGCATCCAGGAGATAGCGGCCAAACATCAGGTCAAGGCGTACCTGCTCTTCCATGCGGGCGACGGCAACATCCACCCGAACATCGCCTATGATGAGCGCGACGAAGCCTTGACCGCGCGCGTCAAGGCCGCGGGCCATGAGATGCTTCAGGCCTGCGTGGAGCTCGGCGGCTCGCTGTCCGGCGAGCACGGCATCGGCCTCGACAAGCGCGACGCGATGGCCTGGCTGTTTACCGATGAAACCCTCAAATTGTTCCATCGGGTCAAAGATGCGGTCGATCCGGGCCATCTGTCCAATCCTGATAAATTATTCCCGATTCCGGGCTCCAAGCCGGGCCCTGGCTTCGTGCGTCCGCCCGCCGGCGCGCTGTCTGAAGACGCCGCCAGGCTCGTCGATCAAGTCCGTTCGGCGCCCGTCGGCGTTGAGTTCCGCGTGCGCGGCGCCTCCACGCGCTGGAAGGACGCGACACCTAACGGGGCCGTCGAACTTCTGACCACGGGCTTATGCCGCATCGTCGACCTCGACAAGCGCAACTACACGCTCACCGTCGAGGCCGGCGTCTCGATGGACGTTTTGCACCGCGAGCTGGGAAGCCAAGGCACGTTCGTGCGCCTGCCCAAGTGCGGCGGCACGCTCGGCGGCCTGCTCGCGACGCGGCCGTGGACCGGTCTGCGCGAGGATATCCTGGGACTGCGCGTGCTTCTCTCCAACGGCGACGTCGTCGAGTTGGGGGGGAAGGTGGTCAAGAACGTGGCGGGTTACGATCTCTCCCGCCTTCTGCTCGGCTCGTGGGGGACTTGCGGAGTGATTCTCGAAGCCACGATGAAGCTCCACGCCCGTCCGGTCGATGTTCCTGCGATCGTGTCGGCGCCGAAGCCGCCGAAGTTTTCGCCGTGGGCGCGCGTCGTGCGCAAAGCCTTCGATCCCGACGGCCGCCTCAACCCCGGGCTGGCGGAACGATAGGCGCTATTGCCTGCGGCGCCAGGGTTTGCGCTGCGCGGAAATCTGTGAAGTGCCGTGCCTTGGGAAAGCTCTCTCGCTGCCAAAGCGGCGGATAGAAAACTATTCACTGTATCGGGTCTATTGACAACCATAGTTTACCAAGGTAAACTTTAGTTATGAAAAAGAACGAGGTCTTCGCCACGAAGATACCCGGCGAGCTGAAGCGTCAGATCAGCCTCGTCTGCGAAAGCCTCGGCCTGAAGAAGAACTTCGTGGTCGAGGAGGCCATTCGCGAGAAGCTCGAGGACCTTATGGACGCCCATGACCTGCGCCAGGCGGTCAAGGAAGCCACGGGCTTTCACGCGTGGAGTTCTGTCAAGAAGGACCTCAAGTAAGGTGGCCTATCGGCTGGAGCTCGAGACGCGAGCGCTTAAGGAGCTGAAGAGCCTTCCGCGGGAGCGCCGGGAACTGATCTCTGCCGTTCTGGACGATCTCGAGAGCAATCCGCGTCCGCCGGGCGCCAAGAAACTATCGGGAAGCGACGGCTGGCGCGTACGTAAAGGCGATTACCGCGTCCTTTACACCGTTGACGATGCGTCGCGTCTGGTTCGGATCTACCGGATCGGTCATCGCCGCGAAGTCTATCGGCGTTAGCGCGGTATAATGAGGGGATGGCCGAATCTCTCGGGCGCCTGATCACCGATCTCGGCGAGCGCTCCACCTACGATGCGGTGAGCCAGTGCTCCCGCTGCGGCTACTGCGAGCAGGCTTGTCCCACCTACGTCGCCACCGGCGACGAGTCCAAATCGCCGCGCGGGCGCAACCAGATCGTGCGCCTGATGCTCGAGGGCAAGCTCAACGATACGACGTATGCCCTGGAGGCGCTGTCGACATGTTTGGGGTGCGGCGCATGCACGACGGCGTGCTACGCGAAGGTGCCCGTCGTCGACATCGTGCTTGAAGGACGGCGGATGCTGAAGGGCGAGACACATTGGTTGGTGAGAAAGATCTGTCGCGTCATGATCGCGAGTCCAAAATCCTTTGCCGTTCTTCTGAAAATCGGGTTCTTCTTCAAGAAAACGGGCCTGTCGAAACTGGGGAGGCCGCTTCTGCGCGCCGTCGGCCTGCCCGTGCTGGCCGCGATGGATGAGCACACCAACGAGGCGCCGCTGCGCAATCTCGACGATCTGACAAAGAAGAGAAAAAATCCAGAAACTCCAGCGTATCGCTATTTCGCGCCGTGCGGTTCCCGTTATCTCTACCCTCGCGTCGGCACGGCAACGATGTTCGCGTTGGACGAGCTGAAAGGCAAAGGGGCGTATCTCAATAATCCATGCTGCGGACTCCTGGCCCATAACTACGGGGAATTGTCGGACGCTCGCGAACTGGCCAAGAAAAATATCGAGCACGCGGAAAAAAATGGAGCCGAGCCCATTATCGGGGACTGTTCGTCCTGCGTGGCCTTTCTAAAAACGTACCCGCAGTTGTTCCTCAAACCGGAGGACGCCGCGTGGCGAGCGCGCGCCGTCGCTTTTGCGGCGCGCGTGCGCGATGTCATCGAGATCTATGGTGAATGCGCCGATCAGCTGCCGCTGAATGTCGCCGCAGGCGTCGCAACGACCTATCACGATTCGTGTCGTGCGATCAATCCTCAGGGCATCAAGGATCAGCCGCGCCGCGCCGCCAAAAGGGTGGCGGGCGGATCGTACTGCGAGATGGCGGGCGCGGACGCCTGCTGCGGAGGTGCGGGGGCCTTCGGGTTTGTGCATGAGGAGCTTTCTGATGAGCTGCTCAAAACGAAGGTCGGCAACGCCGCGGCCGCGCAGGCGGGGCTGATCTTGACGAGCTCGACGTCGTGCCTGATCCAGCTTGCCCGTGGATTGAGGAAATACTATCCTGACGCGAAGGCGCTCCACCTCTCCGAGTTCGTCGCCGGGGCCCTCGAAAAAAAACATGGGACGTAGACAAGAGCTCGAGCAGCGTCAGTCCCTTCTGGCTCGGTTTGGTCGCATGGTCGCCGCCGAGACGAGCCTCGACACTCTTCTTGGCATCATCGCCGAGGAGGTGCGCAACATCCTTTCCGCCGACCGCTGTTCGGTGTTTCTCGTGGACTTCTACAAGGGCGAGCTGTGGACGAAGATTGCGCTTGGCATGGAGGAGAAAGTCCTGCGCATCCCGATCGGCCAGGGCATCGCGGGCTTCGTCGCGCGCACCGGCTCGGCGGTCAACATCCGCGACGCCTATAAGGACACTCGCTTCGCGCAGGACCTCGATCGCATCACCGGCTACCAGACGCGCAGCGTGCTTGCCGTGCCGCTGCGCGGCCGCGACGGCAAGGCGCTGGGCGTTTTCGAGGTGCTCAACAAGGCCAAGGGCTCCTTCACCGAGGAAGACGAGGGGCTGCTGCGCATTCTCGCCACGATGGCGGCGACGTTCATCGAGAACGCGACGCTCTACGACGACCTGCGCCGCTCGCACCTCGAGACCATCTACCGCATGGCGCTTGTGGCCGAGTACCGCGACCAGGAGGACACCGGCCGCCACCTGCGCCGCATGAGCCGCTTTTCCGGCATCCTCGCGCAGGGCATGGGCCTCTCGTTTCTCGAGGCCGAGGACATCCGCTATGCCGCGCCCCTGCACGACATCGGCAAGGTCGCCATTCCCGACTCGATTCTCCGCAAGCCGGCGAAGCTCACGCCGGAGGAGTTCGAGGAGATGAAGAAGCACACGGTTTACGGCGCGAAGATGCTCGCCAACGCCGAGAGCCGCCTCCTGCGCTTGGCCGCCAAGATCGCCGTCGGCCACCATGAGTGGTGGGATGGCAGCGGCTACCCGTACGCGCTCAAGGGCGAGGCGATTCCGCTCGAGGCGCGCATCGTCACCGTCGCCGACGTCTTCGACGCGCTGTCATCGAAGCGCGTGTACAAAGGCGAGTGGACCGTCGAGGACGCCCTCAAGTACATTCAAGAGCGTTCCGGACAGCAGTTCGACCCGAAAGTGGTCGCCGTGCTCGTCGAAAAATTCGCCGAGATTCTCGAAGCCCGCGATGAGGAGAACCGGCGCATGGTCGTGGACGAGGCCGCTTCTCTCCAACAGCACTTCCCGCTGCCGCAGGCCCCGAAGCCGGCTTAGCGCCTTTCCATCGGGACGGATTCTTGCTAGAATCACCCCCGAACCGCGGGCGTGGTTCAATGGTAGAACGGGTCCTTGCCAAGGATCAGACGAGGGTTCGATTCCCTTCGCCCGCTCCAAATTTCCCCCGACAATGTTGAACGTCAACCGCCGCATTCTGATCAGCGCTCCCCACGAGTCGGTCCGCAGCTACCTGCGCGACCTCGGCGAGATCGTGCACTACGAGCCCAAGGTGGACTCCATCGCGATCTCTCCCGCCGGCGAATCGGCGGAGGCCTCGGGCCGCTTTTTGGGGATACCGTGGCGCGGCACCTTCAGTTTTCAGTTCGCGCCGGACGGCGGCTACCGCGGCGTGATGCTGTCCGGACCGCTCAAGCATATGGAGTGCCGCGTGATGCTTCGCCCTGTCAACGGCGGCACGATGCTTGAGCACGCTGAAGAATACAAGCTGCCCCTCTTTCTGAGGCCGTTGCGTCCGTTGGTCCGCCGTTGGCTTAACCACACCCTCGAGACCGAGCTCGACGTCATCAAAGAGCGCGCCGAGGCCCTCAATCGGCGCCTTCAGCTCCAAGTCCTCGAGGCCTAGACGACGATGAGGCGGTAGGCGCGCTCGAATACGAGAGCGCCCAGCGCCCAGGCCGGAAAGAAGTCTAGGCGCACGAGGTTCAGGACGGCCCACCGCTTGCCGCGGTATTCCGGCTCCCAGGGAGCCTCGCCGAGCGCGGCGTGCAGCACGAGGCCGGTCAGCAGTTCGCCGATCATGATCAGGACCGCGTAAGACGCCGCCCTCGCCGGCCAAGCCCAGCCGCCGATATGAGGGAGCAGGAGCCGGAAGCCCGGGTACAGCAGGGCGTAAACGGGGAACATCCAGGCGTAGGAGTAGCCGGTCAGACGGCTGCCGCACTTGTCGGACGTCAGCGCGGTGAAGACCACTTCGGCGGCCACGCCCACGCAGGCCAGGAGTGCCGCGCGCTCAAGGTTGAGGAGCACTAGGCTCCGTGGCACTTTTTGAACTTCTTGCCGGAGCCGCAGTGGCAGGGATCGTTGCGGCCGATGTCGGGTCCGGTCTTGACGAACGTCTCGCCGGGTTTTTGTGCTTCCTCCTTGAAATCACCCTTCTCGACGCGCTCCTTGTTCTTCTCGAGCCACGCTTGGACGGCCGTCCTGTCCTTGATGTCCACGCCCTCGCGCTGCATATGCCCCGCGAGCGTGCGTAGTTGCTTGAGGAACGCCGGGTCCTTCCACTTGCGGAAGAACGTGCCCATCATGCCCTTCATCTTGGGATCGTTCGCGATTTCGGGAGGAAGGGGCGGCATGCCCGCAGGCATGGAGGCGGCGTCTGCGGCGGGCGCCGTCTCTTTCTTGAACGGATTTTTTATTTTCGAGAGCCAGGACATAGTTGAAAAACGGCGGAAGGGGAGGGATTCGAACCCTCGAGGGACTTGCATCCCTGGCAGTTTTCGAGACTGCTACCTTCAACCGCTCGGTCACCCTTCCGTGAACTTGCGTCGGCGGTTGAGCGGGGATTTTAGCATAGGTGCAGACGGCGGTGCGTGTCCTCTGTCATCGGTTTTGCAACGTTACTAAATTATACGATGCGGAGGGCCCCAAGAGGCCCGGGAGGTCGTGCACATGAAGCGGATCATTTCGGCGGCGATGGCGGCGGGCCTATTCGCGGGGGCGTTTTCGCTTCCGGCGACGTTGCGGGCTGAGGGCGCGCCCGAAGGCGGGGAGCAGGCGCGCGGCGAGAAAGGCGGCAAGGAAGCGTTCGCCTCGCGTATGCGCGAGAAGCTTGGGATTTCCGAGGAGCAGGAAGACAAGTTGAAGGCGGCGCGCCGGGTGAAGCGCGACGCGTCCGCCGCGGCGTTCGCGGAGCTCGCAGCGGCGACGCGCACGCTGCAGGACCAGCTCGAGGACAAGGCCTCCGAGGCGGATCTTGCGGCGACGCTCGACAAGATCGCGGCCGCCCGTAAGACGATGCGCGCCGCGGAGGAGGCGTTTGAAGCTTCGCTCAGCTCGATCCTGACCCCGACCCAGCGCGCGAAGATGGCCGTCGCGATGAAGGAGCACGGAGGCGACATGCGCGGCCGCGGGAGGACGGGCGGGGGCATGCGCGGCGGCAAGCACGTAGAGGAAGGCGGCGACGAGCGTCCGGACGTTGAGCATCACGACGGGCCCGAGCACGGCGGCGACGACTGAGATCGCAGGACTTACGCGTCGTACTGGTCGATCCGGAAAATCCCCTAAACGTGGGCTTTGTCGCCCGCGCGATGCGGGCGTTCGGCGTCACGGACCTGGTCGTGGTGTCGTCGTCTTGGAGGACGTTGCCTGCCGAAGTCCGCGTCACCGGCGTTTGCGCTCTGGACATTCTCGATGGAGCGCGTTTTGAGGCGGGGCTCGCCGCGGCGCTGCGCGGGTGCGACACGGCGATCGCGTTCAGCCGCCGTCCCACGGCCCTGCGCCAGGATTCGTTCACCTTGCCGGCTCTTTGCGCGTCCCCGAACTTAAATGGGCGCGCGGCCCTCGTCTTCGGGCGCGAGTCGACCGGCCTTTCACGCGCGGAGTCGGTGCTGTGTCCGCATCTCGCCCGCATTCCCTGCGAAGACGGCATCAGTCTCAACCTAGGGCAGGCGGTTGCCGTGGCTTTATTTTCTTTGACGGCGCCTATCGGCGTGGAACGCCCGCAAACGCCTCCGGCGGCTTCGCTGGATCGCATGCTGGCCCTTTGGGATTATCTTCAGCCGCGGCTCGCGGCCGCGCCGCGACTGACGGAAGTCAGACAGCGCCGCATCCGCCAGATGCTGTACCGGCTTCGTCTCGATGACACGGACTTCGACCTTCTCTTTGCCGTCATGAAGGCGCTCGCCAAATAAAAACCGACTCCGACTAATATTTTTTCGGCGTGGGCCCGGATTGGGCCAGCAAGATCTTCAGCTCGGCGATCTTAATCCGCGCGCGCGCGTGTTCGGAAGCGTCTCGGTCGTTCTCTTGGATGCGTTTCCACAGCGAGAGAGCTTGCCGGTATTCGCCGCGCGATTGGCGCAGATTGGCCAGGATGGCCTTCATCGTACTGGGGGTTTCGGGAAGGTCGAAGCTCGATTCGAGCAGGGCGATCATGCGGTCCGTGTCGCCCTGCTTCTTGTAGGCGAGTGCGGCGAGGTACAGCGCGTAGAGCGGCTGCTCCGGGGAGCGGAGCATGCCTTCGTTGAGCAGCTCCGCGGCTTCGTCGGGGCGTTCGATGCCGTGGAACCAAGCGAGGATTCCGGAGGCGAAGAGGACGGCTCGGTGGAGGGAAGGGTCGAGGCGTGCGACCCGCAGGCTCAGTCCGGCGAGATGCTCATACGGGTGTCCCGGCCGATCGGGAAGTTCGGGCACGCCGCCCGCCGCGTACTGCAGGAGCTGAATCCAGGCGAGATCCGCCGCCGGGGCGCGAAAGCCGGCGACGGCGAGCGCGGCATCTTGGAAGGAGAACGGGCCGGTCTTGAGTTCGGCCAAATGGGGGAAGCGCGGCTCGTGGAGGCGGCGCATGCGCGACCCGGCGAACAGCGCCAGGGCGAAAGCGGCGGCCGCGACCAGGAGCCAGCGCAGCCTCATGAGGCCTCGGCTCTTCGGGCTCGGCACAGATGCGGCAGAGGAGGGCCGAGTCGCATCTAGAATTCCTTCTGCTCGAAGAGCTGGACCGCGAGCGCGAGGCACGCGGTCGTGTAGGCGAGCGCGTAGACGACCGCCCACGCGAGCCAGCCTGCGGCGGGCGCGGGCGCATGCCAGAAGTCGCGGTAGTTGAAGTGGGCGAAGTCCGGCGCCGCGTGCGAAAAGGCGATGAGCGTTGTCTTGAGGAATGCGCTGCCGGAGCGGTCCGCGAGGAAGCGCATCTCCGATGAGAAGTGCCCCAGCACCCAGAAGAACAGGGCGAACGCCATCGCGGCGGCCTCGGACGTCAGCGCGAGCGACAGCAATAGAGAGAGAGCTCCCATCACTGCGGTTTTGCCGGCCATGCAGACCAGGGCGGCGAGGTAGCGGCCCGGTTCCCACCAGCCGTACAGGCTCAGCAGGGCCGCGTGCAGCAGGGCCATGCCGGCCATGCTGAGCGTCACCGCCGCGAGGGTGCCAAGATACCGGCCGAGCAGGTAGTCCGCGCGCCGCACGGGGTGGCTGAGGATGAGGAAGATCACGCGCGATTCGACTTCCTGCAGGATCAGGCTCACGGTCAGGAACACGACTCCGATAAGCGAAATCGCCTCGATCGCGGCTAGGCCGAGGTCGAGCATAAGTCGCGCGCGTTCATCCTGGCCGAGGGCCGAGACGATGAGAGCGCCTCCAAGTAATACGAGGCCGAAGACTGCTGATGACAACCAAGCTTTCCGACGGACGAGCTCTTTAAATGTGTACGCGAAGACGGGCGAGATGGTCTGCATATCACTCCATGCGGATTGGACCGACGCCGTCGGTCCGTGCGACGGCGGCCGCGAATGCGGTCTCGAGGGCGTCGGCTTTGCCGCGCCACTCGTCCTGCCTCATGACCTTCACGAGGCGCCCGCCGCTCAGGATGCCGATGCGGTCGCAGACGCGTTCGACTTCGGAGATGTCGTGAGAGGAGAAGAGCACGGTCTTGCCCTTGGACTTGAGCCAGAGGATCAAAGCGCGGACCTCCTTGATCGCGAGCGGGTCGAGGCCGGTCACGGGTTCATCGAGGATGATGAGTTCAGGGTCGTGGACGAGCGCCTGGGCGAGGCTGGTGCGCTGCAGCATGCCTTTCGAATAGTCGGCCAGCCGCACATCCAGGGCTTTATCGAGGCCAACTTTCCTCAAGATATCCGACACACGTTTTTCGCGTTCTGCGCGAGGAATCCCTGAGAGCGCGGCGAACAGGCGCAGACTTTCTCGGCCCGTTAAAGTCTTGTTGAGGTAGGCCGCTTCGGGCGTGTAGCCGATGCGCGCGAGAACCTCGATGTTGGGGGCGCGGCGGCCCAAGGTCTCGACCTCTCCTTTGGTGGGGAGGTGCAGGCCCATGAGGAGCTTGATCGCGGTGGTCTTGCCCGAGCCGTTGAGGCCGAGAAGACCGAAGACCTCTCCCCGAGAAATATCAAGGTCGAGCTCGATGAGGCCGGCCGTCTCGGTCGTGCGCCCGAGATGCGAGCGGCGGTAGATTTTGGAGACTCTCTGAAATTGGATGGCGCTCATGCGTTCACCTCTGGAGGGACTGCCACAAACCATAGGCTCCGACCATGGCCAGGACCGTGGCGGTCAGGCGCACGCGTCGCGCGAACAGCTCGTCGACGCGCGATTCGCAGACCGTGGTCAAGCGCCGGTATTCGGCGCGTAGGCCGCACCAAGCGACGCATAGCAGTGCAGCGCCTGCGGCTAGAACGCCGATCAGGGCGGACGGGAACGCCAGAGCGCAGTGGGGGAGCAGGGGCTTGGCGGCGGTGCACCAGGTGAGGCCGAGGGCGCAGACGGCCGCGCCACTCATGAGGGCCGCGTGCCGGCGTTGGGCCGCGAGAGCCCCGCCGAGTGTCGCAGCCCAGATCAGCCAGGGCGGCGCGTTGAGGAATCTTCCGGCGGCGAATCCCGATGCGGCCGATGCGCATAGAATCGCGCACGTCGCCCGATCCGGAGGCCCGGCTCCAAGGCAGAGTACGATCGCGAGCAGGGTCGGAAACCCCGCGGCCGCGCCAAGCGCCGCTTGCGCTCCGCGTAAGAGCGCTTCGCGCGCCATCGCAAAAGCGGTTCGCCTGGTTTCATCGGCGGGGACGGTGAACGAGGGGGCGTCGGGCGTCAAAGTCAGGCGAAGAGGATGACGACCGGGAATGTCGACGAAAGTCCGGTAGTCGTTGGCAAAGGGAATTTTTCGGCCTTGGTACTGGGCCATCATCTCGCGGCGGTATTCTTCATAGAAGTGCGCGCGGACGGACAGCGCCGCCCCGCTGGGGACCAGCGGATACAGCATGCGCAAAAAGAACGAGCCTTCTTCGTTGACTTCCCAGGGCAGTTGGCGGTAGCGGGCTTCAACGAGCTTGCCGTTCAATAAGCCGCCGCCGGCTGAAAGATGAAAGTGCGCGTTGACGTAGGATTCGACTCGAGCTCGGCTCTCATCGGGCCAATTTTGGGCGGGCATGGGATTCAGGCCCGAGACCTCTTCGATCCAGAAAATAGAATCGACCCGGAGGTCCGCGACGGTTCGATCCGGCTCCATGCGGAGCGTCGCATAGGCCGGGGAGATCGGGTAGCCTTCGTGCGCAGCGGCGTGCAACGCCAGAAAAAACACACAGGTGGCCAGACTCATAGCCAGGAGAGTATATAATTTGCCTCAATCGCCTCGGTATTGCTTTGCGGTTTCGGAATGCTACGCTAGGCGTCTGTGACTCGAGGCGCTTTCTCTCTTCCAGCATGGTTTGCGCTGGCCGCGACTTTGGCGGTGCTCTGCGGCGTGTGGGGCCCCTTGCTTCTCGGCGGCTTGGTGCCGTTGGATGGCAACATGATTACCCTGTCTTATCCCAACTGGAGCATGACGCGAAGCTTGGGAGCGGGCTGCCTTCTGCCGGCTTGGAATCCCTGGCGCGACATGGGGGAGCCATTCCTTGCGGATCCTCAGACCATGGCAGTCTATCCGGTGATGCGTCTGCTGTGCGGCCTTTCGGATTTCTCGGCGTTTCTGCGTCTATGGGTGGTCCTCCATACGTTGTTGGCCGCATTTTTTATGGGCGCATTGGCATGGCGTCTGCATAAATCCACGGCCGCCGCCGCGGCGGCCGCGGTTCTGTCGGGGTTCAACGGAACCTTCACGGGTCGAGTGACGTTTCCAAATCATTTTGCCGCCGCCGCTTGGCTGCCGGCGATCCTCTACTTCCAACAAGAACTTTCACCTGTCGGATTGGGGGTGAGCATGGCCATGCAGTGGTTTGCGGGTTTTCCGCCGTTCTCCCTGCTCAGCGTATTGGCTGTGTCGGTTTGGGCCTGCGGCCAGGGGCGTCAAGGCTTGAAATGCCTGATTCAGGGAGGTCTCTGGGCATTGGGTCTTGCCGCGGTGCAGTGGATTCCATTTCTGGAATTGATGGGGCAAGCCAGCCGCAGGCTGGTTCTCGATCCAGCCATGGCGCGGCAGTATTCTGTGGCCCCGCTGCAGCTTCTCAAAGAAGCGTTCGTCCCGCAATGGATTCATTTCTCTCCACTCGTCGGCGGAGATCCTGCGATCGTTTGTTTCTATGTGGGGCTGGTCGCGTGGGGGCTTGCGGTTTGGGCGGTCGTGCGCGGGGGCAGGCGGGAG
The DNA here is from genome assembly GCA_023249675.1 of Elusimicrobiota bacterium. Classification (GTDB taxonomy): domain Bacteria; phylum Elusimicrobiota; class Elusimicrobia; order UBA1565; family UBA9628; genus GWA2-66-18. The sequence continues at coordinate 2,249 of JAHFCE010000013.1, read as the reverse complement.
GTGGCTCTGGGTGCTGGCTGCGCGGCGGCCTTGCTTCTGAGTCTTGGCGGGCATCTCCCGGGTTTCGATGCGATGGTGTTCTTGCGGATATTCCGTTTTCCCGCAAACTGGCTGTATTTGGCGACGGCGTCCCTCGCTCTTTTGGTCGCCTCAGGCGTCGCCGGACTGCGTGCAACGGCCTGGAGGTGGGCGGCGGTCTCGGTTCTGATCTTGGATTTGGTCATCTTCGCGCAGGCTCCGCGTGCGGCTTGGTCTCGTCCGTCGTTTCTGAGCGAGTTCCCTGCCGTCGCCTCATCGTTTCACGGAGAGCGTTCCTTGGCGCGAATCTATCACACGGAAGAACTGCGCCGCGTCTGGGAGAGCGGCGTGTTGGAAACGGAAGACGACTACCTTCTCATGCGTGATTTTTTGGCGCCGTCCTATGGGGCGGCGTTCGGGATTTCCGAGGCGAGCTCATACCAGACCTTACGCCTCAAGACGGCAAACGAGTATCTGGATCGAATGTCGCGGGAAGGCCCCCGCTCCCCGCGGGTCGATTGGGCCGGCATTGAGATGGTCGTGGGTCTCAAGCGAGGCGCCCGGCGCGTCAGCCGGGAAAGCATAGGACTGACTTCTCGGGGTCCTGCTCGATCTCGAGTTTTTCTCGAACGTCCAGACGCAGGCGCTTTGCGGATAGCGTCCTACCGTCCGGGACGGGTGGCGGCAAGAGTCGACATCGCGGGTGAGAGCGGGGTCGTTCTTGCGGAGATGGATTATCCCGGGTGGCGCGTTTTCTTGGATGGAGCGCCCGTTGCGAAATCACTCTTTGCGGGTGCATTCCCATCCATCGTGGTCCCCGCCGGCGGACACGATGTTTTGTTTGTTTTTAGGCCATTATCAGTTCTCGTCGGCGTGCTGATCAGCCTGCTGACGGCGTGTGCCCTGGCTTTCGCGTGCCGAAGAAGGCCAATTTGGACTTGGGAACGATGAGACGGGCGGCCGAGGATAGGGTGTAGACGCCGCAGGCAACGCAAATGACGACCGGCCCGAGCGGCAGATCGTACTTATAGGAAAGGTAGAAGCCGGCGAACGCGCTCAGGCCGCCGAGAACAGAGGCTAGGATCGAGACAGACGCCATGCCCCGGGCCCACGGCAGGGCCGCCAGCGGGGGGATGACGAGAAAGCCGAAGATCACCAAGGGTCCGACCGTCATCACGCCCAGAGAGATGGTCACGCCGATGATGAGATACAACAGGACGTCCCAGACGAGGACATTGCGGCCCAAGGTTACGGCCATGTCCCGGTCGTAGGAAACAAGAGTGAACTCGCGCTGAAACAGAAACATGCAGACGGTCACCGCACCGAAGACGTCGAGCATCGCGTGGAAGTCCGACTCGGAGATCGAGACGATCTCGCCCTTGAGCAGGCCGAGCATCTCGGTCTCGCCGGCGGCGTTCCAGGCCACGAAGAGAATTGATGCCGCCCAGGCGAGAGCATACAGGGCGCCGATGCGTCCCTCGGAGAGTCCGGTCCCGCGGCGCTCGAGCGCGGCGAGGATGAGGATCGTGCCTAACGTAAAAATGATCGATCCGACGATGGCCAGATGCTTCTCCTGGCTCTCGTTGCCCGCCAAAAAATTAAGACCGAGGCCTTGAAGCATGAAGGCAAAGGCGATTCCGGAGGCTGAGACCTGGGGCAGGGCCACGCCCCAGAACACGAGCCGCCGCAGGACGAAGTAGACCCCGACGAGAGGGCAGACGAAGCCCACCATGACGCTGCCCCACACGGCGTGGTGAAGGAGGAAGTCAGGCTTGAGCATCTCGAGGATCAAGCTCATAGCTCGGATTTAAAAATTTCGCTGAGCCGGCCCTCCGACAGCATCTCGTCGGCTGGGCCGGTCTTCACGCGCCCCTCATCGACCCAGGCGATATGAGTGAACAGCCCCTTTTCGGCGCTGACGCGGTGGCTGACCATCAGGATCGTGAGTCTGCGGTGTTCCTTCAGTTCCTTCATGAGCTTGAGCAGGGCGTGCTGGGTCGTGATGTCGATGCCGGCTAGCGGTTCGTCGAGCGCGAGAATCTCCGGCTCAGCGGCGAGAGCGCGGGCGATGAGGACGCGCTGCTTTTGGCCGCCGGACAGCTCGCTGAAGCGCCGTTGCGCCAAATGTGTCGCTCCGCAGTCGGCCAGGCACCGGTGCACGATGTCATCGCGGCCGGGCCGGCGCAGGCGCTGGATCCATTCGAACGTCCGGTAGGTCCCCATCGCGGTCA
>JAHFCE010000053.1 GCA_023249675.1 Elusimicrobiota bacterium | reverse complement strand
CTGCCTCCGGCGTTGGCGCAGCAGGAGTCTTGGAAGGCGCTCCAAGCCCGCGCCGGAACGGCGTTTTTCTGCCGCCGCTTGCGCGAGGGTGGGCCGTTGGCCGTGGTCGATCAGGGCGTGGTGGTGATCGATAAGTCGCTGGTCGACCGTCTGGGCGATCCCGAGGTTTTGATCGCGCGGCTCGCGCGGGAGATGGACAAAGGCGCGGCCGCCGCGGTCGCTCCGGTCCGTCCTGGCCGCTTGTCGCGCATGCGTGCGGCGGTGGGCAAGCGCCTTGTGCGGCCGCTCGTTTGGGCCGCGGCGGTCGCCGCCATCGTCGTCGCGGCCGTCGTCGCGCGCCCGGAGATTCAGCGTCATGCGGCGGCATTGCTCCAGAGCGATCATTTCGGCCGCTCCAGCGCCGGTTGGACCTGGACCGATGGGCCGCCTCGCTTTGATTGGAATGGAAATTTCGCGGAGCAAATAATTGCTAAGGATGACGCGAGCCGAAGCCCGACAAGTCAGTACGGGGAGTTTTCCTCCGCAGCGCCCGTCGATCCATTCTTCATCCAGTCGATTCGCACGAAGTTGATGGATGACGGCCACTGGGCGCCGGTGCAAGGCTCTTGGACGCAGAACGTCAGCCCTGACGAATCGGTAGATTTTTCGCACCATCCTTCGACGTAGGTCGCCCCGTCGCCTTTCCGGCATTTTTCGCAAGGTCGTTTTCTGCCCATTTAAAAGCTACACATATTTTACAATGTGTAGCTTTTATAGTAGTATTTATCATGCCAATGACCCCCCTACAGCTAGCCAAGCTCCGCCAGCGCGTAAGGGCCCTCAAGACCCGCCGTAATGTCCTGGAACACGTCGCCATGTCTCACAATTCCATGGTCGCGGCCTCCATGATCGAGCGCCAATTCCGTCCTGGCGGCGCTATCAGCCACTATCTTTCCATCCCCACGCCAAAGAACAGCTGGCACCGTTACGTGCGCAAGGACCAGGTGGAGCATTACCGTCGCCGGGCGGCGGCTTGGGGTGAGTTCACGCGAGCGATAGCGGAGTGGGTTCAAATCAATAAGGAGATCGAGCGCTCCCTGCGGCGGCTTGGGAAAGGGCGGTGTGAGAAGCTGGAAATACGGCGCGGCAAAAAGAGGCTGCGCCCTGGCCGCCGCTAAGACAATCTGTAGCGGTGCCAATCCGTCTGGGGAACTCACCCTCCCGGAAGCGCTGGTCAAGACGATAGAGCATTTCGTACCCGAGTTCTGGGCGGCGCTGTCGCGCGTCAAAGACCCCCGCCATCCGCTGCTGATCGAGTATCCGCTCCAGCAGGAACTGCTGGTCGCCGTGCTGATGTTCATGGTGAAGGTAGGCTCGCGCCGGAACATCAAATACAAGCTGGGCAGTCCCGCCTTCGTGGCCACGCTCAAGTGCTTGATGGAGCGCTACTATCCGGATGTGGCGTTCCCGGACGCGCTGTTCCACGGCGACACCTTGAACTATGTCCTCAAGCGGGTGAGTCCTTTGGAAACTCACGGATTGCGAACATTGGTGATTCGGTCGCTGTTGCGCAAGCGCTGTTTGGAAGCTTTCCGCTTGAAGGGACTATACTACCCCGTGGCCGTTGACGGAACCGGGGCGCTGGTTTTCCGAAGTAAGCATTGCGACCACTGCCTGACGAAGACCTCAAATGAGCAGACCCTCTATTACCATCCTGTCGTTGAGGCCAAGCTCGCCTTGGAAAATGGCCTGGCCCTTTCGGTGGGCACCGAGTTCGTCCAGAATGAACGAGCCGACGTCAAAAAACAGGACTGCGAGCTGAAGGCATTCTATCGTCTGGCGAAAGTGCTCAAGCAAGATTTTCCCATCGTGAAAGTGTGCTTGTTGTTGGATGCGTTGTTTGCTTGCAAGCCGGTCCTCACGGTATGCCGGCGCAATCGTTGGGGCTACATCGTTACGTTCAAGGAAGGAAGTCTGCCTGAGGTTTGGAGGGAGTACCAAGCCCTCAAGGGGCTGACGCCGGAGAACGTCCTTATCGTCAACCGGGAAGGCTGCCGGCAAACGTTCCGTTGGATCAACGACATCGATTTCGACGGTATGACGGTCAACGCCTTCGAGTGCCTGGAGGAAACGGCCGCGGGCACGACGCCCTTCGTGTGGCTGACCGGCTTTCGCGTCGACGCCGGCAACGTTGAAGAGCTATCGAGGCGAGGAGGACGACAACGCTGGAAGATTGAGAACGAGGGGTTCAACACGCAGAAGAACGGGGGCTACGGACTGGAGCACGCCTTCTCGGAAAACAACGTGGCGCAGAAGAATTTCTACCTGCTCATGCAGATAGGGCATATCTTCAACCAGTTGATGGAGAAGGGGAGTTTGCTGAGGGAGCGCATTCGGGCGACCATGGGCAGCCTGGCGGTGTTCTCGCAAAAGATGTGGGCGGCGTTGACGGAGACCGTGATCGATGCGGCAAGGTTGCGCTGGATTCTCGGCACGCGCATACAGATCCGGTTTGAGAGTGGTTGAACGCGGCACGTTCGTGCTCAGTCCCGTTGACGCTCCCTGCCCCGATCCCGATGACGTGCCCATGAAAACCTGGGGCCTCGCCAAAGAACTGGCGCGGCGCCGGGGCGTACCGCTTTTTTCAACGAGGCGGGGCCTGGCTGACTTGCGCCGCTGAAAGCGCCCAGCGACGTCTCGACGGAGTTCCGCGGAGCCGATTCGTCAGGGCTGCAGCGGAGACAGCCCTGACGAATCGGTAGATTTTTCGCACCATCCTTCGACGTAGGTCGCCCCGTCGCCTTTCCGGCATTTTTCGCAAGGTCGTTTTCTGCCCAT
>JAHFCE010000039.1 GCA_023249675.1 Elusimicrobiota bacterium | reverse complement strand
CCGTTGGGGCCGATGATGCAGTTGGTCAGGTTTACGTTCTCGCCGACGGTGACGTTGTCGAAGAGAATGCAACTCTCGAGGCTCGCGCCGCGTTCGATCTGCGCGCGGTCGCCGATCACGGTGCCTGGCTCGATCTTGGCTCCGGCCGCGATGCGACAGCCCTTGCCGATGACGACGGGTGCGCTGAGCTTCGCCTTGGGATCCACGACGGTTCCTTCCTGGACCCAGATGCCCTTGCGGATCTCGACGCCGGGGATGTTGATCTTGGCCTTGCGGTCGAGGCAGTCGGCCTGGCAGCGGCGGTACTCGGCGAGGTTGCCGACGTCGCACCAGTAGGCGTCGGTCTCGTACGCGTAGATCGACTTCTTTTTCTTGAGCAGCTGAGGCCACAGGTCGTGGCCGAAATCGTAGACACGATCTTTTGGCATGAGTTTGAGCACTTCGGGTTCGAAGAGATATATTCCGGTGTTGACCTTGTTTGAGAACACGTCGCCCCAGGACGGTTTTTCCAGAAAGCCCTTGATCCTCTGGCTGCCGTCGGTGAGGGTGACGCCGTACTCGAAGCGCGCGTCGATTCGTTTGGTCGCCATCGTGGCAATCGAGCCGCGTCTGCGGTGAAAATTCCACATCGCGGTGAGGTCGATGTCGGAGAGACCGTCGCCCGACATCACGAAAAACGGACCGTCTTTAAAGAACCCATCGACTTTCTTGATGGCCCCGGCCGTACCCATGAGCTTGGTCTCGTGGGAATAATGGAGCTTGAGGCTCCAGCGCGAGCCGTCTCCGCAGTAGCCGCGCACCTGCTCCGGGTGCATGTGCAGATTGATCATCACCTCCTGGACGCCATGCTTGAGCAGGTTGTCGAGGACGTGATGAATGACGGGCCGGTTGACCACCGGCACCATGGGCTTGGGCGTTTCATACGTGAGCGGACGCAGGCGCGTGCCGGCGCCCGCCGCCAGGAGCATCGCTTTTTTAGGAAACATGCTTAAACGTTCAGGTTCGGCGCGACCCACTTCTTTGCCATGTCGAGCAGGCCCTGCGTGCGTTCGGGCTTGTCGCTTTCGGCGTAGACGCGCATGAGGGGCTCAGTGCCCGACGGGCGCATGAGGAGCCAGTGGCCGTCCTCAAGGACGATCTTCAGGCCGTCGATTGAGATGAGCTCCTTGATCGCCGTACCCAGGAGCTTCTTCGGCAGCTTCTTGATGAGCTTCTGTGTCCAGAGCGCTTTGTCCGCGACGGCTTTATGGATGCGGTAGTCGATGCGCTTATAGTGCGAGGCGCCGTAGCGGGTCTCGATTTCTTTCCAGAGCTGCGAGGGCGTCTTGCCCGTGACGGCCATCATCTCAAGAACCAGCAGCGCGGTGAGCATGCCGTCGCGTTCCGCGATGCCGCCTTTGCCGGCCCAGGCGTAGCCTCCGGATTCCTCGCCGGCGATGTCGGCCTCGCCCGCGGCGATGCGTTCGGCCACGTGCTTAAAGCCGACCGGCAGCTGCTCGAAGGGAATAGCCTTTTCTTTGGCGATGCGCTCAGCGAGGTAGCCCAGCGAGACGGACTGCACGATCTTCCGCTTGTACTTCTTCTTTTCGATCAGATAGAGCGCGATCATCGGGAAGACCTGGCAGGGCGTGAGGTATTTGCCGTTTTCATCCACGAGTCCGAAGCGGTCGGCGTCGCCATCGAGCGCCAAGCCCACGGCCGCCTTGTTTTTCTTCACCGCCTCGGACAGAGCCGTCAAATATTGCTCGATGGGTTCCGGGTGCACGCCGCCGAACAGCGGGTCGTGCTTCGCGCGGATTTCGACAAGATTCTTCATCTTGAGCACGTCGGTCATGAGGCCGGCGCCGGCGCCGTGCATGGAATCGACGACGATGGGCTTCTTAATTTTCGACTTGATCTTGGGAAGATCGGCGCGTGCCTTCAGGTACTGCACGTAGACGTCGCGGTAGGACTTCACCTTGATTTCGGCGGCGCGCGTCGGCGCGGTGCGGTCCACCCAGGCCTCGATGCCCTTTGTCACGTCCTCGAGCGCGGCGCGGCCATCGATCTTGATCTTGATGCCGTTGTAAGATGGCGGGTTGTGGCTTGCGGTGACCATGACGCCCATGCCGCCAAGCTTCTTTGTCATGCAGCTGACGGCGGGCGTGGGCAGGGCCTCGGCGATGAGGATCGGGCGCATCGCGTTGGCCTCGAGGACTTGAGCGATCTCGCGCGCAAAGGCGTCGGATTGAAAGCGCTTGTCGTAGCCGACGATCATCGGACCAGAGAGCGTGCCCTTGGGGCCTTTATGCTTGAGCCGTTCCTCTTTGACGTAGTCGGCGATCGCTTGGGCGACGCGCCGGCAGTTCTGGAAAGTGAAATCGCGAGCGATCACGCCGCGCCAGCCGTCGGTTCCGAATTTGATTGGGTCCGCCATGTTATTTGCCTCTCCGTCCGTAATCGTCTTGCAAGCGCACGACGTCCCACAATTCAGGGGTGGACACCTCGATGAGGGTCACGCGCCCTTGCGGCGCTTCAAAGCGGTGGATGGTCTTCGGCGGAATTGTGAATGTCGCGCCGGGACCGACGGTGCTTGTCTTTTTCCCAAGCAGAAGCTTCAACCGCCCGCGCAGGACCATCAGGCTTTCGTGCTTCTTCCGGTGAAACTGCAGGCTCAGGCGGCGGCCCTTCTCGATAACGAGAATCTTGCCCACGTATGTCTTGGCGCGCGCGAAGATCAGCTCGTGGCCCCAGGGTTTGTGCACCCGCTCCACGCCATGCTCGGTCATAGCTGGCTGTAGTCTCCGACCGAGGAGCCACCCGCGAGGGCCGTCCCAGGTCCGAGCACCGCGTGGGTGCCGACGCGCGCTCCCGGCCCGATGACGCAGCGTTCAAGGCGCGCGCCGTCGCCGATCGTTGCGCCGTCAAGCACGACGCAGTCTGTCAGCTGGGCACCGCGGCCGATGCGGACGGCAGCGCCCAGGCTCACCGAGCCGGAGAACCGCGCGAACGGGGCCACCTTCGTTCCGGCGCCGGCCGTTACGCGAGCGCCATCGGCATTCTTGAACGGGCGAGCCCGGGGTCCGGGCCTAAACGGCGTGCGGCCCTGCAGGAGGTCGAGGTGCACCTGCAGGTACGCTTCGAGCGAACCAATGTCGATCCAGTATCCCGGCGCCACGTAGCCGGCGATACGCGCCCCGGCCGCCAATCTCTTGGGGAAGAGGCCGCGCTCAAGCGAGTAAGGCTTGCCTTGCGGAAGATGGGCGAACACGGACGGTTCGAAAAGGTAGGCGCCGGCGTTGATTGAATTAGACACGACTTCGTCCCAGGAGGGCTTCTCGAGGAAGCGGCGCACCATGCCCGTCTCATCAGTGAGTACGAGGCCGTAGTGCGTTGGGTCCTTCACCCGGGTCAGCGCGATCGATATTTCCGCGCGACGGGAGCGGTGGAACCTCAAAAACGCGCCGAGGTCGAAGTCGTTGAGGACGTCGCCGTTGAACACGAAAGTCGTTCCGTTTAACAAGGGCTCGGCGTTCTTGATCGCGCCGCCCGTGCCCAGGGGAATGCGCTCGTGCACATAGGAAATTTTGAGTCCCAGGCGCCGGCCGGTTCCGAACGCACGACGGAAGGTCTCCGCGCGGTAGGATGTGCAGAGCACGACCTCGCGCACCCCGTGACGGCTTAGGGCCTGGAACTGGTACTCAAGGAAGGGTCGGTTCAGGATGGGCAGGAGCGGCTTGGGCGTCTGTAGCGTGAAGGGACGCAGCCGGGTGCCCATGCCTCCGATGAGGATGACCGCTCGCATGAGGCGGGATTCTACAAAAATAGAGGGTGCTTAATTTATTATGATGAGCGCGCTCTTATATGGCCTCGAACCTTTACGTCCAGGCGACTCCGGCGTCGAAGCGCAAAGCCCTCGTTTTCAGCTTGTTGGGACTCGTGTTCTTTCTGGCGTCCGAAGCTTTCCTCCTGCGGTCCTATACCCGTTCGGACACGCGTCCTCCATCCTGGGATCAGGCGATCCACATGGAGATCGCGCTCGATTATCGTGATGCCCTCAAGGCAGGCCGCTTTTCCGATGCGTGGTATCTCGCGCCGAAGCCGGGCATGCCGCCTTTCCCGCCCATCTACCATCTTCTTCTGACGAGTGTCTACGCCTCTGCCGATCCGGCCCACGCCGCGCTTTGGGTCAACTGGCTCTATTTGGCGCTCCTCTCCCTCTCGATCTTCGCTGTCGCCTGGCGCTTCCGCCCCGACGCGACCGCGCTCGCCGCCGTCATCCTCTTTGTGGCTTCGCCCGCGATTCAGGACCTCCTGACGACCCAGCTCGTTGACCTGCCGATGGTGGCGCTTGCCGCCGCCGCCTATTGGGCCCTGATCGCCTCCGAGGAGTTCTCGCGCTGGATTCCCGCGCTCGCTTTCGGGGTTCTGCACTCCGTGGGCATGCTCCATAAATGGTCTTTTTTCAGCTACATGCTACCGGCCTATTTCATCGCGCTCAGCGCCTTTCGCGAGAAGCGCGCCGCTTGGATCATGCTCGTTTGCGCGGCCCTCTCTGCGGCGCTCATGATTCCATGGTACGCGGCTCATGTTGCGCTCCTCCCTTCCCGGCTCGTGCAGGCTTCCACCGACTTTGCGATCTCGGTGCGGACTCCGGGCGCGTGGCTGGTCTACTTCCGGCAGGCCTCCCATTCCATCGGCCCCGTTGTCTGGATTCTCGGCACGATCGGTCTCCTCGCTCCGCAATACCAGCGCCGCCGCGACCAGGGCTGGGTTCTTCTTGCCTGGGTCGTGACCAGCTACATCTTTTGGACGATTGTTCCAAACCGTCAGCTCCGCTTCGTGCTGCCGGGCCTGGTGCCGATTGGCATCGCGTTCTGCTCGACCTGGCCCAAGTCTGTGACATGGGGCGCGGTGGTCTTCCAATTATTCGGGATGTTCAACTTCTTCGGAGGTTGGGTCGGTTTCTTTGAGAACCGCCCGCCGGTTAAGGAAGACTGGAAGACGGAAGAGATCCTCCGCAAGGTTGAGGCCGAGCGCGATCCCACGCGGCCGATAAGCAACGTGACTCTTGTCGCCAACGATACCTATTTCAACGCTCCCACCTTCCACTGGATGGAGCGCCGCCTGGGACTCGAGCACGCGCGCATGCGCGGCGTCAACCGTCGGCTCTGCGAGCTGTCCGAGTTCGTTCTCCTCAAAGATCCAAAGGTCGGACCGGCGACCGTGATCTCGGGCCTGCCCGAGGCTGCGGCGGAAATCCGCGACCCAATGGGCTGGTTCGGCCGCGCCTATGAAGAGGTCGCGCGCTGGCCTCTCCCCGACGCGAACAACGCGATCCTTTACCATCAGCGCCGCGGCTTGAAGAAGCCCTACAAGGGTAAGTTTCTCGTCTATCAGAATTATGCCGCGGGCAAGGTCGTCATCAATGACCTGAAGGTCAATTTCGGACCTTGGGATGCCGAGAAGTCGGCGTACAAGACCCTGAATCTCAACGTGGGCCGGCTCGACATTCGCGGACTGATCTTGAATGGAACACATCTGGAGCTGTCGGGTGTGGGTTTCATGCCGATCGTTCAGGCAGGGGGCGAGGACGCTTGGACCGATATTCGCCTCCTTCGCCTGGAACGCCTACGGGTCAACTCGCTTGATCTTGGAGCCGAGGAACTCAAGGCGTTCCTCTCCCTGCGCGTGAAGGGGCTTTCCGTCGCTGAGGTGGCGCTCGACAAGACCGTGCGCCTCACCGGCTCCTACAAGGGCAAGCCGGTGGCGGCTGAGGCGGGCGTGCGGCTCCTCGAGGGGCCGCGTCGGCTGAAGATCGATATCCTGTCCATGCGCCTCGGGGGTTTGAACGTTCCGCTCTCGATATTCCGGGAGATTAAGGAGCTCACAATCCCGCTAGACCCGAATCCCGAGACGCCGTTCGCCATTGAAATTCCCCGGCTGACGATCGCCAACGGGCATCTGACGATCCCGTAGCGCGTTAGCGCACGAGCGAGAAGATCACGAGCTTGCCGTCGTCCCATACGGGCGTGCCGCGTGCGCGCAGCCGCTTCCACATCGCGCCGTTGGGCTCGGCGAATAGGCCGCGCTTTTCCGACGCGATGAAGCGTGCGCCTTGGGCGGCGTAATCATCGATCATGAGAGCCGCGTTCATCGGCTGCTTATTGAGTTCGCCAGACCACCCGCGCCGATTCAGGTAGTACAACAGGACCGAGGAGGCCTGGCAGTTCGTGAAGAAGAGATCGTCTTGCGCGCTGACGGCATCGGCCGCTTTGCCCGCGCCGTTGACGAAATCAAAGCCCTGTCTGTACCAATGGCTGATGCGCAGGGCCGAGTGAACGGGGATCGCGAGAAGGAGGAGGATGAGGCCCGCGTATGCGAAGGCGCGATTTGGCGCGGCGGCGGCCTTCCCTCTCAGGCGAACGACGCCGACGCCGATCAGTCCGGCTGCGACGGGCGCCAACGGCAGGGCCGTGTATTCGTGGGAGTGGGAGTAGCCTGACATCGCGAGGAGATGGAAAACCGCGCCGAAGAACCAGGCGAGCCAGAACGCGTCGCGCCTGCGTCCAAGAATCTCTCGCGCTCCGACCGCGAAAAATACGAAGCCGGCGTAGGTCATGACCAGCTCGGGGATGCGCGAGAAGATTTGGAACTGCACGAAGTAGAGGAGCCTCGAGTAGGCGAGGAGGTTGGTATAGTCGTTCGCGTGCGTCGGCACGACGTACACGCCGTTGCGCACGCGCAGGTACCAGGCGATCGCGCCGCCCATAGACAGAAGGCCCGCGGCGTGCATGCGCCAGTCGGTCACGGCCCGCCGCCCAAGCTTACGCCAGGTTAGACCCGCGAGAGGGATGAGGATGTGGGCGTAGGGAAGCTTGAGGCCGACCGCGATGAAGGCGCAGAACGTGGCGCCCGCCCAGGCGCCCCAGGGGCGGTCGTTCTCAAGGCAGCGGCTCCAGAAAACGAGCGCGCCGATGAGGGCAAGGAGCGCGGTGGCCTCGGGCTGAACGGTGCGGCCGAAATACGCCTCGACCGGCAGGAGAGAGAAGAGGCTCGCGCCCCAGAGGGCAGCCTCGCGGCCGAATTCTTTTTCAAACAGGATGAAGAGGAGGAGGGCGGTGAGCAGGGAAGCGGCGACGGAGAGGAGGCGGCCCCATTTTTCGCCGAGGCCGGCGACCGGCCAGAGCTTGCCGTACACCCACATGTAGACTGGGAGTTCTGTCGCGGCGAGGCGGTCGGACGCGCCATCCCAGTCGATGCGGGGTTCTTGGATCGGCCTCGCGTCGCGCCAGTAGCCGCGCGCGATCGAGGCGGTGTTGACCTGGCGGTGGTAATGGAGGTCGAGAAGCGGTGCGGTGAGGCCTTTCGCGTGGACGAGCAGGGAGAGGAGGGCGACGAGGACCAGGCACAGGCCGCGGCGCTCAAGCATGGCCGTTCTTACTCCTTGAACGCGTACATTTCGAAGGTCCCGCCCGACTGGAAGGCGGTTTCGAGAGCCGTTGCGATGACGACGAAGGGCACGAGCAGCGGCAGCAGAAGGATCTGGGCGACGGTCTGGAACGGGTAGCGCAGGGCCGTGTCGGTGCGCGCCGTCGAGCTTTTGAGGAGGGAGTAAAGGAGGTTGAAGCGGAAGCCGGCCGCGTTAAAGATGGACTGGAGGAGGCCGTACGGGTTCTGCTCGAAGTTATAGTGGTCGAGCTGGACGACGCGGAAATGGTGGCGCTGGAGGATCGCGTCGAGGGATTTGATCGTGAAGTGAAAGTAGTGGCGCGGGACGTCCGCGTGGAACCAGAAGCGGCCGAACAGGCGGGCCTGCCAGCTGCCGTAGTTGGGGACGGCGATCCAAAGGATGCCGCCGGGCTTGAGCAGTTCATAGGCGCGGGCGATCACGGCGACGGGATTGGCGAAGTGCTCGAGCGTGTGGCCGAAGAGCACCGCGTTGTAGCGGTTGCTCTCATGGGGAGAGGTGAGGAAGTCTCCGGTGACCACTTCGAGCTTGAGGATGTCGCGGGCGTGGCGGGCCGCAGTTTCATTGAGCTCGAGGCCGTGGGCCTCGTAGCCGAACTCGCGCATGTAGGAGAGCATCATGCCGCGGCCGCAGCCGACGTCGAGGACTGGACCGCGCGGGACGCGGTTGTAGAGGACGGCGGCGCGGCGTTTGCGGAACCAGCGCACCATGAGCTCAAAAAGCGGGTTGAAGCGAACGTTTTCCTTGCCGTAGTACTGTTCGGGATACCACCGGACTATTTGCTCGCCGGGAACAGAGGGCCAGGTGCGGCCGAGGCCGCAGTCCGGACAGGTGAGGAGCTCGAAGCCCGCCTCGTTGGAGGGGGAGGCCGCTTCGGGACCGTCGCAACCGCAGGCCGGGCAGCGCGTGGGGCGCTTGTCCTGGTTGGAGAGCTCGGGGCGGAAGCGGGGGGCGGAAATCGTCACGAACAAGGATTATATAAAATCCGTCATTACTTGACGGAGGGCAGGGCCGCGATTTCCGCGTACAGGTGCGCGGCCGAGGCGATGGCCTTTTGGAACATGCCCAGGTGCAGGCTTTCGTTCTCGGAGTGCGGGTTCGACAGCGGGTCCTCAACGCCGATGAGAAGGGCGGGAGCGCCTTTCAGGGCTTTCGCGAAGGGCCCGACGAACGGGATCGAGCCGCCGCAGCCCATGTCCACGGCCGGCTTGCCATAGCCCTTCTGGAGGGCCGTGCGCGCCGCCGTGAAGGCGGGGGCGTCGGTGTCGGTCGTCCACGATGGGCTTGCTGTCTCTCCAGAGAACTCGACCTTCACGCCCCAGGGGGCGTTTTTCAGGAGATGCTTCTTGAGGTCCGCGAGAGTTTTTTGCGGGTTCATGCCGGGAACCACGCGGATGCCCATGTGCGCCCACGCCGAGTCGTTGATGATATTCGCGCAGTCCTTTTTCGAGGAGGCCTGGATCGCGTTGACCGAGAAGGAGGGGATGTACCAGTTGGAGCGCAGGAGGTCCTTCGGGTCGACCATGAGTTTGGTCCCCTTGAACAGGCCGCTTTGCGCGCGGAATATTTTCTCGGTGAGCTTGAGCGCCTTAAGGCTGGTCTCAGAGGCCTTCGCTGGCTTCTGAACATCTTTATAAACGCCGGGGATCGTCATGCGGCCCTTGGCGTCCACGACGGAGGCGATCATCTTGGCGAGTGCCTGCACGGGGTCGGCGACGGGGCCGCCCCACATGCCGGAGTGGAGAGGGTGGTCCATGGAGCGCACGGTCACGTCGAGCGCGACGAGGCCGCGCAGGGCGACGGTGATGGAGGGGGTCTCGTGGTCGAAGTTGCCGGTGTCGGTGAGCACGATCACGTCGGCCATGACTTTTGCCGAGTACTTATCGAGGAATGGTTCGAGGTGCTCGCTTCCGATTTCCTCCTCACCCTCGATGATGACCTTCACGTTGACCGGCAGCGAGCCGCGGGTTTTGAGCCAGGCGGCAATGGCGCTTGTGTGGGCGACGGCTCCCGCCTTGTCATCGGCGCAGCCGCGGCCGAACAGGCGGCCATTGCGTTCGGTGGGCTCAAACGGCGGGGACTTCCAGAGCTCTTCGCGGCCGGCGGGCTGGACGTCGTGGTGCGCGTACAGCAGAAGGGTCGGCTTGCCTGGGGCGTGCAGCCAGTCGGCGTAGACGTAAGGATGGGCGCCGGGCAGCTTCAGGATTTCAACATTCTCGAGGCCGCGCGCGCGGCACAGGGCGGCCACGGCCAATGCTGAGCGTTCGACTTCCTTCGGGTCGAAACCGGGGAAGGAGACGCTCGGGATGCGGGCGAGGAGCTTGAGGTCCTCGAGGAACTCCGGGTAATGGTCATCGGCGTACCGGGCGGCGGCGTCGGATTGGGAGGAGAGATCGCTCATGAATCCGATCATACCAAAGTTGATAGAATCGACCGAGATGCCGATCCTGCCGCGCTACGTCCTGCGTCTGTTCCTGCCGATCTTCGGCGCCTGCGTCGCGTTGTTTCTCGGCGTGCTGATGATGAACCAGTTTCTGCGCCTCTTTTCCATGGCGATGATGAAGGGCATCCCGGCATGGTGGATCTTTACCTGCTTTGCGCGCTTGCTGCCTTCTTTTGCCGCCCTGGCCGTGCCGATGTCTTTCCTGGTCGCGGCGATGGTGGTGATCAGTCAACTGGCCGATTCCGGCGAGTTGATGGCTCTCCGGGCCAGCGGCTTCTCCTACGCCGAGATCACGCGGCCCTTATTCTGGACTTCGGTCGCCCTGTCGATCCTGCTCCTCCTTGTCAACCACAAGACCGGTCCGGAGGGTTTCCATTCCTTCAAGAAGCGCACCACCGAGGCGGCGCAGAAGGTGGCGCGAGTGGAACTTCGTCCGCGCTCATTCACGGAACTTGGTCCCTGGCGCCTGTATGCGCGCGCTTCGGACGCGAGGACGGGCGGCCTTGAGGGCGTGTACCTGGTCAAGCCGGGGCAGACTCAGGGCATGCGCATCAACGCCGAGAAAGGCAGGTTGACCTCGGACCCGGGGCGCGGCATCACGCTCGAGCTCTTCGACGGCCAGCTCCAACTTCCAAGTAAAGAGCCCGAGCGTTTCACGTCGGGCCGTTTCGAACGCTACAGCGTCTTCGTGCCGCTCACAGCCCCCGCGGCAGAGCCGCGGGAGCCGGACATGCAGGAGATGAATACCGCGCGCCTGCGCGAAAAGGCGGCCGATCCGGTCACGCCAAACGAGCGCCGCCGGGAGTACCGCGTTGAGGCGACCTTGCGCACCGTTGGCGCTCTCTCGCCGTTCGTGTTCTTCTGGGTGGGCGTGCCGCTGGGCATGGGCCTCAAGCGTCGGACGCGAGGCGCTGATTTCGCCGCGAGCCTAGGCGTTCTCTTCGTTTTTTACGGCCTGCTTGTCGTCGGCGTCAGTCTGGGGCGCCGCCACGACATGCTCGCCTCGACAGCGCCGTGGCTGTGCGACTGCGCGGGTCTGCTCGCCGGGATCATCCTGAGCCGCAAGGCGGCGGCGCGGTGACGATCTACACGCGCTACATGATCGGGCGCTTTGTGAAGCCCTTCGTCTTCGGCCTCGGGCTGTTCGCGGTGCTCATCTTTCTCGGGGACACGTTCGATAAGATGAATCCGATCATGCGCTCGCACGCGTCCCTTTTGACGATTTTCGAGTGCCTCTGGCTCGAGGTTCCGTATTGGGCCGGGCGCGTGATTCCGATGGCGACCTTGCTCGCGACACTCGTGGCGGTTGGCGGTTTCGTGCAGAGCGGCGAGTGGCTCGCCACGCAGTCCTGCGGCATCGAGACGAAGCGTTTCTGGATTCCGGTGCTCGGCTGCGCGCTCGCGGTTTCGGTGCTCGCTTTTGCCGCGCAGGAGACCGTCATGCCGGCGGCCTGGGCGCGCTCGCGTCGCCTCTGGCGCGAGAAGGTCCACCCCGAGTGGGAATGGACCAAATATCAGAATGTGGCTCTGCTCGGCGGCGCCGACCAGTTCGTCCAGGCCTGGGTGTTCCTCGCCAAGGAGGGGAAGCTCGAGCGGCCGATCCTGGAAACGATGGGCGATCATGGTGTGGACCGCCAGCTCGACGCCAAGTATGCGTTCTGGGAGCCGGCGCGCGGCCGCTGGGTGTTTCACGAGGGCGTTGAGCGCACGTTCGGCGCGCGGGGTGTCGTCGAGACTCCGTTTGAAACCAAGGTCTCGGATCTCGATGCTCCGCCCCTGGATCTCGTGCCGCGCGCGACGAGCCCCGATGAGCTGACGATGCGCGAGGCGCTCGCCTACGCGCGCCGGGCCGGACGTTTCGGCGGTTCGCCGCGGGAATATGAAGTCGCGGCGATGGCGAAGTTCGCGTACCCTTTCACGAACCTGGTCATCTGCGCGCTCGGCATCCCGATCGCCCTGCGCCTGCGCCGCTCATCGCGCGTGGTGAGTTTCTGCGCTGCCCTGGCGCTGTCATTCTTTTTTCTGTGGATGATGGAGGTCGGGCGCACGCTCGGCGTGAGCGGCCAACTGCCGCCGCTTGCTGCGGCGTGGATGGCCAACGTCGGTTTCGGCGCGCTCGCGTTGGTTCTGATCCGGCGCTGGGACCTATAACCTTTACGGTCGCCGGGTCCTACTCGGCGTCAAGAGCCTTCGAGGCCTTTTCGGCATCCTCGCGCACTTTCTCCGTCGACGTCGCTTGGTCGTCGGCCTTCGGTTTCACGGAGTGCCGCTCAGGAGAGCCGCCGAACATGAAGGCGAGTTGGGCGGAAGCCGCTGCGTTGCTCGGAATCTTATTTCCCGAATTGATGGTCGTGCGCTCGGAGCTGATCGAGCCGCCGACGTCAAAGATGAAATGCAGTAGGTTGAAGCCGAAACCGCCGGCGTAGCTGGGCTTGGAGCTGGAGGAGGTGATATTCTTGGTGATTCCCGCGCGCAGGGGGATATTGATCCACGAGCGGTTGAAGATGTTGATCTCGGTGCCCACGGCCAGCATCTGCGACTTGTAGCCCGGAATCGGCGTGACGTTCTTCGTCAAGTCGACATCCGCCGAGATATTCCACCAGTTAAAGGGGCTGATGGCCAGCCCGGAGCGGATCTGGCCGTTGAGGGCATACTTCGAGGACTCGCCATTGGTCGTCGCTAGTGTGGGCTGGTTGAATTCCGGGTTGTTGATGTTGCGCGCGACCACGCCGAAGCGCGGCCTGAGGGGTAGGAAGGGGAGTATTTCATCGAGCTTCCACAAAACACCGAGGTCGAGTCCCGGCTGGACGCTGGACGCCGTATGATTCTTGAAATCTTTTAGGGCAGTGGTTGAGCCGGCGTCCTTATTCAAGACATTGAAGCGTTCGTAGCCGACCCTGCCCGCGATCATTTTAAGATTGCCGCCGAGCATGAGGCCGGGCAGGAACAGGGCCCGGCCGTGGCCAAAGGCCATCTCCGTAAATGAGCCGCCGCGCACCGTG
This sequence comes from Elusimicrobiota bacterium, assembly GCA_023249675.1. Lineage (GTDB taxonomy): Bacteria > Elusimicrobiota > Elusimicrobia > UBA1565 > UBA9628 > GWA2-66-18. The sequence goes on along the minus strand of JAHFCE010000039.1, from coordinate 7,121 downwards.
AGGTTCGACTGGTTGTTGGTGTAGGGGTTGTTGTTTCCGCTCGTGACGTTGCTGATGACCGTGGCGGCTTCGCCGGCGTTGGCGGCCATGGTGGCGGCGGCGGCCGTGATGTCTGAAGCCGAGACGCCGCTGGCCACGGCCTGATTGACCAAAGCGTTGGCCAAGGTCGTGGCACTCGTTATGCCGGCGTTTTGCGCGGCGATGCAGGCGGCGCCGCCGCAGACGAGCGTGTTGAGATTGGCGTAGCCGATGGTCGTGATCGCGCTTGCAATCGAATCGCGCGAGGCGGTATCCGTGGGAGCGCCTGCGGCGACTCCTGCGAAACTAACGCCGCCCGCGCCCGCGATCGTGCCCAGGCCGATATTGACCGTATCCACGAATGGGGTGCCGCCAAGGCTGGTGAAGTTGTTGATGGAGACGGCCCAGCGCCCGGTCTTGATGTTGGCGCCGCCTTCGATGCTGGCGATCACGCCCTTGCCCGGATCGTTGAGGTGCTTGATCGTGGAGATGCCTTTGACGACGGAGGCCATTTGGTCGGCGTTGAGAGCTGCGCCATTGGTCTGAGCGGTCTGCACGGTGCTGTATTTGCTGGCCAGATCGCCGAGGGCGTTGGCGTCCTGAAGGACGTTGCCCGTGAACTCGACCTTGGCGCCGACCGGCACCTGAAGCCCCCATTTTGAGGCCGTGGCCTCTTGAGCCAATCCGGCCGGATTCCAGTACTGGGCGATGGAACCTTCCGCGACGGCGACGAAGGCGCCCCCCATACCCATGGCTCGGGGGCCGAGCACATGCCAAACTTCGGCGGAAGCGTTTGCGCCATGAGCCAGAACGAAAAGAACGGCGGCGAGAAGTCGGGGCATGATCACTCCAGGGTGAAGGGGTTTAAGTGCACAATCAGCCCGGGCAGTTTACCAGCGAGCTCGTCCTTCTGTCAATGAGAAGTTGAAAACGGGAAGCCCGACGGCTTCCGGTCGATTCCTCTTGGCGAGGATCAGCGCAAGAGGATCTCGAGTTTCTTGAAGTAGCGCTGGATGGCGTCGACGTACCCCTGCACCTTGTCCTGCGGGCCCTCGATGATCAGCAGGTAATCGGTGCTGAGCCAGCCGCCGTATGACTTGAGCTCGTATTTGACGTCGACGCCGTCAAGGGCGCGGCGCAGTTCGTTAACGACGCGATTGCGGTACAACGCCCCGACAGAGAAGGTTATCTTAGCCCTCGCCTTCGGGGTCTGCCCATCTGCGGCCAGCAGGGAGACAGCACCCTGCGCGTCCGCGTCAAGCCACTCAGTGCCGTTTAAATGCACGGCCGATGACGGCCGCGCATAGCCCAGGTTGCCGTCCTGAAGCGTCTTCGTGATGTTCTCGATCGCGCGGCGGTTACCGGTCATCTTGAGCTCGTACGTGGCGCCGTTGCCGCCGCCGCCGATCCGGCGGATCGTGTAGGTCACGCCGAAGTGGTCGAGGTAGCCGCGGATGTAGCTCAGCGCGTCGGCGCGCACGAGGCGGCCGGCCGAGAAGGTCACGAGGCCCGCGGCGGTCTTGGCCTCCTCTGCGTGCGTCGGGAGGATGGTCTCCGTGCCCACCTCTTCAGGAGCGAGTCCCCGGTCCCCGCTCGGGACGTCCTCAATCGAGGTCGACTTCACCTTGACCGAGAGCCATGACGCCGGGCCCGTCGGAGCGGCGGCCTGCGGGAGGTTGACGCCGTGGGCTTTCGCGGCCGCGCGGATTTCCGCCTCATGCAGGATCGAGCCGTCTTTCTTCGTCGCGTTGACGAGGACCTGAGCCATCGCGTCCGGGATGGTCGAGGCCTTGGCGAACATCGTCGGCATCACGAGCGCCTCGGCCATGGCCGCGCCTTCCTCATAGCCGAGCTTCTCGATGAGCGCCTTGCGCAGCTTCCAGGCGAAGCCGCCCCACGCCTGGCCTTGATCGTGGACTTCGTCGTACTCGTTGTACTGGTACTTATTCTCGCCGTGGCGGATGTAGTCCACGCCGTTGCGGGCCCGTTTCAGGAAGTGTTCTCCGATGATCGGGTTGTTCAGGTCGAACATCGAAAGGATATCGCCCCAACCCTCGGACAGGCCGCCGTTGACGATGCCGCCGGTGAAGTCGTCCCAGAAGTGGCCGGTCTCATGCTGGGCAACGGTATCGTAGGCGGCGTTCACGAAGTTCTTGTCCGCGCGGAGGAAGTTCTCGGTCGGGTTGCCCGGCGTATAGTAGGCATTGCCCGCGCCCGGGACATTGGTGCGCACCGGCAGCTGAATCTTGTCCATCCGTTCAGTGGTGAGCTTGTGTTGGCGCAAGTAGTTCAGCGCGCGATTGACGGTCTTGAAGCCATTGACCTGAGCGAGCGCGACCTCATCGTTCACGCCGGAGTTCGGGTTGAAGACGACCTGGTTGTCGCCGGCCGTGATGGCGACCTTGATGTTCAGCGTCTTTCCGGCCTTATCCTCGATGCGGACGTACGGTCCGGAGAGAGTGGCCGTCAGCTCCAGGCCCTCGGGACCGACCTCGAGGCCCGAGTCGAGGGAGAACTTTCCGTCCTTGTCGGTGACGTATTTCTTGCCGCCGATCGTGATTTCAAGGAACGCGAGGGGAATGTTGGCGAGCGTCGAGTCGGGCATGATCGGGCCCTTCTCCACGGTCCTGCCGCTGACCTTGCCGGAGACGCCGGCGGTGTCCGGCTGGGCGAGTGCCGCCGGGGCGCGCTTGGCTAGTTCCTTGAAGACCCGATAAGGGGAGCCAATGCTGCCGTTTCCGTGCATCTTTACGTCCCCGTGCCAGACAGCCATGAGACCGGCGATATTCGCCAGCCTCCACAATTCCTCGTCCGTGAAACCGCTGCCATCGACCTTCTTGACGGTGATGAGGGCATCGTCCCGCTGAGTGATGGTCACGTAAGAGGGCAGAAGTGCTTCGACCTCGCCGTAATTAACCACTTCTTTCGATCCCATCATGAGTGTTGCTTCCATGATTGCCGCGTCATTTTGAGAGGATGGGCCCACCGTTTTTTGGCTCGCCGCCTGGGAATTCTTGAGGCCGGCGCGGTTGTCCCACAGGAAGACGAGGCCGCTGACCACGTCGACGGCGACCATGACCGGCAGGTCGTCGGCGATGTACAGCTTCACGTTGTGCCATGCGCCGCGCGAGTAGACGATCTTCTGCTCGTAGAACTTGAAGGTCTCCGAGGCTTCGGCGGGGGGTATGCCCACGCGCTGGGCGATTCGGCCCATGATTTCGTCGTCGGTCAGCACCGTTCCGGTGTTGACGTCGATGGGGGACAGGGGCCGGGCGGGCTCAGAGACGAGCTGGGGCTTGCCATCGATGACCATGACGGTGAAGGAGAGGTTGTGGCCGTTGACGACGAGGCCGTCCTTGATCCGGTTGAAGTAGAAGAAGATCGTGTCGCCCAGTTCGCCGCGGTCGTCGAAGCGTTTGGCGTGGACGAGGCGAAGTTCCGAACTCGAGACGCCGTAGTGCGCGAACTCGCCGTCGATCCGAGCTTTCAGCGCGCGGAGGATGCCGTCGGTGTCGGCGGGGGCGGCCTCAAGTACGACGCGGTTTAAGCCGGAAGTCGGGGTGATGCCGGGAGCGCCGGGAACCGCGTAGACTTGGGTGCGCTCGAGGTCGGCGGTGGGAATGGTCGGCTGTTCATCGGCGGCGGCGCCGTTCGGCAGCGACAGCGGCTGCTGCTCTCGGAGGCTCATGCCCCCGGAGATCGTTGCGGGCTTCCCGTGCGCGATCTGCTCCCAGTCGCGCAGGATGCGGTTTTGGGTGCTGGTCCGGTTGTAGGTGCCCGAATCATTGCGGATGAGGCCGTCGAGAAGGACCTTCACCTGTTCCCATGCGAGCTGCGTCTTAGTCTGCTGGTAGTACTTTTCGATAAGGTAATTTGTCTGCCAAGCATTGTCGGCGGCGCCCGCCACCGCGACGGCGGCACGCAGGTCGAGAGAGGGTGTGGACCCAAAATATGTGTCAACGATGCGGTAGTAAGTGTTGGGGTCGGTGTGGACCAGCTCCGTGAGGACGCTCTGGAGCTCAGCCCAGGAGAGCCTGGTCAAGCTGACGTAGTGGATGGCCATCCGGGAATAGGTATTCTTTTTATTGTAGGAGTCGGAGTCGTTTCTGATCAGTCCGGAGGCCAAAGCCAGCACTTGCCGTACGGTCAGGCGCGAGGCATTTTTTAGGTAGTACTGTTCGATCATCTGGTTGATGGCCCAGGCAGGGCTCATGCGGGACGCCTCATCGAGATGTTGGCTGACCTCGGCGTCTGAGATTCCCGAGGCAGCGGCTGGCGCCGGCAGTGAGATTGGGCTGACCAACGGCGCCTTTTCGGCGGCGCCGTCAAAAGAAACCGCGGCCGCGGGGCGGCGGAGCGTGTCGAGGATGCGGCTGACTATGCCCTTCTCCGAAGCGGCGGGCTTGGCGTTCGGCGTCTGGTCGGAAGGCGTGGCGTAGGCGGCGGCTTCCTCCGCGACGCGGGTTGCGGCGGCACCGGGCGTGGGTATGGAGACGCCGTCGGAGCTGGCGGCGGCCTGCCGCACGACGGTCAGGGCCGAAGACACGATCGACATCAGGGGCGAGGGTGCAGCGTTGGGCGCGGCGAGCGAGCCGTTGAGGCCCGCGGCGGGCGTCAGCGGCGAGAACGAGCCCCCGGCCGGGAGTGCGGAGACGCCGATCGGGATGATGGGTGCGACAGCGCCGGAGCCGGCGGCAACCTGCGCGCGCATTTGCGCGGCGGCGGGAAGCGGGCCGGAGGCGAGGAAAAGAGAGGCGGCGACAAGAACAGGGAAAAGGCGGGGCTGTTTGTTCATGCGCGCATCCTATCAACTCTGGTGAAACCACTAATGGGTCGTTGGTCCTTCAGTCGGACGGAAGAGGGCCTAGAGAATTCTGGGACCTTCGGTCCTAGGGCGAATAGTATGTCAAGTATACTTGACAATTATAGAATTTTGTGATATCCTTGGGGTGCTATGAACGCACAGACGCTTTCGACGTTGATGCGGGCTCGCGGCTTGTCGCAAAGCGATCTGGCCCGGCGTGCTGGGGTGACGCGGCAAGCCGCCTCCCTGTGGTTTCGATCGAGCCATCCACAGCAGGTCAACGTCCAAAGCCGACATCTTGAGAAGTTAAGCCAGGTCTTGGCCGTGAGCATGGATGAGCTTGCGCGGCCGTTGCCCGTTTTGGCGGATGAGTCGACCAAGGGTTCTCTTGAGACCGCGCTTTTGTGGGATCGACTGTTTCCGAGTTTGGATGACTTTGCGATCGCCGTCGCTCGCGCCGCGCCGCGAGCGCTCGCGCGGCTGGTGCAGGTTTACGGCCTTTACGCCGCCGAGCGGATGGCCGGTCGGCGGGTGTGGAAGGATTTCTCTCAGTATAAGCGCCACATTCACCCCGTGCGCCGACGCGAGTTGGAACGTCTATGGGACCACGAATCGAGCCTCGACCCGGCCTAGCGCCGAAGGTCCTGCCACGGCCGCTCTACAACGCCCTTCGTCATATTTTCGGGCAGCTTCCCGATGGCTGCATGCTGGTCGGAGGCACGGCCTTGGCGGGCTTTTACTTCGGCCATCGGCGTTCCGACGACATGGATCTATTCACCCGCGATCCGCAGGTCCAGGAGATCACGATCCGTGCTGTTGCGTCGCTGCAGGACTTTGGAGCCGAACTGCAGCCCGGCACTCATTCGCCTTCCTACTATCGCGCCACAATTCGATGGCAAAAACATTCATTCACCGTCGATGTCGTGTGCGACCCGGCGCATTTCAAGGAAGGACGATCCGTGCGCCTGCCGGATGGGATCGTGGTGGCCGAGATCGAGACGCTGTTGATGACCAAGGCCGCCACGTTGGTCAGCCGGTGCGGCGAGAAGGATCTCTACGATCTTATTTTCATCCTCGGCCAGTTCCCGGACTTGACGCTTGAACGCTTGGTGGAGATGGGGCGGCGGGTTGACGGCGGCATGAACGCTGAGAACGTGCTTCTGAGCGTTCTCGGCGCGCCGCTTCAGGTGCAATCGTGCGATTTTGCCATTGACCCGCCCCTGGATCGGCAGGCAGTTTACGAGAAGATCCTCGCTTTTCAAAAGGGCTTGATCAAAGATCTGCGCGCCTTGGCTAAGAAACAGCCTCTGCCGCCGCTCGGGGAGCTGATCAAGAAAATCCGGCGCAGCACGATTTGATACCATAGTCGTTCCCATGGAAATCGGCATCGTCGGTCTTCCCAACGTCGGCAAATCGACGATCTTCAACGCCTTGACCTCCGGCAATGCGGCCGCTTCGAATTATCCGTTCACCACAATCGAGCCGAACGTGGGTGTCGTGGGAGTGCCCGATCCGCGGCTTCAGCGGCTGACCGAATTGGCCAAGCCCAAGAAGACAATCCCCGCTTCTTGCCGTTTCGTCGACATCGCCGGCCTCGTCAAGGGCGCGGCCTCCGGCGAGGGCCTGGGCAACAAGTTCCTGGCGAACATCCGGGAAGTGGACGCGGTCCTGCACATGGTGCGCCTCTTCAAGGATCCAGACGTCATCCACACGATGGGCGGCGTGGATTTCAAGCGCGACATCGACGTCATCGAGACCGAACTGATGCTCGCCGATCTCGAGAGCATCTCAAAGCAGTACGATAAGATTTCCGGCAAGGCCAAGTCCGGCGACAAGGCCGCCAAAGAGTCCATGGTCGTGCTCGACGCGCTCAAAAGCGGCCTCGAGGCGGGCCGGCCCGCCCGCGCGCTTGGTCTTGAGCTGAAGGTCCTTCAGGATTTCGCGCTGCTGACCGCCAAGCCCGTTCTCTACGTCGGCAACATCGATGAGAACCCCGATCCCGCGGCACTCGCGGAATTTGCGGCCTTCACGAGGGCGCGCGGCTCCGAGTCGGTCGTGATCTGCGGCAAGCTCGAAAGCGAGATTGCCCAGCTCTCAGGCGAGGACCGAGAGATGTTCATGAAGGAGCTGGGCTTAAAGCAAAGCGGCCTTGAGACCGTGATCGTCGGCGCCTACAAGACCCTCGGCCTGTGCTCGTACTTCACCGTCGGCGTCGAGGAAGTCCGCGCCTGGACCATCCACGTCGGCGACAAGGCTCCCCGGGCCGCCGGCGTGATCCACACCGACTTCGAGAAAGGCT
>JAHFCE010000038.1 GCA_023249675.1 Elusimicrobiota bacterium | reverse complement strand
GGTGATCGCCATATGGATCTCGCGCGCGCCGGCCTGGCGCAGGAGCTTGCAGATGCGCCGGGAGGTCGTGCCGCGCACGATCGAGTCGTCGACGAGGACGACGCGCTTGCCGCGCAAGGTTTCGGGGACGGGGGCGAGTTTGAGCCTCGCGGCCTTGTCGCGCAGCTCCTGCGTGGGCTTGATGAAGGTGCGGCTGACATAGTGCGAGCGCATGAGGCCGATCTCGAAGGGCACGCCGCTCTCCTCAGAGAAGCCGAGCGCGGCCGGGATGCCGGAGTCGGGGACCGGCACGACGATGTCGGCCTCGCGGCCGCTCATCTCGCGGGCGAGCGCGCGGCCGAGGTCCCGGCGCGCGGCCTGGACGCCGCGGTTGAAGATCATCGAGTCGGGGCGTGCGAAATAGACCTGCTCGAAGATGCACCGGGCGGGTGCCGGCACCGGCGCGAAGGGCTTGAGCGACTTGATCGTAGCGCCCTCGACGATGACCATCTCCCCGGGCTCGATTTCCCGGACCAGTTCGGCTCCGACCAAGTTCAGGGCGGTGGTCTCGGAGGCGAAGATGTGGGCGTCGCCGATGCGGCCGAGCACCAACGGGCGAAAGCCGTACGGGTCGCGCACCGCGATGAGCTTGTCGATTGTCAGCAGGATCATCGAGTAGGCGCCCTCGACTTGGCGCAGGCTCGCGATGAGGGCGTCCTCGATCGGGCCTTCCTGGCGCGCGAGAAGGTGGACGATGACCTCGGAGTCGGTCGTGGACTGGAAGATCGCGCCCCGGCTCTCGAGCTTGTGCTTGAGCTGGATCGCGTTCGTCAGGTTGCCGTTGTGGCCGATGGCGAGCATGCCGTGGCCGGTCTTAAAGACGAGGGGCTGGGCGTTGCGGATGTGGCTGCCGCCGGTGGTCGCGTAGCGCACGTGTCCGATCGCCACGCGTCCGGGGAGTGCCGCCACGCCCTCGGCGAACACCTCGGAGACGAGGCCCATGCCGATGCGCGTGAGCATCTCGCCGTTCTTGATCGTGACGATGCCTGCGCTTTCCTGGCCGCGGTGCTGCAGGGAGAAAAGGCCAAGCTGGGTCAGCTCGGCCGCGTCGGGGCGTCCGGAGACGGCGAAGATTCCGCACATGCCCGTATTATAGCTGTTGAAAAGGCGCCGTCAGGGGGGCTTGAAGCCGATTTTGCGGCGGGGGCCGGCGGCCGGTGTGATGAGCTGACGGATGGCGTCGAAAAGCTCTTGAAGCTGCCCATCGTGCGTCCCGACACGCAGTTCGAGCTCGTCCATTTTCTTCTGAAGGAGCGCCTGCGACGAGAGCAGTTCCCGCATTTTCACGAAGGCCCGCACGACCCGGACGCTGGCCTCGACGGCGACCGGCGTGTTGAGAACCGTCGCGAGCATGATCGCGCCATGTTCGGTAAAAGCGAGGGGAAGGTGCCGGATGTTGCGTTGGGATGCGGTTGCAAAATGCAACCGCATCGCCGCTGCCTCTCGGGGCGTCAACTCGATGAGGAATCCGCCCGGGAAACGATGGCGATTGCGGCGGACTTGTTGATTCAGGCGTTTCGTCGAGACGCCATAGATGCGCGCCAGGTCTGCATCAATCATGACCCGGAGCCCGCGAACGGGGATTATGTTCCGCTTAAGATCGGCATTGAATGTTTTCATACCTAACCATACGATCGGGAGGCCAAAAAAGTTCCCTTGCGGCGGCCGCTGCGGTCGCATTTTGCGACCTCATCCAGCGGACCGAATCGGTGTCCTGTCCTGGTTTAGGATGAGGTTGCAAAATGCAACCTCATGCCTTAAGGCTGATCAAGTTCGGCCCATGGAACTTTTAGGAGCCCTCGATCGTATGATAGGTATGGACTCCTCCATCACTCAGACTGAAACTCGCATTTACCTTGTACGCGGGCATCGGGTCATGCTGGATGAAGATTTGGCGGATATTTATTGCGTTTCAACGAAGCGTCTCAATGAGCAGGTGCGGCGCAACACCGGCCGGTTTCCAGCTGACTTCCTTTTCCGCCTGACCGCTGCGGAGGTCGTAAACTTGAGGTCGCAATTTGCGACCTCAAGATCTGGATGGGGTGGACGCCGGTATATGCCCCTCGCTTTCACCGAGCACGGCGCGGTCATGCTGGCTGCGGTGCTGAACTCGCCTCGGGCGGTGCAAGCAAGTGTGGCCATTGCCAGGGCTTTCGTCCGGTTGCGGCGATTGGCGTTCGGACGCCGCGAGCTCACCGTGCGATTGAAGGAACTTGAACGGCATGTGGGGATGCATGATGGGGAGATCAAGGATCTGTTCGACGCCCTCGGAGCGATGATCGCGGGACCGAAGACTTCGGACAAGCGCATCGGCTTTCAGCCCTGATGGGCCCCAGGACCCTGTTGCGTTCTGCGCTCTTGACAAGAGGTGACAGAGGGCCCAATACTTAGGCGTGGGACCTCTGCTCCCGGCCTTATTGGTCGTCCTGTCTCCGCTGTCCTGGGCGGCGGCTCCCTGCCCGGACGCCTTCCGGGAGGAGGAACATCAGGCGAAGTGGGAGGTCACGCGGGCGACTTGGGCCGTGCTCTGTGCGCGCGACCCCGATCCGGAGAAGAACCTCGCCGAGGTCAAGGAGAAGTTCATCGAGGCTTGCTTGGAGAGGGCCCTGCCCTCCATCCAGGCAGGGTATTACACCACGGAGAGGGCGCACGAGCTTTGCGCTGAGGGCGTGCCCGGCCGGGAGAGGATCTATCTGGCCCAAGAGGTGCCGCGGCCGTTTGTCGGCGGAAATGCTTCTGCCCACCTGACGGTGGCGTCGGACCGTACGGAGGTCTACAGTAGGGCCATCGGGGACGTTCTCAGGGGGGGGCTGGCGTCCATGTACGGAGAGCGCCGCATCGGTGATCCAGGGGGGGAGGTGCTGGCCAAGGCGGGATTGGCGTCCGACCCGTCTAAGTCTGGCGCCCGTCCAGCTCTGACGCCTGTCCCGCGGAGGCCGGGCCTGGACAGCCGTCCGGGGCCGCCCGGTCTGTCCTCGCCGGACGTCTTCGTCCGGCGCGCCCGGAACATCGAGGTCATCCAAAGTCGCGTCGTCGCCGATGGCGTCTCGGATCAAGCTGCAGACCAGGCGCGTTGGGTGGTCGGCCGGATGTTGGCCGCCGCCGATCCCGCGGTCGTGCAGAATCTGGTGGACCGCAAGGTCTACAGCTACATCATCCCCAAGGACAAGCAACTGACCGATCTCGAGCCGTTCAAACGATTGAAGGGCACTCAAACCTTCGACGGCCGCGTCTGGGACTTTGTGCGCGGCGTCGGCAACATGTCGTTGCCCGAAGGCGAGGGCTACGCCATGGCGGTGAGCGAAGAAAGCCTGCTCGAGGATCACGAGCCGGGCGGGGGGTACCCCAAGAACTATGTTTTTGTCCACGAGTTCGGCCACATGGTGCAAATCCACGGCCTGCCCACCCGGCCTACCTCTGTTCCCGCGGCCCCGTCGTTCAGGGAGCGCCTGGGACGTTTGTTGACGGGCTTCCTTGGCAACCCCGATCAGGAGCGCTCCAGGGACACCGGGCTTCTGGCTTTCGGCGGCATCCAAGCTCCAGCGTCTTTCTTCGAGTCTTTCCAGCTTTATCGCGCCAGTTTGAAGAGGCCGGGCAAGTCCACGCTCGGAGACTACGCGGACGTCAATGTGCAAGAGTTTTTCGCCCAACTGACGGCCGCCTATTTCAACGTGGGCCTCAACGAGAGGGGGAATGGTCACGACCTCAGGTCGCTGATCGAACAGCGTCCAGACCTGGCCGAGTTTATGTACCGCGTCTACGGCCCGGCGCCCAGCATGGGGAGAAGGTGATGAGACTGATTCTGACGCTGCTGCTTTTGACGGGGATGCCGGCCTGTCGCCGTTCGCAGGAAGCGCCCAAAAAGGGGGAGACCGTGGTTGAGGCGAGGAGCTACGAGGTGACGAAGAAGGGACGTCTTGTGCTGACCGTAACGGACGCCCCGGGTCCCATCGTCAGCACGGCCCTGCGGCCCCCGGACGGGAAAATGGTGAATCATCCATTCCTATCCGCCTCCGCTTACGCCCCCGAGGAAGAGGACGCACTGCGTCAGCTGTTGGAGAAGTCTCAGAACACGCGGGACTTTCTCGCGCGTCTGCGCAAGGCCGGCTACGAGGTCGCCCCGCGCTAGCGCGCGTAATCGACGGCGTTCTGTCACTCGGTTCCTTTGTCGCCTGAGAAGCCGATGTTCCGCCGAGGTCCCGTCGGCAGTTCCGTCAGCCGCTCGATTTCCTCGAACAAGGAGCATATCGCGTCCCCGTGCTTGCCCAATTTTTTCTCCACCTTGTCCATGCGCTCGCCCAGCTTCTTGTTGGTTCCCAATATCCTCCGCAGATTCACGAAGGCGCGCATGATCTCAATGTTGACTCGGACCGCGCGTTCGCTGTTCAGCACACTTGACAGCATCGCGACGCCCTGCTCGGTGAAGGCCAGAGGGCGTTTACGGAGACCCATCATGACAGCCGGATTGGAAGTCACAATTTGTGACTTCCAATTTTGAGTTTCGACTGCGGTCAACTGAAACATAAAGTCGCTCGGAAAGCGGCCAGCCTGGCGCCGGACGGCCTGATTGAGGGCCTTGGTTCTGACCCCGTACAACCTCGCCAGATCGCGGTCGAGCATGACCCTATGGCCGCGCACGACATAGATCAAAGTCCCGATTATGGTGATTTCCATACTTATCAGACGTTCGAGACCGCGAAAAAGTTGCATGTCCCCGTAAATTGGATGTGCCAAATGAGGGGGGCCTAATGGGCAGCATCAGCACCAGTCGGCGAGGGGGCGGCCCCGCGCTAGCGCGCGTAATCGACGGCGTTCTTGAACATCTCGAGGCCGACCGGCGCCTTGCGGTAGGTCTGGCGCGTCCAGTTCGGGTGGTGATGGAGGGTGACGAAGCGCTCGGGGTGCGGCATGAGTCCAAGGACATTGCCCTCGGGGTTGGTGAGGCCCGCGATGTTGAAGATCGAGCCGTTGGGGTTGTGCGGGTAGCCCAGGAGCTTGCCGTCCTCGGTGACGTACTGCAGGGCGATCGACTTGGTCTTCTTGAGGTCCTCGAGAAGGCGCGGGGAGCGAAGGACGAGTTTGCCCTCGCCGTGCGCCACCGGCAGCTCGATCATTTCGGGCAGGCCTTTGAAGAAGAGGCAGGAACTCTGCGTATTGATGCGCAGGTGCGTCCAGCGCGTCTCGAACTTGCCCGAGTCGTTCACGGTGAAGGAGGCGCTCTGCTCGCACGAGTTCGAGTGCGGAAGGATGCCGGCCTTCACGAGGACCTGGAAGCCGTTGCAAATCCCGATCACCGGGCGGCCGAGGCGCACGAACTGGCGCAGATCGGTCAAGGTGTGGCGGACTTGGTTGGCGAGGACCTTGCCCGCGCCGACGTCGTCGCCGTAGGAGAAGCCGCCGGGAATCGCGAGGATCGCGTAGTCCATCAATTTTTTCTTGCCGGTGCGCAGCTCCGAGATATGGACGAGTTCCGGGTCGCCGCCGACCGACTTGAACGCGTTGGCGGTTTCGAGCTCGCAGTTGGTGCCGGCGGCGCGCAGGATCAGGACCTGAGGTTTTTTCATCCGAGGATCTTCGGCAGGGCCGTCTGCCACGCCTCCTTCAGTTCCTTGAGCGATTCCTCAAGGCAGGTCGTGCCCTCGAGTCCTGTGACCTTGAGGATTGGATTGGCCGTCGTCTGGCCGACGCGGCGCACCATCGCGGACTTGGCGCTCTTGCCGAAGTGGCGCAGGAAAGCACTCTCGTTTTCCGGCTTCACCTCGACGAGTATTCGGGAAGGGCTTTCTGAAAACAGCAACGTTTCGTTGCTGTAAATGCGCGGATCGCGCGGGCACTCATCGAGGTCGAGCAGGCAGCCGAACTCGCCGGTAAAACCCATCTCGGCGGCGCACAAGGCGAGGCCGCCCTCAGAGAGGTCGTGCGCCGACAGGACGTGCCCGCGGGTCATCGCCGCGTGGAGAGCCTTGAAGCCGTCGATTGCGGCGGCGGGGCTGACTTTGGGAACTTCTCCGCCCGTGCGGCCGAGCACGCGGTGGTACAGCGAGCCGCCGAGCTCGTCGTTGGTCCGACCGATCAGGTAGAGGGCGTTGCCGGGGCCCTTGAAGTCCATCGTGACGGCTTTACGCCCGTCGGGGACGGGTGCCACCGCCGAGACGAGGAGCGTGCCGGGGATCGGGAGATCCTTGCCCTTTTCGTCCTTTGACTGGTTGAACAGGCTGTCTTTGCCGGAGATGAAGGGCGCGCCAAAGCCCTTGGCCGCGTCGCGGCAGCCTTCGGCCGCGCGAATCAGCGCGCCGAGCTGCTTGGGGTCCTCGGGGCTGGCCCAGCAGAAATTGTCGAGGAGAGCCGCGCGCGCGGGATCAGCGCCGACGCAGGTCAGGTTGCGCAGGGCTTCGTCGACGGCGGCCAGCGCCATCCAGTAGGGATCAATCCGGCCGTAGTCCGGGTTGAGTCCGTGGCCGACCGCGAAGCAGGAGAAGTCTTCCATGTCGCCCGTGGCGGCGTGGGGCCAGATCACGCAGGCGTCGCCGGGCCCGTCGTGGCGCACGCCCTGCAGGGGCTTGACGATCGCGCCGCCCTGGACTTCGTGATCATACTGGCGGATCACCCATTCGCGCGAGCAGACGTTGAGGTGGCCGATCATCTCGCGCAGGGCCTCGGAGGGCTTCTTGGACGCGCCGCCGGCGGGTTTGACCGAGGCCGGCGCGTTCCAGACGGCCGCGCGCTCCGCCCGGGGCAGCCCTGTGTGAAGAAACCCCATGTCCAAGTCGACGACGACGCAGCCGTGGTGCGTGACCTCGAGGCGGCCTGTTTTCGTGAACTCGCCCAGCACGGCCAGCTCGCAGCCTTCAGCGGCGAACACGGTTTCGAGAGCCTTGAGATTTTTGGGCGGGACGGCGAGCACCATCCGTTCCTGCGATTCAGACAGCCAGATCTCCCAGCTGTCGAGGTCGGAGGCTTTGAGCGGAGCGGCTTCCAGACGCACGCGCGCGCCGCAGGAAGCGCCCAGCTCGCCGATCGCCGATGAGAACCCGCCCGCGCCGCAGTCGGTGACGGAGCCGTAGAGCTTCTTGTCGCGGGCGGCAAGCAACGCGTCGAGCACGCGTTTTTCCTGGATCGCGTGGCCGATCTGGACCGCGGAAGAGGGCGCGTCGGCGCCCAGGTTCGCCGAGGAGAAGGTGGCGCCGTGCAGGCCGTCGCGGCCCGTGCGGCCGCCGACCGTGACGATCAGGTCGCCGGGCTTGACCTCTTTTTTGACGGCCCACCGGGGCATGAGGCCGACGGTGCCGCAGAACACGAGGGGGTTGAGGCGGTAGTCGTCGTCGAACCAGATGCCGCCGCCGGCCGTCGGGATGCCCATGCGGTTGCCGTAGTCGCGCACGCCGGCGACAACGCCGCGCAACGTCCGCGTTGGGTGGTGCGAGCCCTCGGGAAGAGCGCCTGTCCAGTCGGGGCGGCCGAAGCAGAAAGTATCGGTATTGAGCACGGGCTTCGCGCCGAGGCCGACGCCGAGGATGTCGCGCACGACGCCGCCCACGCCGGTGGCCGCGCCCCCGTAGGGTTCGAGGGCTGAAGGATGATTATGCGTCTCCACCTTGAAGGCCAACGCCCATTTCTTGCCGAACGCGACGACGCCGGCGTTGTCCTTGAAGAGGGAGAGGCACCAGGGCTTCTTGAGCGCCCCGGTCGCCGCGACGATCGTCTCTTGGAACAGGTTTTTGATCGTGCGCGTCTTCTTGCCCTCGGTGTAGCGGATCGGGGAGGTGAAGGTCTTGTGCTTGCAGTGTTCGGACCAAGTCTGCGCGATCGTCTCGATTTCCGCCAATGACGGCTCGCGCTTGAGAGTCTTGTAGTGCGCTTGGATCGCGGCCCACTCGGCATCGGAGAGCGAGAGGTGGCGCGAGTCGCTCAGCACGCGCAGTTCCTTGGTTGACTTGCCCAAAATGGGAAAGGAAGCCGGATTCGTTTCGGCGAGCTGGCTCACGAGTGGGCCTCGGTGACGACGACGTGGTGGATGAGGGGATTTGCGAGCGATTTGATCATGGCTTTTTCGATCTGCGCCTTGAGGGCGCGGCCGTTGAGCAGGTAAAGCGTCGCGCAGCGCGCGGCGGCCGGTTTCGGCAGGCCGCCCTCGGCAATCGCCTCGATGACGGTGGCGCCGACGGGATCGCAGACGCTGGGCTTGAGCCAGACTTCGACGCGCCAGCAATTCATGCCGTTCATCGGCGCGGGCGCGGGCGAGACGAGGCGGAACTCCTGGGTCACGGCGTCGCAGAGAAGCTCTTTGCCGGCCTGGTGCGCTTGGTTGGCGGAGAGGGAGCCCGCGATCTCATAGAGGCGTCCCGTGCGGACTTCCTTGAGGGAGGAGAGGCCCTGCTCGCGCAGCAAGGCCAGCGCGGCCGCGCCCTCGGCGTCGTTGAACTCGCTCTTGAGCCTCACTTCGATGAGGTGAACATTCGTCGGCTGAAGTTTGAGGCTCACCGAGCCACCTTTTTGAGGAAATCGCGATAACGAGACAGCGTGCCGTTCACAACCTCGGCCGGCAGCGCGGGGGCAGGAGGCTGTTTGTTCCAGCCCGATTTTTCGAGATAATCGCGCACAAATTGCTTATCGAATCCGTCCGGGGTCTTCCCTGGTCTCCAGTCTTTTTTCTCCCAGACGCGGGAGGAATCGGGGGTTAAGATCTCATCGATAAGACAAAGTTTGTCGTTGATAAAACCGAACTCGAATTTGGTGTCGGCCAGAAGCAAATCGCGTTTTTGAAGGTGTTCAGACGCCAACGCGAAAACGCGAAGCGTCAATTCTTCCAGGGTTTTAGCCAGATCTGTTCCCACCATCTCGGCCAACTTCTCCCGGGAGATGTTCTCATCGTGCCCCTCATCAGCCTTGGTCGCGGGCGTAAAAATGGGTTCAGGCAATTTGTCAGCTTCTTTGAGTCCCGCCGGAAGCGAGTGCCCCACGACTTTGCCGGTCGCTTTATATTCTTTCCAGCCTGAACCCGCCAAGTAGGCGCGTGCCACGCATTCCGCGTCGATCCGTTTGGCTTTATGGACCAGCATCATGCGGCCGTCGAACCAGGTTTTATCGAGAACGACGCCCGTGGGCATCGCGGCTTGAATCACGTCGAAATCGGAGGAAATCATGTGGTTCGGAACGACATTTTTCGTCAGCTCGAACCAGAACAGAGCGGCCGTCGTTAAAATCTTGCCTTTATCGGGAATAGGCGTTGGCAGGACGACGTCGAACGCCGACAGACGATCGGACGCGACAATCAGGAGACGATCGCCCAGGTCGTACACATCGCGAACCTTGCCGCGCCGCAACAACGGCAACGAGGCGATATCAACGGAAGAAACGGTGTTTGTCATTATTCCCATTCGATGGTTGCCGGGGGTTTGGAGGATATGTCGTAAGCGACGCGATTGACGCCCTTGACTTCGCTGACGATGCGACTCGAAATTTTCTGCAGGAGATCGTACGGGAGCCGCGACCAGTCGGCGGTCATGCCGTCGCGGCTGTCGACGCAGCGCACGACGACCGTGTTTTCGTAGGTGCGGCCGTCGCCCATCACGCCGACGGAGCGGACCGAGGGGAGGATCACCACGAAGGCCTGCCAGACTTTGTCGTGCCAGCCGGAGGTCTTGAGCTCCTCACGCAGGATGAGGTCCGCGTCGCGCAAGGTTTTGAGCGACGCGGGGGTCACCGCGCCGAGCACGCGGATCGCCAGTCCCGGGCCCGGAAACGGGTGCGCGCCAAGGAGGCTTTCGGAGATGCCCATCTCTTTGCCGAGGCGGCGGACTTCGTCCTTGAAGAGCATGCGCAGAGGTTCCACAAGACGCAAATTCATCTTTTTTGGCAAACCGCCGACGTTATGGTGGCTTTTGATGACGGCCGACGGGCCATGCACCGAAACAGACTCAATGACGTCGGGGTATAACGTTCCCTGGGCCAGGAAGGTCACTCCTTTAATCCGTTTGGCTTCCTTGTCGAAGACCTCGATGAATGTCTTGCCGATGATCTTCCGTTTCCTTTCTGGATCCGACACTCCCTTGAGGCGTCCCAGGAAGAGTTTCGATGCATCCACGATCTTCAGATTGAGCTTGAGCTCCTGACCGAGTACCTGTTCGGCTCGCTCCCGGTCGCCGTGGCGGGCGAGTCCGGTGTCGACGTAAATGCAGTAAAGCCGGGAGCCGATCGCTTGTGAAATAAGCGCTGCAGCGACCGAACTGTCTACGCCGCCGGAGAGAGCGCAAACGACCTTGCCGTGGTCGCCCACCTGGGCGCGGATGGCGGCGACTTGCGTGTCGAGCAAGGACGACATCGTCCAGCGTTTTTCAAAGCGGCATATGCGCCGCGCGAAATTCTCCAGCACCTTGGAGCCGAGCGGCGTGTGCGCGACCTCGGGATGAAACTGGATGCCGTACAGCCGCTTTGTTTCATCGGAAATCGCGGCGAATGGGGCCGAGCCCGTGCGCGCGTCCACACGGAAGCCGTTGTTGAGGCGCTGCGCGCTGTCGCCGTGGCTCATCCAGACCCGCAGGTGCTTGGGGAGATCCGCGAACAGCGGGGAATAGTCCGCGACGATCTCCAGGTCGGCATGGCCGTACTCGCGCTTCTTCGATGGGACGACCTTGCCGCCGTGCAGCGCGACGAGCAGCTGCATGCCGTAGCAGATGCCGAGCACCGGCACCCCCGCCTCGAAGACGAACGCGTCCGGCCGAGGCGAGCCCGCTCGGTGTACGGAGTCCGGTCCGCCCGAGAGGATGATGCCTGCCGGACGCGCGCCTTGAATCTGCTCCCTCGTCGCCTTGTAGGGCAGTATCTCGCAGTACACCTCGAGCTCGCGCAGCCGCCTCGCGATCAGCTGGGTGTACTGGCTCCCGAAATCAAGAATGAGGATTTTCTCGGCTTCGAGAGTGGCGAGGCTCACTTTATTTTCCCATCCCGATGCGCTGGGCCTTCTGGAAGATCTTGCCCTCGGTCTTGATGGAGGGGGCGATGATGATTTCGGTGGTCTGCATCTCGCGCATCGTCGAGGCTCCGACCGAGCCCATGCACGTGCGCAGGGCGCCGACCAGGTTCTGCGAGCCGTCGTCGAGGCGGGAGGGGCCGTAGAGGATTTCCTCGAGGCTGCCCGTGATGCCGACCTGGATGCGCGTGCCGCGCGGCAGGTTGTGGTGCGGCGTGGCCATGCCCCAGTGGAAACCCTGGCCAGGGGCTTCCTTGGCGCGCGCGAAGGCCGAGCCGACCATGACGCCGTCGGAGCCGCAGGCGATCGCCTTGCAGATGTCGCCGCCGGTGGACATGCCGCCGTCGGTGATGATCGGCACATACCGGCCGGTGCGCTTGAAGTGGAAGTCGCGGGCGGCGGCGCAGTCGACGGTGCCGGTCACCTGCGGAACGCCGAGGCCCAGCACGCCGCGCGTCGTGCAGGCGGCCCCCGGCCCGACGCCGATCAAGAGGCCCGAGACGCCCGCGTCCATCAGCTCGGTCGCGACCGAGTAGGTCACGCAGTTGCCGACGATGACGGGAATCTTCATCGTCTTGCAGAACTTCGCGATGTCGAAGGGCGTGTACTTGGTGGCCTTGTGGCGGACCGTCGTGACGGTGGACTGCACGACGAAAATATCGGCGCCCGCTTCGGCCGCGATGCGGCCGTATTTTTCCGCGTTCTGCGGGATCGTCGAGATCGCGCAGGGCACTTTGGCCTTCTTGATCTGCTTGATGCGCTCGGCGATGAGCTCTTCCTTCACGGGCGGGCGGTACATTTCCTGCACGAGGCGGGTGGCCTCTTCGGGAGAGGCACCGGCGATCTGCAAGACGACCTCGCGGGGCTTGTCGTAGCGCGTGCTGATGCCGTCGAGGTTCAAGACCCCGAGGCCGCCGAGCTTGCCCATCGCGATCGCGAACTCCGCGTCGACGACGCCGTCCATCGCCGAAGCGAGGAAGGGGATGTCGAGTTTGACATGGCCGAGTTGGAGGGTCGTGTCGACCTCGTCGGGGTTGACGGTCATGTCTCCGGGAACCAGAGCGATTTCGTCGAAGCCGTAGGCCCTGCGGGCTTCACGGTCGCGTCCGATGAAAAAGGCCATCGTTTTCCTCCGTCGGGAATATGGTTGCGACGAGGATATGGTAACAAATTCCTCAGACGGGCGTCCATCGCTTGACGGCGGTGCGTGGGTCCTGGCATACTGCCCGTATGACCACCGACAAAGCGCTGTCGTCCGAGCATCACATCGAGATCGCGACGGGCATCATTCTGTCCGTCCTCACGTGCGGGATCTACAACATCTACTGGAACTACCGGCAGTTCCTCGCGATGAACGCCTTGCTCGGCCGCGAGGAGTTCAAGTTCGTCCCGTGGCTGCTCTTGTCGCTCGTGACCTGCGGCCTGTATCACATCTACTACGAGTACAAGATGGGCGCTGAGCTCTACGGTTGGCTAAAGGACCACGGTCGAGTCGCGAATTCGAACCTGCCCGTCATGGGCTTGGTCCTCTCCTGCTTCGGGCTGACCGTCATCGCGGACGCGGTGTACCAGCACGAGATCAACAAACTGTCTTGAAGATGCAACATCCGCTGCCGTTCTCCCTCGTCGCCGGTGCCGCGTGGCTTCTCTGCGCGGCGCAGGCGGCGGCCGGGGTGGGGGAAGGCCTCGTGCTGTGCCCGGTGCGCCTGCTCACCGGACGTCGCTGCCCGGGCTGCGGCATGGGCCACGCGATCGTCGCGGCGATGCGCGGCGACTTCGCCGCGTCCTTTCACCAGCACCCGCTCGGCATCCCGCTCTTGGCGGTCTGGACCGCGTGGCTGGCCGCCGAGGCCGTCCGGGCCGCCCGAACCCGGTCTGGCGCGCCGGTCCGCCCAGTGCTATAATACCGACGTATTGCGGGATGGTGAAATGGTATCACAGCGGACTCTGAATCCGCTTTTCTAGGTTCGAGTCCTAGTCCCGCAGCCAATTCAGACGCTCATCAAAACTGACTCTGTCGCCTACAACCTGGAAGCCGAGGTCCGGGAGAGGCCGCAGGGTCAGTTTCATTTTACTGGCCTGCGTGTCGTAGACGATCTCCTCGACAAGCAGCGCCAGCAACTCCTTCTGGTGCTGCGGCGTGAGGCGTGGAAAGTTGAGCGAGAAGTTCTCAAGGTTGCGCCGGATGATTTCGGCGTCGATCTGCCGCGTCTCTAGCTCGATAACTTCGCAGTCGAGCCTCTGGACTTGCTTCTCAAGCTCCTCGCGCCTGCCCTGCACCTCCCCCAGTTTGTCCATGAGGGCGCGGTATTGCGGCGCGGCCTGGCCTTGCGCGGCGAGAATGGCCGTGATGTTCCCGACCTCGGCCTCCTGACGCCCAATCTCGGCGATAAGGCGCACCCGCTCCTTCTTCTTGGCCGGAAGCTCGGAACCTGTCATCTGGCGCGCGCGCTCCACGACCTCATCAACGACGCGCTTGTTCTTGCCGAGGAAGGCCAGCCGATCTAGGACCAGGCGCTCCAATTCTCGCGCGGGGGCGCTCTTCGTGGGACAGGCCGACTTGTCGAGCTTATTGACCGAGACGCACTTGTAGTAGAAATACTTGCGTCCCTTCGAGTAGGCGAAGTTCGGCGTCATCTGCTGGCCGCAGGCCCCGCAGCGCACGAGGCCGCGAAGCATGAAGTTGTGCTTGTCTTGGTTTGGCGACGTGTTCTTCTTGCCGTTGGCCGCGAGTTGCCGGACGACTCGCTCGAAAATCGACACGTCCACGATGGCCTTGTGCTCGCCCTCGTGAACGTCCTTCTTATGTCGAATCTTTCCGATGTAGACTGGATTGCGAAGCACGTAGTCTAAGTTCGACTTGTTGAACCGCCGCCCGCCGCGCACGTTCCCCCCGCGCGTCGTCCACTTCTTCATCCTGAACCCCTCCTTATTTAGGAGGATGGCGGTCTGGCTTAACGACTTGGTCTTGAGGTAGGTTTCGTACAGGAGTTTCACCAGCTTGGCCTCGGTCGCGTTCGCGTGGAGCTTTTTGCTCTCCGCGTCTACGTTGTAGCCCAAGACCGGCTGGCCGCCCGGCCATTTGCCTTTCTTTGCCATGGCCGCCCGCTTGTCGCGGGTTCGCTCGCTTATCAGTTCGCGCTCGAACTGCGAGAATTCCACAAGGATCGAGCGCATGAGGCGGCCCACTGACGAGCTGGTGTCGATGGGCTGCGTCACCGAGATGTACACGATCCCGTGCCGGTCGAAGGCTTCGAGAATGTGGATGAAGTCCTTCGTGTTCCGGCTCAAGCGGTCGTACTTGTAGCTGACGACGGCGTGGAACTTTCCCTGTTTGGCGTCGGCCAGGAGTTTTTTCAATCCTGGCCGATCCGCGTTTCCGCCCGTGAAGCCGGGGTCGTTGTATTCGACGGGGAACGCCCGCCAGCCTTCGGCCTCGCGGCTCTTGATGAAGGCCTCGCAATACTCGCGTTGCGAGTCCAGGGACGTGAAGTCCCCGTGCAGGTTCTCGTCCGTGGACTTCCGCGTGTAAATCGCGACCCACTTCACCGGCTTCTTTTCGTTGGCCATAGCGGCTATCCTATCATATTCAATTGTTGCTTTCACTCATCAAAACCTCCTTTGGGGGCTCCGGCGCGGCGAGAGCTTCTGGCATCGTCATCAATGCTAGAAGCTCCACGATCCGGTCCCAGCGTTCTTCCGGCCTAAGCTCCTCCGGCTCCATCAGGTGATGGTTCGGACGCAGGCGCGGCTTGCGGCGCTTCTTTTCCAGCGGTTCATTCGACGGCTCGTTGATTGTCGTTTTCTCTTGCAATGACCTCCTATGCGACCGGGTCCTCTCCGGTCTTTCGTTTGAGGGGGCGCAAATCCCCCGTTGTGTAGCGGCATCTCGGCCCGCTACTCGAATTGCACCAGGAACGTCTCACCGTGTTCCGTCTCATCGCAGCGATACCGGCCCTCCGACAGCACAACAAAGAATCGGTTCATCGAGCGCGAGCCCTTAAACTCGAAGGACAAATCGGGATCGAGCCGGTATCCCGGTCCGATTCTCAATTCCTTCCAGGAGAGGTCGGCCAATTCCCGCCCTTGAACCTCAACAACCGCCGCGCCGCACACGACGCGCGAGTAATTATTGGCGATAAGCTCCGCCCTGAATCGGTATCTGCCGGCCGCGGAGCTTAGGGCCAGTGGGTTTAGTGTCCAATTCGGCCCCGCCACGGAAGGTCGCCGCAACCTTCGCTTGTACCAGGTTGGCGGCGGTGGCGGGGGGTCTATGACCTTGACCAACGCGGGCCAGTGTCCGTAAATGGCGAGTCCGGCCGCCAGGGCGGCGACCGTCCAAACATGCGGCCAGCGGTGGAACTCCAACTCCCAGCCGCTTTCGTAGTCGCGGTAAAGGCTCCAAGACTCCCTGAGCCAGCGCCAACTCCACTTGAGCAGGCGCAGCGCCAAAGAGCCAAGCCCAACGAAAAACCTCCTTGCTAACGAGGGCTCATCTGCCGGAATGGGCGCAGGCTCTGGCGATTTGGGGGCCTCCGCCTGCGCCATCCGCAAGGGCAACGGCGCTGGGGCCGGAGGCGGGGCTGGGGGGCGAGGTGGCGGCTCCGGTGGCCGGGGCAGAAGCGTCGGTTGGATAGGATCAATGGCAAGCAGCGTGCCGTTGGGCTCCATCAACTCGGCCTTGCCTTTTGCCGCCATAAACTCGTCCATGAGCGCGAAGAAATGCCGCTGAGACCCCAGGTAACGGCGCTGGACTTCGCGCCGCATCGCGCGCCGGACATTCTCATCGGCGCAGATCCACCAGACCTGATCCAGATCATTTCGGCGGCCAAGCTGCCTGAGGGATTCATCCAGGCGGGAGTTGCTTTTGAGGGTGAGTTCGACCTCAAGGCCCACCCGCTCCGCCAGCGGATTGCCCTCGACCTTGTACCAGAACTCGCCGTCGCAGAGCTTGTCGTTCTCGCTTTTCCGTCGCTTAAATAGCCTGCTTTCCGGCAGAAATTCATGGACTAGGGGGTGCTTTTCCAGCAGCAGGCCTACCTTCGCGCAGGCCATACGGTGCCGGAAAATGAAGACGCTATAGCGCTCCGGTTTGAAGCGCCAGCCGACCTTCAGCCGCCCCAATTTCACGAGGACCCGGTATCCTTTCGGCGTCAGATAATGCGCGGTCCTCGGGCTCATCAGCGTGTCATGATCCGCTATGAATTCCTGGCTTCGCAGCCCCTTCATGACCTTGTACGCCCAGGTTTTGTTGCCGAAAATAAACTGGACTTCGTGCATCGTGAGATACCCATATTCGGATATCTTCTCCATCAGGTCGATTACCTTTGGGGTCAGGGTTTGCTGGCTGGTTTCCTTCTCCTCCGGCTCCGCTCCCGGCCGATCTCCCCCGAGTTCTTCAGGATTTACTTCCTCCCAATCTGATTCGTTATTTTCCAAGTTCTTCTCTCACCTCCTTTGCCGTTTCCCGTCTCCCCGACCTTGCCCCTGTTTCGAGTCCCTTGCAACCTAGATGATTCATCATCATGGTTGAGGGAGTGGGGTCGGGAAGCACGCCAGTGGTTCCCGACCCCACTCCCTGGACGAGAATCAACATAAAACGCGGGGAGGCGGGAAACGGCGCAGTTAAACGCGGTTCCCGTCGTGTGCCAGTGATGCACCCAACCTCCAACGCGCTTACCAGTCGTTGTACCAGTGCTCTTACCACTCCGCCGCGCCTCCCTCGTCGTTGTGGGTCCCCACTTCCTATTCCCGAGACCCCCTCAAATCGGCACATTCCACACGCTCGCCGCTACTCCCCCTACTTATATATGCGTTTGAGGGCCCAATGATTTTCTATTTACGACGAGGTTTATTAAAATATCTGCTCATTCCTTTGCTGCGAGGACCTACCCATTCTAGGCCCATGATTACCGGCCTCGCAAAGCGTCCTCCTACTTCCTATTCTAATGGGAGCCCAATAATTTTGGCGCAAGGGTTCAGCGGCGGCCAGTACTCTCGCGAGGTGCCCTCCTACTTACTATTCGTTTGAGCGCCCAATGATTTTACGGCCTCGACGAGAAAATAAAAAATATCTGACCATCCCTTTTTGTGCTTTTGTCCATCTCGGTAGAGTCCAAAAGTCGTCTCCGATATGAAAAAATCTGACCATATGCTACAATCTCTCACTATGCCGCGACGCTCCTCCATTTCCATCGAACTGACCATGCCCCAGCGAAGGTTGCTGGGCAAATGGCACAAAGGGACCTTGAGTACCGGGTTCTCGCGGCGCTTCATGATCCGGGCGGACGTCATCATGAGGGCCGCCCGGGGCCAGACCAATTACATGATCGCCAAGCAGCTTGGCATCAGCCGCAATACGGTCAAGCTCTGGCGTTATCGCTTCGCTCGCGAGGGTATGGGGGGCCTTATGACCCGCCCGATTCCGGGGCGACCGCCGAAGCGGAAGGACCATCCCCATCCGATTACGGAGACGCCTGCCGCGCCATTGGCTGTGGAGTTGCACCCTATCGGACTGGCACAGGGGCAACTCTGAGAATGCCTCCCAAGAGAGCCTCTAGGGCTATCAGTCATCGTGTCCCGGCGTCGGTTGCGGCTGGCCTGCCCTCCGGTTACGCGGAGTTTTTGGAGGACCTTAAAGTCCGAATTCGCGAGGCGCGAATGCGGGCGGGCATCGCGGCCAACCAAGAACTCTTGCTCCTCTATTACGGCATCGGGTTCGACCTTCACACGCGCCTGGAGACGGGGGCCTGGGGCACCGGCATCGTCAACCGCTTGGCGGAGGACCTGCACCGAGGTTTCCCCGAGATGGAGGGATTCTCTCCCCGAAACCTTCGGCGCATGAGGGCTTTTTACAGGGCCTATCCTCTGGATGAGCAGTCCCGCGCAATTTGGCCACGGGCCGTGGCCAAATTGGAGCTGGCAAAATGGCCACGAGCCGTGGCCAAATTGACTTGGGGACATAACGTGATCCTGCTGGAAAAATGCAAGGACCCCGTGGAGCGGGACTGGTATGCCCAGGCCGCCCTGGAACACGGCTGGAGCCGGGATATTCTCGTCATTCAGCTTGAGTCGGAGCTGCGCAAGAGGCAGGGCAAGGCCCAAACCAACTTCAAGCGCACGCTACCGCCGCCGCAATCTGACCTTGCGCAGCAAGTCGTCAAGGACCCGTACACCTTTGATTTCTTGACCTCCGCCGGGAATGCCCGAGAGCGGGAGATCGAGCAGGGTCTTGTCGAGCATATTCAGCGCTTTCTCTTGGAGCTGGGAGTGGGTTTCGCCTTCGTCGGCCGGCAGGTCCACATGGATGTCGGAGACCAGGACTTCTACATCGACCTGCTTTTCTACCATCTGCGCTTGCGCTGCTATGTCGTAATCGAACTCAAGGCCGGCGCTTTCAAACCCGAGTATGCCGGTAAGATGAATTTCTATCTCTCGGCCGTGGACGATCAACTGCGGCACAAGGACGACCATCCCAGCGTTGGGATTATTCTGTGCAAGTCCAAGAACCGGCTGATCGCAGAGTACGCCTTGCGCGACACCCACAAGCCTATCGGCGTGTCGGCCTACAAGCTGACCAAAGCGCTGCCGGAAAAACTGAAGGGCACGCTGCCCACTATTAAGGACCTTGAGGCCGAGTTGGGAAATGAGAAATGAGCCCCAAAGGCCGCTGGCCTCAAACTGGAAAAATCCATAATGGACCCGATTGACTTCCTATCAAACCATCTGACAGTAACGCATGCCGTTGGCGCGCTAACCTTGGCGTTCTTCGGAGCATGGGCCTGGATGTACGTCAAGTATTCGCGCGCTACTAAGGAATTTTCAGGGCTGATGGTCGATGTTGGGGCTCTGCTTGCCGTGGATTTATGAGACGAAAATCAAGAAAGTCACGGTATGGCCAAAGCCTAAGAGTGCGCGAGAGCGCGTTCTCAGCCCCCGGCCCGAAGATAGAAAATCTTCACCTATGACGACACTGGATGAGTTCGAGCGGGCCTTCGCCTCGCGAATATCCAGCAGCCCCACGAATTCCCGTTTGCGCTCGGGAATACTGCTCCCGGTTGTTCCTCGGCGGGCCGAATGGGACGCTTTTCTCGTCGCCGCTAAGCAGTCGTGGTCCGCATGGCAATTAAAGCCAGAAAGCTACCCAATGAGCCTTGTGGTTTTGTACGGGGGCCTCGCCTTTTTTGAATACGAAGACACCCGGTTCTGGCCGAAGTTTGCCGAAGCAGTAGGCTCTGCAAAGACTCCTTCAGGAGCGATTTATAACCGCCTCAATGAAGCCTATGGGAAAGCCGTAGAGCGCCTTGGTCTGCGCCTCATCAGGAACAGCGATCACATCGCATACGTCGGTTCTGCCGTACATCACATCGGCATTCCTCTCTCCTTGTGGGACGACTTCTTAGATGTATGCGATTGGGCACTCGTCAGCGAGGGATGGCGCAATCTATCTGCTGAGGATTGGATTGCAACTGTAACCCACCTATCTGGGAGTCGCCGCAGGCTGAAGTCATTCCTTGCGGAAAACCGCGAAGCTGCCAGCGACATCATTGCCGAGATGATTGAGGCCCGCCAATGGCTCTCGTCTGATACAACGTTGACCATTGAAGGCATCAAGAACGTTTGTCTCGTCCGCCCCGAATACTTTGATGAAGTTCCCGAAACCGCAGAATTCCTGCGCCCAGGAAACCCAGAATCGCTACTCCGCGACAGACCACGCCTTTGCTGGAGCGAACAGCGCGGAAGCATCGTTATGCATGTTCAAGGCTTGCCGCCTGAAAAACTTCCGGCGACATGGAACCTCGATGCCAAAGTATTCAACGCGGCAGGTACGCCCGGCGAGCTCCAACTAGATTCGGCGGCTTTTCGAAACTCCTTCTCGGTCAAGCTGAAGAATGGCAAAACAGAAGAAGTGGTCAGACTGGCCGGAGCCAATCCATGGGCCCTCTTCGACCTTGAGCGTGCAGGGTATCTGGTGAATTCGTCGCGCGAGATTCTGCCGCTACGTGGCTACGTCTTGGTTTCACCCAGGCCGTTGACCATAAAGCGGACTGGGTTCGAGGAGGAAGACGCTCCCGAGAACGACCCATTCGAACTTAGAGATAAGAGTCAGTGCTTCATTACAAGACTCTGGCCCAAGGACAGCCACGCCACCCTCGCTGTTTCAGACGGGAGCGATTCATCAACTCTGAGATTCAGAACCAGGAAGCGAATCGAAGCCCGGCTCTTCATCGCTGAGGGCTTTCGCTCGGCATG
>JAHFCE010000052.1 GCA_023249675.1 Elusimicrobiota bacterium | reverse complement strand
GCTCAGAATGTCATCGTGGCGTTGGATTCCTGCTTTTCAGGCGCCGGAGGACGTTCCGTCCTGCCCAAAGGCGTCCGGCCGTTGGTCAATAAGGTGGATATCGGCGCACCCCTTGGCGAGGGTTCCCACGCCATGGTCGCGCTGACCGCCTCCGGAGGCAATCAGATCTCGGGTACGCTTGACGAGCAAGGTCATGGTGCGTTCACATACTTTCTGCTCAAGGGCCTCAATGGTGCGGCTCAGGGTCAAGATGGCCGGGTTACCGTGGGCAGTCTTTACCAGTTCTTGAAGCCTGCCGTTGAGGAGGCGGCTGCACGCGACAACCGCAACCAGTCTCCCCAGTTCCTGCGTGGTGCGGGGCTGGCCGATCCGCCGCTCCGCTGATTGAGTTCCTTAAGAGGGCTTCCAGTGGAGGCTTTTCTTTTGATGAAAAAAATACTCCTCCTCCTGTTCGTTGCGAGCGCTCCTTTGCTGGCCGGCTGCGGCTCGTCTCCGATCATGGCCGGTCCCCCTGGACAATTGCGCGCCGTGCCTCCCCTGGAGATGCAGCGCATCGGGGGAGCTGACGAACCGGTCTACTGCCTCGTTTCATTCAATGTCCCGCCTACGATCGCTGAACAGGTTCCGGCGTATGTCGCCAATGTGAGGAGAGACTTCCGCGACTTGCGCCTCCTGACGCGCGAGCGTCCGGGGCCCGAAGGCTGCGACGTCCTGCTTAAGATCGACTGGCCCAGTGTATGGAACCTCTCTGTCAATACGATTCGGGCTTACTCGGCCTACGACGGGGAGCTTGTCTGGGAGGGATCGTCTCAGGGCAGCGTGCCGCTGTGGGGCCCGAGTCTTTATGGATGGAGGCGCCTCCTTCCGCACCTGCTCGGCGATCTCAGGCCGGGCCGGCCGGCGTTCGAAAAGATTGCAGTCAGCAGGGCGTCGGGCCGGAGGCTTGACGCCAGCGCCGTGGAGTCGATGGCGCGCCTGATCCCGGAGTCATCCATCGATTCTGGCGTGTCAGCCGAACTGCGTTTCGGCCAGCCGCGCGTCTTCGCGCCAGCCTCCCCGGCCGTTGCCGTTCCATTTGAGCCAGCGCAGACTCGCCTTTCGGATGTGGACGCTCCGCCGGCCTCGGGCGCCCGCCGTCGGGGCCACGCTGTCGTCATCGGCATCGAGCGTTACCGCCAGCGGCTGCCCAAGGCGGACTTCGCCGCTGCCGACGCCCGCGCCATGGCTCAGTACGCCTCCGTCGCGCTCGGTTATCCCGAGGAGAACGTCGCCCTGCTCACCGACGAGGGCGCGACCAAGGGCGATTTCGAGAAGTATTTTGATCGCTGGTTGCCCAACCGCGTCGATAAGGACGACGAGGTTTTCGTCTACTTTTCCGGCCACGGCGCGCCCAATCCCAGGAACGGAGACGCCTACCTCGTGCCCTACGACGGCGATCCAACCTATCTCAGCGAGACCGGCTTTCCGCTCAAGCGTCTCTACGCGGCGCTGGCCAAGCTGCCGGCCAAGAAGGTGACCGTGGCGCTGGACTCCTGCTTCTCGGGAGCCGGTGGGCGCTCGGTCCTGGCCCGGGGAGCGCGTCCTCTCGTTGTCAAGCAGGCGGAGGCCGCCCCCTCCGGCCTCACCGTGTTGTCCGCCTCGGCCAGCGACCAGATCAGCAATACCTATAATGAGCAGGGCCACGGCCTGTTCACCTACTTTCTCTTGAAGGGGCTCAAAGAGAAGGGCGCCGACCTGCGCGCTGCTTTCAACTATGCCAAACCCGAGGTCTCCAAGGTGGCCCGTCGGCAGTACAACGCCGACCAAGAGCCGCAGTGGCAGGAGGGGAAATGAGAGAAGTTATCTGCGATGAGAAGCACCCCGTGGCAGCGGCGGTCTTTTTTGTTTTGCTTGCGGCTTCGTGTCCCGCGCGGGCGCAGGAGGCGTCGTGGCCCGATTTGTCGCGCCCGGCGCGCGCAGTGGGCGGGGGCGAGGCCGACGCGGCTGTTGTCGTGGGCATTGAGGACTATTTCGCGGTGCCCGGCGTGCCGGGTGCTCAGTCCAATGCCAAAGAGTGGTACGAGTATCTGACCGAGACCCGTGGCGTGCCCACGCGCAACGTCAAGCTGCTGACCAATGAGGATGCCACGCGCGAGGCGGTGCTCGAGGCGGCTCGCGCGACCGCCACCATGGCCGGCAAGACCGGAACTCTTTGGTTCGTGTTCGTCGGTCACGGCGCACCGAGCGCCGATGGGAAAGACGGCTTGCTCGTCGGTGTCGATGCGCAGCAGAAAGCCGAGAGCCTGCAAGCGCGCAGCGTTGGCCGAACAGAGCTGCTTAAAGTTTTGGCTGCGAGCGGGGGCGGATCAATCCGCGTCGTGCTCGACGCCTGTTTCTCAGGCCGTGGGCCGGACGGGGCGACGATCGCGCCGGGTCTGCAACCTCTCGTCACCATCGCAGCAATGGGAACGATTGATCCGCGCATGGCCGTGTTGACGGCCGCCAAGGGCAACCAGTTCGCGGGCGCGTTGCCGGGGGAGAACCGGCCGGCGTTCAGTTACTTGGTCCTGGGGGGACTACGCGGATGGGCGGCCGGCAAGGACGGAAAGGTCACGGCGGGCTCGGTCTGGCACTACGCTCAGGACGCCTTGGCCGCCACATTGCGCGGCCGCAACCAAACGCCCGACCTGATGGGCCCCGAAGACGCGACGATGGCGGTCTCCGCAGGAGAAAAGGCGCCGAGTCTCTCGAGGCTGGCTGAGACGACTTCGGGCGCCGGCCGTGTGCAGGAGAAGTTTCGTGTCTCGAGTTTGCCCGCCATTCCGAAAGCTCAGGCGCCCAGCGCTCTCGATCCCAAGGCTTCTGCGCTTGACCTCGGGCATATCGACGTCGATTTGCTTGAGAAGTACAACACGGTCTTCAAGCTGGACCGGGGAGCTGC
>JAHFCE010000051.1 GCA_023249675.1 Elusimicrobiota bacterium | reverse complement strand
CGCGCGGCATCACGACGCGCAATCTGGTGACCGGGGAGATCGAGCGCCATGCCGGCGACGCCGTGATCCTGGCGACCGGCGGCTACGGCACGGCCTACTACCTGTCGACCAACGCCGTGAACTCGAACGTGACGGCGTCCTGGCGCGCGCACAAGCGGGGCGCCCTGTTCGCCAATCCGTGCTTCACCCAGATTCACCCGACCTGCATTCCCGTCAGCGGCGACCATCAATCGAAGCTGACGCTGATGAGCGAAAGCCTTCGCAATGACGGCCGCGTGTGGGTGCCGAAGAAGCAAAGGGACACACGTCCGCCCGAGCAGATTCCCGAGGCCGAGCGAGACTATTACCTGGAACGCAAGTACCCGAGCTTCGGCAACCTCGTGCCACGCGACGTCGCGTCGCGAAACGCCAAGCAGGCGTGCGACGACGGCCGCGGCGTTGGGGACAGCGGGTTGTCCGTCTATCTCGATTTCAAGGACGCCATTGAGCGGCTCGGTCCCGACGCAATCAAGGAAAAGTACGGAAATCTCTTCCACATGTACCAGAAGATCACGGACGAGAATCCGTACAAGGTGCCGATGCGGATCTACCCGGCCATGCACTACACGATGGGCGGTCTGTGGGTGGACTACAACCTGATGAGCACCATCGCCGGCCTGCACGTGCTGGGCGAGGCGAATTTCTCCGATCACGGCGCGAACCGCCTTGGCGCGAGCGCGCTGATGCAGGGGCTGGCCGATGGCTATTTCGTCATTCCCTACACGATCGGCCATTACCTGGCGGGCGAATCGCTGCCGAAAGTGACCACCGACCACGACGCGTTCAAAGAATCCGCCGACCGGGTGCAAAAGCAGGTCAATCAGCTGCTGTCAATAAAGGGCAGCCGCGGGATCCGCGAGATTCATCGGGCGCTCGGCCGCATCATGTGGGACGACGTCGGAATGGCCCGAACCGAGGAGAGCCTGAAGCGGGCGCTCGCGGCAATTCCAAAGCTTCGAGAGGACTTCTGGCACAACGTGTCGGTGCCGGGAACGCCCGACAATCTCAATCAGAGCCTCGAGTACGCGGGCCGCGTCGCCGACTATCTGGAATTCGCCGAGCTGCTCGCGCTCGACGCGCTCGACCGGAGCGAATCCTGCGGCGGACACTTCCGCGAAGAGAGCCAGACGCCCGACGGTGAGGCGCTGCGCGACGATGCGAACTACTCGTATGTCGCGGCGTGGGAATTCAAAGGGGTTGGCAAGGAACCGGAGCTCCACAAGGAACCGCTCAACTTCGAGGAAGTGCACCCGACGCAGAGGAGTTACAAGTAGAGGCTAGAGGCTTGGGCCTGGGGGCCGGAAACTCTTCTAGCCTCCAGTCCCCAGCCTCCACGAGGATCGATGAGACTCAACCTGAAGATCTGGCGGCAGGCGGGACCCGGCGCGGCGGGCCGGCTCGAGGACTACACCGCCTCCGACGTGTCGTCCGACATGTCCTTTCTCGAGATGCTCGACGTCGTCAATGACAGCCTGGTGCGTCAAGGCAAGGATGCCATCGCGTTCGATTCGGACTGTCGCGAAGGCATCTGCGGGATGTGCAGTCTCGTCATCAACGGCGTTCCACACGGTCCCGACCGCGGCACGACCGTCTGCCAGCTTCATCTGCGACGGTTCAAGGAGGGCGACACGATCACGGTCGAGCCGTGGCGCGCCAGGGCCTTCCCCGTCATCAAGGATCTCGTCGTCGACCGGAGCGCCTTCGACCGCATCATCATCGCCGGTGGCTACGTGTCGGTCAACTGCGGCGGCGCGCCCGACGGCAACGCGATCCTCATCCCCAAGGAAATCTCGGAAACCGCCATGGACTCCGCGGCGTGCATCGGCTGCGGCGCGTGCGTGGCGGCGTGCAAGAACGCGTCGGCGCACCTGTTCATGAGCGCGAAGATCTCGCACCTGTCCCTGCTCCCGCAGGGGCAGGTCGAACGCTATCGTCGCGTGGTGGCGATGATCGAGCAGGCGGACGCCGACGGGTTCGGCAGCTGCTCGAACGAAGGCGAATGCGAGGCGGTGTGCCCCAAGGAGATTTCGATCTCCAACATCGCGCGCATGACGCGCGAATACGTCAGGGCGATGCTCGTCGCGGGGAAGTAACTGGATTGGGTAAGCTGAACCGCGGCCGGCTTGGCGTACGCAGTCCGTTCGACAAGCTGTAGCGGCGGAGCGCCAGCATTGGCTGCGGGCGGCCGCAGCCACCGCGTGAGGTTCGGGATACCCATTCAAGTCTCCAACCGATTCAGATCACGGTAGTTGGCAAGCACGGCCGCTTGGCCTTTCTCGATCGTTGGCTGCCGCCCCTCGCAGCCAACGGCAGTGGCTCACAGCCAACCGCGCCCCAACGGCCGGCTCGAGACCCGGCTTAGTCGCCTCTGTTCAGGCACATCGAAGCGGGCTTCGATGAAGGAGTTTCCACCGTTGGCTGCGAGAGGGGAGCTGCCATCGCTGACGCGTGGCGCCCCGGTGTCGCCGGTGATCGGCTTCACTCCACAGGAGTTGCCATGTCTTCTGGTGACTGCTCGCTCCGGCGTTGGCTGCAGAGGGCCAAGACATCGCCTGCGGCCCGCAGCCAACGGCCTCGGAGCGTCAGGTGCCGTCTTGATTTTCGAGCACTTTGGGGCAAGACTCTCCGGATAGTGGCCCGCGGTGGCTGCAGCCGAGGGTCGGCGGTCTACTCAGTAAGAAGTTAGGCTCCATTAAGAAGAGACGAAAAGGAACAATGGCGAGCAAGAACGAGATCGTTGCGACGGCTATCAAGCTGCTTGAGGAGCAGCCGCACGGTCTGCGTTATACGCAGCTCCATACCGCCATTCGCGGCGTTCTGCCTGACGCCAACCCGAACTCCATCGGAGGTGCGATATGGAACCTCGAGGTTCAGGTTCCGGATCAGGTGTACAAGCC
>JAHFCE010000037.1 GCA_023249675.1 Elusimicrobiota bacterium | reverse complement strand
AGACGGCATACGATATCGGCGTCTCTTGGCGCTGGCTTGGACAGAAGAGCGCGGGGCCGCGAACAGAAATCATCTTATACGACCTGACTCCCGGCGGCGCTGGCTTCGTTGAAGAGGCGCTAAACAACTGGGCAGACGTGACTTCCGCCAGTAAGACTATCTGCGAGAAATGCACTTGCGTTGCGGCCTGCTACGACTGCCTCAAGAATTATTCGAACCAAGCCTACCACGAAAAGCTAAATCGAATCGGCATTGCGGAGTTTCTCTCCCGAAGCTGAACGAAGCAGATTTAGGATTTGATTGAGACGCGCTGTCGTCATGCCGAGTTGGGTGGCAAGATGTTTGCGGGTCAGCGCGGGAAAGTCGTCGAGCAGCCGTTTGCATTCTTGAGCCAGCCACAGGCGCTCTGCGATGGTCTTGGGTCGCGGCCACTGGAGTCTGACTTTCGAGGCCTCGACGAATGACTCTTGCGCAAGGAGACGCTTCTCGCCCTTCGTAACGTTGAGGATGCCGAAAGGAAACTCGAATAAAAGGCCTTTCCCGTTTTGAGGAGCGTCGGACTCGGGCAGCCAAATCTGACGCAACTGTTGGCGCCAACAGTCGAAAGCCCTCCAGCGGTGGAGGGCTTTTCATTTTCCATTCCGCGCTCAAGGCCGACGGCGCGAGTAGACGATCTCCATGATGCGCGCGAGCTTGCCCCCGGACGGGCCGATCCAGGCCTCGTAGGTGAACCGGTCGGGCCCGACGAGCGTCATCACTTCCTCGATGCTCTGCGGCTCGCCTGCGGCGGTATCGTCGATCGTCCCGCGGGTGCGGATGGTCTTGCCCGAGGGGTCGGGCGGGCCCTCCGTCCGCATGATGGCCGTGCTGAGGTCGTCGAGCCAGAGCGAGACATACCGTCTCTTTGCGCTGTCGAATCCGACATAGCCGATGCCGGAGGTGGGCTTGCCGAGATGGCTGCCTTCTTGGCGTTGTTCGAGGAAGCGGCCGCCGAGGATGAGACAGAGCTCGGCCGTGCCGATGCTCTCCAGCGGCGCCGTCTCGGGCCGCCGCCAGAAGCGCGCATGGATATCCCATGTGCCGACGAAGTCGGCGAGGCGCGCGTGATGGCGGCCGGGAACGGCGGTGTCGGCGGACCATGCCAGCCCGGCGAGAAGTATGAGGAGCCTCATCGTCGGAACAGCGCGATGATCTCGCGAATCTTGCGGATGACGAAGTGGGCCGCGGAGAAGTCCTCGTGGTCGTTGAATCCGTTTCGAAGACCTGCGACGAACAAGCCGGCCTTGCGCGCCGCTTCGATGCCGGCGGTCGTGTCCTCGACGGCCAGGGCGCGGTGCGGCGGGACGCCCAGCCGCCGGAGGGCCAATAAGTGCGTCTGCGACTTGCCGAGCGCTCTTTGATCGGGCGGCAGCTCGTCGGAGCTGACCACGGCGTCGAAGGCGCTTTTCAGCTGGAACCGGTCGATCATCCTGTCCACGGAGAATCGCGTGTTCGCCGAGGCGAGGGCCACGGGCACGCCGACTGCTTCCAGAGCGTCGCGCGTCTCGAGCAAGGTCGGCTCGAGCACCGCGAGCGTGCCGTAGATCGTGGAAGCCACTTCTTCGCGCCGCCTCGCGTATTCCTCGTACCCGAGCGTCGCCCCGCGGTTCTGCGTGATCCAGCGGTGAACCTCCGGCAGGCTCTTCCACTTGATGTGCTTGAGGTCTCCCTCGACCCAGGCGGGAGCGACGGTTCGCAGGAACTCTTGCCCGTGATAGGTCCAGAGCGACCCGCTGTTGAGCGCGACCACGCCGTCCATGTCCAGCACGACGGCTTGGGGCGGCGGCAGACGGGCCTGTTCGAGGCCCGCACGGAACTCAACGGCCGACGGGGCCCTGCCGAAGCCCGCCGGGGCGGCCTGCAGCCGTCCGGCGAGGAGCAGTAGGAATAAAAAAAGCCGTCCGCAGAACGCGAACGGCATGAGTATCTCTTTCATCGTCCCTCCGCTGGAATTACCCAGATCAGGTTATTAGGGTCGGCCTCTTAAGGCCCTCTCAGCCCGATGTCTCGAGCTCCCCTGCGGCGCTATTATATCAAACAGGCGACGATATATTTCTTTCCCTTCTGCCCAATGATGACTTTGCAGGGGAACTCGAATAGGAGCAAGAAAAAACTTTGATGAGCGTCGGATTCGTGCAGCCAATTTTGTCTCCCCGCGAACACCCCGCCAGTAAGGGTGAATCGCTCTAGACTGGCCCTCCCAAAGAGGGCCATTTCTATGTGCGTCGGTCGCACGATGACGCTCTGGATGATGAAGGCCAGAAGCTCCCGTTGCTTGTGCGGAGGAAGCTCCTGGTAGAGAATGTCAAAGGAGGGCTTTTCTCTTTTCAGATGGAACTTTTTGTGGTCCTCGTATATAGAGTGATGGCCACCCTTCCGGCGCTTCTGACGCGGATTCAACCGCGCATCCTCACGATCCGCAAACGGCGCGTCATGCTCGATGCGCAGTTGGCGGAGCTCTACGGCGTCACGGCTAAGCGCCTTCGCGAGCAAGTTCGGAGGAATCGGGAGCGCTTTCCGGACGACTGTTCCAGTTGACGGTCGAGGAGGCGGAGAGGGTGGTGCCGCAAAATGCGGCACCATCCCGGCGCTCCGCCCTCGGGGGGCACCTGCCCTTCGTCTACGCCAAGACTCGTGAGAGATGGCGGACGACCGCTCTGACCCGGCTCGAGGAATTGGAGCACAAATTCCTCGGACACGACCGAGACATCGAGCAGCTGTTCTCGTCGCTCCGAGATCTCATGGACCCGCCTGAGTCGACTCGGCGGAAGATCGGCTTCGAACTCGACTCCAAGTCCTGACAGGGGTTTGTTCGTTCGCAGGCGCTGCTAATTGCGTGCGAATGGATTCCACTGAATTCAGTGCGGCAATTCCGCGGAATATGCTTTCAGCGTCTCGTAGCCAGTTGCGAAGTTTGTCCAATCCGGGCAGAATTTAGACGTGGACGGAACGAGGCCCTTCTTCGGGAGGGCTTTTCGTTTTTTGTAGGATGCGGCATGGCTTCTAAGAATGTGAGGAAAGTCCGCGGGCGTTCGCGAGACGAGGCGTCTTTCCCCGTCGCGTTGCCGGCGTCGGGAATGCCGGGTGGCTATGCTGAAATGCTCTCCGCTTTGAAACGGCGGATCGGGCAAGTAAGGCAGCGGGCCATTTTTTCCGCGAACGTCGCGATGGTCTCCTTGTACTGGGACATGGGACGAGCGATCCTTGAGCGTCAAGATCAGAAAGGGTGGGGCTCGAAGGTGATCGACCGCCTTTCCCAGGACCTTCGCGAGGCGTATCCTGAGATGACAGGATTCTCGCCGCGGAACCTCAAATACATGCGGGCCTTCGCCGCTGCCTGGCCCGACGCCTCAATCGTGCAACGGGTCGTTGCACGATTGCCCTGGCGCCAGAACATCGCACTTCTTGAACGCCTTGGCGACGCCAAAACGCGGCTATGGTACGCGCAGGAAACCTTGCGCAACGGTTGGTCCCAGCCGATCTTGGTGCTGCAAATCGAGGGACGCGTCCATGCGCGGCGAGGGAAGGCCCTGAGCAATTTTAAGGAACTTCTCCCGCCGGCTCAGTCCGACATGGCCGCCCAAGTCTTCAAGGACCCCTACCTTTTCGATTTTCTCGGAACGGCCGATACGCGCCGCGAAAGGGAAGTTGAGCAGTCCTTGGTGGACCACATTCAGAAGTTCCTGTTGGAATTGGGAACGGGTTTCGCCTTTGTCGGGCGCCAAGTCCACCTGGAAATAGGCGACGACGACTTCTACGTGGATCTGCTCTTCTACCATCTTAAGCTGCGATGCTACGTGGTCGTCGAGCTCAAGGCCGTGCCTTTCAAGCCCGAGTTCTTGGGCCAAATCAACATGTACCTCTCGGCCGTGGATGATCTGCTGCGTCATCCAGAAGATAAACCGACCATCGGACTTCTCCTGGTCAAAGAGAAGAAGAAACTCATGGTCGAATACGCTCTGCGCGGCATCCAGAAGCCGATCGGCGTCGCGCACTGGGAAACCAAGCTCGTGGAGTCCCTGCCGGCCGATCTCAAGGGCGTGCTCCCCACCGTTGAAGAGCTGGAAAAGGAGCTTGAGAAGCGGGGGTGAGCGCTGGCGGCGCGGCGGCGGTCCGTGGGGGCGCCGTTCATTGATGGAAACGAGGGGTCAGGATAAATCCGTCACGGGTCGTGACTGGAATTTCTCTTCAGGGTTGAGCGCAGAATCTGGTTGAGGCGGGCCGTCGTCACGCCGAGTTGCTTGGCGATGTCTCTGCGTGTCAAAGCGGGGAAATCCGGCAGTTTCTGTCGGCACTCTTGGGCGAAGAGGACTCGGTCTTTGAGAGATCGTGTCTTGGGCCGATTCAAGGCTTCACGAGCGGCTTCGTCGAATGCTTCTTTCGGCAAGAGCCGCTTCTCGCCTTTGGCCGTATTCAGTTGGCCAAATAAAAACTCGAATAAAAGGCCCTTTCCGTTTTGAAGAGCGTCGGATTCGGGCAGCCAATTTGGACTTTCAAAAATTCCTGGAAGCTTACGAAAGATGAAGTGCCAGGTATGCGGCAACGAGAATCCCGCCGAATCGTTGTTCTGCCGGGTCTGCCAGGAAGTCTTCATCCTGCCGGAGCACAAACCGGCTGCGCCTGCAACGGCGTCCGAGCCGTTTCCCCTCGCTCCTCAGTCTCTCCCTTGGTCCGACCGGCGCTTCCTGTTCGCCCTCTTCGTCCTCTTCGCCTTGCTGGCCGCGGCCCGGCCTTGGCTGGAGAATCTTTGGCTGCTCGACATGGTGAACCTAGCCTTCCACGAGGCGGGGCATCCGATCTTCGGCCTGCTGGGCATCCGATTCCTCATGGTGCTCGGCGGCACGCTGATGCAGCTCTTGATGCCGTTGGCGGCGCTGGCCCACTTCGGGCGGCGCAAACAAAGAGTCTCGGCTTGCGCGGCCTTTGTTTGGTTCGGCCAGAACTTCATCGGCATCGGCCGTTACATGGCCGACGCCCGCGCCCAGCAATTGGAGTTGGTCGGCAGCGGCGAGCATGATTGGACCTATCTGTTGGAGACGACGGGCCTGCTGCTCCACGACGTGGGCCTGGGCTCGGCGGCGCAGCTGCTGGGGTGCCTGATCATGGCCGCGGGTTTGGTCGGAATCTGGCGTTTCGCTTTTAACCGAGATTGAGTCTGCAGTGGCCAAGTCGTTGCGAGGGGACTCTTTTATGGGGAGCTTCTCTCGGTGTCCTGCCTTTTGGACTCTCCTGGCCGCAATGGCGCTCCTCAGTGGATGCATGTCGGTCGTGAAGTATCATCCGGCGGCCGATATCGGCTCGTTGTCTCCCATCGAAGCACGACGCCTGGCCATCAACCAGCTTAAGACGGCCCGCATCGAGACGGCGGGCTTCGCCTTCGCCACGCTGAAGGGGGGGTTCAAGTACGACCTGCGCGACAAGGCGCTGGTCTTGAACTATGTCCGCTACCGCAATATTCTCGACGACGCGGGGGCGCCCGTCGAGACCGTCTGCGGCCTGGACTACCTCGACGACCTCCCCGTCACGGAGTACTCCAACTCGCTTTGGCAATGGGCCGTTGCGCTCGGGCCGCAGTGCGACAATATCGGCCTCTACTTTTGGAGCAAGGAGTCCGCCCTCGACTTCGCCCGCGCCATGAACGCGCTCAAGCGGCGCTCGGAGACATTGTCCGCTTCGGGCGGGGTGAGCGCCGAGGATCTCGTCACGGCCGTGCAGGCGGCCGTCGCGGGCCGTCCGACTCCGCCGGCGGCGCCAGCGTTCACGTCGGACGTGGACAATCCGTCCTACCCCGGAGCCGTCGAGCGGCCCCATGACCTCGCCGTCATCATCGGCATCGGGAAGTATTCGGACATCCCCGAGGCGCAGTTCGCCGAGCGGGACGCCGAGGCGGTGAAGCGCCACCTGCTGGCGCTGGGCTTTCCGAGCCGGAATGTGGTGCACTTGAGCGGGGAAAAAGCGGGCTATAAGGCCATCGAGAAGTTCGTGGAGACTTGGCTGCCGCGCAACGCCGACGCCGACAGCCGCGTCTTCTTCTACTTTTCGGGCCACGGCGCTCCGGACTCGGTCAGCGGCCGTTCGTACTTGCTGCCCTACGACGGAGACCCCAACTTTCTTGAGAACACCGGCTATCCCGTGCCGCGCCTCTATGAGAAGCTCTCGGCGCTCAAGGCCAAGGAGGTGTTCGTGGTCATGGATGCCTGTTTCTCGGGTGCGGGCGGCCGCTCCGTTCTCGCCAAGGGAGCGCGGCCTCTTGTCATGAAGGCGGATACAACGGCCGTTCCGCCGAACCTGACCGTGTTTGCCGCAGCGGCGGGCGAGCAGATCACCAGCACGCTGGATGACCAGGGGCATGGCACCTTCACCTATTTTTTCCTTAAAGGGCTAGGCGGCGCGGCCAAGGACGGCTCGGGGGCGGTCACGGCCCGAAGTCTCCACGACTATCTCAAGCCCAAGGTGCAGGACGCCGCGCGGCGCCAGAATCGGGACCAAGAGCCGGTCCTGCATGGGCAAGGCGATCAGGAACTCGTCCGGTTCTGATCAGTATTGATTGTAGGGATGGCGCCCGAACTTTCGGTCGTAGCCCAGGCAGGCGATGAAGACGTGCCCCGTGGAGGGATCGTAAGCCCACGCGCCCGCGTCGCGGGTGTTTAGGTCGGGCGCGCCGGGCTCTCCAGCGAGGAGCACCTTGGCGCTGCGTGGATGACGGTGCAGGCCCGAGCCCGGCTTGCTGCACGCCCAGATCTCGAGCGCCGGCACCGGGCCGACGAGGGCGAGGCTCTCCGGAGGGCGGCCGTTCTTGTTCTTGTACTCATCGATGCGAATCCGCAGGGTCGCGAGGGCCTCCATGTTCCGCCCGTGCGTCGCTACCTGCTTGAGCATCAGGGCGTTGGCCGCCAAATAGTAGATTCCGATGGCGCCGAAGGCGAGGGCGACGTAGAGCAGGCCTCGGCGTTTAACGGCGGCGGGCGGAGTCTTTGGCGGCGTGGTCGCGGCGGGCTGGGGAGGCGGCGAAGCTTGGCCGGGGCCTGGCCCAGAGATCGACAGGTAGCCGTAGGCCGCGAGATGAAGGAAAGGCCGAGTGAGGCCGCAGGCGGCGCAGCCCGCGAGCGGCGAGATGACGATCCAGCCGAGCCCGGCGATCGCGACCCAGCCCGAGGAGTCGGTCGCGTTCCGCATGTAGCTCCCCGCCCAAGCGGCGATCAGAAGCGCGGTGACGATGCCGAGCCAACGGGAGGCCTTCACTCCGAAAGCCCGCGCCGCAGAGGCATGCGGCCGGTCGCCCAGCCATCGCGCCAGCAGCGCGGACGACCCGTAGCCGAATACAACCGCGATGACGATCGAGATCAGGATGCGCATGCCGAAGTCTAGCAGATGCCGAGATTCAGTCGCATTGCGAATACTCCTTCTTGCCTGAGCGCAGGATGGGATAGCCGTTGGAGTTCCTGGTCACCGAGAGCCCGGCGTCCTCGAGAGAAGCGCTTCCTTCGGATAAGAACAACCGCGCGCCACGAGCTTCCCAGCGGCCGCCTCCCGCGGAGTCTCTCTGTCCCGCGGCAGAGCCGTACTGTCCACTCGAGTAGCTCTCGGCGCGGCTGCCGGAACCCCAGGTGCCGTTGGGCCTGAACACGATGCGTTCTTGCTTGGATGCGCCTGAGATCTTGTTGTAGGTGAAAGAGCACCAAGGCGAGGAGGTCAGAAGCGCGGCGAGCTGGCCGGAGTCGTCTCGGGCCTGTTCTTTCTTTTTTGGAGAGGCCTGGGATTTTTTCGAGCCCCCTTTGCCGCGAGAAAAGTCGGTCAGCTTGCCGTCGCTGAGGACTTGCAGGGAGTCTCCCTTGAGCGTGAAGGCTAAAGTCTCCGTGGCGCCATCGGGGTGGGTCAGGAAGAGCATCCGGCCCAGAGTGCTCCAGGTGATGGGTTGATCCTCCACCGTGCCGGAACCGTCGGCTTTGAGTTCCGCGTAAAACACGCCGTCCTTTTCCCAGGTTCCGACGAGGGCGGTGTTCTTTGCCTGGAGGCTGGGGGTGAGGGCGAGGGATACGGCAAGGATCATCTGGTTCAGCATGGTTTCTCCTCTGTTGTGTTCTTATGCGCCGATCATCGCGACCAGGAACAACAGCGCCAGACAGAGCGCGCAGGCCCCGTAAGCGGCCATCCAGATGAGGCGCTGTCGCCGCGTCGCCATTTGAGGGGCGATGAAGTAGGCTTCCGCCACGCCGATAGGCCAGGAAAAAAAGAGCAGCGGGGTCGTGAGCCCGATCAAGACGGCCCGAAGAACCCGCCCGCTGTAGGCCTGCCCGAGTCCCGGGAAGATGAGAGAAAGCGCAGCCGCCACCTTGGGGCTGCCCGGATTCTCGACCGCGTATTCCAGGGCGTTCAACGGGAAGATTTTATCAATGTTTTCAGTCATCCTCTGCGGGGGCCGCGCGGATCAGGCCGGAGCGTGAAGAAGGCGCCGGCGGCCAGGAGGAGGGCGAGCGGGAGGCGGAACTCCTCGATGCAGCATAAGGTGATGAAGCCGCCCAAGATGGCGGTCATGGCGAGGAGTGGGATGAGGAGTGGGATTACGTCGCAGACGTGATCTTCATCGCGGCCGTCGGCGCGCGGCCACCACAGGAGGTACTGGACGGGGGCGACGAGCGCGGCGCCGGCCAGGTACATGATCACGTCCATGAAATCGAAGCCGGGTCCCTGAGAGATCTCATACCAGATGGAGAGCGCGGGCATAAACCACATCACCACATGCCGGTAGCCGTCGCGCAGACTTTGACGGCCGATGCTGACAGTGGACAGGGAGAGTCCGATCGAGCGCAAGGAGAGGCCGAGGAGATAGACTATCGCGGCCGCCACGGGAACGGTGAGGAAGTCATTGAAGCTACCGCGGTCGAATAGTTCGTACGGGATCAGAGGCCTTTGTTTGAGGATCGTGGAGTAAAAGGCCGAGCGGACAGGGTCCATCATCAGACGATGCATGCCGTAACCGATGAGCGATAAGGCGGCGGTCGCGGAAGCGACGCGGTGAAGGGGCTCCAGCCGGGACCAGCGGCCGCGGACGCTTCGGCCGGGGTCGGGCGGTCTGACGGCAGCATGCGCCGGCAGAGCGGCGGTGCCGCTCGTGGTTTGTCGGGCGGCGAAGAGTCGATCGAGCGTGCGCTCCTTCTCAAGGAGGTCCTCTTCTTTGAGACGGGCGACTTCCTGGGCAAGCTCGGTGCGGAGGACTTCCTGCTTTTGAGGGCTCTCTCCGGAGGGAACGGCGCGCGTGCCGTGCCGGGGGGTGGCCGGGACAGCCGCGTGTTGGAGCGGTTGCGCGGAGACGGCGGCCTCCAAGGCCGAGAGAGCCGGCAAGGTGGGGAGGCGGAATTGGTCTGCGGCGGACGTCCCGAGCGGAGCGGGGCCCACCGATGCGTTCAGACCGACGGCTGGGCTGCCTAAGGGCGGGACAAGGGGGACGGCGGCTGACGCGCCCTGTGCGGCGCCGCGAATCGCCTGGGCATAGGCGCGCGCGCCGGGGGCGGCCAGAACGAGGGCCGAGGCGATCAGGGCCGCGGCGGCTTTTCGGAACACGTGTCGCATCACCTGATTAGTTTAAGGGCTTGCCGGGAGCTTGAACAGGGTCAAAAGACCCAGCACTGAGGGCGCGAGGGTCCTACGGGGTCGCCGACTTAGAACGATGCCAACGTGCGGTGTTCTGTCGCGCCCAAAAGTGCCGGTGTCTGGAGGCGATTCTGGCGGCGGGCTTCTTCCTCGACGCGGGGCTTGAGGTAGTCATAGAGGCCGCGGGCGCTGATGCGTCCTTGGCCGTCCTTGGCCTCTCCGCCCAGGCCCTTGAGAAAATAGTAGGTGAAGATCCCGTGCCCCTCCTCATCGAGAGAGCCGGTGATCTGTTCGCCGGAGGATGCCGCAAAGACGACGAGGTTTGTTCCCGGCGCGACGCCTTCGGTGGCATGACTGACCAGCGGGCGCGCCCCTTTGGGCAGCACGGACCTGCCGCCTGAGCCCGAGAAACAGGCGTCCAAGACGACGGTCACTTCCTGCGCCGGGAGTTTCTGAAGCGAGGCGTAAAGGCGCTTGAGCGAGTAGGCGCTCGACTGCAGGAACATCGGATCGCCGTCCCATGGCACCAGATAGGCTTGGCCTGTGGCCGGGTCGGGGGCGCCGTGGCCGGAGTAGTAGAAAACAACCGAAGAGTCCGGCTTGACGTTGCGCGGCAGCCATTCGTCAAGATAGCTTTGAAGACCCGATGAGGTCGCCTGAGCGCCGGCAAGCAGGACGATGTTCTTTTCGGCATAACCCAGCGCCATCAGGTGCCGGCGCATGGCTTGCCCGTCCCGCTCGGCGTACAGCGCTTCGGGCACCTTCGAATATTTTTCGATGGCGACGATCAGCGCGTAATCCTGAGGGCGCGCCTTGAGCTGATGCTGGGGGAAATCCACGATGGAGCGAAGATCGCGCCGGACAGAGGCGGCGTCCGGGGTGCTGGCCAGGCGTTGACGGACCTGAGCCTTCTGTGATGCAAACGCCCGCGCGAGGACTTGGCCCATGGCCGCATGGCCAGCACCTTGGGCCGTGTCGATATCGCGCTGGGTCACCACGCCGCCGCGCGAAATCAGGAAGTCGAGCATCAGGGAGTGTCCGCCGGCCACCGCGCAGCCGACAGCACTTTCGCAGCCGCGCGTCATCGGCAGGCGGGGGCAGCGCTGATTGATGTCGGCGCCGCCCTCGAGCAGGGCCTGCGCCGCTTCCGGGTGATTGTAGTAGGCGGCCATCAACAGCGGGGACATCAAGCCGAACATCGGCACGTTCTTGTCGGCGTTCGGGTCGGCGCCGCGGTTGAGGAGCGCGCGAACCTCGGCGGTGTCCCCGGTCTTGGCCGCGCGCATCAGCGGCGAGGCGCAGCCCGCGGAGATCATGGCGGCGGCCGCGAGGAGCGTCGGGATTGGGCTCCTTTTGAGCATGGGACATACTACCTTGTTTGCGGCGGCGGAGCCGACCGTATTTTTGTACTGTGGGCTATGGCCCGGGAAAAGATTCGAATTTCGACCATTGTCGGCGTCGGTCTCGTCTGTGGCCTCCTCTTCGCGGCGGCCGCCGCCCAGGCCTCTCCGGCGCCGAAGACGATCACGGCCGAGCTCGGCAAAGAGTTCGTTCTGCGCAAGGGGCAGCGCGCCGACTTGAAGGGAACCGACGCCTCGATTCGGATCACCGGCTTCATCAACAGCCCCTGCCCCAAGGGCATGCGCTGCATCTGGAGCGGGCAGAAAGTCGATCTGGAGCTGACGGTCGCCGGTGCGACAGTACCGCTCAACGGCTTCGCGCCCTACCTCGTGAGCGTCATTCGCAGCGACTACAAGACGCGCGCGACTCTTCGCGCGGTCAAGCGCCCGCGATAGCGCCGTCGAGCGCTGCCGCCGCGAAGCGAACGAAGGCCGGGAGCTTCGTCGGTTCCGTGCGTTCGAGACGGGTGAGCTCGTCGAGCAAGAAGAGTTGGACGAGGACGCCGCGGCCGTCGCCTGAGGGCGCTACGAGCCGGCCGCGCGTCTGGTAGGCCTCGGAGACGAGCCGGACCTCGCCTCCGAATTTCGTCAGCGCGGGCGATGCCTTAAACAGCCTTGCGAGCGCCTTCCACCGGGCCTCGTCAAGCGTCGCGTGCCGCTCGCCAGCGGCGAGGCGCGCGCGCAGAGAGGCGGC
This sequence comes from Elusimicrobiota bacterium, assembly GCA_023249675.1. Classification (GTDB taxonomy): domain Bacteria; phylum Elusimicrobiota; class Elusimicrobia; order UBA1565; family UBA9628; genus GWA2-66-18. Next base: position 9,669 of record JAHFCE010000037.1, on the reverse strand, counting down.
GGGCAAGGCCAGATCGTAGCGGAAGGGCGTTCCCGCCGCATTCTTGTAGAACGACAGCCTGTTCTCCGGCGTTTCGAGCGCGGAGCCGGGAAGGGTGGACGCCTCGGCGAACGTGAACGGGGACGTCGGATGGATCGGATGCGCGGCCGGCGTAAGCGGCGTCAGGCGCCCGATGTAGGCTGCGAGGCGCGTTTTTGTCTCGTCTGAGTCGGGGCCGCCGGGCTCGCCTTGGATCTCGCGCAGCCGCTCGACGACGCGCGCGGGACGGTACAGGTAGGTTGCGGAGACGCCGGGCAGGCTTGCGTCCAGATGCTGGACGCGGCGCAGGCCCATGCGCGCGACCGCGTCCGTTTTCAGGATGCGGCCGATGACGGTGGCCTCGCCGTTGTACAGGTAGTAGCCGGGCTTGCGCGCGTCGAGCAGAAAGGCGGTGAAGGTCGGGTCCGCGCCCGCGAGATAGGCGAGCGCCTCGTGGTCGCCGCGGGCAAGCAGCTCCGCGGCTAGACGCGCGAACTGGGCGGCGGCGGCCGGCGCGGCGGCGTTTTTCGGCAAGATGTTCGAGCCCGCGCGGACTTGAGCGATGATCTGCTTCGCGTACGCGGCCGCGGCGCCCCACGCGTCGACGAGGCCCTGGGCGCGTTTGCTGATGCCGAGGAACTCCGGGGTGTGATCGGCGGTCGTCCAGCGCTGCCCCTCCGGATAATGAAGCGTGTTTTCTTCGAGGGCGTCGGAGATGCGCGTGCGCGTGAGCCACAGCGCGTCCTCCAGCGGATAGCCGAGCACGGCGACGCCGAGGAAGATGCTCTTGTTCGCGGAGGTGAGCGACTTATCCTCGACGCCCTCGAGGATGAGGCGGTCGGCCGGGCTCGGGCTTTCCGGCTCCGCAACGAGCCCGCGGGCTCTCCAGCCGTCCCACAGCTCGGCGAGAGCGGCGTCGCGCTCGGCCTCGGGGAGCTTCGCGAACTCTCCGGGTTCATAGCGACCGAGGACCTGCTGGGCGAACTGCACGCGGAGCCGGGCGTTCGCCCTCTGAACCTGAGCCGCGGCGGCGGGCGGCCTTTGCGCGGCGGCCGAGATGTTCGATAACAGTGCCGATGGGGCCAGGGCGGTAACCGCGAGGCTCGGGTTCAGGGCCGCGAGGTCATTCTGGAGCTGAAGCACGATGGGCGTCGGAGCCAGGGAGACGTCGAGAGCGGGGACCACTTCGACCACGCCCGCGCGGGCCGCGCCCGTTAAAACAAAGGCGCAGACGAGGAGGCGCCCGAGGGCTCGCATGCCGCTAGTATAGCCGTCTCCCGATAAAATGCTAGAGGACGCGGCACCAAAGGACTTTGAGGTACTCTCCTTCGGGATGGTCCGCGGTGAAGGGATGGTCGGGGCCCGCGCCGCTTTTGCGGAAGACCTGCACGCGGCGCCCGGCTGAGCCGGCGGCGGTGCGCACGAACTGCAGGAACTCGTCCCAGGAGAGCATGCCGGAGCAGGAGCAGGTGACGAGTATGCCGCCCGGCTCGAGCAGCACCATGCCGAGGCGGTTTAAGTCGATGTACTTCTGGCGGCCGAGAGCGTAGCCTTCCTGGTTGGCGATGAGCTTGTATGGGTCGAGGACGATGAGGCCGTAGCGGCGCGCGTTCATCGCGGCCTGGCGCAGATAGGGGAACGCGTCGGCGCAGACGGTGTCGATGCGCACCTGGTTCGCGTTGGCGTTCATCTTGAGGATCGCGGCCGCGTCGGGGTCGAGCTCGACCGCGGTGACTTCCTCGGCGCCGCCGAGTTTCTTCGCGTACAGCGCGAAGCCGCCGGTGTAGGAGCACACGTCGAGGACCTTCTTGCCTTTGACAAACGGCAGGATCGCCGCCCTGTTTTCGCGCTGGTCGGTGAAGAAGCCGGTTTTGTAGCCCGTCGAGGGGTCCACGACGAACGTGACGCCGTTTTCCTTCACGCGCGTGCCGGTGCCCATATTCGCTTCGAGCTTGAAGCCCTCCATGCTCTGGGTGTGGGGCGAGGCGCGGTGGAAGAAACGGGCGTTCGGATAATGAATTTTGAGCGCGCGCTCGATGCGCGCGGCCTGCTTGTACATGCCGAGAGAGTAGAACTCAAGCGCGATGCAGTCGCCGTAGCGGTCGACGACAAGCCCCGGCAGGCCGTCGCCGTTGTCGTGCACGATCCGGTAGGCGTCGGTGCGCGCGTCGAGGTCGAGTATCTTGCGCCGGAAGGCGACCGCCGTCGTGATCCGCTCGTTAAAAAACGCGTCGGGATCGAAGGCGCCGACGCCGCGCGTGAGCAGGCGCAGGGCGATGAGGCTGCGCGGGTTGTAGAGCGCGACGCCGTACGGGGCGTCGAAGCGGTCGTAGACCGCGACCATGTCGCCCGGGCGCGCTTTCGGATCGACCTCGCCGAGCATGCGCTTGTAGAGCTGGTGGCCGGACGCCGTCGAGCGCAGGCGCACCCAGGGGATCGGCAATTCGTGGCCCTTGGGCCGGCCGACGAGTTTGGGGCGCGGGGGAAACGCTTCCTTGGGTTCGTCGCGTTCGGGCGGGGTGGGGCGGGGTTCTTCCACGGGTGCATTCTACCACGATGGCGGGAATTCAGGGAACTTTTGAGGGGGGTCGATCGTCTGATAGAGACGCTATGGGACAGCCGATCTACAAGGATAGATAATGACGTGGTCTGGACCAAGTCATTATCTATCGTCGTAGATCAGGAGGAACGGTGACGAATCACGCCGAAGCGTTGGCCAGAATCCGGGATGATCTGCGCGCCTGGAAGCCGCCGATCGACGGGCAGGGTTTTTGGTCCCCGGAAGGCGGGCTCGACTGGACTTGGCCCGTGCTCCTGAGGCGCTTAAGCCGACTGCGGCATTTGACGCAGCGGCAATTGGCCGAAAAAGCGGGAATGGTTCAGTCGCACGTCGCCAAAGCCGAATCGGGGGCCGACGTTCGCTGGAGCACGATCGTGCGGCTGGTCGAGGCCTTGGACTGTTGCTTGTCGCTGAGAGTCCGGCAGAACGCGCCGTTCGGTTGAGGGTGGCCTCAAGCAAGCCCTTGATCTTTAGTAGCTTTTGAGCTACAGTAGGGAGGTGATCGCGTGGATATTGCCCCGGTCGAGATTCGATACTACCAAACGGTTTCTCAGAAGCGCCCGTTCCAGGAGTGGCTGGATTCCCTGGATGCCACGCTGCAGCAGATCGTGGCTGTTCGGTTTGTTCGCATTCGGCGAGGTCTTTTTGGCGATGCCGAGTCTGTGGGAGAAGGCGTTTTTGAGTTCAAGATCGATGTGGGTCCTGGCTACCGGATCTATTACGGCAAGGATGGCGAGATGATCGTCATTCTGCTTCATGCCGGCGAGAAGAAACGGCAGCCAGCGGATATTCGGAGGGCCCAGGCCTTTTGGCAGGATTATTTACGGAGGACGAGAAGATGAAATTACCGGTCAAACCGTCGGTGAGCTACCGTGAGGATCTCCTGCGCCGCTTGAAAGATCCTAAGTTCGCCGCCCGATATCTGAGCAAATGTCTGGAGGACGACGAGGCGACCTTCCTTGTCGCGTTGCGCGATGTGGCGGAGGCTCATGGCGGCATACGCCGACTGGCCGGAAAAACTCATCTCAACAGAGAGCATCTCTTTCGGATGCTCTCAAAATCGGGCAATCCCCACTTGCATAGCCTGCGACAATTAGTAGGAGCGGTGGGCCTAAAGCTCGCGTTGCTGCCCGCTTGAGCTATTGGCCGTAGAGGCTTTTTTCATCCGCCTATACTTTTAACAGCCCAGGCTTGCGCCGCCGCGAGCTTCTCGGACGTGCCGATGTCATGCCAGGCCCACGCGTCCGCGCGGAAAGCGCGGAGATCGGCGCCGGCGGCGGCGAGGCGCAAATAGGTCTTCGTAATCGAGAAAACCCCGCTCTCCGTTATTTTATCGAGAAATTCCGGCGCGATCAGATGGATGCCGTCGAAGGCGAGGCGCGAGGCGTTGGGCACCGGGCCCTTGGCCCAGGTGATGCCGCTCTCGCCGCGATCGTGGCCGGTGAAGCGGCCTTTCGAGTCGAAGAGATAGGCGCGGCCGCAGTCGCGGTTGCGCGCCGACAAGGTGGCCAAGGCGCCGGCGTCCGCATGCGCCTTGATCAGCGCGCGCAGGTCGAGGTCGCTCAGCACGTCCGCGTTGTGGACGAAGAATGCTTCGCGTCCGCGCAGAAGCGCCGACGCCTTCTTGATCGCGCCGCCGGTGTCGAGCAGAAGGTCGTCTTCGCGCGACACGGACACGGGAACGCCGTATCGGCGGGAAAGTCCCGCGCAAAAATCCGCGATCTTTTGCGCGTGATGGTGGGCGTTGACCACGAAGGACTTCACGCCGGCCGCCTTGAGCCGGACCAAAGCGCGCTCAAGCATCGGCACGCCGCCGACGGGGATCAGGGCTTTCGGGAGATCGTCCGTGAGCGGCTTGAGCCGCGAGCCGACGCCGGCCGCCAGGATCAATGCCTTCATGTCTTGGGCCAGTTTTTGGATTCACGATGGGTGACGACGCATGACACGCCCTGGTCGCGCAGATGCTTGGCGAGGCGCTCGGCCAGGTAGACGGAGCGGTGCTGGCCGCCGGTGCAGCCGAAGGCGACGAACAGATCGGTGAAGTTGCGGCGTCCGTAGTTTTCGACGGCTTGATCGATCAAGGAGAAGGCCGAGCGCGCCCAACGGTCGACGCCGTCTTCTTTGGAGAGATACGCGACGACGGGCCCGTCGAGGCCGCTGTGGGCCTTGAACTCCGGCAGACGGCCGGGATTGGGCAGACAGCGGCAATCGAGCACATAACCCCCGCCGTGGCCGTTCTCATCTTTCGGTATTCCGTTCTTGTACGAGAAGCTCTGGATTCTCACCGTCAGCTTCAGTTTCGCGGAGCCGAATTGCCGCAGCGCCGACGAGCCGACGAGTCTCTTGAACACGCCCATCAGCTCGGGGACTTCGATCGGCAGGCCGGAGGTTACGAGGACGCGCTCGATGTTGCGGATCGCGTAGGGGATGCTCTGCAGGAAAAGAGGCTTTTTCTCATGGAAGCCGCGCAGGCCGTAGGCGCCCATGGCCTGCATGATGCGGATGAGGACGAAGCCGGGAAATAATTTTTTGAATTCCGCCTTGTCGATTTTGGCGTGCTTCCCCGCCTCCGTCATATAAAGATCCAGGAGTTCGTCCCGGAGCTCGAACGGGACGTCCGCCTTCGCGTCGTATAAAAGCGACGCGATATCGTAATGCAAAGCGCCGCGCCGGCCGCCCTGGTAGTCGATGAAATAGGGCTTGCCGTCCTTGAGCATGACGTTGCGCGACTGGAAGTCGCGGCACAGGAAGTAGCGCCGGTCGGCGGCGAGGAGGTAATCGGCGAAGACCGAGAAGTCCTCCTCCAGCTTTTCTTCATGAAACGGAATGCCGCCGAGGGTCAGGAAGTAGTACTTGAAATAATTGAGGTCCCACAGCATCGACTGCCTGTCGAAGCTCTTGCGCGGGTAGCACCAGCGGTCGTCGATGGTCGCTCCGGCCGTGATCTGCATCTTCGGAAGCCAGCGCACGACGTCTTGGTAGGCGGAGACGACATCTTTTGGAAAGCCCAAAGGGCTTCGGCGCTTGCCGAGGAACTGGAACAAGGTCGTGTCGCCGAGATCTTCTTCGAGATAGGCGGTCGTCCCGTCGTTTTCGGCGTAAAACTCGGGCACGGGGATGCCCTCTTTGCGAAAATGCTTGGAGAACTCGATGAAGGCGCGATTCTCCTTGGCGTCATCGTTGAGCACGCCTATGGCGGACGCCTTCCCGCCGGTCAATCGGTAGATTCTTCGGTTTGAACCCTCGGCGCGCACGGGGACAAGCGCGCCGGCGTCCGCGCCGAACTTCTCGCGGAACAGAAGGCGCAGAGTACGGAGCGGATCGGTCACGGGGGGATATTACCGCTTCCCTTGCCGCGCGTCCAGCCGATGGTCTATGATCAACTCAGGCCGCCCCGATCGGCGGTTCGGAGGTTTGCAATGAAACATATTCTTGCCGCATCGTTCGTCCTGGCGGCGGCCGTCGCCGCCCACGCTGTCGAGACCAAGGCGCCCGCCGCCGCGGTTCGCGAGTTCAAGTCGGTGAACATCGAGGTCAAAGGCAACAAGATTTGGAGCCCGTCTTTCTTCGTCGTCAAAAAGGGCGACAAGGTCAAGATCACGCTCGTCAACACCGCGCCATCGGGAGTCCACGCCTTCGCGATCGAGGGCATCGCCGGCACCGAGGCGTCGGTGGATAATAAAGAAGGTGCTAACACCAAGGTCGTCGAGTTCACGGCCGACAAGGCCGGCATCTTCCGCATCTACTGCCCCATGCACGCGGGCCACGTCGGCGGGCAGCTCCTCGTCCTGGAATAAATGACCGCCTCGGATTGCGCCCAGCGAGAGCGCGTTCGCGCGATCTCCATTTCTCTCCTCGGCGGGATCGTGATTTTGGGCCTGAAGGCGGCCGCGTATTGGCTGACGGGTTCGATGGCGCTGCAGTCGGACGCGCTCGAGAGCGTCGTCAACGTCGCGGCCGCCGCCTTCGGCCTCGGGGCGGTGATCTTCGCGGGGCAGCCCGCGGACAAGAACCATCCGTACGGGCACGGGAAGATGGAGTTCTTCGCCGCGGCGTTCGAGGGCGGCCTCATTTCGCTCGCGGCGCTCGTCATCATCTACGAATCGGCGTTGGCGCTCGTGCGCGGAGTCGAGCTTAAGAGCCTCGGCACGGGCATGATGATCAGCCTCGGCGCGGGCGCGCTGAACGGCCTGCTCGGATGGTATTTATTGAGCATGGGCCGGCGGCTTAAGTCCAAGACGCTCGAAGCCGACGGCCATCACGTGCTCTCCGACTTCTACACGACCGGCGGCATCTTTTGCGGCCTCATGCTCGTGACAGTCACGGGCTTTCACTGGCTCGATCCGGTCGCGGCGATCGCGGTCGCCCTCCTGCTCGGCAAGACCGGCTTCGGTCTGGTGCGCCAATCGGCCGCGGCGTTGCTCGATGAGGAAGACGTGGGGACGATCGATTCGATCGTTGCCGGTCTCGCCGCGATGCTCAAGAAGGGCGTGAATGAGACCGGCGTGATCACGGTGCACGGCCTGCGCGCGATTCGCTCCGGGCGCTACACGCACGTGGACATCCACCTCGTCGTCCCCGAGTATCTCCCCGTGGCCGAGGCGCACGATGACACCGAGCGCTTCGAGAAAAAGCTCATCGCGGCCGCGGGTCTTGAAGGCGAGGTGCACGTTCATATTGATCCGTGCCGGCGCAAATACTGCGCGCGCTGCACGGACTCCCAATGCCCGATCCGGGTCGATCCCCTGAAGGCCGCCGTGACCCTGACGGCGGAAGAAGCCGTGATCGTGGAGCCCATCGAGTAGAATGAATCCCATCGCCTTCATCGTCACGGGCCTGCTGGTCGGCGTCTTGAGCGGGATGGTCGGCGTCGGCGGGGGGATTGTCCTTGTTCCCATCCTCGTCCTCTTTTTCGGCTTTTCCCAGCACATGGCGCAGGGCACGAGCACGGCGATGCTCCTGCCGCCGATCGGCATCCTGGCCGCTTGGACCTACTACAAGAACGGCATGGTGGACGTCCGCGCCGCGGCGCTGCTCTGCGCGGGCTTTGTGCTCGGCGGGCTTTTCGGGGCTCAGCTCGCCGTCGCCATGCCCAAAGAGATTCTGCGCCGCTCCTTCGGCGGCATTCTGTTTGTCATTTCCCTTAAGCTGATCTTCGGCAAGTAAGGCTTTTACGACGACAAGCCGCCGAGTTGGCGGCGGCGCATCGACAGCGCGATGCGCGATAATTCCGCGCGGCGCTCAACGAGCGTGTCCACGGCCCAGCCCGCGTGGCGGGCGGCAAGCTTGCGGTCGCCGCGGTCCAGAGCCGCGACGGCTGAGAGCAGGTTGCGCGCCGCGAGGCGCTTGGCCTCGATGCGTCCGCGTCCAGCCCATTCGGCGGCGGACGTCAGAAACACGCGTGCCCGCGCTTTGTCGGCGGTGGACGGACGCGGCGAAGACAGCAGGGCCTCAGCGAGGCGCAGGCTCGTCTCGTGGTCGAGGGTCTCCAGGTAATCGGCGCGGGCCGACTCGAGGGCGTGGACCTGGGCGCGTCGGGCGGAGTTGAATTCGCCGTAGGCGATCGCCGTGCGTGTCTTCACGTCGGGATGCGCGACGAGGTTCTTGGCGGCGAGGATCGTGGCGGAGTCGGGTTGCCGGGCGAGGGCCGCGAACGCGGCGGCGGCGTTCAGGTCGGCCGCGTCGTGTCCGCTCCGGCGCAAGATCGCGGCGGCGGAGCGCAGGAGTCGGCGCGCCTCGGCGGGACGGCCGTTGCGCGCGTGCCGCGCGGCCTGCTCCAGTTGAGCGTGCATGTTCGACCAGCGGTTCCAGACGATGAAGGGGCGGCCGTCGCCGAACGCCGCCTCGCCCTGGGCGAACGCTTCAAGGCGCGCGGCCTCGGCCGCGGAGGCCGCCGCGCTGTTGTGCGCGCCGACCAAGGACCATAAGGCCGCGTTGCGCTTGAACGCGCGCGGACCGATCGGGGAATCCGCAGCGAGCATGTCGCGGCCTGCCCGCAATTGCATCGCGGCAAGCTCGCCGGTCACGGAGGCCAGACGGGCGGGAGTGCTGTTGCGCTCGGCCTGGGCGCGCTCGCGGCGCAGGGCCTTCACGCGCGCGGCGGGCGTCTCATCGGCCGCGAGCGCGGCGGGGGGCAGGCGGGCGATGACGCCGTCGAAATCCGCGATTAAAGCGCGCTTGAGGCCGGCCAGAGCGGGGGAGGCCTCGCCGACCTTGTCGCGGGAGTGGATCGCGGCGAGTGCTGCGTACAGCCGGTCGGCGTCATCGCGCAGGCCGAGGACGGTGCGGGCCGGCAGGGCCGCGGCGGGAAGAAGCGGGGCCGAGAGAGCCGCAACGGGCGGCGAGACGAAGGACGGCGCGGGCAGCGGCGGGATGACCCGAATCTGGGCGGCGGCGGGCGAGGCGAGGAGCAGAGCGAGCAGGAACCGGAAGATTTTCATAGTTCTATTCTACCGCGCCTTGGGCGCGCCGCTCTGGGTCCTGAGTCCCTCCGCTTGGGGGGTCTTACGGTCCGAGGCGAGCTGGGCGCTCGCGCAGGACCCAGCAGCCGGCCGGGACGGCGAGCGCGCCGAAGATCACGTACAGGCGCCAGTACGTCTTGTGCAGTTCGGTCCAGAAGCCGGGCGGCGCGCCGTGCGTCGTCAGCCACCAGGCGGTCATCGCCAACGTCAAGGTCAGCGCGGTCGAGGCCAGCATGAGTCCGAGCACCTTCCGGCCGTCCACTGTCCAGTCCGTGAGCGTGGCGACAAGCGTTGTGCCGAGCAGCGGGCCGTAGGTGAAGGCGACGCAGCGGAAAGCCAGCCAGAGCAGGTTGTCGAGGCTGCGCAGCAGCAAGGCGAAGACCATGAACAGCACGCCGAAGCCGATGAAGAATTTCTTCGAGGCGCTCACCATCTCGGCGTCGGTCTTGCCCTGCCCCCAGAAGGGCTTGTAGAAGTCGAGCGTGAAGGCGGTGGCAAGCGAGGCCAGCGCCGAGTCGGAGCTGCCCATCGCGGCCGAGGCGACGGCGGCCAGCATGAGGCCGCGCAGGCCCGGGGGCATCTCGGTGAGGATGAAGCGCGGGAAGATGTGGTCGTTGTCGGTCATCCCGG
>JAHFCE010000048.1 GCA_023249675.1 Elusimicrobiota bacterium | reverse complement strand
CGCCGGCTATGGCGGAGACCTCGTTCTCAAGGGCGTGAATCTGGAAATCCGCGAGAAGACGGTGACCGCGATCATCGGCCCCTCGGGCTGCGGCAAGTCCACCTTGATCCGTTGCCTCAACCGCATGCATGAGGCCATTCCCGGCGCCTCGTGCAACGGAGAGATTATGTTGGGCGGCCGCAACACGCTCGATCTCGATCCGGTGCTCCTGCGCCGCGAGGTCGGCATGGTCTTCCAGCGCCCGAACCCATTTCCCACGATGAGCATCGCGCAGAACGTCGCCGCGGGTCTCGTCCTCAACGGCGTGCGCGACCGCGCCGTGCTGGCGGAGACCGTGGAGAAGAGCCTGCGCCGCGCAGCACTCTGGGACGAGGTCAAGGACAAGCTCGACGCCCCCGGCGTCGGCCTCTCCGGCGGCCAGCAGCAGCGCCTGTGCATCGCGCGCGCTCTGGCCATCGAGCCGCGCGTCTTGCTCCTGGATGAGCCCTGCTCCGCGCTCGACCCGATCGCGACCGCCCGCATCGAAGAGCTCCTGCTCGAGATCAAGCGCCAGCTCACGGTCGTCATCGTCACGCACAACATGCAGCAGGCGGCCCGCGTCTCGGAGTATACGACGTTCATGCTGATGGGCGAGATGGTCGAGTATGGGCTGACGCGGCAGATGTTCACCAAGCCCGCCGACAAGCGGACCGAAGACTACATTACCGGGAGGTTCGGCTAATGAAGCGCCATTTTGACGCGGATCTCGACGATCTGCGCGGCCGCCTTCTGCGCATGGGGAGTTTGTGCGAGGAGATGGTCCACTATGCGGTGAAGGTCGTCGTTGAGCGCGAGGAGAGCTATCTCGGCGACGTGCAGGAGTGGGAACGGCAGGTCAACGCCCTGCACATCGAGATCGACGAGGTGTGCCTGCGCCTGATCGCCCTGCACCAACCCGCGGCCGACGACCTGCGCCTGATCGCGGCCGCCATCAAGATCAACTCCGACCTCGAGCGCGTCGGCGACCAAGCCGTCAACATCGCCGAGACCGGCGTCTATCTGTGCAAGGAGCCGACGATCAAGCTCGGCGATATCCCGCGCATGGTGGAAGTCGCGGCAGGCATGCTCAAGGACGCGCTCGATGCGTTCGCGCGCGGCGACGTCGAGCTTGCGCGCGAGGTGATTCAGCGCGACGACGAAGAGGACCGGCTCAAGAGCCAGACTTTCAACGAGCTCGTCCATCTCATGCAGCGTGACGCCTCCGCGATCCAGCGCGGCATGGACATCATCCTGATCGCGCGCAATTTAGAGCGCATCGCCGACCATGCGACGAACGTCGCCGAGGACGTGATCTTCATGGTGCTCGGCAAGGACATCCGGCACTCCGTCGAGAAGATCTAGGGAAGCGAGCGGTCGGGCTCGGCGGGCTTGACTTTTTCTACCTGCACGCGGCCCGAGGCGTCCACTGTCACGCCGTGATGGCGTTTGAGCTCCTCGAGAATCTCCTCGGGCGAGAAGCCCTGGCGTCCGGCGCGGTTTTTGATGTCGTTGAGAAGCGTTTTCACGCGGGATGGGACGTCTTTGAGGCGTTGAAGGCGCGAAGCATACGTCCAGGCGGCCTCGGAGAGGGTTTTGCCCCCGGTTTTGCGGGGCTCGTCGTTGACCGGCGCGGGGATGATGGGCGCTGAGGCCGCCTCCGGGGGCGTGGCGCGCGAAGACGAGCGTCCGCCGCGGGAGCGGCGCGCGGCGGGAGTAGCGGCGCGGGAGCGTCCTCCGCGGGAACGTCCGCCGCGTCCGCGATTGTTGCGCGCGGGCTTGGTGCCGGCGCTTTCGTAGCGTCCGGTCGCCGCCTCGGACATCGTCTCCGCGTCGGGATGAGAGGTCCAGATCGCGGCGACGCGGCCGAGGCGCTGCAGCTCGGCGGCCATCGCCGAGAGCGTGGCGTCGTTGGTCACCATCAGGAAAGGGACGGACGCGGGCAGAACGGCGTGCAGCATGCCCGCGTGCAAAGACATCACGAAGTCGGCGGCGTTGGCGCCGCCCTTGGGCGAGGTGACCGTGCAGAAGTTGGGCAGGCGCGCCAAAGGCTTCTCAAGATTGCGCGGCAGTAAAGCGCCGGGGCGCAGGAACACGCGCACGAGCGTTGAACGCGTGACGCGGGCGTCCGGCGGCACGTGCGGATCGTTGTCGCCGTCGATGAGGAGGACGTTCTCGATCGGGGAGCGGGGCGCGGTGTAGATTTCGGGATCGGCGTACGGCGCGGGATTCAAGACGGGCGAGGCGTCGTCCGTTCCCAGAGGGGCGGTTTCGGCGAGATTTTCAGCGGTGGAATCGTGTGGGATGGTCATTGTTATGTTTCGAGTATAGCAATTAGCTCCCCTATCGCTTGAGCAGGAGGGCCCAACGACCTGTCAAAATCCGATCTTTTTCTTTGGTGTGACCGGCGGCTCCATCAGTTGCCGAATCGCTGCAAACACATCCTTAAACTGCGCGTCATAGCGTCCCTCGAGTTCGTTGAGACGAACGACGAGCTGACGCTGTTCCGCGAGCATGCCGCGCAGTCGAGTGAACGCCCGCATGATCTCGATGTTGGCCGTGATCGCCTGCAGGCTGTTCAGGACGCTCGACAGCATGGCGACGCCATGCTCCGTGAAGGCGTGTGGTATGGCCCGATCTCCGCCCCATCTTGAAATGCCAAATTGGCATTTCAAGTTTTCCCACTCTTCGGGCTTCAACTGGAACATGAAGTCCGATGGGAATCGAAGACTATTACGCTTCACGGCACGGTTCAATGCCCCGGTCTCCACGCCATAGAGTTCCGCCAGATCCCTGTCTAGCATCACCCTGTGACCTTGCAGTTGATAAATCAGCCCTTCGATTTTTTGGATCTCCATAACAATCAGACGATCGAGACCCTAAAATAGTTGCATGGGTCCGCTAGCGCACTGCTTTCCAGGACGCGAAGAACCGGTCTGCATGATCGGTGAAGCCGTTGAAGCGCGGAGTCCAGTCGAGAAGGCGGGCGGCTTTGGAGGAGTCCACATGCTGGTCCAGGGCGAGGCCGCGCGCCATGGCGCCGTAGAGCTTCTCCGCCTCGGGGAGGGCCAGCGATTTCACGGCGCCGCCGGCGCCGGCGGCGCGCGAGGCGGCCGCGGCCATCTCGCGGACGCTGAAGCGCGAGCGGTCCGTGGCGTTGAACAGCTCGCCGGCGAGTGCGCTTTCAGACGCGCGGACGTACAGGTCTGCGAGGTCCTCGCGGTGCACGACCGCCCAGCGGTTGGCGCCCTCCCCCACGATGGGTGCTGCCTTCTGCTCGACTGCGCCCTCAAACCAGAGACCGGTGAGTCCCCCCGCTCCGCCGTACACGCAGCCGGGACGAATGACGAGGCCCTTGGCCGCGAGCACGAGTTTCTCATGTTCGGTGCGCCAAGGCATCAGCGGCTTGCCAGCGAATGCTGTGGACTCGTCGAAGGGCCCGCCGGCGCCGTACTGCCAGACCCCGGAGGTGTAGAGGACACGACCGCCGCAGGCGAGTAATCCGTTGACTGTCTCGCGGTCGAGGGCTTCATACTGCGCGCCGTACTCGACGGCGCAGTGGATGAGGACATCGGCTCTTGAAGCGGCGTGTTTCCAGGCCGACGAGTCGCGCATGTCTCCGATCACGGCCTCAATTTCGCGTGCCTCGAGGCCCCGGGCCTTGACCGCGGAGCGAGTGAGCCCGGCGACGCGGTGCCCGCGGCGGCGCAACGCCTCGGCGACCGCGCGGCCGATGTAGCCGGAGGCGCCGGTGACGAAGATCTTCACCGGACCGCAGGCTTCTTCACGCGCAGCGGCGCGAACTTGTGCGCGATCCAATCGTACAGGAAGTCGGGGATCGCGGGCAGGATGTACTTGCTCGCGTAGGAGATCTGCCACGGGAAGTGCACGACGCGCCGCTTCGCGTCGATGCCGGCGAGCATCGCGGCGACGCCGTCCCCGGTCTCCATCAGGAAGGGCATCGTGCCCGGTTTGTTTCGGTCGGTCATCTCGCTGCGCACGAAACCGGGGCAGACGGTGACGATCGAGACGCCCGTGCCGATGAGGTCCACGCGCGCGGATTCAAGAAGCGTGATGAGTGCCGCCTTGCTCGCGGAGTAGGGGCCCGATTTGGGAAGCCCGCGAAAGCCCGCCAGAGACGCCACGCCCGCGATCACGCCGGATTTTTGGGCGAGCATGTCCGGGATCAGGGCCTCCATCCAGTGGCAGACGCCGAAGACGTTCGCATCGAAGGTCCACTTCACGGATTCGGCGGAGAACTCTTGGGCGCTCATCATGTCGCCGACGCCCGCATTGAGCACGGCGTAATCGAGGCCGCCCCACGCGTTCTTGATCGCGGCGTAGTGGGCCTTCACGTCCGCGGGTTCGGTAACCGAGCCGCACAGGAGCAGCGGCTCGCCCCCCGTTTCCTTCACGAGCCGCGCAGTTTCCAAGAGCGGATCGCGACGGCGCCCGCTGACGGCCACGCGCCAGCCGCGGCGCGCGAGCTGGACCGCGAGCTCGCGGCCGAGGCCGGAGGTCGCCCCGGTGACGAGCGCGCGCGTCACGCGGCGGTCGGCACGGGCTTGACGATCGCGAGCAGGTCCGTGGCGCGCACGTGCAGGTCGAGCGCTTCGACCTCGGCGGGATGAAGCGCCAAGCGCCGCTCGAGGCACGCGATCAGCAGCTCGATCTTGCGCAGTGAGCGCGGATGGCGGCGGGCCTGCGTGATGAAGGCCGCGTACTCGGCCGGGGTGGCCTCTTTGAGCATGTAGCGCCAGTTCGTCGCGTCGGAGAAGGTGAGCGCATCTTTGGCGACCACGGCGTCGATCTGGGCGCGGTGCGTGTCGGGATCGAGAAAGGTTCCGAACAGACGGTCCATGAGCGGGTGCACGATGGTGAAGTTGTTGGCCTGGTCCCAATGGTGAAGCAGGTGGATGTCGGCCAGGCGCTGGAAGTAGGCGCTGTCCTTCCACGGGTGCTCCACGAGGTGGAAGCGGGAGTGCGTCTGGTCCACGATGAGCTTCGCGTATCCGGCGACGCCGGCGACGAAGGCGAGCGTGCCGATATTCGCGCCGTGCGTCCAGAGCGCTAGTCCGGCCGCGATCCAGCCCGGGATGACCCAGGACAACGCGAGCCCGGTCTCGGAGGCGACGTAGCCGGTGTCGCGCTTGTAGTGCTCGCCGATGGGGTAGATCACCATGTGGTGGAGCCAGTGATACATCTGGTTGCGGCGCACGGTCGCCGATTTGCGCGTGAGCCAGCCGACATGCTGAAAAAAACGGTGATAGGCGTACCCGAAGGCTTCGACGAGAAGGACGCCGCGCAAAGCCATCACGAGAGGACGCAGGCGCGGGTCCAGGAAGCGCGCGCTGAACGGTTCCGCCCAGGCGAGGCCGATCAAGGACAGAATGGCGGCGGCGGTCCAAACTTCCAAAAGACGCTTCCGCCAGGAAGCGTCCGGTCGACGAAGAAGGGCGGTCCAGAGTTCATGGTCGAGACGGTCGGTCATGGAGCGGAGCCTATCAAATCCGCGGCCGGCGCGGCGAGCCGGAGACGCCGGTATGATCGCATATAGGCCATAAGGCCCAGGCGCGCGAAGCGGATTCGTCCCATAATCGCTATAATAAGGTATGAGACCACTGACTCGGCTCGCGCCGTGCATCGTTTTCTTGTCGGTTTTCGCGGCCGCCCAGACGGTCGAGACACCAACGACCGCCGGGACCAATCAGGGCACGCCGACGCCGGTTGCGGGCGGCGGCCTCGACTCTCCTTCTGGAACTCCCGGCGGCGCGAACTTGAGCGGCCCGACCACTCAAGGCGCTTTGGGCGGCGTCACGCCTGCTCCGGTCCCTAAGCCCGATGCCGCGGCTGCGGTCGGCGCCCATCCGATTGTCCCTGTTTCCGGCGCGGCGCTCCCGATCAAGGCGGTTGTTTCTCCTAAGGCCGCCGCTTCCCGTGTCGAGGAAACCCGGAGCGCGTCGTCCGTGCTCGATACGGCCGCGCACGGCGTCGAACAAGGCCTGCAGGCGGAGGCCGCGGGCGGCGACGGGCTGTCCGTGCGTCAGGCGCTTGACCGCGCCTATGAATCCTCCACGCGCGGCGCCGGCGTCCGCGAAGGCGTGGCTGGAAAATTGTCCAGCGCGCGCGAAAAGGTCGCGAATCTCGTTGGCATCGCGAACAATTCGGCTCCGGCCGACGCGCCGGACCTTTACGGCTCGGCCATCAAGACCGCCGATGAGACCTTGCCCGCCGCGGCCGCCGCCGCCGTGACCAAGGCCGTGCTCTCGTTCGCCGCGCGCAAGGCCGGGAGTTCCCTCTCCGAGCTTGTTCAGGCCGCGTACACGGCTGCGACCGCGGGGCAGGCCGCCGAGGCGAGGCGTTTCGTGAAGTCCCTCGACAAGTGGCAAGAACTGCTTGCCCCTTCCGGACCTCCGCTGATCGCCAACGGAGACCGGCTCAAGGCCGGCGTCGAAAGCGCGCTTTCTGCCGCCTCCAAGATTTCCGGAGCCAAGGGCGCAGCGCCCCGCGTCTGGGTCGTCCAGCGCGGCGAGTCCTACGTCGCCGTCTTGCCCGGCACGACGGTCGAGAAGATTCCGGGCCTTGCCGCGACGTTCGCGCTCAAGTTCGGGACGCTCTCCCTCGCGCCGATGTCTGAGGCGTACCGCGCCTTCGTCGCAGCGCCCGGCGCCCGCTCCGCCATCCGCGCGCGCCTAGCGGTGGGCGAATCGGTCCCCTCCGCAGTACTCGGGACCGGCTGGCTCTGGCTGAAATATCTCATGATGCGCGTTTGGAGCGCGCTGACCTCGCTGTTGCCGGGCCGCGGCCTGCCGGTGGTCGCGAACGCCTCGACGTTGCCGCGCCTGCGCGACGCCGCGCGCGCCTGTAGCGACGCCGCGGGCCT
>JAHFCE010000012.1 GCA_023249675.1 Elusimicrobiota bacterium | reverse complement strand
CTTGATCACCCACAGGCCGCAAACGGTTTTCGCGGCGACGCCCAGGCCCTTGAAGTTCGAAAAAGAATCCGCCTCGCCGACCAAGCGGTCGGCGAGGCGGAAGCCCACATTGTGGCGCGTCTTCTCGTATTCGGGACCCGGGTTGCCCAGACCGACGACGAGCTTAAGCGCCACTGCGGGAAGGGATTACTTGCCTTCCTTCTTCGCGGGCTCCTTCTTGGCGTCGGCGGCCGGAGCGCCCGGCTTGACCGCTTCCTTGGTAAGCTTGCCTTCTTCGTCCTTCTTGCCCTTGGTCGAGGCGGATTCGGGCTCGGCGGCGACAGCGCCTTCAACGGCGGCGGCGGGCACGGGCTCGGCCACGACCTCGACCTTCGCCAGGACGATGCGGATGACGGCGGCGTCAACGGAGTCGAGGACCTCAACGCCTGCGGCAAGCGCCAGGTCCTTGACATGGATGCTCTGGTGCAGCTCGAGCCCCGAGACATCGACATCGATGTGCTGCGGGATGGCCGCGGGCAGCGCCTTGATGCGCAGCTCGCGCATGTCGATGGACATCATGCCGCCGGAGGTCTTGACGCCGGGCGCCTCGCCGATGATGTTCAGCGGGACCTTGGCCTCGATCTTCTGGGTCAGCGAGATGCGCTGGAAGTCGGCGTGCACGGGCCGATCGGTGACGGGGTGGCGCTGCAGCTCCTTGACGATGACGGTCTCCTCACCCTTCGCGTGCTTCAGGCGAAGAATGGCGTTAGCACCTCCCTTCTTGCGGGCGGCCATCAGGTCTTTCTCGGACAGCGCGACATTGATCGGCGGCTTTTCTCCCCCGTAAACGACCGCCGGGATGCGGGATTCGGCGCGCAGGGACGAGAGAACCTTCTTGGTGCCCTTTTCGGCGCGGACTTCGACGTTCAGCGTGATCTCCATGACTGGTGTTTCTCCTCTAAATTAGACGAACAGCGCGCTGATGGACTTGCCCTGGTGATTGCGCGCTATAGCCTCCCCCATAAGAGGTGCTATAGACAATACCGTCAGTTTCCCCCCGGCCAACGCGTGGACCGGGATCGAATCGGTGATGATCATCTCCTCAAGAGAGGAGGCGCGAATCAAGTCGTGGGCGGCGCCCGACAACACGCCGTGGACGCAGGCGGCGTAGACCTTCAGCGCGCCGTTTTCGCGGATCTTTTCGGCGACCTTGCAGAGCGTGCCGCCGGTGTCCACCATGTCATCGAGGATGAAGCAGTTCTTCCCCTTGACGTCGCCGATGATGTTGTAGACCGAGGCCTCGTTCGGGCGCGGACGCCGCTTGTCGATGATGCACAGATGGGCGTTGAGCCGCTTGGCAAACGCGCGGGCGCGCTCCACACCGCCCACGTCCGGCGAGACGACGACAAGATTCTTGAGCGCCTTCTTCTTCACATAGTCGAGAATGATGGGAGCGGCGTAGAGATGGTCGACGGGAATGTCGAAGAAGCCCTGGATTTGCGCGGCGTGCAGGTCCATCGTGATGACGCGCTGGGCGCCCGCCTCGACGATGAGGTTGGCCACGAGCTTCGAGGAGATCGGCATGCGGGGCGCCGTCTTGCGGTCGGCGCGCGCGTAGCCGTAGTAGGGAACGACGGCCGTGATGCGGCCGGCCGACGCGCGGCGCAGCGCGTCAATCATGATCAGAAGCTCCATCAAGTGCTCGTTGACAGGACGGCAGGTCGGCTGGATCACGTAGCAGTCAGCACCCCGCACGTTCTCCTCGATCTGGAGGTTGATCTCGCCGTCGGCGAAGCGGCCGACATGCGTCTTGCCCAGCGGCACATCGAGGTACTTGGCTATGTCTTCGGCCAAGGGCCGGTTCGCGTTTCCGGAGAAAATCTTGAGGCCGCGCAGGGACTTCACGCCCTCCATCGGAAGCGGTTTTTCGATGATTTTGTGGGCCATATCAGGTTTTATTCACCTGACGGGCGCGGGCGATCGCGAGCGCATCATCGGGCACGTCCTCGGTCACAGTCGAGCCGGCGGCCACTTTGGCGCCGCGGCCGATCTTCACCGGCGCGATCAGGTTCACGTTGGAGCCGATGAAAGCTTTGGCTCCGATCGTCGTCTTGTACTTTTCCTTGCCGTCGTAGTTGCAGGTGATGGTACCGGCGCCGATATTGACGTCCTCGGCGATATCGGCGTCGCCGATATAGGAGAGGTGGTTGACCTTCGAGCCGAAGCCGATTTTTGAGGCCTTGACCTCGGTGAAGTTGCCCACGCGCGCACGCGGGCCAATCGTCGAGTCGGGGCGGATATGGGTGAAGGGCCCCACCGACGTCTTCTCGAGAAGGCGCGAGGAGATCACGTACGAGAAGCGGACCTCGCACTCGTTGCCAATCAGCGTATCCTCGATATGCGTGAAGGGCCCGATGCGGCACATGCGGCCGATCTTCGTGCGGCCGCGCAGGATGGTTCCGGGATAGATCACGGTGTCCGAACCAATCTCGACGTCGGCGTCGACGTGGGTGGACTGCGGGTCGCGGATGGTGACGCCGGAGATCATCAGGCGTTCGAGCATGCGTTTGTTCAGAACTCGCTCGGCGGCGGAGAGCTGAGCGCGGTTGTTGACGCCCTGGATCTCCTCGGAGTTCGAGGATGTGTAGGCGTGGATGCGGCCGCCCTTGCCGCGAATCGCCTCCATGACATCGGTCAGGAAGTGCTCCTTCTTCGGACCTTTGGCGCCAATGGCCTTCAGCCCGTTGACGAGGGCCTCGACCTCGAAACAATACGCGCCCGAGTTGACCTCGGTCAGCGCCAGCTCCTTGGGAGACGCGACGCTTTCCTCCACGATGCGCTGAACTTCGCCCAGCGCGCCGCGCACGATCCGGCCATAGCCCTTGGGGTTGGGCAGCCGCGCGGTGAGCAAGGTGGCCTGGCCCTTGAGCTGCTCGTGGGTGAGGGAAAGATTGTAAATGGATTCATACGTCAGCAGCGGCGTATCGCCGCACATGACCATCGCGGTCTTGAACTTCTTGAGGAAGGGCAAAGCCTCGAGCACCGCGTTGCCGGAACCAAGAGGTTTCTTCTGATGGATGATCTGGAGAGGGCGGGCGATGCCGGCGGACTTCAGCATCTCCGTTGAGGCATCCTTAACCTGCTGGGACTCGTGGCCAATGACCACACCGATAGCGCCGGGCTTGAGGGCGTTGGCGATGCGCAGGACGTAGAACAGCATGGGGCGCCCGCCGACGTGATGCAGTACCTTCGGAATGCTGGATTCCATCCTGGTGCCCTGACCCGCGGCGAGGATCAGAACGCAAAGCCGGCCTTGTCCCTTTTTGGTCGCGCTCATTTCATTTTCCTATCAAACCGGCAATTCCCAGGCCTGGATTCGAACCAGGAATAACGGATTCAAAGTCCGCTGTGTTACCATTACACCACCCGGGAGTCTACGCCGTCTCCTGCGGCGGCCTGGAGAACCTCCCGCTCGTAGCAGGCGAACACTTTTCTCTCCAGCAAAGACCGAAATTCAACGCTGATCGGGTGCGCAACGTCCTTGAAGCTGCCATCGGGCATCTTTCGGGACGGCATGCAGAGGATCAGTCCTTTGTCGCCTGCAATCACCTTCATGTTGCGGACCACGAAACAGCGGTCGAACGTGACGGTCGCGAACGCCTTAAGCTTCTCCTCTTTGCGCAAATGGACGCGAATATCCGTGATCTCCAAGATGGTCAGCCGTGACAGCTCGTCAAATAGACTTTCCAGGGGTAAGCCTGGAGCCGCCGGACGACCCGCTCGCCCTCGGCATGGGACGAGACGAACCCGAAAACCGAAGAACCCGAGCCCGACATCCGCACCCCCTTCGCGCCCGCTGATCCGAGAATGCGACGGGCCAGTGCCACTTCCGCCATGACAGGCAGCTCCGCCTGCTCCAAGCGGTTGAACAGCAGGCCCCCCCATTCCTCGACGGGACGGCCCGTTTGCAAACGACGGATGAGTCTATCAAGTTGAGATAGGTGCGTCAATACGACGGAACGACGAGAGGGCGGGAGGGCGGAAAAAACAGGGCCTGTCGGAGATGAAAACCCGGGCCATATCAGAACCATAAACGGCAAAGATTTTGTGATTTTGACCGGCTTCAACCGGTCTCCAACCCCGGTGGCCCGGCAGAAATTGGCTTCTTTGAGGAAGAAAGGAACGTCGGCGGCCAGGTTGACCCCGATCTTGTGCAGCGTCTTCTTCCGAGACGCCGTCAAATTAATATTTAAAAGCCTCGCTAATCCAAGAAGGGTCCCCGCAGCGTCCGAGGACCCGCCGCCAAGCCCCGCCCCCATGGGGATGCGCTTGATCAAAGTGATCTTGACTCCCACGCCGACCCGGAACGCCCGGTAAAAGGCGCGGGCAGCGCGCAGAACGAGGTTGTCGGAACCGGCCGACAGCGTCCCGGCGCCGAGTTCGTCCACAATTTCAAGAATAGGCTGGGCGCCGCTCACCACCTCCATGTCAAGGACATCATAAATGTTGATCCGGGCGAAAAGAGTCGCCAGCGTGTGGTAGCCGTTCTTACGCTTACCCGTGACTTCAAGAAAGAGGTTGACCTTCGCCGGGCATTGCTGCTTCATTGCTCGAACTCGGCCTTCGGTTCAGCACAGGAGATCGCGAGCTCCCAAAAATGGCCTTTGGTCTGCATCAGGCGCGGCACCTGCCGTTCACGCGCGCGCATGAAATCCGAGAGCGCCACGACCACGCCGTCGTCCGCGGGGGCAAGCGAACGCGCGAGGCCTGCATCGAGACCGACGCGCCAAGCCGGACGCATCAAACTCATGCGGCCCCAGCTCTTGTGCCTGCGCGCCGGTCCGGGAGCGAAAGCCTCGCCTGAGAGCGCGGCCGCGATCACGGAAAAGGAGCCCCGCGCCGCCTCCTCGACGCGCCTCGCGTCGAGGCCTTCGACGGGAAACGGATCCATGGAAAAGCCGCGCTCATCGAGGCTCGCGCGCCACGCCGTCGAGAACATTGGACCGAGCAGTTCAAAGGTCACTTCATGCGGAGCATGAAAGGTGAACAGCGCCTGGCGCGACACCGGATGACCCGCGATGCTGCCCTTGAGCTCGCAGAGGCCGCTCAGCTTCTTGACGCCGCCCTGCACGCGGGCCAGGTGGCGGCGCCACAATTCGCCAAGACTCTCATCGCTCAGGCCCTTCTGCAGCCCATCGGCTCTCCCGCCCGCCTTCGCCGAGCCCAGGCTCTGCGCCAGGCGCCACGCGAGCCACGCCGCCTCAATGCTGCCGAGGCCCTCATAGGCGGCAGCGAGGTGCTCCCAGAGCGCCTCGTCATCGGCGATCGCGCGGGTGCAGGCCTCGAGTTCGACGACCGCGGGCGCAAAGCGCCCTTGCTTAAAAAGCGCCCAGCCGAGCGAGTCTCGATACGCGGCATTGCCCGGTTCGAGCGCGAGCGCGCGCCGAATGAGGCCCTCGGCCTCGATAACCTTCAGGCCCCGGTCGGCCAGCGCGTAGCCAAGATAGTTGAGCGCCGGCGCGTCATCGGGCTTGCTCGCCAAAAGCGCGCGGAACTCCGCCTCCGCCTCGCCAATCTTGTCCATCTTCTCCAGGATCGTCGCGAGTTGCCAGCGCGCGTCGCGGTCATCGGGCTTGACCACAAGGACCTCGCGCAGCAACGCGGCCGCCTCTGCGCGCTCGCCCAAGTCGTCGTGGCCGAGGGCCAGGTAGTAGGCGATGCGGTCATCCTTCGGCCAGCGCTTGCGCGCCTCCCGCAACGTGCGCATCGCCTCCTGAACGCCTCCAGACTGCAGCTGATAGTAGCCAAGACGCAAGTGCGCCGTCGGATCGTCCTTGAGTGCCGCGCTGTCCTTCAAGTACTCCGCGGCCTTCCGGAAATCTCCGGCGCGCTCGGCATCGGACGCAAGCCAGGCGGCGGCCGCCGCGTCGTCGCGTCGCTTCTCCTTCAGACGCAGAAACTCAGCGCGCGCAGCGCCTTCGTCGCCGCGCGCGGCCTCGAGCTCGGCGATGCGCGCCCACAATTCGTAGTCGTCGGGAAGGGAGGCCAGCACCTTGCGGTACTCGTCGAGGGCCGCGGAGGTGTCGTGGACGATCTCATACACCTGTCCCAAAGTCAGGCGCACCGGATCGGATTCGGCCTCATCGAGCGCGATCGCCCTGCGGAGCTTCTCCACGGCGGCGGGATAGCGGGCCTCCTGCGCATCGAGCTTCGCGAGCTCGTGGAGAACCTTCGCCGCGTGATCGGGATTGCCGCTCAGAAAACGCTCGAGCATGGCGCGCGCGCGCTTCGGGTCATTGGGCGCGATGATATCGGTCAGCGCCATAATCGCGTCGATGGACGCGGGATCGAGTTTGAGCGCCGATTCGAACGCCGCGACCGCCTCTGTTTGCTGTCCACGCGCCCAGAACACGCGGGCGAGGATCATCGCCGACTTCCCATCGTTGGGCGCCAACTCCAGCCGACGCCGCGCCCACCGATCCGCCTTGACCCAGTCCTCAAGCTCGAGCGCTAAATCGGCCGCCTCGCCGGCGAGAAACGCCGAACCGGGATCGAGCTCCAGCGCCTTCTCATAGGCCGCGAGCGCCTCGGCAAACGCGCCGCGCCGCTCGAGCAAGGTTCCGCGCAGGTATTCCTGGCGCGCGCCCGCGCCGGACCCGGAGCCCCCGGACGAGGCGGCGGCCGAGACGACGATCATCAGGACGAAAAAGGCGGCGAGTTTCATCACAGGTCCAAGTCCATCAGGACGGCGTCCGAGCCATCATAGTAGAACTTCGGCCTGCGGCCGACAACCTTCGCCCCGGCTTTCGCGTAAAAGGCAAGCGCACGCTCATTGGCCGCCGACGCCTCCAGGGAAACCTTCCTGCAGTCCCGCGCCTTCGCGGCAAGCATCAGCGCCGACAACAGAGTGCGGCCGCAGCCGCCGCCGTCGGACGCCGTCGCGAGATCAAGCAGGCGGCAGTCCCTCTCGACAACCCGCGCAAGCACGTAGCCCCGCATCTCTCCCCTCTCAGCCACGAGAAACAACGAGTCGGAGCGCGAAACCTCCGCGGCGAGCGCCGCGGCCGTCCACTTGGCCGTGTACGGCCGCGCCTGGGCAAGCGCGAAAGTCGCGGAAACGTCGCCGGCGGTCGCAGGCCTAACCGCGAGGGCGCTCATAGCCCGCTGGCTTCAGGTAAAACGGCTTGAACGGCGGAATTTTATTGGTGGCCAGCAGAACGCGCGCGACAGGCAGAAGATCGGCGGCGGAGGTCTCTCCGTAGGAAACCGAAAGCCCGCGCTTCTCGGCCGCCGCGCGAAAAGCGGGCCAGTCCCGCGGCGTTGTCCATGCCGGGGCGCCCAAGGCCTTTCCCCGGAGGTACGCCTGCGAATACACCTCGTCCTTCCAGCCGGGAAGCGCGCCCAAAACCCGGTCCGATTTTGATTTTCCTGCCGCGGCCGCGAGGCGGCTGATCGCAAGCGCGGGAATCTTCAGCTGAAAACCGGCGGCGGCGGCGAAAGACATCCCGACGCGGATGCCGGTGAAGCGCCCCGGTCCCGAGGCGGCGGCAACCGCGTCAAGATCTTTCCAGCCAAGCCCGGCTTTCTTCAACAAACGCTCAACCAGAGAAAGCAGGGCCTCATCGTGCTTCTTGGACGCGCGCTTGAGTTCGAAGCCGGCGAGGGCAGCAGAGAGGACCTCGCCCGCGGCGTCCACGGCCAGAATGTTCATGATCACATATTAGGATTTTACGGTACCTAATATTCCTGGCCGTTCCTTGTTCGGTTATCTGCGTTTTCCCAACTGTTTCCGGAAACAGCTGGCATGTAAATTCAGCGCCCGACCGCGCGGTCCCGTCGCTTTGAAACGAGCGCGCCTCCCGGTCCGAGCATGGGCCAAGGTCAGTTCCAGGCGATCTTTCGGCCAGAGACTGCCGGCCGCGTCGGGCCACTCGACGACCACCGCCGCATGAGGGTCGTTGAGCAGCTCCTCGAGGCCGAGCTCCGCATCTTCGCCCCGGGCCACGCGGTAGAGGTCCAAATGATGCAAGGTCAGGCGCTTGCCGCGATAGCGGTGCGCAAGCGCGAAAGTCGGGCTCGACACGCGGCCGCGATAGCCGACTCCGAGGGCAAGGCCGCGAGCCAAAGTCGTCTTGCCCACGCCGAGTTCGCCGTGGAGGAGAACGAGATCGCCGGGCTTGAGCTGCCGGCCCAGACGCTCGCCGAGCGCGATGGTCTCCTCTTCACAGGTAAGAGTCAGTCGCACAAGGCTTTGAACGCACGCGGCAGGTAGTCGACAAGGTCGGTCGAGGTCGCAGCCCACTCGGTCAGGTCTTTCTGCGCGGCGTCGCCGGCGGCGCCGTGCAGCCAGGCGCCGAGGGCGGCCGCCCTAAAGGGAAGGTCGCCCGAGACGCGGCCGGACGCGAGCATCTGCGCCCAGAGGCCGGCGATGAGGCCCGTCAAGACATCCCCCGAACCGGCTTTGCTCAAACCAGGACCGCCGGTGTTGTTGACGATCGTCCGGCCACCGGAGGAAATCAAGGTCTTGCGGCCCTTGAGCAGCGCTGCGACGCCGAAGACGCGCGCGAGGCGCTCCACGCACCTCAGGCGCCGGGCTTGCACCTCGGACTTCTTCAGGCCGAGCAGGCGAGAGGCTTCCGCGGGGTGCGGCGTGAACACGCACGGCTGGCGCCGCGCCTTGAGCATCGCGAAAACGCCGTCGGCGTCCTGCTGGGCCAGCGCGTTCAGCGCATCGGCGTCCACGACGGCCGCGGCTGGAACGCCCGCCAGCGCCAGCAGAACAAAGCGCACAGCGTCCGCGTGCAAAGTCAGGCCCGGACCGATCGCCATCGTCGTCACCCGCCGCTCCTTGACGTACTCCGTGAGCCG
Source organism: Elusimicrobiota bacterium (assembly GCA_023249675.1). GTDB lineage: Bacteria > Elusimicrobiota > Elusimicrobia > UBA1565 > UBA9628 > GWA2-66-18. The sequence continues at coordinate 67,963 of JAHFCE010000012.1, read as the reverse complement.
GCCCACGCCCTCAGGGCGAAACGCCCCGGCCGCGTTCTCCGGCAGCGCCAAGGTCATCGCCGAAGGCACCGCACCCGCCACCGTCGCCGCGACGCCGGCCGGAACCGCGACCGTCACGAGGCCCGCGCCCGAACGCAGGGCCGCGCGCGCCGCCAAAATCGCCGCGCCCGCCATGCCGCGCGAGCCGGCCGCGATCAGCGTATGCCCGAAAATTCCCTTATGGTCGTCGGACTCGCGCGCGACGAGGCTCGCGCGCAGTTCCGTCCTCCCAAAGGATTTGACGCTCACTGCGTCTCTTGGGAGAGGAGCTTCTTCCAACTCTCAGGAACACGCGCGCGCGGGTGCGGCACGAGGCTCCCCATCAAGGTCCAACGCGGCCGCGCGGGGTGGCTTTTGAGAGGCATCCCCGCCTCGTCCGGAAGGCGGTCGGCCTTCTTTAAATTGCATGGGCGGCAGGAAGTCACCACGTTCGTCCACTCGTTGACGCCGTCGCGCGAGCGCGGCACGACGTGGTCGAGGTCAAGCTCATCGCTCGATTTGCGCTTGCCGCAGTAGGCGCACTTGTAGCGGTCGCGCGCAAAGACGTTGTGCCTCGTGAACGCGACCTCACGGTGCGGAATGCGGTCGTAGCGTACGAGCCGGATCACCTCGGGCACGGCGAAGCGCATCGTCGGCGACGAGACGAAGCCCCCCGGCAGCTCCACCCAATTGGACGAGGCCGCAACCCAGGCCGAGAAATCGTAAGGCGTCAGGTCATCGTCGAGCGCCTCGGCCAAGCCCATGTAGACAAGCGTGACCGCACGCCGCCAATCGGCGACGGCGACGGCCCGGAAGCTGCGGTTGAGCACGAGGGTGCGTCCCATGTCCCCATAGATTAACAGTCGGATCGCGGGAAAGCAACGCCCCGATTCAACTCTCTCGATTCCAATCGTTCCGCAAGAATTGTGTTAATATTTCGTTGAAGGTTCCCCTCGAAGGCCGTCTCAGCTCCATATTAAAACGACATGACCCCCTGGTTCTGGTGCGCGGTTGCAGCCGCCGTCCTCTACGGAGCGCATCAAATCTTCACTCGACTGGCCTCTGAGGGTATCGGGGACGGCCTCGGCGGCTTTGTCGTGGAGGGCGTCGCGGCATTGACCATTCTCGTGTATCTCGTCTTTCTTTGGACGACAGGCCGCTGGAGCCAGAAGTTGACATGGGCGGGTTTCAACTATTCAGCGCTCACCGGCATTTGCGTCGGAGCGGGCACGGTCGCGTTTTTTCTGCTGTTCCAACGGGGCGGCCCGCTGTCAGCCGTGCCGGCCATCCTTGCCGGCGGCGCGGCGCTCATGGCAATTGCAGGGATCGCCTTCTTCCAAGAGCCCGCTTCCTGGCAACGTATGCTCGGAATTGCGCTCTCGATCACGGGTCTATTTCTACTGCGTCGATAGACCTCTCAACGCGCGAGGACGGCGAAGGCGACCGCGTGGTCGCGGCCGTGCGACAGCGAAAGCTTCATCCCGCGCACCCGCTTGCCGTTGATCGTCGCCGAAGGCCGGCCGTGGCGGTCGCTCACCACGGAAATCGCCGTCAGCGGAACCTCGGCCTTGCCAAGAGCCTTGTAGACGGCCTCCTTCGCGGCGAAGCGCACGGCGAAGTGGGGCCAGGGATTCTTCTTGGCCTTGCAGTAGGCCATCTCGTGCGCGGAGAAGACGCGGGTCAGAAACTTGGGATTGCGGCGCGCGAGAAACTTCACGCGCGCGATTTCGACGAGATCAACTCCAAGCTCCATTAGGGCCTCCCGAGATAGGTGAGAGACACGACATCGTCCTTGACCACGGCCACGCGGGCGAGCACCCGCTCGTGGGAGGACAAACGCTCGGCCCAAACGCGGTCCGGATTGGTCCACAGGACCCTCCAGGCGGGACGGCCTTCCGCGTAACCCACGGCATCAGATGAGGTCGCGGAGGTGACGGTCACGTCCCAATAGACGGGCTTGCCCAGGTGGGCCGGATGCGCGACGACGACCTGCGGGAAGGTCAGACGCTCGCGGCGCGCCTCGGTCAAGCTCGACGCCAGGAACTCTCGTTCGGCCTTGCGCTCGCGATAGCCTTGGACGGCTCCGGACAGATAGTTAGAGGACAGAAAAGAGACGAGCAAACCCCCGGTCGCGCACAGGATGAGAGCGGCGACCACGACCGCCAGAAATATCCGGGGAAGGCGGCTACTCGACCGTGACACTTTTCGCCAGGTTGCGGGGTTGATCGACGTCGCAGCCGCGGAGGTCCGCCACGTGGTACGCGAGAAGCTGCAGTGGGATGATGTTCACGATCGGCGACAGGATTTCGGGGACCGGGGGCAGGCGCAGGACGGCCTCGCAGCCGGAGAACTCGCCGACGCCCTCGGTGGCGAGCACGATGACCTGCGCGCCCCGCGCTTTGACCTCCTCGAGGCTCGACCGGGTTTTCTCAAACACGCGCGACTGCGTGGCGATCACGACGACCGGCATGTCCTCGTCGATCAGCGCGATCGGGCCGTGCTTGAGCTCGCCGGCGGGATAGCCCTCGGCGTGGATATAGGAGATTTCCTTGAGCTTGAGCGCGGCCTCAAGGGCGATCGGGTAATTCACGTAGCGGCCGATAAAAAGGAAATGCTCCTTCTTCGCGAACTTCTTCGCGACGGCGAGCACCTGTTTGTCGAGCTTGATGGCCGCGCGGATCCAGCCGGGAACCTTGACGAGATCATCGACGAACGCGCGGCCCTGCGCCTCGGTCATCGCGCCGCGGCCGATGGCGGCGTGCAGCGTGATGACGGCCAGCGAGGTCAGCTGGCCAATGAAGGCCTTCGTGGACGCCACGCCAAGCTCAGGGCCGCAGTGCGTGTACAAGGTCCAGTCGGCGGCGCGCGTGAGCGCTGAACCGACGGTGTTGCAGACGGCGAGCACCTTCGCGCCCTTCTCCTTGGCGAGCTTGACCGCGGCCAAGGTGTCGGCGGTCTCGCCGGACTGGCTGACGGCGATGACCAGGTCCTCGGGGCCGACCGTCGTCTCGCGGTAGCGGAACTCGGAGGCAGTCTCGACCCGCGTGGGAACGCCCACGAGGGTCTCGAACCAGTACTGGCCGACCAGACAGGAATGGTAAGCCGTGCCGCAGGCGATCATCTGCACCGAGCGAATATTTTTAAGCCTATCGGCGTTCATGCCGCAGTCGCGCTCGAGCACGCCTTTGAGCGGAAACAGGCGCCCGCGCATCGTGTCCTCGCAGGACATCGGCTGGTCGTGAATTTCCTTGAGCATGAAGTGACGGTAGCCGGACTTCTCCGCCATCGTGCGGTCCCATGTGATGTTGATCGGCTTCTTCTCGATCTTCTTGCCCGCAAGATTGAAGAACGAGACGCCGGTCTTCTTGAGAACGGCCATCTCGCCGTCCTCGAGGAACACCGCCTTGCGCGTGTAGGCGAGAAAGGCGGGCACGTCGGAGCCGAGGAAGGTTTCCCCTTCGCCCAGGCCGATGATGAGCGGCGAGGCGGTTTTCGCGGCAACGATCACCCCGGGGGCCTTCGCCCAGAGTACGGCGACCGCGTAGGCGCCGCGGACATCCCCGAGGGCGCGGCGAACGGCCTCAAACAAAAGCGGCTCATTGAGCTCGCCCTTCGGCGCCGACCCTGGAGGCTGCAGAAGGGCGAGTTTCTCCGCGACGAGATGGGCGAGCACCTCGGTGTCGGTCTCGCTCTCGAACTTCGCGCCGGCGGCGACCAGGCGATCCTTGATCTCGAGATAATTCTCGATGATGCCGTTGTGGATGACCGCGACAGCGCCGGTCGGGTCGGTGTGGGGGTGCGAATTGGACTCGCTCGGCTTGCCATGCGTCGCCCAGCGCGTGTGGCCGAGGGCCGTCCCGCCCGCAAGAGGGCGGGACGTTAATACCGCCGCGAGATTGGTCAGCTTGCCTTGGGCGCGGCGCCGTTCGATGGTCCCGTCCACGATGGACGCCAGGCCTGCGGAGTCATAGCCCCGGTACTCAAGGCGCTTGAGGCCCTCCATGAGCAGGGGAGCCGCTGGCTTCGGCCCAACGTAGCCGACAATCCCGCACATCGGCTAGTCGATGGCCCGGCGCATCTCGGACACCGCGTTCTTGAGGCCCACGAATACGGAACGGGCGACGATCGAGAAGCCAATGTTGAGAGCGGACATATGCGGGATGCGCGCCACGGGCGCTACGTTGTGGTAGTCGAGGCCGTGGCCCGCATGGACGACGATGCCCATTTCCCACGCCATGTACGCAGCGAGCTCCAGGCGCTCGAGCTCGAGCTTCTGCTTGGGCTTGGAATGCGCCTTCGCGTAGTCGCTCGTGTCGAGCTCGACGATGTCGGCGCCGAGATTGCGGGCGGCGCGCACAGCCGGGGCTTCGGGCGCGACGAAAAGGCTGACCTCAACGCCGGCCCTCTTGAGCCGGGAGACGGCCTTCGCAAGGCTCTTGCCGCGACGGACAAGGTCAAGGCCGCCTTCGGTGGAAACTTCGCCGGGACGCTCGGGCACCAGGCATACCGAGGTCGGGCGCGCCTTGAGCGCCACGGAGATGATCTGGGGATCGTCGCTGAGTTCGACGTGCGTCTCGCCCTTGAGGCGGCAGAGTTTGACGATGTCCGCGTCCTGCATGTGGCGACGGTCGCGGCGCAGATGGCAGACGATGATGTCGGCGCCGGACTGGCGGGCGACCTGTGCTGCCTGCACGGGATCGGGATCGATGTCGAGCCGCGCCTGGCGCAGCGTCGCGATATGGTCGATGTTCACGCCCAGCTTCAGCTCCGTCTTCATCCGCGTTTCTCCTTTCCGGCTCCCGTCTCCGACTGGTAAATTTGGGCGATTAAATCCGCGATCTTTCGGTTCTCCGCGGCGCGCGGCCCTTCCACGAGGACGCGAAGAACCGGCTCGGTGCCCGAGTACCGCACGAACACGCGGCCGCGGCCCTCCAGGCGCTTGACCGCCGCCGCGATCGCAGCCGAGGTGCGGCTCATCGCCGCGATCGGCGGCTTGCCCTTCACTCGGATCGCCCGCAACACCTGCGGTGTTGCGGTATAGAGCCGGCCGAGCGCGCTCATCGGCTTGCCCGACTCCCGCCAGGCGGCGAAGGTCTGCAGGCCGGTCAACATGCCGTCGCCGGTCGGCGCGAAATCTCGGAACACGATATGTCCGGAGTTCTCGCCGCCGAGGCTCAGGCCTTGCTTCTCGATAGCCTCGGTCACATGCCGGTCGCCGACCGAGGTCGTGACCGCGTCCACGCCAAGCTCGCGCAGGTAAGCCAGCAGGCCGTAATTCGACATCACGGTGACGGCGACCTTCCCGCCCTTAAGTCCGCCGCGCCGCAGCAAGCGCGCAGCCGCCGCGGCGATCAGCGCGTCGCCATCGAGGAGCCTGCCACGCTCATCGCAGATCAAGGCGCGATCGGCGTCGCCGTCGAGCGCCAAGCCCGCGTGCGCGCGGCGGCGCTTGACTTCGCGCCGCAGCGCTTCGGTCGCCGTCGCGCCGCAACCCGCGTTGATGTTCCGGCCGTTGGGCGCAACGCCGATCGCGAACACCTCGGCGCCGAGCCCGGCGAAGAGCTTCGGCGCGAATGCCGCGGCCGCGCCGTTGGCGCAATCCACAACGAGCCGGACGCCGTCGAGGTCGCGCGTGGCCGGGAAAGCGCTCTTGAGGAAGTCCATGTAGATCGCGGCCGCGTCCTGGCGAAACGTGGAGGAAGGCCTGAGATGAAAGTTCGGCCGCCGCCGCTCCGGCGGACGGGTCATGCGCTGCTCGATCTCGCGCTCGAGATCCGGACCAATCTTGTAGCCCGCGCCGTCGAAAAACTTAATGCCGTTATACTCGGCCGGATTGTGGCTCGCCGAGATCGCGACGCCGGCAAAGCAGCCGAGCCGCGGGGCCAGGTAGGACACGGCGGGCGTCGGGATGACGCCAAGGTCCGCGACGCGCACGCCCGCGGCGGAGAAGCCCGAAATCAGGCAGCGCAGCAACGATGGTCCGGAACCGCGCGTATCGCGGCCGACGGCGATGAGCGGGGCGCTGCCGTTGATCCGAACGCCCTGGCGCTCGAGAAGCACACGGGCCGCGTGGTAAGCGAGAGCGCGCACGGCCCCAGGCTTGAGCGCGCCCTCACCGGGGATGCCGCGCACGCCATCGGTGCCGAACAGCGGGCCGCCGATCACGCGGCCCCCGAAACACGACGCAAGGTCTCAAGAGCGCGGCGGGTCTCAAGGACATCGTGAACCCGCAACACCGATACTCCGGACAGGGATGCCCAGGCCGCCACGGCCAACGACCCGGAAAGACGGTCCTCGGGTCCCTGGTCGGGACTGATCTTGTCGAACAGGGATTTGCGGGAAACGCCCAACAGAACCGGCGCGACCGAGGCGAATTCCCCAACGCGCCGGATCAACGTCAAATTGTGGTCGAGCGTCTTCCCAAAACCGATGCCGGGATCGATCCAGACCCGGTCTTCGCGGCCTCCGGCCGCGACGAACGAATGGAGACGCTCGCGCAGGAAGGAGGAGACCTCGGAGAAACAATCCTTGTAGTGCGGTTCAACCTGCATTGTTTTGGTCGACAACCCCGACATATGCATCAGAATCACTCGCTCCGCGCGCAGAGCAACCTTGAGCATGGCCGGGTCGTCGCGCAGCGCGGAAATATCGTTGATGATCGACGCGCCCGCATCGATCGCCTCGGCCGCTATTGCGGCCTTCGTCGTGTCAATCGAGATCTGAACCTTGACCCGCTTCGCGACCGACTCAATCACGGGAATCACACGCGAGCGCTCAACATCGACCGCGACGGATTCGGAACCTGGACGTGTCGATTGCCCGCCGAAATCCAGGATGTCGGCCCCTTCTTCCACGAGCTTCGAAGCTCGTTCGACAGCGAGATGATATGTATTCGCACGGCTTCCCTTGTAAAACGAATCCGGAGTGCAGTTGACCACGCCCATGATCAACGGTGTCTGAAATCGCTTCGCGATTTCGCCAACGGGAGCCGGGACGGTCATCGTCGGGGTCACGGTGTTAGGCCCGGGCGGCGGCCAAAATTTTATCGACGTCGTCGCCGCTCAGCACTTCACGATCGAAGAGCGCCTGCGCCAGCTGGTCGAGCACCTTCTTATTGGCGGCCAGAATCTCCCGCGCCTTGATCTGCGCCTCAAGCACGATGCGCTTGACCTCCTCATCGACAAGCTGCATCGTGCGCTCGGAGAAGGCGCCGCCCTTGTGCAGGTCACGGCCCATGAACATCTCCTGGTCGGGCTTCTTCAGCGACAGCGGCCCGACGACATCGCTCATGCCGAACTCGGTGACCATGCGCGTCGCAGAGGCCGTGGCCTTGGACAGATCATCGGCGGCTCCCGTGGTGATCTCATTAAACGCAAGCTCCTCGGCGGCGCGGCCGCCCAGGAGGATCGCAAGGCGGTTCGTGATGTCCACCCTCGAGGTCAGATACTTGTCCTCCAGCGGCAGCTGGAGCGTGTAGCCGAGCGCGAAGCCGCGCGACAGAACAGAAACCTTGTGCACCGGATCGGTACCGGGCAGCATCTTCGCGACGAGCGTATGGCCGCACTCGTGGTAGGACACGATCTTCTTTTCGCGCTCGGACATGATGTTGGAGCGCTTTTGCGGGCCAGCCATGACGCGCTCGATGGCCTCCTCAAGGTCGGCGAGATCGACCATCTCCTTATTCTTGCGCGCGGCGAGCAAAGCGCCCTCGTTGATCACGTTGGCGAGATCGGCGCCCGCGAAGCCGGGCGTGCGGCGCGCGACGACCGCGAGGTCGGCGTTCGGCGCCATCTTTACGATCTGGGCGTGCACTTTGAGGATCGCCTCGCGGCCCTTGCAGTCGGGCACGGGCACGTTGATCTGCCGGTCGAAACGGCCGGGGCGCAAAAGTGCGGTGTCGATCACATCGGGACGGTTCGTCGCGGCGATCAGGATGATGCCCTGATTCTGCTCGAAGCCGTCGAGTTCGATTAAGAGCTGGTTGAGCGTCTGCTCGCGCTCATCGTGGCCGCCGCCGATCCCGGCAAAGCGCGCGCGGCCGACCGCGTCGAGCTCGTCGATGAAGATCACGGCGGGGGCGGCTTTCTTCGCCTGGTCGAAGAGATCGCGTACGCGCGAGGCGCCGACGCCGACGAACATCTCGACAAATTCGGACGCGGACGCGGAGAAGAACGGCACGCCCGCTTCGCCGGCGACCGCACGCGCGAGAAGAGTTTTACCCGTGCCCGGGGGTCCGAAGAGCAGGACGCCGCGCGGCATCTTGCCGCCCAGTTTCTGAAACTTATCGGGAGTCTTCAGAAAGTCCACGACCTCGCTGAGCTCGTCCTTCGACTCCTCGCAGCCGGCGACGTCGGCGAAGGTCGTCTTCTTCTTCTTTTCGTCCACCAACTTGGCCTTGGAGCGGCCAAACGAAAGGGCCTGTTTGCCGCCGACCTGCACCTGGCGGATCACGAAAAACCACCAGAGGAAGAAAAACAGCAGGATGCCGCCGAGGTTCAGCGCGAAAGAGTACAGGCCGCTGCGGTCGCGCTCACCTTGAAAATTCGACACCTTGTGCACCTCGAGATCCTCAACGAGCTTCGGGTCGGGCAGGGGCAAGGTGCGGAAATGCTTGGTCGCGCCCTTCTCGTCGCGGTAATCGCCGCTGATCAAGTCCGGACGCATGCGCACCTGAAGAATCGCCCCCTCGCGCAGGCGAGTCTTGAACTCCGAGTAGGGGATTTCGGTCTCCAACGGAACGCTCTTCACGCCGTTGAACAAAGTCAGCAAGAGCAGAAAGCCGAGGCCCCAGATCACGAGCTGCTTCAAATTCTTGTTGTCCATCGCTAAATCCTCAATACTCCGACGCACGGCAGCTGCCGATAGCGTTCATCGTAGTCCAGACCGAAGCCGACGACGAATTCATTGGGGATCTTAAATCCCACGTATTTCGGCTGAAAGGGGGTTTTTCGGCACTCAGGCTTATCGAGCAAGGTGCAGACCTCGAGCGAATTCGGCCGGTGCGCGCGCAGGGTCTCGGTCAAGGCGGTCAAAGTCAGGCCGGTGTCCACAATGTCCTCGACAAGAAGCAAATCCTTTCCCTCAGGGCTGTGGCGCAGGTCGAGCAAGGTCCGGACAGCGCCGGTCGAAGCCTTGCCCGCATAGGAAGAGACCGCGATGAAGTCCGTTTCGACGTCCACCTCGGGGCCCAAGGCGCGCAGAAGGTCGGCTAAAAAGATAACGCTTCCCTTCAGCACGCCGACGACCAGCAGGCGCTTGCCAGAATAGTCGCGCGTGATCTGGGCGCCCAGTTCCTTGATCCGGACCGAGATCGCCGCTTCATCGAGCAAAACCTTGCTCAAAGCGGGGTGTAAGGCAGTTTGGGAAGCCATCGAGCCGCCATTTTACCTTTTCACCTTCCACCTTATCAAGGAAAGGCGATGAGGCGCAGCCATGGACGATATCGGATCTGTCTGCTACAATGCCGATCGTGCCCGAACTCGCCTTCTCCATCCTCATCATTGATGACGAGCCGGACGCCCGCGCCATCCTTCGCAGCGAGCTGGACAAAGTCCCCGGGGTAAGCCTCAAGATCACGGCCGCCGCCGATGGCGACGAAGCCCTCAACAAGCTTCAGGGCGCCTCTTTTGACCTCGTTTTCCTCGACTACCAACTCCCCCCCACCAACGGCCTCAATATTCTTGAAAAGATCCGCCAGCACCACCCAAAAACTGCCGTCGTCATGATGACCGCCGCCGGCAACGAACAGGTGGCCGTCACCGCGATGAAGAAGGGCGCGATGGACTACATCACGAAGAACGAGCTCCGCCGAACCGACCTCGGCCAACTCCTGCACCGCGTCATCGAGATCCGCGACCTGATCAACCAGAATATGGAGCTGCGCCAGGTCAACCAGATGAAGAACGAGTTCATCGCGAACGTCTCGCATGAACTTCGCACCCCTTTGACGGTCATCATCGGCTATGCGAACACGATGAGCGACGGCGGCCTCGGGCGCCTCTCCGACGCCCAGCGGAAAGCTCTCGGCTCGATCGTCGACCGCGCCGAAGGCCTCATGGCCACGCTCAACAACATCCTTCGGATCCGCGAGGTGCATGAAGGCCGCAGGCAGATGCTCCTCAAGCCGGTGGATCTCAAGCGCCTTGTCGAGAACTCGCTCGAAAAAGCGGGTCGGGAGGTCCGCCGGCGCAAGCTCGACCTCACGGTCGAATACCCGAGGCCGGAGGTATGGGTGATGGCCGATGAGGAAAAGCTCGGCGACGTGATCGACAACCTGCTCTCCAACGCGACCAAGTTCAGCCCACCCGCCGGCGCGCTGCGCGTGGCCGTGTCATTGGAGAAGGGCCGGGCGCGCCTCTCCGTCATCGATGCCGGCCCCGGCGTGCCGCCCGAGGTCCTGCCCCACATTTTCGATCCGTTCTCCGCCGCGAACCAAGGCCCGACGCGCGCATACCCGGGCCTTGGTCTTGGTCTTTCGCTCTCGAAGCAGATCATCGAGACGATCGGCGGCCGCATCTGGATCGAGAGCGAGGGCTCCGGCCGAGGCACCGCCGCCCGCCTCGAGCTTCCGATTGCGACAAAGGACGCGCCCGCGCGCATCGTCGACGGCTCCGAGGCCGTGCACAAGAAGCGCGTCCTCATCGTCGAGGATAACCCCGACCTCATTGAAGTTCTCATGCTCTTCCTCGTGAGCGTCAGCGGCAACCTGTCGATCTCAACCACGCACTCCGGCTTCGAGGCGCTCGAACGCGTCGAGAAGGAGCCGCCGAACCTCGTCATTCTTGACGTCATGCTGCCGGGCATGAGCGGCTTCGAGGTGCTCGCGCGCTTCAAGCGCCTGCCTGCGGACAAACGCCCGCCGGTGATGGTTCTGACCGGCTACTCGGACGCGCTGGCGCTTGCCAAGGAAGCCGGCGCCGACGCGGTCATGCTCAAGCCGTTCGAGAAGAACGCCTTCGTCAAGAAGGTCCTCCAGCTCCTCGACGCTTCCTCCCTCTAACATGACGCGCTCAACTATAGTCGTGCTGTGCGGCGGCAGGTCCGCCGAACGACTGGTCTCCCTCGTCTCGGCGCGGTGCGTCGTGGCCAATCTCGACCGCCGTCGTTTCCGCGTCCGCCTCGTCCATATCGGCGCCGACAACAGCTGGGCCGAAATCGCGCCCGGACGCCTGCTCGCCGAGGCGCCGGAAAAGCTGCACCGCGGCGGCGCTTGCCTCGCGCGCTTAAGACAAGGATCCAAGCGCGTCGATCCGTGGAAGCTCCTGACCTCGCTCGGCGCCCGAGATTGCGTTTTCCCCGTCCTACACGGCCCTCTGGGCGAGGACGGCACGATGCAGGGCCTGCTCGAGCTGGCCGGCGCGGCTTACGTCGGCTGCGGCGTCCTCGGTTCGGCGGCCGGCATGGACAAGGAGGCGACCAAGCGCGTCGCCCAGTCCGCCGGGCTGCCCCAGGTTCCGTGGGCCGTGGCCAGGTCCGCGCGCGAGGCCGCGGCCGCCGCGCGCCGCCTCGGTTTTCCTGTGTTCATCAAGCCCGCGCGCATGGGCTCATCTGTCGGCGTCGTGAAAGTTAAGGGACCGTCCGGGGTCTCTGCCGCCATGCAGATCGCCCTGCGCTACGACGACAAAGCGCTCGTCGAGAAAGGCATCCCCGCGCGCGAGATCGAGACTGCCGTGCTCGGCGATCCGTGGGCGCCGAGAGGCGGCCGTTTCGAGCTCAAGGCCTCTCTGTGCGCCGAGATCGCGCCGAACTCGGAGTTTTACGACTATCACGCAAAGTATCTCGACCCGAACGGTGCGCGCTTCCTGGTCCCGGCGCCGATTCCGAAAAAAACGGCGGCGCGCGTGCGCGAAGTCGCGCTCGCCGCGTTCCGCGCGCTCGATCTGTACGGCCTGTCCCGCATGGACTTCTTCCTGCACAAGATCACCGGCGCGGTTTACTTCAACGAACCAAACACCTTGCCCGGCTTCACGCCGGCCAGCATGTACCCCCGGCTTTGGCGCGAATCCGGACTGCCGACCAAAAAGCTCGTCGAAACCCTCATCGCTCTGGCCCTTCGCCGCGCTGCCGCTCGGCGGCGAATCAGCACGCGGCATTGAACCGACGGCTCCCTCATGATTGACGCGGTGATCGTCGCTGGTTTTCTCGCCGCCTGCCTGGCGCTGGGCGCGCGCGCGCGCCGCGAGGAGGACCTCGAAGGCTGGATTCTCGCCGGACGCGCGCTGACCCTTCCGGTGTTCGTCGCCACACTCGTGCCCACCTTCTACGGCGGCGTACTCGGCATCGGCGAGTTCACCTGGAGCGCCGGCCTGTCGAACTGGACGATCATGGCCTTGCCCTACTACTTGTTCGCGGGACTCTACGCCGTTTTCCTCGCCGGACGCGTGCGGGTCACGCCCGGACTGACGATTCCCGACCACCTCGAAGCCAGCTATGGAAAGCCGACGGCTCTGATGGGCGCCTGTCTCGTCTTCGTGCTCGCCAGCCCCGCCGACGAGCTCCTGATGGCCGGATCCTTGCTGGGCCACCTGACCGGCCTCTCCACCGGCGCCGCGTCGGCCATCGCGGGGGCACTCGCCCTCGCCCTGATCTGGCGCGGAGGTCTGCGCTCCGACGCGGCGGCCAACCGGCTTCAATTCGTCGTCATGTTCGCGGGCTTTGCCTTGATCATTCCTTTCGCCTGGCATGCCGTCGGCAGTCCGGCCGCGATGGCGGCACGGCTTCCCCCGGGGCACCTCAGCTGGACCGGAGGACTGGGACCGGCAAAGCTCATCGGCTGGTGGCTCATCGCGGTGTGGACGATCGTGGACCCTTCCTTCCACCAGCGCTGCGCCGCGGCGCAAAGTCCGGCGATCGCGCGCAAGGGTATCTTGATCTCAATTGGATTCTGGGCCGTATTCGACCTCCTGACGACGACGGCGGGGCTGTACGCGCGCGCGGCCCTGCCCGCGCTGGGAAATCCGACGCTTGCCTTCCCCCTGCTCGCCGACGCGGTGATGCCTCCGGTCGCCCGCGGCCTTTTCTTCGCGGGCATCTCGGCGTCCTTGTTCGCGGCACTGCAAGGAACGGCCTTGCTCGCGGCGGCCTGCCTGGGCAAGAGCCGCCTCCGCGCCGGTCTCGTCGCAACGATGATTTTCTCTTACGCTCTGTCTCGCCTCGTGCCCTCCGTCGTCGGCCTCTGGTACGCGGTCGGAAGTGCTGCGATCCCGGGCCTGCTTCTGCCGATGCTCGGCGTGTACGCGCCCGCAATCCGCGTGCCCGGACAATGGGCGCTCGCGTCCTCGGCCGCCGGCTGGCTGGTTTCGCTCGCCTGGGTCGCGGTCGCTCGCATCAAGGGCGCGCCGCTCCTGGGCCTCGAGCCGATGTTTCCCGGCCTGCTGCTCTCCGGCGCGCTGTGGGCGGTGGGCTACGCTTCGTCGGCGCGCACGGTCCATGCCGCGCCGAGCAGCACTCCCCACGCGCCGCAGTAGGCCCAGATCAGGATCGCAAGCGCCGAGCTCATCGCCCCGCTGAACATGCTCACATGCCACACCTTGGGGAGAAGGTAGGCGAACAGCAGCGACACGCCCGACCAGCTCGCCGCGGCCACGGCCGCGCCCTGAGCGGCCGCCCTCCATGACGGGCTCTTCTCCGGAACGAACGCGTAGGTCAAAGCGAAAGCCGCAAACAGAGCTGCGAAAGCCGTCGGATAGCGCACGATGGAGGCGAAGGCGCGCGGAAGCAGATGGCCAGCCCCGATGCGCGCGAGCTGGCCCTGCATCAGCGGCAAGAGCACGAAACCGACCGCGCCCATGCCGATCGCGATGGCCCAGATCAGCAGAACGACAAATGCCTTGCCGCGCCGGCCCCAGCCGCCCGGGTGCGGGCGCTCGGGATCCGAAAATAGGAAGTGCACGGCGCGCGCCATCTCGTTGAGGCCGCTCGACGCCGTCCAGGCGGCGGCGGCCGTGCTCGCCACCGCCAAGCCGTGCGTCGTCTGTTGGATCGAGGCCGCGAGCATATCGGGTCTCAGACGGCTCTCCGGAGGCAGGATGTCGCGCAGAAAGGCGATGAGCTGGGGCGTCAGGTTCGCGGAGAACACGATGGCCATGCCGCGCGACACGATGATCAGAAATGGCACCAGTGACACGAGAAAATAGAATGCCATGGCGGCCGCGAAGCTGGGAAGCATGGTGAACTTACCCTGAAGGCGGCGGCCGAGAAGCCGGGTCAGCATCGCGGCGAGGATATCAAATCCGCCGCGGATCAGCGATCTTCGCGGATCTTGGCCGACTCGAGTTTAAGAACCAAGCGCTCGTAGGTTTTGCGGAAGCCGTCCGAAAACGGCTCGTCGACCGTGCGCAGCGTGCCGAGAAGATGCGCGCGCTCCTTCGGGATCAGGCCCCGCTCCGCGGCCGCCCTGCGCAGGCGCGCGAGCCGCTCGGACTCGAACACCTCGCCGGCCTCAAGCTTCACGGCAAAGGCCTCATTGACGTGTCTTGCGGCCTTGGCCGCGTCCCTGCCAACGAGCAGGAACTCCTTGCCGCCGACATGTACAGGCTCCTCGACCGAGTAGCCCAGCCCGCGCAGGCGCTTCACCTCGACGCTCATGATCAGACCGAGTTTTTTTAAGTACAGGTCGCCCGCGCCGTGGCCGAGGATGTCGTTGATCGCCTTTAAGTTGCGCGCCGCGATCATCGCGGTCCAGCCGCGGCCCTCGTAATCCGCCTCCCACTGCGGGCGGGCCAGGTCGACCCACTCGGCGGTCTTCGTGAGGGTGAGCGGATCTGTGTACGCGGCCTCGAGGAACGCCTCGTATTCCTTCTTGTTGAGCTTCGTCTGGAGGCCGATAACCTCCTGAAGGCGCTGCGGCCGCGGCGCGAGCGGCGGCAGGTCCGCGAGCCGAGCAACGCGCTCGGCGCGGGTCGCGGAGTCGGGCAGGCGCGTGACGCTCAGGCTGCCGGGGGCCTCCAGGACGGCCTCGCCGCGCAAGCCCGCGGCCTTCGCCCGGTTGAGAGCGCCGTCGGCGGCCCGAAGCGCCGCCGCGAAGCTTCTCCCCTCGGCGCGCGCAATGCCATAGGTGAAGTCGCCGACCGGGCCGGTGCGCTGCAGGCGGCCCATCGCGGCGTCGATCGCGGTCCTCTCGCGTCCGCCCGCAACGACCTTCGCGTCGCGTAAAACCTTCTCGGGCGGAAAAACCTTTCGCATCGCCGCGGCGAAGTCGATCACATCGTTCATCGAACCGAACACGACGATTTCCTCGCCGCCGAGGCGCGCGGCGTGGACGCCGGCCTCCCGCGCGATCGCCGCGATCCTCGGGCCCGCGTCGGCGAGCATGCCGTCGCCGAGCTCCTTGCCGATCATGGGGCCGTGAACTTCGGCAAGACCCGCGTTGACCGCGCCAAAATTGTTCATATCGAGCAGCGCAACCGTCGGTTCCTTCACGCCCCTCAGCAGGGCCTGCGCCTGCTCCATGATGAAGGCCCGGTTCGGCAGACCGGTGAGGCCATCGGTGTAGAGAATCGCCTGGACTTCTTGGAAGACCTCGCCCTTCCCGCGCGCCTCCAGAGAGGCCTGCATCTGACGCAGCGGTGAAAGCTTGCCCGCCTTCGGGCGCAAGCGCGCAAACTCGGCAAGCACCTGCTCGTAGTTGACGCGCAGGGGATCGGGCTTGCCACGAAGTCGATCGATCCATGTCGGCGCGGACACGCGCGTGGACTCGCCCGCGTCGACGACCCACGCCTGCTCCGCGGCAGCCTCCCCGGCACGGCCGATCATGATGCTGTGGCCGAATGCCACCCGGTCGGCCATGCGCACGCGGGCGCGAATGAGGTCCTCGAACAGCCGGCGCGTCTCCTCAAGAGCCGCGCGACGCACGGCCGGGTCGGGGTCGCGCAGAAGCTCGCCGATCTCTCGTCCTAAAACGCGCTCCTGCACGATGTAGCCGGCTCTCTTCTTGCCCGACGCCGTGACGAACTCGAGCGCGCCTTGATCGACGACTCTCGGCGCACGGCCGATCTCGAGCAGCGGCTGCAGCCTGCCCATCTCGAGGCGCTTCTCAGACAGGCTTGCAGCCGCCCCTTTCGTCCCTATCGCGGCAAACAGCTTGATCACAAGGCGCGAATCGGAGGGATGGACCAAAACGTCCTTGAAAGCGTCGCCAGACAGTCGCGTCACAGGCCGGCCATCCACCTCCCAACCCTTAACGCGCGATGCGCCGCGCCGGACGATGACGCGCGGCGACACGGAAACGACGCCGGAAGGTTCGGCTGGAACCGATGGAGCCTCCTCGACGCGGACGCCGCTCTGATCGAACAGGACTCGGCCCGCGTCGACTCCCACCTCAGGGGGCGCGTCCGGCGCAAGGGGCTTAGCCCCGGGGTTCTCAGCGATCGCCCGCGGCGGCGCCAACGCGGATTTTGGCAGGACCGGGATGGCCGCGGACTCCGCCGCCAGGGACGGAACGATTGCCGGTTGGACAAGGCCCGGCGCCGGGACTACAGCGGGCGCCAACGACAGCGCGCTCGCGCCCGCCAACGACGGCACGATCAGTTGAATCGGGGGAACACCGACAGCGCCCGACTGCGTCCCGGACGTCAATTCTCCGGACGCAGGGGCGTCGATCTGGCCGGCCTGAAGGGGGCCGGCCAGGGCCAATACGAGAAGGGCCCGGACGGTGAGGGGTCTCACACGGTCACTATAACAGGAGTTGGACGGATGTGCCAGGTCCTTTAGACCCTTTGCCGTTGCCCTTCCGGCCCATAAAAATATCCGAAGGAAGAGCTTGACCCGCGGGCCGGAGATGACGAGAATAGGTCATGCCCTTTAGCCCCGGCGCGATGTTGTTTCTGGCCGTTTGCGTGTTTTTCGCCGGGGTGGTGGACGCGCTCGCCGGAGGCGGCGGGCTCATCACTTTACCCGCGTATCTCGCCGTCGGCTTGAACCCGGCGTTGGTCCTGGGCACCAACAAGCTGGCCTCGTGCCTTGGCACCGTGGTCTCGACCGTGCGCTATCACCGCGCGCTCAAGTTCTCCATCAAGGATTTCCTGCCCGTGATCGCAGCCTCGATGATCGGCTCCTGGCTCGGCGCGCGTGCGGCGCTCCTCGTTGATCCCTCATGGATCCGCCCGATGCTTCTGACCGCCCTGCCCGTCGTGGCCTGGCTGGTCTGGTCGAAGAAGGACTTCGGCTCCAACGATGACAGCGGCCGTCTCTCCGCCGCTGAGCGCCGGCGCCGCGGCGTGCTCGTTGCAGCGCCGATCGGCGCCTACGACGGCTTCTTCGGCCCGGGCACGGGAACCTTCTTTGCGATCGCGTTCGCGCGCTGGGGCAAACACGATCTGCTCGGCGCGACGGGCCGAGCCAAGATTCTCAACCTCGTGTCGAACGTCGCCGCCCTCGGCGCGTTCATGTGGGCGGGCCGCCTGCATTGGCAGGTCGGCCTCGCGATGAGCCTGCTCTCGGTCGCGGGCCACTGGGTCGGCTCCCATCTCGGAGTCCGGCGCGGCGCCGCGCTGATCCGCCCCGTCGTGGCCCTCGTCTGCGCGGGGCTTTTCGCCAAGATCCTCTTCGACGCCCTGCGCGGATGATATGATCTGTCCGTGAGCGAACGCCTGATCGCCGTCTACGAGATTCCCGGACCGGCCGCCGAGGCCGAGAAAGCAGCGCGCGCGATCGCCTTCGAGGAAACCGTCGAGGTTCCCTTGGATTTCCCCCTTCCATCGAGGATCCGGGAGGAGATCGTCGGCCGCGTCGGACCACTCTCCGCCATCGAAAACGGCCGCTTCCGCGTCGAGATCGACTTCCCCGCCGCGCTCGCGGGCGGACGCATCGGCGCTTTGCTGAACTTGGTTTTCGGAAACGCGTCCATCTGGCCGGGCGTGCGCTTGGTCGACATCCGTTTTCCGGAATCTTTCCTGTCGGCATTCTCCGGACCGAATGACGGCGTGGCCGGCCTGCGCGCGTCGCTCGGCGTCCACGGCCGCCCCCTGCTGGCCACAGCGCTCAAGCCGATGGGTTCAACGGAGAAAGAACTCGCCGAGTCCGCCGCCGCCTTCGCGCGCGGCGGCGGCGACATCGTCAAGGACGATCAAAACATCGTGGATGCGTCGTTCGCTTCTTTCCGCTCAAGGGTTTCACGCATCGCCGAAGCCGTTGCCGGTCACAAGTGTCTTTATTTCCCGCATCTGTCCGGCCCGCAGGATGAGCTCGAGGAAAGGCTCCGTTTCGTTCTCGGCGAAGGCCTCAAGGGCGTTCTGGTCTGCCCCGCTATCATCGGCCTTGACACGATGCGGACTCTCTCCGGACGGCGTAAGGCCGTTTTCATGGCTCATCCGGCGTATTCCGGCGCCTTCTACGCCGAGCGGTCACACGGCATCGAGCACTCTTTGTATCTTGGAACGCTGATGCGCCTGGCCGGGGCCGACATCACCGTTTTTCCCAACGCCGGGGGCCGCTTCGGCTTCACACCCAAGGAATGCCGGGACATCGCCGCCCGCTGTCGGGGCCCCCTCGGCGGCCTGGCTCCCATTTGGCCGGCGCCCGGAGGCGGCATGAATCTGGACAAGACCGCCGCCCTGGCCCAAGACTTCGGCCCCGACGCGATTTGGCTCATCGGCGGCCGCCTTTTGATGCATCCCGGCGGCCCCGAGGCCGGCGCCCGGGCCTTTCGCGCGAAAATGCCCAATTGACGCCCCCGTCGGGAAATTGCTAGCATTGATTTTCTCGGCACAGCCAAGACATAGGAGCGATTAAGCCCGATCAACAACTACAACAAGAATTTTAAGGATAACCGGGATCACACCCGGATCAACGGCATGATCCGTTCCGCCTTGGTCCGGCTCATCGACGCCGACGGGACGCAGGTGGGAGTCAAGCCGATCGCCGAAGCCCTGGCCCTGGCCCGGACGCGCGGTCTGGACTTGGTCGAAGTGGCGGCGACGGCACAGCCCCCGGTTTGCAAGGTTCTTCCGTACTCGAAGTACAAATACGAACAGGACAAGAAGGAACGGGAGTCCCGCAAGAAGCAGAAGGCGGGGCTCCTGAAGGAACTGAGGTTTCGGCCGAACATCGGTCAGCATGACTTGGACGTCAAGGTCCGGCAGATCGAGGAATTCATCGGCGCGCACGACAAGGTGCGCATCACGGTGGTTTTCCGCGGGCGTGAAATGCAGCACCGGGATCTCGGATTCAAGCTTTTGATGTCAATTCAGGAAAAACTCGTCGAGACGGCCGCCGTCGAGCAGGCTCCGATGCCCGACCGCAACCGGCTCGTGATGACGTTGATACCGAAGCCGCACTAAGCCGCTCAATCAAAGTAGAGGTTCGTATGCCCAAGTTGAAGTCTCATTCCGGCGCCAAGAAGCGCTTCCGGACCAACGCCGCGGGGAAGTTCAAGCATGAGCATCCCGGCCAGCGGCATTTGATGGCCCCGCTCGGCGGAAAACGCCGCCGTTTCCTGCGCGGCTCCGCCGTTCTGAACACCACCGACTCGAGGACCATGCGTCGGTTCCTCCCGTACGGCTGAGGCTCGACAACAATGAGAATTAAATCCGGCGTCACCACCCGCGCCCACAAGAAGAAGTACTTCAAGCTCGCGAAGGGAAACTACTCCGCCAAGCGCTCGCGCTGGCGGATGGTCAAGCAGCAGGTTGAAGCCTCGCTCGCCGAGTCCTACATCGGCCGCAAGGACAAGAAGGGCGATTTCCGCTCCCTCTGGATCGAGCGCATCAACGCCGCCTGCCGCCAGCACGACACGACCTACAGCCGCTTCATCAGCGGTCTGAAGAAGGCCGGCATCACGCTCAACCGCAAGATGCTCTCCGAAATGGCCATCCGCGACGGCGCGTCGTTCGGCAAGATCATCGCCCTCACCAAGGGTTCTTAACCCTCGGGCCCCTGTGGAGCGCGAAGCGCCGACCACCCGCGCCGCCTGGGAGCGGTCCTGCGCGCGCATCGAGTCGGCCCTCCGTGAAGCGGGAGCTGCAGCGGCCGAGGACCTCCCGAAGCTCGAGGAGGTCCGCGTTCGTTTCCTGGGGCGCAAAGGCGAACTCACCGAGCTGCTCAAGTCGCTGAAAGACCTCTCGATCGAGGACAGGCGCGCGCTCGGGCCAAAAGCCCAAGGGCTCAAGGCCTCCTTCGAGGCCGCCGTGGGGGCGCGCCGCGCCGCGCTCGAGGACGCAAGCGACGCCGCGTCTCTTGAGACAGACGCGCTCGATCTGACCTTGCCGGCCGTGCGCGCGCCGCGCGGGCGCCTGCACCCGCTCACGACGACCCTCCACGAAATCGCGCGCATCTTCCAACTCATGGGTTACTCTTGGGCGGAAGGTCCGTTCGTCGAGGACGAAAGGCACAACTTCACCGCACTCAACATCCCCGAAGATCATCCCGCGCGCGACAGCCACGACACGTTCTACCTTCAGGATCTGCCCCTGCTCCTGCGCACTCACACCTCGACCGTGCAGATCCGCGCGCTGGAGTCCTCGCGCCCGCCGCTGCGGGTCGTCTGCCCCGGCCGGGTTTTCCGGCACGAGCAGCTCGATGCCACGCACTCGGCCGTGTTCCATCAGGTCGAAGGGCTCGTCGTGGACGAGGGCGTCGGCTTCGCCGATCTCAAGGGCCACCTGCAAGCCTTTCTACAACAACTGCTCGGCACTTCAACGAAGACCCGTTTCCGACCCTCGTATTTCCCTTTCACCGAGCCGTCGACCGAGGTCGACGTCCAATGCTTCTTCTGCCCGGGCTCCGGCTGCCCCTCGTGCAAGCACACGGGCTGGATCGAGATCCTGGGCGCCGGCGTTGTGAACCCCGTCGTGCTCAAATCCGTCGGCTATGACGAAAAGAAGTGGTCGGGCTTCGCGTTCGGCATCGGCGTCGAGCGGGTGGCCATGCTCCTGCATGGCGTGCGGGACCTGCGCGATTTTTATACCAACGACCTCCGATTCTTGAAACAGTTCGATGAAAGTCTCCTATAACTGGCTGAAGGAGCATCTGGACCTGGACCTGACTGTTGAGGCCCTGTCGGTCCAAATGCTGAAACTCGGCTTCGAGGTCGCGGGCCATCAACGCCTCGGCCCGGCCTTCACCGGCGTCGTTGTCGCGAAAGTCGTCTCGCGCGAAAAACACCCCAACGCCGACAAACTTTCCGTCTGCGTCGTCGATGACGGCGCGACGAAATGGAACGTGGTGTGCGGCGCGCCGAACGTGGGCGCCGGCCAGACCGTGGCCTACGCGCGCATCGGCGCGGTGCTGCCCGGCAATTTCAAGATCGAAGGCCGAAAGCTCCGCGGCGTGGAGAGCCAGGGCATGATCTGCTCGCGCTCCGAACTCGGCCTGCCCAAGGACGCGGACGGCATCTGGATCCTAGATCAGGGGCCGGCGCTCGGCGCCGATGTGGGTTCCCTCCTCGGCCCAGCCGACGACGTCCTCGAAGTCGAGATCACCCCAAACCGCCCCGACTGCCTGTCGCACCGCGGCCTTGCGCGCGAGCTCGCCGCCTACCTGCGCACGGAACTGAAGCCTCTAGGCGGAGGGATGATGGAAAGCACCGCGGCGTCTTTGCCCGTAACGGTCGAGGACGGCAAGGCGTGTCCCTTTTACGGCGCAAGGCTCATCGCGGGCGTGACGGTCGGCGAGAGCCCGGCGTGGTTAAAGACCAAGCTGGAGGCCATCGGGCTTCGGCCGATCAATTCGGTCGTTGACGTGACGAATTACGTGCTGCATGACATCGGCCAGCCTCTGCATGCTTTCGACGCCGATCAATTGGCAGGCTCGAAAATTGTCGTGCGCCGATCAAAAGCCGGAGAAAAGCTCCTGGCCCTCGATCACAAGACATACGATTTGCCCGAAGGCCTGCTGGTGATCGCCGACGCGAAAAAACCGGTCGCCTTGGCCGGCGTCATGGGCGGAGAAGAGACGGCGGTCACAACGGCGACGAAGAGAATTATTCTCGAAGGCGCTTATTTCAACCCCGCCGAAGCGCGCAAGTCCTCGCAAAAGACGCGCCTGCGCTCCGACTCGTCGTATCGCTTCGAACGCGGCGCTGACCCGGAAGCCCCGCGAGCGGCCGCCGATCGCGCCGCAGCCTTGATCCTCCAACTCGCCGGCGGCTCCGCCGCGAAGCCCACTGAGGCCGTTGCCCCGCGCCAGGCGAGAGCGCCGATTCGCGCCGATGTCTCGGCAATCAACGCGATTCTCGGCGCGGATTTTCCCGCACAGGCCGTCAAGGAGGTCCTCGCCTCGATCGGCGATCTCAATGGCGCCGGCGCCGAGCTTTCCTTCATGGCGCCCTCCTGGCGTCGCGACCTTGAAACAGCCAACGACCTCGCCGAGGAAACGGGCCGCTTCCTCGGCTACGACAACATCCCCTACCGCATGGCCCCGATAGCGGCAAAGGCCGCGCGCCTCACGCTCATTGAGACCGCATCGCGCCGCGTCCGCGCCCGCCTCACGGCCCTCGGCCTCTGCGAGGCCTACAACTACGACCTCCTCTCTGAAAAAGCGCTTGCCGCCTGCCGCCTGTCCGCCGATGGCCAGCCGCAAGTCGCCAATCCCCTCTCCGAGGACTGGGCGGTGCTGCGCTCGTCTCTCCTGCCCGGCCTCCTCAAGAACGCCCAGTACAACCTGGGCCGCGGCGCCGATGCCGTCCGCTTTTTCGAGCTCGGCAAAACATACGCGCTGCGCGGCAAGGCGGTCGACGAAGTCTGGCGCGTCGCCGGCATCCTTCTCGGCCCCGTGCTCGATGCCCGCTGGCAGGCCGCCCGGTCCCCGCGCGCATCTTTTTACGATGCGAAGGCGATCATCGAGGACCTCCTGGAAAAATCCGGGGCCGTCGCATGGGTTCAGTTGTCCGAACGCTCGGCCGGACGAGCGGCCTCCGACCCATTATTTCACCCAATTAACAGCCTGCGCGCGTTGATCAACAATGTTCCGATTGGAACCGTCGGATTGTTGCACCCGCGCGTCGCCCGCGCCTACGACCTCGGCCGCGAGGACGCCGTCGTCTTCGACGCGGATCTCGACGGATTGGCCGGCCGTAAGACAACAGCGTCGCGCTTTCAGGAATTCTCCGCGCTGCCCGTCTCGCGCCGCGACTTGGCGCTCGTCCTTGACAAGAGCACGCCGTACAAAGACCTCGAGGCCGTCATCCGCAGTTGCCGCATCGAGGCGCTTCAGGACATCCTCCTTTTCGACGTCTATGAAGGCAAGAACATCGCCGCAGACAAAAAAAGCCTCGCGATCCGCCTAACTTTCGGGCGCTTGGAGCGCACCTTAACCGATGCAGAGGTCAACGTCGCCGTCGAGACGATCATCGCAGCGCTCGGCCGCAAACTCGGCGCGAGCCTGCGAGGCTGACCCGTGCAAGGCCCTCTCCAGAGTCTCAAGCAGCTCGAGGTCCTCGTCAAGCAGGCGTCCGAAGCCCTGCAAAAGCTCGGCGCCGAAAATCGGCGGTTCAAGGACGTCCTGCGCCGCCTTGAGGCCGAAAATCAGACCCTCAAGGAAGAGCTCAAGGAGGCGCGCCTCACGCTCGCCCGCCACGAGCGCCTGAGGGCCCGCCTGAAGCGCCTCACCGACAAACTCGAGAGGAGCGGACGGTGAACGAAAAAGTCGAGGTCCAGATCGGCGCCCGCCGGCTCGTCGTCGAGATGGAAGGCCTCACGCCCATCGAGATCAACGCCCTCGCGCAGAAAGTCTCCGAACGCGTCGGCGAGCTCCAAGGCCAGAACAAGCAGGTGGCGGACACCTCGAAAATCGCCCTGCTCGTGGCATTGTCTTTTGCCGCCGAGCTCGACAAGGAGCGCTCGGCGCACGATCTGACGCGGCGCCTGCTCGAGAATAAAGCCGAGTCGCTCTCCGAATCGCTGCGCGATTCGCTTCAGATGACCTCCGACTCGAACGGATGAGCGAGCTCTTCTCCGCGGGCGCCGACGCCCGGCCGTTGGCCGCCCGCATGGCCCCGCGAAGCCTCGACGAATTCGCGGGACAGGCGGCCCTCCTCGGGCCGGGCAAACTGCTCCGGCGCCTGGTGGAGAGCGGGCGCTTCACGTCCGCCCTTTTCTTCGGGCCTCCCGGCTGCGGGAAAACGGCCCTAGCGAGATACATCGCCGCGCACTCGAATGCGGAAGTGGTGGAACTCAATGCGGTCACGGCGGGGGTGGCCGATATCAGAAAAGCCGTCGAACAGGCGAAGTATTCGGCGAACAGCCTCGGCCGCAAAACGTTGTTGCTCGTCGATGAGATCCACCATTTCAATAAAACGCAGCAGGACGCGCTTCTCCCCTCCGTGGAGCGCGGCGAAGTCCTCCTGATCGGGATGACGACGGAAAATCCCGGGTTCTACGTCAACGCCGCTTTGCGCTCGCGCGTGACGGCCTTCGAGTTCTTTCCCGTCCCCGAGGAAGAGCTGGAGAAAATACTCGATAACGCCGTCAACGATAAAGAAAGGGGCGTCTCATCACTGCGGGTCATCATGACGCCCGAGGCCCGGGCTCACTTAGTACGGCAAGCTCATGGGGATGCGCGGCGGCTATTAAACGCCCTTGAGATCGCCGCGCTGACGACGGCGCCGGATGACAGCGGGGAAAGACGGGTGAACCTTGCCGTCGCCGAAGAGTCGATACAAAAGCGGCAGATTCGCTACGACAAGAAATCCGACGATCATTACGATCACATCTCCGCCTTCATCAAATCCATGCGCGGCAGCGATCCCGACGCCGCGCTATACTGGATGGCGAAGATGCTCGAGGCGGGCGAGGAGCCGCGCTTCATCGCGCGCCGCGTGCTGATCGCCGCCTCCGAAGACGTCGGCAACGCCGACTTCCGCGCTTTGCTCGTCGCCGAGGCGGCCTTCCACGCCGTCGAGGTCCTCGGCATGCCCGAGGCGCGCATCACACTCGCGCAGGCTGTCACCTTCATCGCGAGCGCGCCCAAGTCGAACGCGGCCTATCTCGCGATCGATAAGGCAGGCGCCGAGGTCCGCGAGGGCCCCGCGCGCGAGGTGCCGCTGCCCCTACGCGACGCGAACATGGACGCCAAGGAACGCGGCCACGGTCGAGGCTATAAATACCCGCACGACTTTCCAGGACACTTCACGCCTCAGGAGTATATGCCGAACCCCGTCCGCTTCTACGAGCCGACCGACCAGGGCGACGAAAAGCGGATCGCCGAACGTCTCAAGTCCCTGCGCGGCTAGCGGAAGACGCCGGCGAGAATCAGCGCGAAGTCGAATAGGACGATCAGCGGGAAGTGGTCCGAGGGATTGAGCTCGCGCTCTTCGTAGGTCTTCGGAATCAAGCGCTCGCTGCCGTCGGGATTTTTGTAGCGGTAGACCGTAGCACTCTGCACCGCCGCGCGCAGGGACTTCGACACGAGCACGGCGTCCATCTGCGCGTAGTGCGCCGGACCGCCGCGCGGATGGTAGGTGTGGGTGATGCGCTCCTCCCTTGAGGGCGGATTCGGCGCGGCGTCAAAACTATCGGTGAGGCCCGCGGCGGCGAACAGGGGCGTGTAGGCGGCTTCCTCGGCGACGGCCCCATTGAAGTCGCCTGCGATCATCATCGGAACGTTTGCGCCGAATTCCTTGCGGTAGCGCTCCATGATCTCCGCGGTGCGCTGAACCTGCGCGGTACGCATAATGACGGACTCGGGATCGTGGGCGTCTCGATCGCGCTTCGACTTGTAATGGGTCCCGAACAGCACGAACAGCGGCTCGGATTTCCCAGGCGCTCGCACGACAAGCGAGGTCAGGTCCCGCGAGAATAAGCGCCGCGGCGCGCCGCCGAGGACGGGGTCCACCCAGGCCTCCTCTTTGTGGCTGCGCTGCTCGATGTCGAATGGCAGGTCCTTCTTCACGAGAAACGCGATGTCGATGCCGCGTTCGTCGTTGCCTTCGATCAGGAAGGTTCGGTACGCGCCGCCGAGAAAGCGCCGGTTGAAGTCCTCCAGCGCCTGAATGTCCTCGACCTCGGCCAAGGTCACGATGTCGAGGTCGTTCTCGAGAATGATCTTGCCCTCTTCGCGCAGCTTCCACTCCGGCTTCGGCTGCGCGTCGGAGATTCTCTTCAACTTTCCGGGATTCGCCGGATCGGGAACGTGCGCGCCGACCTGCTCGAACAAATTCTCGACGTTGTAGGAGCCGACCTTGAGCTGCTTGATCGCCTCAAGGGCCCGGACCGGCGCGACCGGAGCGGCAACCGGACTGACCGGCTCGCCCACCGCGGCGGCGCCGTCGAACAAACCGCTCAACGCGGGCGGGATCGCGCGCAACCCGCCAACGAATGTCCGGGCCGCGGATTGAAGAGGCGTGATCGCTTGCGCACCTGGAACCGAAACGGCAGGCACCGGGACCGGCGCCGCGGGTCCGGCTATCTGTAGGACCGGCGTGATCGATGACGCCAGGTCAGCCGCGAGGGCCGGCGCCGGGAAGGAAATAACGCCCGGCGCGCCCGTGAGCAAAGGAACCGAGGGTTTGACCGAGACAACCTGGGCGGACAGGGGTAAGGCTAGGAGCAACGCCGCCAGCAGAGACCGGAGCATGACTCTATTATGAAGGAAGTCAGGGTTTCCTCCAAGGGGCTTAAGACCTTGTCGCTTTGGGTCTTTCAGCCCTGGGCTCCAGACAGGAAGTCGGTTTACAATAGAGGCACATGATCCCCTCTCGACTGCTCCTCGGCCTTCTCCTTCTCCCCGTTCAATCCTTCGCCGACGTCGCGCGCCTGCCGGCGCTCGAGACCGCCTCCCGCCTCTCGGCACCCGCGTTCTCGCCCGATCCCTCGGTTCTCAGCCTCGCCGATCCCTTGGCGGTCGTTCTCACGCTCGCGAGTCCGCCGGTCCCATCCGCCGTTTCCCCGCTCGAAGCCGTCCGTGCTGCCGCCGCCGCTCTCCCCGACCCGAAGCTTCCAGTTGCCGCTGCCAAAACCGCCGTTGGAAAGCCGTTCGACGCCTTGGTCGAGCGTAAGCCCGAAACCGAGGCCGTCGCCGGCTCGTTCTCGCTCACGCCCGCCCTGCCGGCCCCCGCCGCCGGGGACGCCCCGAAACCAGCCGCCATCCCTCCTGCCACGCAAGCACCCAGCGACCGCCCATTCTTCTTTCGCCGCTACGGCCTTGCGCGCCTCATCGTCCGACCCTTCGTGCGCCTGTTCTACAAGACCACGGTCTCCGGCCTGCAAAACCTGCCCGAGGGCCCGGCGGTGATCGTCCCCAACCATATCTCGTACGTGGACGCGATTCTGATCTCCTTCGCCGCCGACCGGCCGCTGCGCTTCATGCTGAAGCGCTCGATCTTCGAAAAATCGCCCCGTCTGCTCGGCGCGCTCGGCGCGATCCCCATTTCCGCGCAGGACTCGCCCGCGCGGATCGAGGCCTCCCTCGAGACCGCCCGCCAAGCGATCCGCGCCGGACAAAGCGTCGTGATCTTCCCCGAAGGCCAGTTGACGATGACCGGCAACATGATCGGCTTCCGCCGCGGCTTCGAGCGCATCGTCGAAGGCGCGCCTGCGCCCGTGATCCCCGCCTACCTCGACGGCCTGTGGGGCTCGGTATTCTCGATGCAGAAGGGCCCCTCGCTATGGAGCCGATTGAAGGAACTGCCTCGCCCCGTCTCCGTGCGCTTCGGACCCGCGCTTGCGACACCCAAGGCCTCGGCCGCGCGCCTGGCCGTCGCCGAGCTGAGCACCGAGGCGATGAACGACCGCGTGCGCTCGCACCGCCGGCCGCTGGCGCGAGAATTCTTCACGACGGCGATGCGCTCGTTTAAAAATCCGGCCATCGCCGACTCGATGGGTGCAGATCTGACCTACGGCAAGGCGCTGACCGGGACACTCCTGCTTGGACGCGCGCTCAATGCCAAGCTCGCAAGCGAGAAAAACGTAGCTGTGCTCTTACCCCCATCGAGCGGCGGCGCGCTTGCCAACCTCGCACTCGCCTCCATCGGGCGCGTGCCGATCAACCTCAATTACACCGCAAGCCTCGATGCCATCGCCCACGCTCTCAAGAGCGCCGACATCCGCGTGATCGTGACCTCCCATCGCTTCCTTGAGGCCCTGAAAAACGAGCGTGGCTTCGCGCTGCCCGAGGATGTCAAGCTCATGTTACTGGAAGATATCGCGCCAACGATTCCAACGTGGAAGAAAACGGCGATGTATCTTCTCCTGAGAGCCCTGCCTTCGTCCTGGTCGGAGAAATTATTTCTCGCGAAAGCGGCGACAAGCCTGGACGACACCGCGACGATCCTCTTCACAAGCGGTTCAAGCGCTCTGCCGAAAGGCGTCGTCCTGACCCATGCAAACATCCTGTCCAACATCGAGATGGTGCGCGAGATATTGCCCTGGGCGAAGCGCGACGCGGTGCTGGGCGTGCTCCCGTTCTTCCACTCGTTCGGCTTCACGGTCACTCTATGGATGCCGCTCGTCTCGGGCATGTCGGCCGCCTATCACACCAACCCGATGCAGACGGAAGCGATCGCCAAGCTCGCCGTGAAGGCGAAATCGACCTTGCTGTTCGCCACTCCCGCCTTTCTCCAGCGCTACTCTCAGAAAATTCCTCCGGCCGCCTTCGCCGACCTGCGGCTCGTGATCGCTGGCGCCGAAAAGCTGCGCGACTCCGTCGCCGCCGAGTTCGAGGAGGCGTTCGGCCTGCGGCCCCACGAAGGCTACGGCGCCACCGAGCTCTCTCCCGTCGCCTCCGCCGGCATGCCCGACGCGGGGGCGCAGACAGCTTCGCGAATCGGGACCGTCGGCCGCGCCCTGCCCGGCACGGCAATCAAGGCCGTCGACTTCGTAACCGGCCAACCGGTGCCTGACGGCGAGGTCGGCATGCTGATGGTCAAAGGCCCGCATGTCATGAAGGGCTATCTCGGTCAGCCCGAGAAGACCATGGAGGTGCTCAAGGACGGCTGGTACGTGACCGGCGACCTCGGCACGATCGGCCCGGACGGCTTCATCTCGATCACCGGACGCTTGTCCCGCTTTTCTAAACTCGCCGGCGAGATGGTCTCGCATACGGCCGTTGAGGAGAAACTGCAGCAGGCCGCGGGATTGTCTGAGATGACCTTCGTCGTCACAGGCGTGAAGGACGCGAAGCGCGGCGAGAAACTCATCGTGCTGTACACAGGCTGGGACGGCGACATCGAGGCCCTGCTCGCAAAGATGCGCACGGCTGGCGTGCCGAACCTATGGCTGCCCGCAAAGGGCTCCTTTTATCAGGTCGGGCAGATTCCCCTGCTCGGGACCGGCAAGCTTGATCTCAAGACCGTCAACGAGCTCGCGACAAGACTCGCGGGATCCTAAGGCTTGACGTCCGCGGCGGCGGGAACGGCCGCCGCGGCATTCTTCTCGGCAATCATCGCCCTCGCGCCCTCGATGGCCTTGTTCACATCTTCGGTGCGATGCTTCGGATGCGCGGCCTTGAAGGCCTCGAGCCCCTTGAGCCCCTCGTCGAGATCGCCCTTGGAAAGCTGGTCGATGGATGCCTCAAGCTGCAGATCATAGCCGACGTCTCTCTTGACCTTCGCGCTCCTCGCATCGCCCTTGATGCCGGGTTCATTCGGGTCGGCGACGTTCTTCTTGGCCTGGCCCTCGCCGCGCACGGCGGCCACACCCTGGGCGCCGCGACCCTTCTTGCGTTCTCCGCCGACAGCGGACTGGGCAAGCGTGTTCTTCAGGTTCTTGAAGAAGTCCGACCAGCCGGACTTGGCCGGGACGGCGGATTTTTCCTGGGCACGCGCGGGCAGAACCAGCGCTGCGGTGAAAACGACGGCAAGGATCAGTTTCATGGTATTCTCCTCTTGACGGACATCAGCTTCCCTTGATGAGACTATCAACAATCGGCTTAAAACTTGGAGCGAGTGTTGCGGCCTTATCGCCCATCGTGCGAGCTTTGTCCATCTTCTTGAGTCGAATCGAGGTCTTGACGAGGTTCAGCCAGATCATCGCGTCATCGGGCTCGGCCTCGGCCGCCTGCGTGTAGCGCTTCTCCGCCTCGACGTTGTCGCCGGCGAGGAAAGCCGCGCTGCCGAGGTTGTTGAGCGCCGACGCGTTCGCGGAGTCGAGCGCGAGCACCTTGGTGAACTCGGCGACCGCCGCCTCGCGGTTGCCGAACTGATACTCGATGATCCCCAGCTGCAATTGGGCCTCCACGTCCTTTTCGTTCTTGCGAAGGTCAGCCTCATACTGTTTCTTCAGGAAGACGTAACGGTCCCGAGCAAGCACGCTGATCTGCTCATTGTACCGGCGTTCCAGCGCGCCCGCGTCCGGGAACTGCGGGCTGAAGTCGGTCGGCGGCATCGTGACCGGCTCGTAGGTGCTCCAGGCCTTGTGCAGTCCGTACACCTTCACGCGGCCCTTCTCCGCCTCGGCCTTGTACGCGGACGCGGCCTTCGAGACGGCGTCGATGAACGACTTGCCGATGTAGGTCACCTCGATCGGCGCCCACATCGTCCCCTCGTGTTCGACGAGCAGGTCGGCGGGTAGGCCCGCCTCGGCCGCATCTTCGGCCTCGGTGTCGAACATCAGCGTCATGTGTCCGGGATAGTCGAGCACCGCGACGTGGATCTCGCCGTCCTCAAGCATCGCGGCATACAGTGACGTCAGGTCCGAGCACTGGCCGGCCTTGCTGCGCAAGGTCTCGCGCGGGAACTGCGTGTAGTCCACCGGAAAGTTGGGGTCGTCGTGCGCGGTCTCAAACGGATTCGCCGGGTTCGCGACGAACTTGAGGCCGTACTCCGAGAGCGCGTTCCAGATCCGCATCGCCTTCAACACAGGGACGTTGAGCGCGGCGGCCCTGCGATTCTTAAACTCGAGGGTCGCAACCGCGCGCGCGAAGTCGCGCACCGGCGGATCCTTGCACGTCACGAAGTTCGCGATGCGCTGCGGGTCCTGCCAGGTGATCGCATTACGCGAGTAGAGGCGCAGCGGCTTCGTCAGCGACACCGTCTGCTGCTTTCCGCTCTCGAAGTAGGTCATCGTGAACTCGGCCTGGATCGGCGTGTCCTCGGTGATCTCGAGCACCTTGTTGTTGAGCGTCGCGATCAGCGGGACCGACACGGCCTGTTTAGGCTCAAGCTTCTTAATCTCGGTGTCGAAGCCAAAATCCATGTAGTCCTTGAGCTTGAACGTCAGCTTGACGTTCTGGAAGGGCACATTGACGTTGTTCGTGAGCACGGCCGCGCCCATTGGATTGCGCAGATACCACTTATAGTTCGCGGCAAAGATATCCCCGAGCGTGATCGTCGAGATCTCGACGGGCGAGCGGTTGAAGGAGCCCGCGACGAGAACGGCGACCGGGCGCCCCGCGGGGCCGACGTCCGCGGTCTTGGCCTTCGTCGCCACGCGGTACCAATACTTTTCGTATGGCGTGACCTCCGCGTCTTGAAACGACTCGACCTTGACCTCACCGACAACCGCCCAAGGCCCGATGGGACTCGTGGCGCGCGAGACGACATAGCCGCCGGTCCACGGATCGGCAACCGGCTCCCAGGAGATCGACACGATGCCCTCCTTGGTCGTCGTGGAGACACCGGCCGGCGCGGTGAGCATCGGATGCAGATCGTAGCTGACAAGGCGGCTCTTGCCCTTGTCGGCGATCACAAGCTTGTCGCCCTGGACGGAAATGGAAACGGGCTCAAGCAGCTCGCGCTCCTGCTTGCCGCCCGCGAAAAAGTCGGCGAGCCATTTGCCGTCCTTGGTGTGTACGCTGACGCGGCGCAGCTGCGAGTCGAGCGTGTAGAGATAGTTTTGGCCATCAAAAGCGATCGAGACGGGCGATTGGAATTCGCCCGGGCCGTCGCCCTCCGATCCCCACGACGCAATGTAGGTGCCGGAAGGATCGCACTTGAAGACGCGCTTGAGGCCCTGGTCGACGAAGTAGACGAAGCCGGCCGTGTCCCAGGCGACCGCGACGGGCTCCAGAAGCAAGAAATTACCGACCTTCGGGCCGAAGCCGAACAGGAACGCGCCCTCGGGGCTGAACGCGTCGATGCGATGATTTCCCGTGTCGGCCACGTACACGACGCCTTCGCCATTGATCGCGACGCCATGAGGATCCTTCATGCGGCCCTCGCGGCTCTTGCTATCGAAGAAGCCCGAAGCCTCTCCGACGTTCGACTTCCACTTTCCATCCAGATCGAATAGCTGGAGACGATGGTTCGGGGTATCCGTCACATAAAAACCATCGACTTTCGCCGATTTTACCGCGGCCATGCCGCCCGCGCCGCGCGTGACGTCGCCGCCCTTGCCTTTCGAGACGCCAAAGCGATGTTTCTCCGTGCCCTGCGCGTCGATGAGAACGAACTGCATATCCTTCGGCAGCCAGGCGTACAGATCATCGCCGTACGGCGCCAAGATCGAGGCCGCGTAAGGCCATGTCCGGCTGGGGCCGGACACCGACATTTTCGTCTTCAGGTTCATTGGCAGCGGCTTAATCTTGAGCTTGTTGGCCAATTCGACGCGGTGGATGCGGTTGTTGCCGGTATCCAGGATGATGAGCAGCCCCTCGGGCGAGATGGCGATGCCCTCGGCCCTCTTCATCTGGCCGACGCCGGAGCCGAGCGAGCCGAAACGCCCCATGATGAAGCCGTCATTGGACTGCTCGATGATCTTGCCGTTTCTGTCGTCCACAACGTAAAGGAAGCCGTACGGGTCAACGACAAAGTCGTTGCCCATCATCGCATACTCCTTGACGAACTTCGCGGAGGCGTCGAACTTCTGCAGGCGCTCGTTGCCGCGGTCGAGGATGAAGACGTTGTCGGAGTTGTCCACAGCGATGCGCGTCGGATTATTGAGCAGGCCCGGCTCCTTGCCGCGGCGGCCGAACAGGAAAAGCAGGATGCCCTCATCCGTGAAGACCTGGATGCGATTGTTGCCCGTATCCGAGACATAGATGCGGCCATCGGCGCCGACGGCGATGGACTCCGGGTTTTTGAGCTTACCGGGGGCCGAGCCCCTCTCCCCGAACGCGTAGACGAAGTTGCCGTCGCGGTCGAAAATCTCGACGCGGCTGTTGCCGGTGTCGGCGACGTACACCTTTCCGCTGGGTCCGACGGCGACGCCGCGAGGCCCGCTGAAGGCCCCCTGCTGGGAACCGGAACGGCCGATGGATTTGATCAGAGTGCCGGACAGGTCATACAGAAACAGCGCGTTCTTCTTCTCATCAACGACGTAGAGCCGTTCGGAGGTCGCGGCGGCGGCGACGGGCTTGGCCATCTCGTCGCCCTTGACGGGCTCGAGGAAACGGACTGTGTCGTACGCGCGCGCGGACCGCGCGGCCGCGCCCAGGAACAGCAGCAGCGCTAAAGCGAGGGGCTTGATCCGGTTCATGCTTTGACGGTCTCCTGAATGAGCTTGTGGACAAGCGCGGGGTTCGCTTTGCCCTGGGAGCGCTTCATGACGTCGCCCACGACCCTGCCGATGGCGGCCTGTTTGCCCGCCTTCAAATCGGCGGCGGCCTTGGGATTGGCCGCAAGCGCCTGCTTGACCCACTCCAGGATCTGCTTATCATCGGAGACCTGGGACAGGCCGAGCGAATCGACGAGCGCCTTCGGATCCTTGCCCGTCTCCCACATCTTGGCAAAGACGTCCTTAGCGCCTTTCGAGGATAACGTGCCGCCGGCCACCAGTTCGGCCAGCCGTCCGAGGTGGCCGGCGGCGACCGGGGATTGCGCCACGGTTTTACCCTCGGCATTGAGGCGGCCCAACATCTCGGTGGTCAGCAAATTAGACACGGTTTTGGCGGACCCGGCGGGGGCGGCCGCGACGGCCTTCTCAAAGTAGTCGGCAAGAGACTTGTCGCTGGTCAGCACCTCGGCGTCGTAGGAGGATAGCCCCAGATCGGCCATAAATCGAGCCCTTTTTACCGCAGGCATCTCGGCGAGGGCGGCCTTGAGCCCCGCCACCCACTTCGCATCGGCAACGAGGGGCACGAGGTCGGGATCGGGGAAATATCGATAGTCATGCGCGTCTTCTTTTGACCGCATCGGCACCGTGATCTGTTTTTCGACGTTCCAGAGACGGGTTTCTTGAACGACCTTGCCGCCGGATTCAACCAGCTCGACTTGCCGTCGGAATTCGTATTCGATGGCGTCTTTGACATTTTTGAACGAGTTGAGATTTTTTGTTTCCGTGCGCACGCCGAATTCCTTTTGTCCGGCCGGACGAATGGAAACATTCGCATCACACCGCATCTCCCCTTTCTCCATGTCGCAGCGCGAGGCGCCGGTGAACTGGATGACTTCCTTGAGGGCGGTCAGGTACGCGTACGCCTCGTCGGAGGAGCGCATGTCGGGCTCGGTGACGATCTCGATGAGCGGCACGCCCGCGCGGTTGAGGTCTACGAGCGAACCATCAAGCTGGGTGCCGCCCAGGTCATGGACGAGCTTGCCCGCGTCCTCCTCCATGTGGATGCGCGTGATCCCGATCGTCTTCGTTAAGCCGCCCACAGCGACGGCAAGCTTGCCGTGCTTCGAGAAGGGCTGGTCGTACTGCGAGATCTGATAGGCCTTCGGCAGATCGGGATAAAAATAATTTTTTCGGGAAAAAATTGACTGCTCGCTCAATCGGCAGTCCAGCGCCAGAGCCGCCTGGAAGGCGAGCTCGACGGCGCGGCGGTTGAGAACGGGCAGCGCGCCCGGCTGGGCCGTGCACACGGGACAGACGCGGCTATTCGGCGTCGAGCCGAAGCCGTCGGTCGCGCAGCCGCAGAAAAGCTTGGTCTTCGTGGCCAGCTGGCAGTGCACTTCGAGTCCGATGACGAGTTCGTATTGTTTCACGCGGTTCTCTTCCCCAGATAACGAGCGATCAGCCTCAAATCGCTGGGGTAGCGAAGCGATTTCATCGCAGCCCTTTTCGTCACCCATTTCGTCTTCATGATCTCGACTTCATCCGGCTTCCCCGTCTTTTCCAGCGGCTCCATCCGGTACCAGCGAACCTTCTTGGCCACGGGCCGGCCGTTGCGGTTGAAACGATAGCGAACGAGAGCCAACGGCCCCATGCTACGACACTTCCAACCCGTCTCTTCCTCCACTTCGCGCAACGCCGCCTGCAACGGCGTCTCTTTCTTCTCCAGATGACCCTTCGGGAAGGTCCAGACGACCTCGCTCTGCAAATTGGTGACCTTCACGAGAAGAACTTTTCCGCCCTTCTCGACGATGCCCCCGGCCGCGTACTCCTCAGCTTCCCTCATCCTTTGAGCGCCGCAAACGGCTGCGCCGCCTCGTAGGCCCTCGCCGTGGACAGCATTTTCTTTTCCTGAAAAACATCCGCGATCAGCTGAAGGCCGAGCGGCAGCCCCTTCTTGGATAAGCCGCACGGAAGAGACATGCTCGCGTTGCCCGCCATGTTGGAGGGGATCGTAAAAATGTCCGACAGGTACATCGCGATCGGATCGTTCGTCTTCTCGCCGAAGCGGAACGGCGGCGTGGGCGTCGTGGGCGCGGCGATGAGGTCCACCTGCTTGAAGGCCTCCCTAAAATCGTTGGCCATCAACGTGCGCACGCGCTGGGCCTTCGCGTAGTAGGCGTCGTAGTAGCCTGAGGACAGCGCGTAGGTGCCAAGCATAATACGGCGCTTGACCTCGGAGCCGAAGCCGGCGCCGCGCGTCATCTCATAGACTTCCTGCAGGTTCGTCGCGCCCTTGTCGATGAATCCGTAGCGGATGCCGTCAAAGCGCGCGAGGTTCGAGGACGCCTCGGACGGGGCGATGATGTAGTACGTCGCGATCGCGTACTTCGTGTGCGGAAGGCTGACCTCCGAGACCGAAGCGCCCAGGGACTTCAGCACGGCGACCGCCGCGCGCACCGACTTCTCGACTTCCGGGTCCAGACCCTCGATGAAATATTCCTTCGGCAGGCCGATGCGCAGGCCCTTCAAATCCTTGGGCGCCGGCGCGGGGGCGGCCGGCGCGTTGACCGCGGAAGTCGTGTCGCGCGGATCATGGCCGCCGATCACGGACAAAGCCAGCTCCGCGTCCTCGATGGTGCGGGTAAACGGTCCGATCTGGTCAAGCGAGGAGGCGAACGCCACAAGGCCGTAGCGCGAGACGAGGCCGTAGGTCGGCTTGAGGCCGACGACGCCGCAGAACGCCGCGGGCTGGCGTATGGAGCCCCCCGTATCGGAGCCCAAAGAAAACGCGCACATCCGCGCCGCGGCGGCGGCCGCCGAGCCGCCCGAGGAGCCGCCGGGAACGCAGGCCGGGTCCCACGGGTTGGTCGTCTTCTGGAACGCGGAGTTCTCCGTTGAGGAACCCATCGCGAACTCATCGAGATTCGTCTTGCCGACAACGACCGCGTCGGCGGACTTGAGACGTTCGGTGACGGTCGCGTCGTAAGTCGCGAGGTGGCCCTTTAATGCCTTGGAGGCGCACGTCGTCTCAACGCCCTTGAGTTGGATATTATCCTTCAGGGCGACGGGGACTCCCGCCAAAAGTCCGAGCTTCCCGCCTTTCTTTCTTTTCTCATCGACGCGCCGAGCCTGCGCGAGAGCCTGGTCCTTGGTGACGGCCAAGAACGCCTTGATGGTCCCGTCGAGCTTTTCGATCCGCGCGAAATGGGCGGCGGCGACGGCTTCCGCCGTCACCTCTCCGTTTTGAACGATCGTCGCGATCCGGGCGGCGGTGAATTCTGTTAGATCCATTTTTTGATTATTGATCGATGAACAACAATTCTTCCTTTTCAGGCGCCTTGACCCGATCGGGGGCGGGGGCCGCGGGGTTCTCGATCGCGGCGATCGCAGCCGCAATCTTCTCATGGCGTTGCGGATCGAGCTCCAGCGCCTTGCGCAGGTCGGCCGCCGCGCCGGCCTTGTCTCCGAGCAGCGCGCGCATCTGGCCGCGATTCGAGTAGGCCAGGCCTTTGCGCGGATTGAGGGAAACGACTATGGTCAGGTCGGCCGCGGCGCCGCGGTAGTCGCCGAGCAGAAAGCGCACGTTCGAACGGAGGTAGTGCGCGTCCTCGCTTTCTCCGTTCGTCTCGATAAAGGCGGAGAAATCAGCGCCGGCGCCGCGGTAGTCCTTGAGCTCGCGCAAGGCCTTGCCGCGATAGAAGCGCGCCCACGCGAACTTCGGGTTGATCTCAAGGATCGAGCCATAATCCTCCGCCGCGCCGCGAAAATCGCGCAGACGATCCTTCACCGAGCCGCGCAGGAGCAGGGCGGCCGCGGAATCGGGTTCTAAACTGACAGCCCGGTTAAGCGCCGTCAGCGCCTCGCGCAATTTCCCGAGCGCCGACAAAGCGCTGCCCTCCCCGAACGGGCCTTCGATCGAACGGCCGTCCTCTGCGGAGGACGCGCGGAAGTCGGCCAGCGCGCCGTCATAATCCTCAAGCACGAAGCGGGCCTTGCCGCGCGCGGCATAGGAGGCGCCATCGTTCGGTTTGAGTTTGGAGGCGATCCGAGCATCCTTGGCGGCGCCGGCGGCGTCGCCAAGCGTCCAGCGGCACGCGGCGCGAAAACCAGCCGCCGTCTTCCAGCCCGGCACGGCCTCGAGCGTCTCATCAAAGCGCGCGGAAGCCTCGGCGAGATCGAGCCTGTGGTAGCGCCGAATCGCGGCCGTTAAACCGCGCTTGGCTTTTGCGTCGGGCGGCCGAGCGACCACGCGCGGAAACGCCGCCTCCACACGCCGTTGGGATGCGGCCGCCGAGACGATGATCAGCGCTGCAAGAATCGCGCGGCTCACTCAATCACCTTCTTCACCTTGAAATAAGGGCCGTCGCGCTCCGGCGCGTTCGCGAGCAGGGCTTCCGGATCGTCGAAAGGCTTGGGATCATCGTCGCGCATCACGTTGACGGCGCCGAGCACGGACGTCGTCGGAGCCACGCCGCTCGTGTCGGCCATGGCCAGCTCGGCCATCGAGTCGAGGATCTTGGCCAGTTGGCCGCCGTACAGAACGACTTCGGCCTCACTCAGGCGCAGGCGCGCGAGTTTGGCGATTTTCTTGACGTCGGCATCGGACACGCTCATTCAGGCGGGCTCCAGGGGTGCGTAGCGAGTGAGCAGCTTGGCCACGCGCCCATCGTCGAACCGCACGGTTACTTTCATCGTGTCGCCGGCGCCGGAAATCTCGGCGACGACGCCTCGGCCGAACTGCGGGTGCTTCACGCACTGGCCGTTCTTGAAGCCGGTCGCCGCGGCGCGCACCGAAGGCGCGCCGACCGCGCCATAAGGCGAGGAAGCGCCGCCTCCACTCGCCGTTGGAGAGCGGCCAAAGAGTTTCGCCTCGATGATGAAGCGCGACGGCAGGCTCGCGTAGACCTGGCCGAACAGACGGCGCGTCGCGGCGTAGGTCATGTACAGGCGTTCGCGCGCGCGCGTGATGCCGACGTAGCACAGGCGCCGCTCTTCCTCGAGGTCCTCGGGCGTCGCGTTGCCGCCGCCGATCGGGAACAGGCCCTCCTCGAGCCCGGTCAGGAACACGACCGGATACTCGAGGCCCTTGGCGAGATGGATCGTCATCAGCGTCACTGCGGGCGTGTTCTCGTCGTAATCATCGAGACCCGTCTGCAGCGCGATCTCCTCAAGGTAGCTGGACAGACTACTCTCGCGCCCCGACTGCTTTTCTTTATCGTCGTATTCCTTCACGGCGTTGAGGAGCTCCTGAAGGTTGGCGAGGCGTCCCGCGGCCTCGGGATCGGTTTCCATCTCGGACTCGATCCAGGCCCAGTAGCCGGTCGCCTCGAAGATCAAGGCCATGGCGCCCCCGGCGGGCAGCTTCTCCG
This sequence comes from Elusimicrobiota bacterium, assembly GCA_023249675.1. GTDB lineage: Bacteria > Elusimicrobiota > Elusimicrobia > UBA1565 > UBA9628 > GWA2-66-18. The sequence goes on along the minus strand of JAHFCE010000012.1, from coordinate 29,274 downwards.
TTGTGTCGCGCAGTTTCTCCAGGGTATTCGTGAATTCGCCGAAGGCGAGTTTCGCCTTCGCGCCGAGCCCCTCGATCTGCCCGTGCGCCCAGAAAGCGTCCCACAGAGAGAGCCCATGCTGCGCCGCATAAGATTCGGCAAGCTCGAGGCTTTTCGCGCCCAGGCCGCGCGGCGGACAGTTGATGACGCGGTCAAGCGACACCGAGTCGCGCTTGTTGACGACAATCCGGGCATAGGCCAGCGCGTCCTTGATTTCCTTGCGCTCATAGAAGCGCATGGCGCCGACGATCTTATAGGGGATGCGCGCACGGCGCATCGCCTCTTCAAACGAACGCGACTGGGCGTTCGTGCGGTAGAACACCGCGAAGTCCTTGAGCGAGCGCCCCGCCGCAACTTCATCCTGGATGCGGCGCACGACCCAGGTCGCCTCTTCGTGCTCGTTCGGCAGCTCCTGCACGCGGACTTCGTCGCCGGGCGCGGCCTCGGTCCACAGCTTCTTCGGTTTGCGCGTCTTGTTGTGATGAATCACTAAGCCGGCCGCGTCGAGGATCCGGCCGGTTGATCGGTAATTCCGCTCGAGCGTGACGACCTTCGTGTTCGGAAAATCCCGTTCGAATTCAAGAATATTGCGGATGTTGGCGCCGCGCCACGAATAAATGGACTGGTCGTCGTCGCCGACGACACAGACATTTTTGTGTTTGGCGGCCAAGGTCTTCGTCAAAATATACTGGGCGTGATTCGTGTCCTGATACTCGTCCACAAGAAGGTGGGTGAAGTGCTCCTGCCAATGTTCCCGAACCTTCGGGTGGTCCCGAAGAAGCTGGCAGGTCTTCAGAAGCAGGTCGCCAAAATCGAGCGCCCCGGCTTTGCTTAGCTTGTTCTCGTAGACTTTATAGATCTTCGCCGCGACCTGCCTCGACTGATCGATCGAGGACATCGCATGGATTTCGTAGGACCCCGCGTCAAGCAGATCGTCCTTGGCGCGCGAGATGATGCTGACAAACAGGCCGGCCTTCGACTTCTGATCCTCGAGGCCGAGCTCCTTCATCGACTCAGCGACGAGCTTCTTCTGATCGCTTTGGTCGTAGATCGTGAAGTGACGCGGCAAGCCGAGCTCCTGATGGTGCATGCGCACGATCTTCGCGCAGAAGGAGTGGAACGTGAAGGCCCAGACCAAGGCGCCCTTGCCCGGTGACAGCGCCTCCAGGCGCCTGCGCATCTCCCCGGCCGCCTTGTTCGTGAAGGTCACCGCGAGAATGCGGTCGGGCGCTACGCCCGTCTCAATTAAACGCGCGATGCGGTAGGTGATGACGCGCGTCTTACCCGTGCCCGCGCCGGCGAGCACGAGCAAAGCGCCGTCCAAATGCGTCGCCCCGGCGCGCTGCTCGGGGTTGAGCTTTTCGAGATCGACGCCCATAGCACCGCTCAACGCGAGCCGACCGCCTCACGCTTCGGGGAGTACAGCAGGTCGCAGTAGTCCTTGACCATACGATCGGCGCCATATCCCGAGGCGACGGAGCGGATCGACTCCTTCATGACCTTAACCCAGCCGCGGGGAATGCCGTGCTCATCTCGGTCATAGTACAACGGCACGATCTTCTGCTCGAGCGTACGGTAGATGTCCTCGGCGTCGGCCGCATCGGCCTCGGGACCCGCGCCGCGTCCGCCAGCCTGGCCGATCGGCCAGCCGTTGCCGCCGTTGAAGCCCTCTTCCCACCAGCCGTCGAGCACGGAAAAATTGGGCACGCCATTGGCCCCGGCCTTCTCGCCGGAAGTGCCGCAGGCCTCAAGGGGCGCCAACGGATTGTTGAGCCATAGGTCCACGCCCTGCACAAGATAGCGCGCGACATGCATGTCGTAGTCCTCGATGAAAACGATGCGTCCGCCAAACTCCGGATTCTTGGCAAGCTGATACACTTGCTGGATCAGGGCCTTGCCCCCGTCATCGGCCGGATGCGCCTTGCCCGCGAACACGAGCTGGACGGGACGCCACGGGTCGAACAACAGCTTCTTCAGGCGCGGCAGGTCGCTGAGAATCAGCGTTGCGCGCTTGTAGCCGGCGAAGCGCCGGGCAAAGCCGATGACGAGCGCAGGATGATCGAGCAAGGCACCGCCGGCCAAAACCTGCGCGGGGTCATGCTTCTCCTTCATCCAGCGCGCGCGGGCGCGGGCGCGGGCCAGCTGCAGGAGCGCGCTCTTGCTCTTGTTGTGCTGGAACCAGAGAACCTCATCGGGGATGGCGGCGACCTTCGACCAGACCGCTTCATCGTCCTGACACTCGCGCCAACCCGCTCCGAGATAGCGGTCGTAGACCGAGCCGAGCTCCTGATTGACCCAGGTGGGGAGGTGGACGCCGTTCGTGACATGAGCAATCGGAATCTCGGCCTCCGGCAGGGACGGCCACAGCGACTTCCACATCTCGCGGGAGACCTGGCCGTGACGGCGGCTGACCGCGTTGCGCCGTCCGGCGATCTTGAGCGACAGCGCGGTCATGTTCCAGCCGGTATGGCCGGGCACGCGCGCAAAATCCATGAAACGCTCGCGGTCCACGCCAAGCTGGGGCCAGTAGCTCGCAAAGTACTCCGCGATCATCTCCTCGGCAAACACGTCGTGGCCGGCCTCGACCGGCGTGTGCGTCGTGAAGACGGCATTTTGGCCGACCTGGGACAGGGCCTCCTTGAGCGCGACGCCGCCGGCGACCTTCTCGCGCGCAAGTTCGAGGAATAGAAACGAGGAGTGGCCTTCATTGGCGTGGAACAGCGCGGGATGCACGCCGAGAGCGCGCAGAACGCGCACGCCGCCGATGCCGAGGATGATCTCCTGGCGCAGGCGCATCGTCCGGTCTCCGCCGTACAGGCGCCCCGAGATGTCGCGGTCAAGCGGCGAGTTGCCCTCAACGTGGGTATCCATCAGGAACAAAGGCACGCGGCCGACCTGGACTCTCCACACCGCGACCTTGACGGTGCCGTGGCCAAGCGGGATATCGAGCAGCATGCGTCCGCCCGAGGCATCGAACACGGGTCGCACCGGCGAGACGCCCCAATTGACAGACTCATACACGTTCTGCTGCCAGCCATCGGAGGAGATCTTCTGGACGACGTAGCCTTCGGGATACATGAAGCCGACGCCGACGAGGGGCACGCCGAGGTCCGAGGCGGACTTGCAGTGGTCTCCGGCGAGGATGCCGAGGCCGCCGGAGTAGATTTTGAGCGAGTTGTGGACGCCGAACTCGGCTGAGAAATAGCCGATGTTTTTGCCCTTCATTTCAGGATGATTCTTGGCGAACCAAGTTCGGTCCGTCGTCATGTAGCGGTCGAAGGCCGTGATCACTTTATCGAGGCGGGACAGGAAGCCGGCGTCCACAGCAAGCTGCTCGAGCCGATCCCCCGGGCAGTTGCGCAGCAGCGAGACGGGGTTATGGTGCGTTTCCGCCCAAAGCGTGCGATCCACTTCCTTGAACAGGGCGCGGGCTTCTGGATGCCAGCTCCACCAAAGGTTGTACGCAAGATCCTTGAGGCGCGCGAGCTTGGGCGGCAGCTGCCAGTCGTTGTAGGAATCGGTGATGACCATAGACGATGATTCTACTTATTATAGGAAAGACGGCCAAGGCCTTGACGCCGACGGTAGGGCGGTCTATCCTCTCGTCATGAACGCCGGCGCCCTCCCGCTCCTTGCCCGCCTGGGCGAAGCCGCCAGCTTCCCCCCAACCGTGCGCAACTACGAGAGCGACCCCTGGAGCTACATGCGCCGCAAGCTGGGCGACTGCGCGGGGCCCCTGCGCGAGTACAAACAGGCTCTGTACACGGAAGCCCGCGCCCGCCTGCTCGAAGATCTCCGGGATTCGTTCCTCAAACCAGGCGCGCTGCTGGATCACAAGGAGATATTCGAAAAGCTCCTGACACCCGGCGACTACGCCGATCTCGCCTTCCATCTCGAGCCGGGAGGCGACCCTCAATCCCGTCGCGAAGCAGTCGCAGTCCTCCTCGCCGGCGCGACGGTTAAAACTGTCTTCGATGTGGAGGCGCTGCCCCCCGAACGCCGCGGCAAGCCCTGGCAGGCCTTGGTCGAAGAAGCCTCGCGCCGTCTGGAACTCGACAAGCTCAAGAAAATTTTCGACCGCAGGCCCAAGACCGAACGGCGGCGCGCCTACGCCGTCCGCCGCGCGCGGCGCAACCTCGCCGAATTCCTGACGGTCACGCGGGGCGAGGCCGGAATGCGCGACGAAGTCACCCTATTCGTCCTGGCCCGCCTCGAGGCCGTGATCGCCGCTTTGCTGCGCTTGCTGAATTCGTGTTAGTCCTCTATACTTCAAAACGAGCTCCCATGGAACGCATGATTCCGTTCATCCTGGCGTTTTCTTTAGTCGCGCCGGCCCGCTCCGCAGGAATCACCGGTCAAAGTCCGCGGACGAATGCGGTTCAAATCGTCGGCAACGCTATTTCCATCATGCCGCCGGCCTGGCAGCATTCCATCGGACAGTTCCTCGACTCGCCTGATTTCAGCGCCGCACAGCTGAATGAAGCGCTCAGAACTCTCAATGCTCAATCACCGTGGAGTCCTCCGCCCGCGGTTCGGAATGCGGCGGCTTCGACGCAACCGCGGGCCGTGTTGGGCGGCGCAAGAGCCCTCGCGAATCCGATTGTGGCGGCGCAAAAGCTCAGCGAACTCAGCCTGGTCCTATCGCCCTACCTGGGATCAGGATGCCAGACCCTGATCGACGCCGCCAAACAAGCCCGAGCGGATCTCGCAAACGAAAAGCGGCAAATCGTGGAAGCTTCGCTCCAGAGCTCGGCCCGCGCGTTGGGCCTGTCCGCCGAACTCGCCGACATCGATGTCCCTGCCGGCGGTAGCATCGCGTCATCCGAAAGTACGCCTCCAAAGAAGATGCCGAAAGAGGGGGCGCTCCAGCCGGCTCCCACAAAGGGCGTGGTGAATCACAAATCCGGCAAGGACCTATTGGTTTTGGCGCCGGAGCTCGGTCCGCGAGTGGCGGCCTTGGAAAAAGAGATCTCCGACAACCCGGAACTTCAGAAAGCCGTCAGGACCAACCCCGCGCTCCGGGCGCTGCAGACTCAAACACTCACGCGGCTACGACACGTCAGTTTTACTTTTAAGATGCGGGACGCCAGTTACACCCATGACTATGCCCTCGCGGGAGCCTTCCCCTCGCGGGCCACGGAGATCGCGATTAAAAAGGCGGAGGAGTTGCTCAGGATTTTCAATTCGGGCGAAAAGCTGCCCTTTCGCCCGCTCCCCCGGACGGGAGAAACCGAAACGGAACTGCTCGACCGGCAAAAAACATTTATAAAAAAACTGACCGAGAACCCCTATCCGATGTACCTGGACATGCGCAGCCGCCTCGCCGACCAGGGGATAGAGGCCTCTTTCCCCGAACTCGGCCCGGTCGCAAAATATCTCGCTCTCAAACTCGAAAACGACCCGGAAGTCAGAACTCTATGCGCCGAGAACCCCGCTCTCTGGAACATGCGGGCGATCGCGATGGACTATCTCAACGATGCCGCGCAACCGAAAGAAGGCCCGCCATTCCCGTACATGCCGACGCTCGAAGCGATCCAGCGGGCGGTGGAATTCTTTGACGTCCACCAGCGAGCACTCGATCCCAAGCGCAGCCCGGCGCTTTATCACAGCGCTCGGTACGAATATTACGGGCATTTCCTCAAAGGCCAAGCTCCAGATCACATCATCATGCCGACAATCGTCGGGCTGGGCGCGACCGATATTCTCAAGATCCGAGGCGTTCCCATCGGCCTCATCGGCGTGAACACCGACATCACCTGGGTTGACGGTTTTTACCAAACACCCTATGAGTTTTGGGTTCACGATATTAATCACAGCCGGAGGATGTACCAATTCTTCCAAGAGAAAGCGAACGCGTCGGGAAGAACGATCGCGGAGTTCGCCGCGGAATCCGATCGTTTCATCCGCGAGCGGCTGCTTCCGCTCATCATCGTCAAAAAGAGCGATGACGAGGTCGTAAAAAATAAAAAGCGGCTTTTAAAAGTGCTGTTGTTCGAAATCCTCCATGAAGATGCCTTGGCCGCCGCCCCCGATGTGGTGAGGACGGCTGTTTTGCGGCCGCCCAACCTCATCACGCCCTTCGAGAGGATCGATGGCGCCGTTGTCTCCTACGTCATGGAGCCCGGAGCCACCACGCTTGCCTACGTGTTTCGAAAGCTCGCTCACGATTTCTACGACATGCCCGGCGCGCGGCTCGACAATATTGTCGGCTCGGCGTTCCGCACCCGCGAGAACATCATCGAGGCGGCTGAAACGCTCATGAGGGCTCTAGAGGCCCCGTTCAATCACGAGGTGCTTGCCTACTTCGTCAGCACCGATGTGGGTTTCCCCAAAGATTTCAAGTCAACGATCGCCAAGGACATCCAGAGGCGTCCTGGCGAAACCATCGCGCTCGATCAGGAGGTCGGCGCCGGAAAAGAAAACGTCAGAAGCATCGTGGCCAAGGCCTTCCACGCCGCTTGGCAAAAAAACTCCGGCTATTCCCGGCGGTGGAAGCCGGCGCGAGCGTCCTTTAAGGATGGGAGGGGTGTCAACGATGATTTTAGAATTCAGAGCGCCGAGGAATTGCGCCAGTATTTCGCCGAAAACGCAATCCCCGAATCGATGCGGAAATACTATTCGTTTCAAGTTGACCCGAAGTCGAGACTGCGAACGCTTTATGAGGATATCCAACACCTGCCGAATCAATATCTGGCCCCCAACAATCAGTTCGAAAACCTCCAGGGCGCGTCGGCGGCCGTGGACTTGATTGAGGGCATCGCAGAGGACAAGCTTCATTTTTCAAACGTCTCCGAAGCGACGCAATGGTTGACGGAGGCTTGTCGGAAGCTGCACCTCGGCTGGCTCAGACGAAACCAATCCTGGGTCAAGGACTATCCTGAGTACAATCGTCCGTGGGATGAGCTCGGCGCCGGCAAGCAGCTCAACGGCGTCACCCTGCTTAAAATCGCCCTCGAGACCGCGACGCAGGTCAATCCCAACGCGATGGAGCGCACGCAGAAAGCGGTGTTGCTGGAAGCCCTCCGACGGTTGGAAGTGCACATTGATCGGAAACGGAGCGCCGAGGTGCGCGCCACCGTGGCCGGCGAACGAATTCATGAGAACTGGAGGGCTCATTCAAAGTACACGGACAGATGGAAACCCGCATCCGCCCGACTCGATGACGGAACACGGGTCACCAGCGACGAAACCCTCGACGCCTATTTCGCTGAAAGGCAAATCCCTGGAGAGTTCCGTCCGTTCATTGCCTTCAAACCTGATCCGACAACCGGGATCCTCGGACTTTATGAGGACCTAAAAAATCTGCCGTTTATCTATTTAGCCGAAAATCACCAAGAAGAAAACATCTTGTCCGGGAGATACGCGGTCGATCTCGTGGATCGCGTGTGGGCCAAAAAATTGATTTTTAAAAATCGAGCGGACGCGCAAAGATGGCTTTTCGCTGCCGCCTCAAGCGTTCACGAAGCGGTGCTCAAACGAAATATAAACGGGGCGAAGGATAATCCCGTGTACAACCGCCCATGGAGCGAACTTCCCGCTGAGAATAAAAAGCAGGACCTGGCCCTCATTCGGATCGCTTTCGAAGCGCGCTTCAAGCTCCAGCCTGAGCAAATGCCGGAAGCCCAGCAACGATTGATCTCGATCGCAATCAAAAAAATCGAAAGAGAATTGCGCTAATCAACGCGGTAGGGCGAGCGCGTCTTTCGGACGAGACCATCGATAAGACCCTCCGCCGCCATCACGCCCATCTTCACGCGCGTCTCGAGCGTCGCCGAGGCCAGGTGGGGCGCTAGCACCGCGTTTTTGCAGGAAGCCAACCCGGGCGCCATCTTCGGCTCCCATTCGTACACGTCGAGGCCCGCGCCGCGGATGCGTTCCGACTTGAGCGCGCGCACGAGCGCCTTCTCATCGACAATAGGGCCGCGCGCAGCATTGATCAGATACGCCGACTTCTTCATCAGGCCGAACGCCCGGTCATCGAGCAGGTGCCGCGTGCCCGCATCGAGCACGGTGTGGACCGACACGTAATCGGACTCGCGCAGAAGCTCATGGAGCGGGACGAACACGGCGTTCAGCGCCGCCTCGACATCACTCGATGCGCGCTTCGTGTCATGATAGAGAACGCGCATCGAGAACCCGCCCGCGCGCTTGGCCACCGCCTGGCCGATGCGCCCGAAGCCGATCACGCCGAGGGTTTTGCCGGAGACATCGCTGCCAAGCAGCAGCAGCGGATCCCACCCCTTGTACTTGCCGCCGCGCATGTGCGCGTCGCCCTCGACCACCCGGCGCGCCGCCGACATCAGCAGGGCCCAGGTGAAGTCGGCGGTGGACTCGGTCAGCACGCCGGGCGTGTTGGTCACGGCGACGCCGCGCGCCTTGCACGCGGGGACATCGACGTGGTCGTAGCCAACGGAGAAAGTCGACACCGCCTGGAGCCGCGGCGCGGCCGCGAGCAGCTCCGCGTCGATCTTATCGGTGAGCAGACACAGAAGACCATCCTTGTCCGCCGCTGTCTTGAGCAGGAGCCCGCGTGGAATCGCGGTTGCCTTATCGTAGTGCTCGACATCGACGTGCTGTTTCAGCAGGTCGAGGCATTCCCGGGGAACGCGGCGCGTGACGAGAATTCGGGGCTTCGACATGTCCGGGATTATACCTAACCCGGAAGGAATCGACGGAGAAGTGCTAAAATTTTCCCGTGCCGCTCCAAATCGGCCCTCTCCGTCTTCCGTCGAAAATCCTCCAGTCTCCCCTCGCCGCCTGCTCCGACCTGCCGTTCCGGCTGATCGGGCGCGAGAAGGGGCTTGGGTTCTGTTATTTGGAGATGGTGTCGGCGCAGTCGCTGACGCGCGAGAATGCGAAAACGCGGCGCATGCTTCACACCACGCCCGAGGACAAGCCGCTCGGCGCCCAACTGCTCGGCTGCGATCCGGACATGATGGCCGAAGCCGCGCGGATTCTCGAGGCCATGGGCTTCGACCTCATCGACATGAACCTCGGCTGCCCCGTGAAAAAGGTCGTCGGCAACGGCGAGGGCTCAGCGCTGCTCAAGGACCCCGCGCGGGCCGAACGGGTGTTTCGCGCGGTGCGCGGCGCGGTCAAAATCCCGGTCACGATGAAGACGCGCAAGGGTTTCTCGGACCCCTCGGGCGATGAAGCCGTCGAACTCGCCAAGCGCGCCGAGGGCGCGGGCCTGTGCGCCGTCACGATCCATGGCCGCACCCAGGCCCAGGGCTACTCCGGCAAGTCTGATTGGAAAGCGATCGGTATGGTCAAGCGCGCGGTCAAAATTCCAGTCATCGGCAACGGCGACGTGCTCACGCCCGCAGACGCGGAGCGCCTCTTCGAAATCTCCGGCTGCGACGGCATCATGATCGGACGCGGCGGCCTCGGCAACCCGTGGATCTACCGCAACCTCGACAACGCGATGAGCGGCCGGCAGGATCCAGTCGACGTCCCGACCGTGCCCGAACGCAAAGCAACCGTGCTCAAACATTTGGCGCTCGAACGCCGTCTGCTCGGCGACCGCCAGGCCGCGCTGAACATGCGCCGCATCACGGTCTGGTACACGCAGGGCCTGCCGCGCAACAAGGTCCTGCGCGTGGCGGTCTGCTCCACGATGGACTGCGACGAGATCGCGCGCCTGATCGCGGACTTCTTCGATCGACTCCCCGCCGATGCCCCGCCTCCATCGGTGCCGATTCTCCTCGCCGAGTAGCGAGAGTCTCTATAAGTCCGGCGCGGCGGCGAAAATTGCCTCAGGCGTGGCGCCCATCTTGTAGCGCGTCTCAAGCCAGACCCGGCGCGCGATATAGGCAAGGGGCCCGATCGAGTGCACGTGCCGAGCCGCCGGACGCAGGCGCTCGGGCAAGAGAGCGATGCGGCCGCGCGCGGCCAGGCGCCGCGAGAACTCCATGTCCTCGAGGACCGGGAACGCGGGGAAGCCCCCGACGGCCTGGTAGATCTCGGGCGTCGTGCAAAGGCCGTGATCGGAGGAGGCCAAGCCCGAGCGCACGCGCGCGTTGGACCACATCGACAAAGCGGAGAGCCCCGCGCCCGCGCCGTACGCGACCGAGAACGCGGTGGCGGCGTTGCCCCCCGTCGACGCGGAAAGCCAATGGCGCTCGAGCGCCTGCTGCCAGTTCCCCGGAGGCTGGGCGTCGGCGCGCAGGAAGAAGAGCAGGTCGCCGGTCGCCTTTTGCGCGCCCGCGTGCCACTGCGCGCCGCGATTGGGCGAGCCCAAGTCCACGACCTCGTCGGCGAACGAACGCGCGGCGTCCACCGTGCCGTCATCGGAGCCGCCGTCGATGACGAGCACTTCCATCGGACTCGTCTGCGATATCTGCCGAAGCCGCTTCAGCGATGATCCGATCTGCGGGCCCTCATTGTAGGCCGCGACAATGACCGAAAACTTCATGAATCGTCCAACGGACGGAAAACGAGTCCGGTCGCGATCTTCGGATAGAAAAAGGTGGATTTCTGCGGCAGGAGGCCGACGGCCTGCGCCGCGCGCCGTACCTGCGCCACGCCAAACGGCTTCACGAGCACGGCCGCGCCGCCCAACGCCTTCGCCGTCTTGACCGCGAGCGCTGCATCGGGCGTGTAGCTCATCTCATCGGGCTTGACGCCCGCGAGCAGCTGCGCGCTGAGCCACTCGACCGCAAGGCCGCTCTTGCAGCCGTTAGGCTCGGGCTCGCCGAAATAAAAACCGTTCTCGATCAGGCCGAACGCATACGGATTCTTCGACTGGCCGACAAGCTTCTCCAGCTCGCCGAGACCGCGGGTCTTCCGAAGGAAAACAAGCTGGCCCGCCCGCTTCAGCAGGCTGATCTTGGCGATGCGGTGCGTGGGCAGAACGACCAGGCCCGCGTCCTCATCCGGCACGAGATAGGCCAGCACCGCGTCGGCGCCCGGCCCCTTCGTCTTGGCGTAATGATCGCGGCTCACCGCGTAGCGATGATGCCCGTCGGCGATCAGAATCGAGCGGCGCGCCAGCGCCCGACGGATCGCGTCGATGAGCCTCGGCTCATCGATGACCCAGAGCCGGTAAGACACCTTGGCGTGCGAGCGGCCCGCCGCATCCGGACGGCCCCTCATCCCCGCGGCGATCGCGCGCCGCGCGGCGCCCGAAGGATCGGAGAAGACGCCGAAAATCGGGCTCGTGTTGACGCCGACCGCATCGAGCATTTGCAGACGGTCGACCTTGGGCTTGGCCAATGTCCGCTCGTGCGGAATAATCGCCCGGGACGCCTTCGGGGTGGCGCCGAGGGCGGAGAGAATGCCGCGGCGCACGCGCATTTTAGAATTGTTCAACCGATAGCGCTCTTCGACCGCGTAAAACGCGGGCTGAGGATCGCGCGACAGGGTTCCATCGGCAGTCCAACGCCGCCACAGCGCCGCCGCTCGGACGTACTTTGCGGGCGGCTCGCCCCGGGGCAACTCCAAAAAAATGGCGTTTGAACGCCGGCGGCGGAGCTCCTTCGCGAGCTCGAGGCCGATCACGTCATAGGGAGGGCAGAGCACGGAGCTCAACGAAGAGGACGAGTAGCGAACACCGCGGAAAGGACGCACATCAGCCATCGGTCATCATCCCGTTTCCGCGCGCTCGTTGTCAAGGCGCTCCCAGGGCGCTAGAATGAAAGGCCTCATGCGTATTCTCGTCTTCGGCGGCACTTTCGACCCACCGCACCGCGGCCACGCGCAGTTATTGATGGCCGCGGCGAAACGAATACGTCCGGATCAAATAGTGATCGTTCCGGCGTACCAGGCGCCGTTAAAAGGAAAGCCGAAGGCGAATTCCAAAGATCGCCTCGCCATGGCCCGTCTGGGTCTTCTCAGTTCGTTGCCGCTGCGGTGGCGAAAGATTTGCCGTTTAGACGCGCGCGAAGCGCGCGCGCGCCGACCGGTCTTCACCGTCGAGACGCTCGGCGCGCTCAAAGGCGCGGAACTCCACTTCGTCTGCGGCCAGGATTCCGCCGTTTCTTTTCCACAGTGGCGCGATCCTTCCCGCTTGAAGTCGTTGGCAACGTGGTGGTACGGAGCCCGTCCCGGCGCCTCGGCCCGACCCCCCGCGCATTTCCGCAGGGTCCCCGGAAGGTTCCCCTCTATTTCTTCAACCGAAATCCGTTCGTTATTGGCGCTTGATCGCGATTGTTCCCAGGAACTGTTCCCCGCCGTTGCGTCGTACATCAACAAGCGTCGTCTTTACGGCAAAGAAATTCTGCTCGTTCTACAATCGACGCTGTCCCCCATCCGTTACGAGCACACTCTCAATGCGGCGTCGTTGGCGGAGTCGTTGGCCCGCCGTCATAGCGCAGATCCGCTCAAAGCCCGCCTCGCCGGCCTCCTGCACGACGCGGGCCGGCGTTATCCCCCGCATCACCTCGCCGCCTACGTAAGACGCCGCCGCCTCCAAGCCCCCGAAAAGGCGGCGATTCTCGCGTCGGACCCCCTGCTCCTTCACGCCTACGTCTCCGCGGATCTGGCCCGGCGCGAATTCGGCGTCTCCGATCCCGAGGTTCTCTGCGCTATCAAGCGCCACACCCTCGGCGACCGCCGCATGAGCCTCCTCGATCGCATCTTGTACGTCGCCGATGCGGCCTGCCTCGACCGCGCCCATGCAAGCGCCGCCTCCACCCGCGCCCTCGCCTTTGTCGACTTGGACGCGGCTCTTAAGCGCTGCGTCGCCGAGAAAATCATCCACGCCTTGCGCCGTGAAGCCTGGATACACCCCCTCACCGTCTCCCTATGGAATTGCCTCGCTCCGCTCTGAACATCCAGCGCGGGCTCGCGCTCCTCATTCTCGCCGCCGTTCTGAGCGTCGCCATCGTTGAGCGCAGGTCTCCCTTCGCCTCCCGCCTCAGGGCCAATAAGCCCTGGCCGTTCTGGCTGTCCGTGCATGCTCCCGACCACGCCGCCACCCTCCATCTTGGGATTTACAACCCCGTCCGCCGTATCCTCGTGCTCATCCTCATCCCCGCAACGACCAAGTTGCGAGGCACGCTCGCCTCCGCGCAAACCATTGAAGATCTCGCGCAGATAAAAATCTCGGCTCTTTGCCCCGAACCGATCGAGTGGGAGGGCGTCGGTCATCTGACCCTCGAGCTTGAGGCTGCTGAAGAGAACGGTGAACCCGCCGTCGCCGCCGCGCGCGCCCTCAAGGCGCGCGGACGCTCGCCGCGCGCGCTGTGGGCCCTCGCGCGCCGGGCGTTGACCGGCCTGGCCCGCGGCGACAGGTCGGCGGCCGACGCCCTGCTCCTGACCCGCGAACTCCGCCGGACTCCGCTCGAAGACCTTGAACCCGCCTTGCTGCCCGATGACCCCGCCGCTCCCGGCTTCCTCGCCCGAGCCTTCGCCTCTCAGATTGAGCCGCGCCGCGACGAAAAGGCGATCGTCGTCGAGGTGCTCAACGGCACCGACAGGCAAGGCCTAGCGACCCAGGCGGCGAAAGTTCTAAGATCAAGGGGCGTGGATGTGATGGCGCTGGGGCGGGCCCCGCATCCGCGCTCCCGGACGGTCGTTTACGACCGGACCGGCGATTTCGATCGCGCCGCACGCGTACGCGTAGCACTCGGCTGTCCGACGGCGATCACGACGACCCGAATCGACGCCCTGCGCGGCGTGGATGCCAGCGTCGAGCTCGGCGGCGACTGTCGTTTTTAGGAGAAACCATGGAACTCGTCGACATGCTGAAAACAGCCGTGCAGGCCGGAGCCAGCGACATCCATCTCGTCATCGGCAAGCCTCCGCTCATGCGCGTCAACGGCGAGATCGCCGAGATCCCGGGCTTCACCAAGATCACGGCCGAGGAATCCAAGCGCCTCGTCTACTCGATCCTCTACGAAGAGCAGCGCGCCAAGTTCGAGGAAACCTGGGAGCTCGACTGCTCGTTCGCGGTGACGGGCCTTTCGCGCTTTCGCGTCAACGTGCTCCTGCAGAAGAACGGCGTCGAGGCCGTCATGCGCGTCATCACCTCCAAGATTCCGACCGCCGAGCAGCTGCGCCTGCAGAAATCCATCACCGACCTCGCCGACCTGCCGCGCGGACTCGTGCTCGTCACCCGCCCCACTGGGTCGGGGAAGTCCACGACGCTCGCCGTGGTCATGGAAATGATCAACAACAAGTATTCAGACAACATCCTCACCATCGAGGACCCGATCGAATTCGTCTACGAGTCGAAGAAGGCCATCTTCCGCCAGCGCGAGGTCGGCCAGAACACCAAGTCCTTCACCAACGCCCTGCGCTCGGCTCTCCGCCAGGACCCCGACGTCATCCTCATCGGCGAGCTGCGCGACCTGGAAACGATCCAGCTCGCGATCACCGCCGCCGAAACCGGTCACCTGTGCTTCGGCACGTTGCACACGCAGGACGCGCCCTCGACGATCGACCGCATCATCGACGTGTTCCCTCCGCACCAGCAGGCCCAGATCCGCGTTCAGCTCGCCGTGGTGCTCTCGGCCGTCGTGTGCCAGCAGCTCGTGGCAAAAAAAGACGGCGAGGGCCGCGTCGCCGCGCGCGAGATCATGATCATGACGCCCGCGATCTCGAACATGATCCGCGAGGGCAAGACGCACATGATCTACGGCGCGCTCGACACCGGGGCGAAGCACGGCATGATCCCGATGGACAAGTCGCTCGCCGAGCTCGTGCGCACCGGCATCGTCTCCCCCGAGGAAGCCCTCCAGCGCGCCAATAACCAGGAAACCTTCAAGCAGCTCGCCGGCATCACGGGCCGCAGCGGCGCATCGCTGATGTGATCATGGCCACCTCCAACCGCGTCGCGCTGCTCCGCTCGCTCGAACTCTTCAGCCAATCCCCCGCAGAGCGCCTCAACGCACTGTCCGCCTACCTGGAGCCGCTCTCGTTCGCCGATGCCGCCGAGATATTCGCCGAGGGCACGACCGGCGACGGCCTCTACTTCGTCCTTTCCGGCCGCGTGCGCGTAACCAAGCTTCTGGCCTCCGGCGACCGAAAGGATCTGGCCTCGCTTGGGGCGGGCGACTGCTTTGGCGAGATGGCCCTGCTCGACGCGGTCGCGCGCTCGGCCGGCGCCTACGCATCCGGATCCGTCGAACTCCTGCGTCTCAAGCGCGACGACCTCAAGAGCTGGCTTTCCACGGACCCGAGCCTGGCCATGCAGTTCTTCGCTGAACTTGTGCAGGTGCAGTCGCGCCGCCTGCGACGCACCTCCTCGGAACTTGCCCTGCTCTATGACCTCTCAAGCCTGCTGGTCGAACCGGCGACGACGCCTGTCTCCCTGCTTGAACGCGCGCTCGGCCGCATCCTGCCTCATCTCGACGGCGACTGGTCGGCCTGCGCCTTCGCCTACAATCCTTACAACAATGAGATGGACCCCGCCGGCGCCGCCGGCCGCGAAACTTTCGGTCCGGAGGCCGCCTCCCTGCCGTCTCAGACGGAGCCCGAACGGGCCTGGGCGGACGATCGGACATTCGCCCTCATCCTACGCTCCCCCACGAAGTTGCTGGCGACCATGCGCCTGCGCGCCGCCGCCGCCCTCAATGAGAGCCGCCGCGCCGAAACGGATCGCACTCTGTCCGCCGTCGCGCGCCTGCTCGCCTCGGCGCTCGAAAATCTCGAGTTCCGCACCGATGAAGCCCTGCGCCGTCGCCTCCGAACGAGGATCCATGCTCAAGACTTTTAAGACGGTCGCCATCTCCGCCGCCCGCGCCATGAACGAACACAAGGCCGCGAACATTCTCGCGCTCGACGTCCGCAAGACGAGCCCCCTGTCCGACTACATGATCATCGCGACCGCCCTGTCCCGGCCGCATCTCGAGTCGCTCGAGGACAAGCTCGCCGAGGCGCTCGAGAAGTCCGGCCTGCGCGTGCACCACCGCAACCGTCCGCAAAGCGATCTATGGCGCGTGCTTGATTTCGGCGGCCTCATCGTCCACCTGATGGTCGAGGAGGCGCGCGAACTGTACGCGCTCGAACGGCTGCATGACGGCGCCAAGGAACTGGCGTGGCGGAACTGACCGCGGTCCCAGCGCAAACCGGAACGGACGCATGATCGTCGCCGCCCTGCGCAAGAAGCTCGCCTACGAAGCCCGCAAATGGGCCGACGCTGCCGGCATCCCCCTGCCCGAGACACTCGAAGTCAACGCGCCGCCCGCGCACGTGAAAGCCGACCTCTCTTTGCCGTGGCCGTTGGCCGCGGCGAAAGGAGCGAAGAAGAATCCCCTTGAGCTGGCTAGGTCCCTCGCCGAACATCTGTCCAAGGTCCACGAGGTCGAGAGCGCCCAGGCCGCGCCCCCCGGTTTCGTCAACATCATGATCAAGCAGACGGCGTTGTGCGCCAATCTCAAAGCCATCACGCTCGCTCCAAAGGCCTATGGCGAAGACGAGGGCGGGCCCAAAACAAAAGTTTTGGTCGAGTTCGTCTCCGCGAATCCGACCGGGCCGCTCCACATGGCCTCGGGACGAGGAGCGACTCTCGGAGATTCCCTCGTACGGATTATGAAACGGCTCGGCCGCCAGGCGGCGGCCGAGTATTATGTCAACGACGCGGGCGGACGCGTCGAGCTGCTGGGAGAGTCGATCAAAGCGCGCTACCTCCAGTCCAGAGGCCGCGACGCGAAAGTTCCCGAAAAAGGCTACCAAGGCGAGTACTTGATCGACCTCGCAGCCGCGGCCCCCGCCGGCGCCGCGGACTGGGACGCCGTCCAATGGGGCCGCTACGCGATGGACGCGCTGCTCGCCTCCCACCGCGACGACATGAAGGCCTTCGACGCGCATTTCGACCGCTGGTACCTGGAAAGCGAGCTGTTCGCCTCAGGCGCGGTGCCTCAGACGCTCGAATATCTAAAAAGCCGCGGCATGGTCTTCGAGAAGGACGACGCCGTGTGGCTGGGCACTCTCAACGCCGAGGGCTCGACCGACGACAAGGACCGCGTGCTGGTCAAGCGCGACGGCAAGCCGACCTACTTCCTGCCCGACATCGCCTACCACAAGGACAAGTACGACCGGGGCTTCACGCGCCTCATCGACGTCTTCGGCGCCGACCACCACGGCTATGTCCCGCGCATGAAGGCCGCGATCGGAGCGCTCGGCCAAGACCCCAAGAGCTACCACGCGATCGTGCACCAGCTGATCCACCTCTACCGCGGCCAAGAGGCGGTCAAGATGTCCAAGCGCGCGGGCACCTTCATTCCGCTGCGCGAGCTCATCGACGAGGTCGGCAAGGACGCCTGCCGCTTCTTCTTCGCCCTGCGCACGCCCGACAGCCACCTGAACTTCGATCTCGAACTCGCCAAGAAGCAGTCGAGCGAAAACCCGGTGTTCTACGTGCAGTACGTGCACGCGCGCATTTGCTCGATCTTCCGCAAGGCCGCGGAAACGGGCCTGCACGCGCCCGGCGCTTCGATGCCGATGCCGAACGCGCGCTACCTGACCGCGCCGGAGGAGCGCGCCCTACTCAACAAGCTCGCCTGGCTGCCCGAGGTTCTCCTCGACTGCGAGCGCCTGCTCTCCCCGCACCCGCTCGCGAACTACCTGATGGAACTGGCCGGTCTGTTCCACCCGTTCTACGAGAAATGCCCCGTCGTCTCCTCGGACGACCCGGAACAGGGAAAGGCTCGCCTGCTGCTCATCGCGGGCGTGCGCGACGCCATCCGGGAGGGTCTGGGCCTCCTGGGCGTTCGCGCGCCCGAGCAGATGTAGGAGCGGGCCGGGCCTTTAGGCCAAAAAAAGGGTGGGCCGTTTGTCGGCGAATTTGTACCCAAAGGACCCCCAAGGGCACAGGACCTGAAATATAGACTGTGCGCACAGCACCGGAGGACGTCAATTTATGAGAATTGCCCCGATCAAAATCGCCTCTCGAACAATTGTCGCCGCGTCTGTGGCGCTCGCTCTTGGCGTGAGCGCGCAAGCGCAGGTCATCGGCGCCGCGGCGCTCGCGATACCGACGCTCCCAACGGGCCTGATGGGCGGGATTCCCGCGCTCACCGCGAGCGCAATCGCCGCCCCGTCCCTCGAGGCAACGCTCCGGCCCTCTCTCATTGGGAACCCCGCAGGCGTCCCGGTCGCGCACAACGGCGCCGCCGCCGCGGTCGGCGCATTGCAGGCGGACGTCGCCTCCCTGATCGAGAAAATCGCCGCCCCCCGTGCAGGCATGGGCGCTTCCCATTATAACGCGGCCAACATCGGCGAGTTGATGAACGGCGGGCGAATGATCAAAGCCTCCAACGCGGTCGACGCTGCCCCTTCGGCCGAAGAAGAGGTCAATGCCCGGGTCTACAACGAGGGCGCGCCGTCGACCGTCGAGATCACGAATATGCAACTCGTCCGAGGAAGGGATCGGTTCGGCGACGTGCGCGAGGGCGTCGCCCCCGCCGGCACGGGCTCGGGCTATGTCTGGGACAAGGAAGGCCACATCGTCACGAACTTCCATGTGGCGCAGGATGGCGCGGCCTTCCTGATTACCCTCCACGACGGCCGCAAGGTCGAGGCCAAGCTCATCGGCGGCGACCCGCAGTACGACATCGCCATCCTGCAAGTCGATCCCGAGACCGCCCGCACCTTAAAGCCGATCCGTCTCGGCAGCTCCGATGATCTTCAGGTCGGCCATCGCGTGTTCGCGATCGGCAGCCCCCTCGGTCTGCCCGGGACGTTCACGACCGGCATCATCTCGGCGCTCGATCGCACCATCGCAGGCCTCAACGGCCGGGAGATGGCGGGCGCCATCCAGCACTCCGCTCCGATCAACCCCGGCAACTCGGGCGGTCCGCTCCTCGACCGCAACGCTCGGCTGATCGGCATGAACGCCCAGATCGTCAGCGTGAGCGGCGGCAACATCGGCATCGGCTTCGCCATTCCGGTCAGCGCGATCAAGGACGTCGTCACCGCCGTCCTCCGGCACGGCGGCGGGATCGTGCAGCGTGGCGAGCCCCGCCGCGGCCGGTACACCGATGTCTCCTGGGATCGCAGTCGGGGGCACCGAGCGGCCGCCGCTCCGGCCGCGGGAAAGAAGGATTTCACCACCAGCATGCGGTTTGATGGAAGCGCGTGGAGGATCAGCCTCGACCGCGGCTCCTACCTTCATCCTGTCCGCGCGGCGACGAAAGCAATTCAGGCCATCCTGGATCAATCGCGCAACGGAGGGGCTCTCGTGATCGTTACCGTAGACGGACATTTGGAAGGATCGCCGAAAGCGCACACGAAGATTTTCGTCATCACGAAGTTGACGATCAGCGGAATGCAGGGCTAACCGCGGCCGCCGCCCGCTTGACGAGCGCGGGGCCTAGGTCCTACACTGTTCCCATGAGCTACTCTCCCCCGGGCCTGATGTCCGCCGCCGAGATCGAATCCCGTTCCTTCATACAGAAAGTCTACGCCTGGATGAGCCTGGGCCTCGTGGTGACCGGCGCCTGCGCGCTGTACATGGCCTCCGACCCGCGCATGATCATGGCCTTGGTCCAGACCAAGATCCTCTTCTACGGCCTCATGATCGCGGAACTGGGACTCGTGGTCTTCCTCTCCGGTTGGGTCAAGACGATGGAGGTCGGAACCGCGCGCTTCGCCTTCCTCTTCTATTCCGCTCTCAGCGGCGTCACTTTGTCGGTGATATTCCTCATTTACACCCGCGGCTCGATCGCGACGACCTTCTTCATCACCGCCGGCCTATTCGGAGCGATGAGCGCCTACGGCTACGCGACGAAGACCGACCTGACCTCGATGGGCAACTTCTGCATGATGGGCCTGCTCGGGATCATCCTCGCCTCGGTCGTCAACTGGTGGGTGCAGAGCCCGGCGGTCGAATGGGCCGTCTCCTATCTCGGCGTCCTGATCTTCGTCGGCCTCACCGCCTACGACACGCAGAAGATCAAGGCGATGAACATCCTCGGCAATGCGGGAACCGATGAGGATTCCAAGGAAGCGATCTCGGGCGCGCTGACCTTGTACCTCGACTTCATCAACCTGTTCCTGAGCCTGCTGCGCGCGACCGGCCGACGCCGGGACTAAATCGGCTCAGCCTAGACGGCTTTCAGGGCCTGCGCCGCCGCCGACAGCGCGAAATCGAGGTCGCGTTCGGTGTGCGCAGCGGAGACGAAGGCCGCCTCCCACTGCGCCGGCGGCAAATAGACGCCGCGCTTGAGCATCCCGTGGAAGAAGCGCCCGTACGCGGCCTTGTCGGCCTTCATGGCCGAGACATAGTCGGTCACCGCATTCTCGAGGAAGAATGGCGTGAACATCGAACCGAACGACTGAATGCGCAGGGGCACCCCCGCCGCAATCGCCGCGCCCCGCAGGCCCGCGCAGTAATACTCCGCAAGCCGCTCCAGGCGCGGATACGGATTCTCCCGCTTGAGCAGATCGAGCATCGCCGTGCCCGCCGCGACGGCGACGGGATTTCCCGACAACGTGCCGGCCTGGTAGGCCGGGCCCTCGGGGGCGATCATCGACATGACGTCCCGGCGGCCGCCGTAGGCGGCCAGGGGCAGCCCGCCGCCGACGATCTTGCCAAGGACCGTGAGATCGGGTTTGATGCCGTATAAAGTCTGGACGCCACCGTAGCAGACGCGAAAGCCCGTGATCACCTCGTCGAACACGAGCAATGCCTTTTTCCGCTTCGTGATCCGCCGCAATCCTTCCAGAAAACCTTTGGCCGGGAAGACCACGCCCATGTTCGCGGGGATGGGCTCAACGAAGAGTGCTGCGATCTTTCCCTTATGCTTCTTGAACGCGTTCTCGACCGCCGTTAGATCGTTGAACGGAACCACTATCGTCGTCGCCGCCATGGCCTTGGGCACGCCCGCGGAGTCGGGAATGCCCAACGTCGTGGCCCCCGAGCCGGCGGCCACGAGCAGGCTGTCCACATGTCCGTGGTAGCAGCCCGCGAACTTGACGATCAGATCGCGCCCCGTAAACGCGCGGGCCGCGCGGGCCGCGCTCATTGCCGCCTCGGTGCCGGAGCTCGTCATGCGCAGAAGCTCGATGGAAGGCAAGGCCCCCTTGATCTTCTCGGCGAGGACGACCTCCGCCTCGGTCGCGACGCCGAAGGTCGAGCCGCGCGCGAGCGCGGCCCGGGCCGCCGCGACGATCTCGCGGCGAGCGTGGCCGAACATCAGCGGGCCCCAGGAGAGGCAGAAATCCACGTACGAGCGCCCGTCGGCCCCGCGGATCCGCGCGCCGGCGCCGGAGCGCACGAACAGCGGCGTGCCGCCGACCGACTTGAAGGCGCGCACCGGCGAGTTGACGCCGCCGACGAGCGAACGTCGGGCGCGGGCGAAAAGCTTCTCTAAGCGAGCCATCCGGCGGCCTCCAGGGCGTAGTAGGTCAGGATAAAATCGGCGCCGGCGCGCTTGATGGACAGGAGTGACTCGAGCGCGATCTTCTTCTCGTCGACCCACCCGTTGGCGGCCGCCGCCTTGATCATCGCGAACTCGCCCGACACCTGGTAGGCGGCCGTCGGCAGGCCGAAGCGCGCCTTGACGGCCTTCAGCACGTCAAGATAGGGCAGGGCGGGCTTGACCATCACCATGTCCGCCCCCTCCTCGACGTCAAGGGCCACCTCGCGCAGCGCCTCGTTGAAATTGGCCGGATCCATCTGGTAGGTCGAGCGGTCGCCGAAGCTGGGCGGGCTCTCCGCCGCCTCGCGGAAAGGACCGTAATAGGCGCTCGCGTATTTGGCGGCGTAGGCGAGAATCGGCGTGTCGTGGCGGTCCGCGGCGTCGAGCGCCTGGCGGATCGCGGCGACCTGGCCGTCCATCATGCCCGAGGGGGCGATGACGTCGAAGCCCGCCTTCGCCTGCGAGACGGCGGTCTTGGCCGCGAGCGCCAAGGTCGGATCGTTGAGCACCTTGCCGTCCTTGACGATGCCGCAGTGGCCGTGATCGGTGTACTCGCAGAAGCACAGGTCCGCGATCAGCAGCAGATTGGGGTATTTGTCCTTAATCGCCCTCGCGGCCTTCTGCACGATGCCGTTGTCCGCGTAGGCGCCGGAGGCCTTCGCGTCCTTCTTGTCGGGAATGCCGAACAGGATGAGGCCGGGAATGCCCGCATGAACCGCAGCACCCGCGGCCGCAACCGCGGTCTCGACGGAATACTGAAAATGCCCGGGCATCGACGAGATCGGCCGCTTCTCTGCCTTGCCGGGGCGGACGAACAAAGGAAGGATGAAGTCCTTGGCGGACAGCTCCGTCTCGCGGATCAAAGCGCGGAGCGCGGGACTGGAGCGCAGGCGGCGCAGGCGCGTCGTTGGGAAGGCCATAGCGGAATTGTACTACCTACGACAGGGCTCGGGCGAGGGCGTCCACGAAGGACGACGCCGAGGGCCAGCGGTCCTCAGGCCGCGGCTCGAGCGCGCGGCCGATGGCCGCATCCACGCCGGACTTCAGGGCCGGCATCGCTTCGGAGGGCCTGCGGTACATCTTCTGCGCCTTGAGCATCAGGCCCCCCGTCGGAAAGGGCAGGACCCCGGTCAGGCTCTCGTAGGCGCACACGCCGAGCGCGTAAATATCCGCCGATGGCGTCACGATGCACTGCTCCTGCTCGGGCGACATGTACGCCGGGGTTCCGGAGACCTCGACCTTCGACATCGTCGACAGCGTTTCCAGCACGCGCCGCGCGATGCCGAAGTCCATGACCTTGGCCAGGCCCGCGTGGATCATCACGTTGCCGGGCTTGAGGTCCTGGTGCACGACGCCCTGGGCGTGCGCGTAGTCGAGCGCGGCCGCGATCTGCTTCAAGAACGCGGCGGCCTCGGCGGGGGCCACGGGCCCGCGCCCCAGGCGCTCATGCAGGCTTTCTCCGGGCACGCGCTCAAACACAAGAAAGAGCCCCTCCGCGTCCTCGTGGATCGCATGGATTTCCACGATGTTGGGATGCTTGAGCCCGGCGACGGTGCGGGCCTCCTTTAAGAAGCGGGTCCTCTCGCGCAGATTGTCGGCGACTTCCGGCCGCAGCTTCTTGAGCGCCACGGTCCTCTGCAGGGCCAAGTCCACGGCCTCATAGACAACGCCCATCCCGCCCTGGCCCAGGATCTTCACGACGCGAAAGCCCTTCGGCACCGCGCCCACGCGGGGCGCCGCGGACACCAACTCGTCGTGATCCTCCTGCCGCAGGGCCATGCGCACCGACGAGTCGCCGCGCTTGCGGAACAGCGCGAACGAGAAGAACAACAACGCCGTGCCGATGGCGCCCAGCCACACGGGCCACGAGCGCGCGCTCTTCGCGGCGACAGCGCCCCCTCCGCGGACGGCGAGCGTGTCGTGATAGAGGGAGTCGAACTGCGAGTCAAGCGAAGCGGCGCGCGCGAGATCGGCCAGCTCCTCCTCGCCCCGCCCCAGCGCGCCGAACGCGGCGGCGCGCGCGACATAGGCCTGCGCGTCCTTGTTGTCGAGGGCCAGCGCCCGGTCGGCCTCCGCGAGGGCCTCCCTCGGCCGGCCGAGGTCGGTCAAATCGCGGGAGAGCAGATGCAGCGAGCGCGCATCGCGCCCATCGAGCGCGAGAGCGCGCTTGGCGTCATCGGCCGAGTCGGCGTAGTGGTTGAGAAAGCGCCGCGCCAGCGCGCGCAGGCGGAGGGCCGCGCCGTCATTCGGCGCCTCCTCGATGCGCCGCATCAAAGCCCACTCGGCCCCGGCATAGTCCTTGATCGCGATCTTGCCCGACGCGTCGCGCAGAACCGCCGCGCCGCGCATATCGGGAACCGCGCCCCCGAGCCCGGCGGGCGGCGCCGCCGAACCGCGCGCTCCCGCCAAAGCGCCGAAGGAAATGGGAGACGCGAGTATCGCCCCGCCCGAGCCCTCATCCTGGCGCATGCCCGCCGCGAGCTCCGCCGCGCGGGCCTTCACCGTCTTTGCGTCCACCGCGGCCTTCACGGGTGCGGTCATCTTCACGAACGCGAGCAGGTCCTTATCTTCGGGATGCCGCTCGAGCGTCTCCACCGCCATCTTGCGCGCGGCGGCGAGATCGCCGGACTGTTCGAGCCGATCAATCTCGCGCTTCTCCTCAACCGACGCCGGAGCCCGCGACACCGGCTCCGTCCGGCCCGGCGTCCGCGCGACCGGCTTCGCTTCATCCTTGGGATCGATGTCGGCCGTGTCGCCGCTCTCCGTCTCTTCGGCCGGCGGGACAACAGGACGAGGCTTCACAGCCCTTCTCCCCACGTCGGGAACGGTACGTCCCCTCCCGGCCCGCCTATCCGCCCCCGCCTGGTCTTCTCTGACCGGCGGCACAGGCTGGTCGGCAGGCGCCTCGGTCGGAATATCCCCCACCGCCTCATTACTGGCTGGCTGGAATGCATGAAGCGGTCTCGCGAAAAAGATGACCGACAGGAAAAAGAGAACGGAGAGGTGGCGCATATTGAAGGGCATCGAAGTGTAGCCCTGGCTCCCGAAGCTGTCAAGGCGCGCTTAACCACCTTTTAATATCTAGGCCTGATGGAGCAAATGGATATAGGCCGAAAGCCGGGCTCCCAACCGGGCCCCGACAGAAAACCATCCCAGCAACCACATGCTAGAATTCTGACATTCGGACACCGACTGGTAAGGAGATTGAAGACATGAAGTCCCGACGTCTCGCTACGATCCTAACCTCAGCCTACCTCTCGGCCATGCTCGCCTCGAGCGTGGCCCCCATTCGCAGCAGCGCCACTTTCGCGGCCGCCGTCGATCCGCTGGCCGCCCAAAAAGCCCTGCAGAATGCCATGAACGGCCTCAACGCCGCCGGCTGGGCGCCCGCCTCGGCATCGACACCCGTCGCCGTTCCTCCTGTCGTGATCGCCTCTTCCGACAACCCGCCGCCTAAACCCGACCCGGTGATGACCGAGGAACTCATGGCGCGCCTGATCAAATACACCCGCAGTATCCAAGGTACGGGAACGGTCACCGCTCGAATTTGCAAGGTTTTGGATCTCTGCGACGGAACCAAGGACATGCCCTTGAAGCTCGCAAAAAGCGATTCGACCGATGGAATTCATTACTTCGGGCTTCCTCTCGACGTGGATTCTAGAGATATTCTCATCATGGTAAAGCACAATACAGTGGTCGAGGCCTATCTCACCGACAAGACCGCCACGCTTCGCGCCGCGGCCGTTCTCGAAAACGGGACCGCCCATCTCATCACCAACGAGAGAGCCGCCGAGAAGTTCAAAGCTGAGTTGTCCCTGTTCGCGGGCGAAGCCGCCACCCTCCCCCCGACCGGGAACGCCGCCACCGGCAACAGCTAGTTTTATCCGGTCATTCCTCAGACTGAGACCTGGCCATCGGCCGTGCCCAGAAGAACGGCCTCGCCTACCAGTATCCCATCTTCAACCCCGCTGTCCTTGAGATGTCCTGCCCGAACAGGGGACAGGTTTTCTATATTTGCGGCCGCCATGCGGGATGCATTGCACCCTTCAGCATGAAAATTGCTCCGAAGTGGGTGTCGGTGCAATCCAAAACAACGGCACTATCGTTTGTTGAGTCGGGGCCTTGGGGACATAGGTCTCGGGGCCCGGATACCGGCAGGGCTAAGGACCCTGACGTAGAAGTTGTATGTGGACTACAATAAATGCGCCGTAGTCTCTGCTTTTTCGTTTGGTACAATGACGCGAGGATTCGGGGAGAAATGCGAAATGAAGAAGAATAAGATTGCCGTCCTGCTGGCCGGGACCTTGATTCTTGCCGCCAGCGCCTGGGCGCACCTGAAGGGCGGGACGACATTCCGCGCCAACCTTAACAAAGTCGTCAAGGTTCAGACGACCCCGGTACTCATTGGCTCGATCTGCACGGGGAGGACGACCCCGAACTCGTCTGTTGCTTAATTCCTAACTTTCTTGGCGGTAGACTGAACCGCATGGTCTTACGCTGAACAGGGGACTTGCTCACGCCCCCCAAGCCCGGCAGCGGGCTTGGGGGGCGTTACGCAAAATATGACGACCGCCACGAGTCGGGGGATTGCCATTATTCTCGCGCTCCTCGGCGCGATCGCCGGGTTCGTGATCAGCCAAAAACAAATGAAACAGCTTCAGCTCAAGTCGAAACTCTCCATCGCATTCCCGTATGCCAGTTCCGCGTCGTCCTATGATCCCATGAGGATCCATCTGGCCCACGAATACGTCTTCTTGGCCAACGTCTACTCGCCGCTCATGGAACATTCCGCTGATGGTCATCTGGTCTCGGCGATCGCCGAGCGCTTTGAATGGACCGGCAACGAGGCTCGCTTTACCATCCGCGAGAATCTCAAGACCATTGATGGCCACGCCATCGATGCTTATGACGCGGAAGTCATGTTCAAGCGCGCCCTCATCCTCGGCGGGAACACTCACGGGAACCTAGCTTCGATGCTGTGCCCAGGCCAATCGCTCAAGACGCTGGCTGACCCATGCCCAGGGATGCAGGTGCGAGAGAACGGCCGGGTTCTCTCCATCCTTTTTGAGAAGCCGATGCCGTTCTTCTTCCCAATGCTCACATCGATCGACTTTGCCGTCATTCCCCTGAACGCGCTTGACCCCCAGACACTCGCCATCAACGACTACCGGAACACCTCGGGCCCCTATTACGTGGAAAAAGATAGCTCCCGGGGGGAGATCGAGCTTTCGGCAAATCCAAACCACTTCCACTATTCGCCTAAGATGCCGCAAAAGCTGATCCTCCGCCCCGTCCCCCTCAATAGCAAGAAGTCATCGCTACAGCTAATGTCGGAGGGGACCGTGGACGTGGTGACCGAGGTGGATGCCGCTCCGCAGGAAGACAAGATTGAATACGCCGCCGCGCATCCAGACGTAACCCTGCATACGACCCTACCGATCTGCTTTTATGGGGTGATTTTCACTCAAAAAGGGATGAAGCGCCTCGATCGCAATCAACGAATCGCCATCGGGATGACGCTCAAGAGACTATTTCTAAAGCAACATGCCGGTAGGGAGGGATTCGAAGCCGCGAACCAGATATTCCCCTTTTCAGGGGAGGGCGCTCTAACGTCCGAGCAGGTAAAAACATTGACGCAAGAATGGGAAGGCTCGCGCGGAGATCAGGTCGTCACGGAACCGCTTTCAATTTGGAACATCATCAAGAGTTTCAACGGTGATGATCTCGAAGTGCATAAGGCTTTTCCTAACTCTCATATCCAGTACATTCGAAAGGTCCCGGGACTGGTCGATTACAAGAAAGAAGGTCTTGATGAGCCCGATGTCTTTCTCACGAGAACCGACATGAGTTTCCTGGAGGACATCGGGCTTCTTTCCTACCACTCCCACACGGACTTCTTCAGCTTGCGAGACAAAAAAGCCTTGGAATGGCTGAGTCGGTACATGGAAGTGCCCGACAAGTCGCAACGCATCCCGATGCTGCGAAACCTCCACTACCAGACCCTGCGCGACGCCTATGTGATACCCATCGCCTTCTCGCCCTATGCGACTATCATCCGCAAACCCTGGGCACCGCATCTGTCGAAAATGCACGCAGGCGACACGCTATGGCGACTGGAACACCCCTAACGGCCTGGGCTCTCGCCAACGCCAGCCGCCTCAACCTGGACGTCGTCCGCGTGACGTGGCCGGAAGAATGGCTTCCAGGCTACTTCGATTACCGGGTATCCATCCCCCTTCGCGGCATAAGACATGTCGGGCAGGGTATGGACCGCGATGAATCCGCCGCATTCACGAAGGCTGTCTCCGAAGCAATGGAACGTGCCGCCGTATCGGATCTTGATGAACCATGGGCGACCGCCGCGCATCTTGACATGGATCAGGCATCCCGCCATGCCTACCTTGAACTTCTCGGCATTGACCGCGCGCTTTGCCATCACTTTTGCGGGATTTATTTGCGCCCGGTTCCCCTGGAATCAATTATTGCGCGAAACACCCTGAGCGCTTTGGGCCGGATGCTGAGGAAACACGCCCTATCGTTGCATGTCCGCGAAATGCGCCCGACGCGAGACGCGCGAGCATGCGTCGCTTTCTGCTGGAGCGAAGATTCGCATAGCACCGTTCCAGGATTCGTCGCAGGATTCGGAAGCGGCGCTTCGACGGAAACAGCCGCGCTACACGCGATGCTCGAGTGCCTTCGTTCGGCCACGGCCATATTCGCCGACGGAATCCATCAGGAAGAAGACCTGGCGGCGCTCGCGGCGAGAGGCGATCCACTCTGGCATTTCTGGATGGCCAAGACCGCCGAGAGCCTGGACTATGTCCAACAGACGCTTTTCGCGCCGCCGACGGGCAACAGCGGATCCTGGGAACCGGAAGATGTCTCGATCTCAAACGTGCGGTTCCGCAGAATAGAAAGCCTCGACGCCATCCTGCCGGACCTTCCCCTTGTGGTAGTCCAGGCCCAATCCGAGCAACTCATACGTCCGCAATTCGGGTCGGCTCCCCTGGATCAGCCATCGCTACGCCGGCTTGAACGCTTCAATGGACGACCTCTCGGGACTCTTGCGCCGGTCCCTCACTTCTACGGATGAACATGAAAGCTCCGCCACTCAACAATCTTCTTCGTAAGTTCTTGGTCTTTCAGCTGCTCACCCTCGCTGCCCTCGTCGGGCTGACGGTGACGTTCACGGGCCATTTCAAGAATCGCTTGGCCGGGCAACTGACGGAAGCTCTGAGAGAGCCTCTCATCGCCGGCGATATCCGGTCAGTTTCGACGCAAATGTCCGCGCCGATATCTCGCGATTTCCGAGGAGCAGTGTGGGTTCCCAAGAATGGCAACACGCTGTTTTCAGTGCCGACCGACCTTGGACCACAGAATATCCTGCTCTATCGCACGGCCGCCGTTCCCATTTATTTCGATGAGCAGTCCACCCGTCTGGCGGGGCAGCTTCTTTTCTACTATTCCAGATGGACCTCGACTCCCACCGCCATAGCGATCTGGCTGGTACTCATCATCATCTCCATCCCCGTGGCCCGTCATGAAAATACGAGGCTCGCGCGCGAATACGAACTTCGCCTCAAATATGAGCTCAAAGATTCCCAAGCTTCTCTAGCCGCTCAAGTCGCGCATGATATCCGGTCCCCGCTGGCCGCTCTCGACTCCGTTCTGAAGGACCTCTCGCAACTCCCGGAAGAGAAACGGGTTTTGGTCCGCAGCGCCGTCGGGCGCATCCGGGACATCGCCAACAACCTGATCGAAAAGAACAGGGCGGCGACGCGGGGCGCAGGCGGCCAGGCGTCAGTGGAACACGAGGCCCCGGCAGAGCCCGGCTCCGCCCAACTCCTATCGAGCCTCATCGACTCCCTCATCACCGAGAAGCGGTTGCAATTCCGCTCCCAACTCGGCGTGGAGATCGATTCGCGCCTCG
>JAHFCE010000050.1 GCA_023249675.1 Elusimicrobiota bacterium | reverse complement strand
CAGCGAGATCGCCGAGGCCCTCGAACGCCATCTGAGCATCCGGCTGTCTTCGCCCAAGCATCTCGAAGAAGCGCGCGAGAGACAGGGCTAGTTGATAGCTAAATCCCATCAGCGCCCGACGGCCACCTAGGCGGGGGCGGCCTCGGGGATGTTGAAACCACTGTCTCTCGAGTTCGATGAGCGAAATCATTATCGGTATGAATGTGAAGCATCGGTCGTTCAAAGCCAAGACCGGATCGACCCGGCTCACCCGCATTGGCTAGTCCGAACAGCACGAGTTTCATGTGTAGTCGAGGGCACACATGGTATTTGATCTCTCCACGCGGCCGCCGGTACGTCCTCGTCGACACGCGCGGACGGGTGCACGACAAATTTGTGAGATGACGTCACCCGGCGCCGGCGGCCGCCGTATCGGACCGGCGCTCCCAGAAGTCCTCGAAGCGCCCGCTGAGCTTGCAGCAGCGCAGGGCGATGATCGCGTCGGCCCCGGCGACGGTCCAGTGCATGCCCGCGCGCTTGAGGCGGGTGCCGATGGCCACCTTGCAGCCGGCTTCGACGACGCCGGACCCCACGCAGAGGCCCTGGGCGCGGAACTCCGGGTAGCGCATGCGGCCTTGGTTGCGGGTGACATAGGCCAGGCACTTGCGCGCCTCGTCGTTGGCCTCAGCGTGGACGCGTAGGGCTTGCAGCACGACGTCCAGCTGGCCGTCGTCCAACTCGTCGTGTCGCTGCGTGGCCCACTGCGTGCCCAGGTGGCTGCCCGGGCCGTAGATGGCTTTGGCGACGTCCGAGAGATGCTGCTTGGCGTGGTAGAGGTCCACGATCTGGATGGCGCCGGGGAGCTGCTCATCGGCCAGGTTCCAGATCCACAGGGCGCCGTCACCCAGGACGGCGCGGCGCGCGGCGGCGTCGAAGCCGCGCCGCCGCGCCTCGCGGTCCACGCGCTCTGCGAACTCGGAGAGTTTGGGGTCGGTATCGCGGCTCGCGGCGCTCTCGATCGCCGCTGAGTAGGTGACCGAACCCTCGTCGCGCACGGGGGTGTCTTCGTCGTCGCGGGCCTCGGCGGTCCAAACGGTGACGAGCTTGACCTCACGCGTCTTGGCCGAGCCGTCGGGCTGCTTGCCCTCACGCCCCTCCCGGTCCGAGGCCCTCATCGGCACGCCCGTGCCGTCCATGCCCAGGTACATCGTGGGCGCGGGCGGCGGCGAGGGATCGACCACGGCCCGCTCGTCCTGCGCGATCGCGCGGCCGAGCGCTTCGGCGGTGCGCTCGACCTGCTTGGCGTCCACCGGCACGCCCCCGAGCTCGCGCATCAGCTCGCTCGACTCCGCGAAGCTGACCATCGCCGCCGCCAGCCCCACCATGCGCGTGACGGCCGGCGAGAGCGACGCGTCTTGCAACCCCAGGGCGCGGTCACGCGGGCAGAAGCCGCTCTCGCAGGCGGCGCAGTAGTAGTACGCCCGCCCCAGCCTGAGGTCGCCCAGGGCCGTCGTGAAGGTCTTCCGCCGGCGGCCGGCGTAGCGCGCCGCCTTTCCACAGGCGCACGGAACGGTCGGGCCGCGGTGGTCGGACCCGTCCGCGTTCAGTCGCTGCTCGACGGCGCGAGCCGCAATGGTGAGCGCGCGCCGGCGCGCGGCCGTCTCGATGGCCTCGAAGTCCAGCCCGTCCACCGCGCCTGGACCTACGAGCGCTTCGATCTCGGCGACGACTTCCGCGTCGAAGGCTTCTTTGAAGCCCCCTTTTTGGCCGCCTCTCGCGAGACGGCCTGGGGGGCGTCGAGCTGGGCATCGGCCCATTGCTCGCAGGCCTCCCAGTAGACCGCGACCTCCTGGCGGAACTGCTGGCCGGCCGCGACCTGGGTGCGCGCGAGCCCGGCTTGCGCGGCCGACAGCAAGCGCGACCGGGTGCTGCCCGCCACCCCGCGCGTGAGGCTGAAGTAGGGCCCGTGGCGAGCCTGAGGCCGCTCGGCGCACGGACAGCCGGGCTTGTTGCACTTCATGTAGCGCTCCGAGAGGGAGCCCCGGCGCATGGCCCGGGGCGCAGCGAGTGCGGCGAGCGCCGCGCGGACCGAAACCGGAACCTCGTGGGTGTTGGCCATGGGATCTCCTTTCGGCTATTATAGCCGAAAGTATTACCCACTCAACTCCTTGGCGACATCCCTTCCTCACGATCCTGTCGTGCGCCCGGTGCCCTGTCCTGGGTTGACACAGCCCTCGGGGAGGAGTAACCTGAGTGACTTTGTGTTAGGTGATACCAACGGCTTAACCGAACGTCTTTGGCAACTTGATGCCGAAGACTGGAAGGCTCCGGACGTCGACGCCGCAGACCGTGGTCTGCATAGGCTAAGCCGGTATCTGACTGACGTTCTCAAAATCCTCGCCGAGCATTATGGGCAGACGTTTACTCACGGGTACATCGCAGCAACCGGCGTCGTCTCAGGAACGTTTAAGCCACTGGCCGCGGTCGGACGCAGGGTCGACAGCATTCACGCCACGCCGACTTCTGGTCAAAACACCCTCGTCGCCACGCATCTTTCGGGAGACGATCCGATTGTCCTCGTACAGGAGCCCGGTGCGCACCCTGCATTTCGCGGTGACCGCCGCATTCGCGCAAAGCTGATCATGAAGCTCAAGGCTCATGGTGAGTTCTACGGCTTCATCTCGCTCGATAGTGTGGACAACGCAGCGTTCTCCCGGGAATTCGTCGAGGAAATTCGATCCGTTCTTCCTCTTCTTTCCCACGTTATTGCAGACGCCGTCTTCTCAGTCAGACTTCGCGAATTAGGTGCTGGCTTCGACTTTTATGAGGGACCAGATCAATTGCAACAATTGTACCGCGCGATCGTCGAACGGGCCGCGCGTGTCTTTGCAGCAGACGGAGTCCTTCTACGGTTGTTCGACCCAGCTACGCAACTACTGAACCTCGAGGCTACGCACGGCGATGTGCCGGATTCACTCCGTAAGCCGCTCTCACAAGGTGAAGGAATCGCCGGCCGAGTCTTTGCCGAGTCAGGACATCCTTGGGCCTTCACACCGCGCCCCGAGCATCCCTCAAGTCG
>JAHFCE010000036.1 GCA_023249675.1 Elusimicrobiota bacterium | reverse complement strand
CTGTTTTTTCCGGGAGGACCGTGCCCTCGGCATCGAGACGGTTCTCATAGGCCTTCGTCACGACGCGCATCAGATCCTGGGCGGTGCCGGTGGATGCGGACGGATAGGCGGGGGCCACGACGGCGATTCTAACAAAAAAATATGATAGCCTCTGGAAATGATCGCCGTCGCTTTCGCCTCGTTATTCGCATTTTCCTCCCCCGCTTTCGCCGCCTCTCCACCCAAAGGCTACGTCGTGAAAACCGCGGGCGCCCAGGTCTGGCTCGACCTCACCGCCGCCGACGGCGCCGCTCCCGGACGCGAGTTCCAGGTGTTCGAGGAAGGCGCGGATCTGAAGCATCCGGTGACCGGCGAATATCTCGGCAAAACGACGAAACAGATCGCGAACGGCAAGATCGAAGAAGTCGCGGACAAGTTCTCGGTCGGCCGACTCGATGAGCCCGTTGCGCGCGTGCAGGTCGGTCAGCGCGCGCGTCTGACCGCCCTCGCAATCGCGCCGGCGGTCCCCGCGCAGGGTCCGCGTCCTGGAGAAGCGGCGCTGCGCGCGCCCCGGACCCGCGGCGCGTCTTTGCCTTTCGTCGTCACGGGCATGGCCGTCGGAGATTTTGACGGCGCCGGCAAGCCGCAACTCGTTCTGTCCGAAGAGAAGAGCTTCCGGCTCTACGCCTATCCCGCCGCGGAGCACAAGCCCCTCATCACGGGCGAGATCGCCGGAACCGGCGCGCGGATCGTGTCGCTCGAAGCCGCCGACCTCGACGGAGACAAAAAATCCGAGCTCTTCGTCTCGGTGTACAACGAGCCCTTCCACCGTCTCGAGACGTCCGTTTATAAAGCCGACGGCGGCAAGTGGGTCAAGATCGCCGACCTCCCCGTTCTGGTGCGTTCGCACCAGAACGCCACAGGCGGGCGCGTCGTCGCCTCCCAGCAGATCCAAGACGACAAGACTTTCCCGTTCGGCGCGGTGTACCCTCTCATCTACCAGGACGGTAAGTACGCGCAGGGCCGCCCGGCCCTCAATCCCAAGCGCGCCGACTGGCTGTACGGCTTCACCTACGC
Source organism: Elusimicrobiota bacterium (assembly GCA_023249675.1). Classification (GTDB taxonomy): domain Bacteria; phylum Elusimicrobiota; class Elusimicrobia; order UBA1565; family UBA9628; genus GWA2-66-18. Next base: position 22,396 of record JAHFCE010000036.1, on the reverse strand, counting down.
CCAACTCGACGCCGCGGGAGAGCCCGCCGCGCTGTCCCTGACCGCGGTCAACAGCCTGCGCGCCCAATTCGCCAACGGCCACTGGCGCTCCTCCGAAGGCTTCGGCCAGAGCCCGATCCGCGTGCGCTGGCATGACAAGCTTCTCGAGTTCCACCCGCCCATGCTCGCGACCTACGGCGCCAAGGGCTTCGACAAACTCTACCTCGTCCGCAACCTCGCCATGCTCGGCGGCCTGGCGACCCCGTTCGGCCTGTTCAACGGCGGCGAGCTGCACGCCGAGAATTGGACCGGAGTCGCTTTCGAGACGGCGTGGAAGGCCGAGCTCGGAGGCTCCTCTCCGGGCTTCGCCCTCGTTGAACCGGAGGCCGGCCGCAAAGAGCTGGTCGTCGCCGTCGCGGGCTCGACTGGCAAGTCGGCGGTCTGGACCTTCGACCCCTAGACCATGAGCGGCCGCAAGATCCTCGTCGTGGACGACGACCTGTCAATCCGCGAAATTCTTTCCATTCAGCTGGCGCGCCTCGGCTATGAAGTAACCGCGGTGAGCGACGGCCTTGAGGCCGTGGAGGCCTTCAAAACCACCGCCCCCGACGTGGTCCTGATGGACCTCCTGATGCCCCGCCTGGACGGGCTCGTCTCCTGTCAACGAATTCGCGCCCTGGAGAAAAAATCGGGCGCCAAGCGCACCCCCATCCTCTTCCTCACCGCCCGCGACTCGACGCACGACAAGACAAGCGCGGCGCTGTCCGGCGGCGACGGCTTCGTGCCCAAACCCGTCAGCATTCAAGAACTGCGCGAGCACCTCGAGGCGGCTCTCCTCAAAAAGGGAAAGCCGTGATCGGCGTTGTCCTCCTCGCCGCGCTCGCGGCCGCTCCAGCCGCGTCCTCGGGCTTCGGCAATACCTCGATGAGCGCCAAGCCGTACGGCGTGCTGCTCCTCGCCTACGACACGGGCGGCGCGTGGAAAAACGAGCTCGGCGCGATCCGCTCCCAGCTGCGCGGCATCGCCGTCGAAAGCGTCGAGTCCGCCGGCGACGCCGTCGCGATCCAGCGCGGCCTCGACCGACTCAAGAGCCAGCACGTCGCGAAGATCGTCGCGGTCCCGCTTGACATCGTCTCAGAATCAGCCCTCATGGACGAGATCCGCTATCTGTTCGGCGTCCGCGCCGAGCCGGCGCAAGACAAGCCTGACGCGCTGCATCCCGGGATGGCCCCGGTCAAGCCCGTCAACAAAAGCGCTTTGATCCTCCCCAGCCGCAGCCCCAAGCGCCTCAAGAGCTCGGCCGAGCTCGTCCTCACCGCGACGATCGACAAGTCCCCAACACTCGCCGACATCTTGAACGCCCGCGCGACGGCCCTCGCGCGCTTCCCCGCCAAGGAAGCCGTGGTTCTCGTCGGCCTCGCTCCCCGCTCGGACAAGGGGCTCGAGGCCTGGAAAACGGCCGCGACCGCGATCGCCGAGTCCGTCCGCCTCAAAGGCGGCTTCCGCGAGGGCGCCATCCTCTGGGTCCGCGACGGCACGCGCGCCGGCCAACAGGACAAGGACCGCGCCACGAACAAGGCGACTTTGCGCCGCCTCACCACACAGGGCGGCGTCGTGGCGGTCCCGCTCGCTCCCGACGGCCGCCGCATCGGCCAGCTTCTGCAGCGCCAGCTCGGCACCAGCGGCTACCGCTGGAACGGCAAAGGCCTCATCGGCGATCCGCGCCTCATCGACTGGATCCTGTCGACGTCGAAGGCCGCGTCCGTTCTTCCCGACGTCCGGCAGTATCGAGATAACGCCCCAGGAGGATTCAGGTGACCGACAAGATCAATCATGAGCCGGTGAAGGTTCTCGACAAAGGCTTCGTGCGCCTGGTGGACTTCATGGGCGGAGACCAGGGAGTCGTCGACGCCGCGCGCGTTTCCTACGGCGGCGTGTCGAAAGGCGCCGAGGCCGACAAGAAGCTGATCGGCTACCTGCTCAAGCACTCCCACATGACGCCGTTCGAACATTCGGTCTTCAAGTTCCACGTGAGCGCTCCGATCTTCGTCGCGCGCCAGTGGTTCCGCCACCGCTTCGCCGCCTACAACGAGGTGTCTTTTCGATACACGGAAGTCAAAGACGACTTCTACATGCCCTCGACGTGGCGCGGACAGGACAAGAAGAACAAGCAAGGCTCTTCGGCGGCGATCGAGCTCGACCAGAAGGCGCTCCACGCGATGTTCAAGACTCAGGTGGACGCGGCCCTCGCCGTCTACAAAAACATGCTTGAGCAGGGCGTCGCCCGCGAGATGGCGCGCATGGTCCTGCCCGTGAACCTCTACACCGAGTTCTACTGGACCGTGAACGCCCGCAGCCTGATGAATTTCGTGGCACTTCGCGCCGACACGCACGCGCAGTTCGAAATCCAGGCGTACGGCGAGGCGCTGGCCAAGCAGTTCAAGGCGCTGATGCCCTGGACCTACGAGGCGTTCCTGCGCGACGGCTGGAAAGGCGAGAACCCGACGATCGCGGCCGAGAAAGCCGCCTTGCCCGTCCTACAGACCGCCGCTCGCTAGTGGCCCCGGTTTACGAGATCGTTCTGGTGCGGCCCGACATCGCGGGCAACACCGGCAATATCGGGCGCAGCTGCATGGCGCTCGGCTGCCGCCTGCACCTCGTGCATCCGCTCGGCTACCAGATCACCGACGCAAACCTCAAGCGCGCGGGCCTCGACTACTGGCCGAACCTGGACCTCCAGCAGCACGACAGCGTGTCCGCCTGGATGAAGAGCGTGGAGCCGCAACGCGAGGTCTGGCTCTTGTCCACCAAGGCGGAGAAGATCTGGGACCCATCCGAAGTCTCCCCGGGCGCGACTGTGGTGTTCGGCTCCGAAACGGGCGGCATCCCGCCCGAGGTCCACGCGCGCTGGGCCGGGCGCGAGCGGAAAATCCCGATCGACCCGCGAGCCCGCAGCCTGAACCTGTCCGCCTGCGTGGCGATGGTGCTGGGCAGCCTGATCCTGATCACAAGTTCGACGGACGAAGCGCCGTGGACGGCAAAAGCATAAAGTTTGAACGGCCACTGTTTCTGGAAACAGTTGAACGGATGGCGGAGGCACCGGTTTCGAAATGAGCACTGGAACGTTTAGGCCTCGCTGGCGGCCGACAGAGGAGCGGGGCGTCAATTTGCTAACCTGGACCACCGTGAGAATTTTCCTCGCCGCGTCCCTCCTCTCGCTCGCCGGCCCCGCGTCCGCGGCGACGCCCATCCAGGTCAAGCGCGGCAACCTCGAGATCAAGGTCAAGATCACGGGCACCGTCGTGCCCGACGACCTCTTCCGCATCAAGGCGACGATCGAGGGCCGCGTCGAGGGAGTGCCGGTCTCGACTGGCACCTGGTGCAGCGCCGGCCAGACGCTCGCGGTTCTCGCGCACAAGGAACTCGCGGCGATTCTCGACTCAAAAGGCGCGCAGAACGCGAACATCCTGGAGGAGCGCTGGCAGCGCCTGTACCGGCCGACGGTCGCGCGCTGCCCGGAGAAGTCCTTCCTCCTGACCAACTTCCTCAAGCCGAAAGCTTGGGTGAAGCCGGGGTCGGTGATGTTCGAGTCCGCCAAGACCCTCAAGCTCGTCGCGCGCGTGCGGCCCGAGGACGTCCCCTGGATCCACGATGGCCAGGAAATGATTTATTGGCCGGTCAAAGACCCGAAACGGCAATTGAAAGACCGCGTGGCGCGGCTCGTTCTCGACGCCCCGAGCGAGAAGGACGCCCCGGGTGCTACGTTCACGTTGATCCTATCGCCCGACCGCTCTTTCGATCCGGGCGCCGAGTGGGAGGGCCAGATCATCCCACTCACCAGGAAGAACGTGCTCTACGTGCCGACCGGCGCACTGATCCGCAACGGCTCAGACGTGTACTTGCCTGTGCTCGTCTCAACAGGGATCACCACGCAGGGCCTGACCGAGATCTCCGCCGGCGTCGAGAAGAAGCGCGACGTGCTCGTCCTCGACGACTCCCAGCTGTTCGGCGCCGAGAGGTACAAGCAGGAAGTCGATGCCGAGGCCCTGCGGCGCCGGGCGCGCGACCGGCAGGGCAAGGAGGCGGCGAGCCCGGAGATCGGCCCCGCTCCCGCAAAGAAGACGGGCAAGCACGCCACGGTCATCGAGGGCACCGACTACGGGGAGGATCCCTATGCCGAGCCCCAGTAAACTGAACATCGCCCCCACGCGGCGCGTGCTCGCGATCGTACTCGCCGGCGGCAAGGGCGAGCGCCTGCATCCGCTGACGCATGAGCGCTCCAAGCCCGCCGTGCCGTTCGGCGGCAAATACCGCATCGTGGACTTCGTGCTCTCGAATCTCGTCAACTCGGGCATACTCTCGATCTACGTCCTTGTGCAGTACATGTCGCAGAGCCTCATCGAGCACCTGCGCTCCAACTGGCGGACCGCCGGCCTCACGCGCGAACACTTCATCACCGTCGTGCCCCCGCAGATGCGCCTGGGCACGATGTGGTACCGCGGCACGGCCGACGCCGTGCGCCAAAATCTGAACCTGATCCACGACTTCGACCCGGACCTCGTCGTCGTCTTCGGCGCCGACCACGTCTACCGCATGGACGTCGGCCAGATGGTCCAGTGGCACGTGGAGAAGGGCGCCGACGTCACAATCGCCACCATCCCGGTGCCGCTCAAAAGCGCGCCCTCCTTCGGCATCGTCTCAACGGACGCCAAGGGCCGCGTTGGGGAGTTCATCGAGAAACCCCCGCAGGCCGAGCCCATGCCCGGCAGCACGACCCATGCGCTGGCCTCGATGGGCAACTACGTGTTCACAAAGGACGTCCTGGTCGATCTGCTGAAAAACCACCACGAAGAGGAGAACGACCTCGATTTCGGCAAGAACGTCCTGCCCGCGATCCTCAAAACACACAAGATCTACGCCTACGATTTCTCGACCAATGTCCTGCCTGGGATCAAGGCGTACGAGGAGCAGGCCTACTGGCGCGACGTCGGAACGCTCGGCGCCTACTACCAGTCGAACATGGACATTCTCGGCGCGCGCCCGCGCTTAAATCTCAACAATCGCCGCTGGTTCATCCACTCGGGCCGCTACGACGGCCCGCCCGCGAAGGTTCTCGACGGCAAGCTGACGAACTGCATCATCAGCGACGGCTGCTTCGTGCGCAACGCGACGATCAAGAACTCGATCATCGGCCGCGGCGTGCACATCCACGACGACGCGGTGATCGAGGACTCGATCATCATGGACTTTTGCAAGGTCCGATCCGGCGCTCACTTAAAACGCGTGATCGTGGACCGCTTCAACGACATTCCCGCCAAGCTCAAGCTCGGCTTCAACGCCGAGGAGGACGCGAAGCGCTGCTTCGTGGACTCGAGCGGGCTCGTGGTCGTCCCCCGCGGAGAAACCGTCCAACGATGAAATAGGGCTTGACAATATGTAAAGTATTCTTTACACTAGGTAAAGATATCTTTACATATGACACCTAAACGGCCCCGCCTTAAGGTCTCCAACCGCCTGCGCGTCCTCCGCGCGGAGGAGGGCCTGACCCAGGAACAGCTCGCCGCCGACGTCGGCGTCACCCGCGTGACGATCAACTGCGTGGAGCGCGGCGAGTACCTCCCTTCTCTGGAGTTGGGATTGCTTCTCGCCCGCCGCTTCGGCCGAACCGTCGAAGAAGTATTCATTGTGGATGAAAAATAAATGGAGGAAAATAATCGTGAAAAAGATGCTGCTGAGCCTGCATAAAGCCGTTTTGACCTTCGCCGCCTGGGGCTGGCCGATTCTTCTCGTGGATCTTGCGATCGGCGCATACGACCGGCCCGAACGTTGGGCCAACGCGCTCAATACCGCCGCATTCTTCTGGGTCCTCAGCGCCCCGGTCTGGCCCATCACGCTTGTGATTGATCGAAGACGACGGGAGGACGCCATGTCCAAGCTGTGCGGACTGCGCGAGGGCGACGAACGCGAGCGCGCGGTCACCGGGGACGCGGCCCGCTCCACGCTGCTGCTGAGCCTCGCGCTGCAGACCGTGCTCCTCGTGCTCACCGTGACAAGCGTCAAGCTGGTCTGGAACCCCGAACTCAAGGGCGAGCACAAGGGCCTCCTGTCCGTCGCAATGGGCTTTTCGACCACCCAACATCTCGATCCTTTCGGGACGCAGCGTGACGAAAAGGACTCCGCGCCGAAAGGCGTCAGCGCCGGCGGCTATCTGATCTCGCCCGCCTGCTTCCCACTGCTCGCTTTGCTCATCCTCATCCAACTCGCGGCCTTCCGCGCTTACGCGGGCCGCCGCTATGAAGGAGCCGGGGCTTAGTCACACGCGACGTTATCCCCCAATCCGTCGCGCGACGGACTGGGGGATAACAACCGGCGTTCTTCTGTTCGCCGCCGCAACGGCCGCGGCAGCCGGCCAGCGCACCGCGCTGTTTTGTCGCGCGGACAAACTCGACTTGTCGTGCCCGTCATTCACCGTGTACCCTCAGACGAAAGCCCCCCTCGTCGGCTTCGAGCCGCTCGACGCGCGCTACGCAAACCAAGCCTATGTCGTCCGCTGGGGCGAAGGTCAAAAGAAAAACGCCGAACCGCGCTGGACCATCCAGCTTGGGAACACCATCCGCCAGGCGCTGTTCTGGGCCGCCGTCGCATCCGTCCTTCTTTAAAATAATTCTTCGCGTGAGGCGCGGCGCGAGGCGAAATGGCTACAATGACGAAACCTCCTTGGAGACCCCTCGATGACCACCAAACTCATCCGTCTCAATGACCAGGCGGAAACCGTGCGCCTTCTCGGCGAACAGGACGCGCGCCTGCGCGAACTCGAGCGCGACTTCGGCGTCGAGATCTTCCTGCGCCAGGACGCGGAGAGCGGTGATCTCTCGCTGACCGTAAAAGGCAGCGCCAACCGCGTCGAGAAGGCCGCGCGTCGACTGAGATCGGAGATCGAGGCTCTGCGGCGCCGCGCGGCGCCCGTAGACCCCCGCGGCTTTGAGCCGATCAATTTGGACGCGCCGTCGCTTCCCGAGGACGGCCTGTACCGCGCCCACAGCGGCAAGGTCCTGCGCGCCCGCACGCCGAATCAGCAGAAGTACTGCGACACGATCGCCGAGCACGACCTGACCTTCGGCATCGGCCCGGCCGGCACGGGCAAGACCTTCCTCGCGGTCGCCTGCGCCCTGCGCGCCCTCGAATCGCGCCAGGTCACGAGAATCATCCTCTCGCGGCCGGTCGTCGAGGCGGGCGAACGGCTCGGCTTTCTGCCCGGCGACCTCATGGAGAAGGTCAACCCCTACCTGCGCCCGCTCTACGACGCCTTCATTTCCCTGCTCGGCGGCGAGCGCTTCCGCACCTGGCGGGACAACGACGTGATCGAAATCGTGCCGCTCGCCTATATGCGCGGCCGCACGTTCGAGGACGCGTTCATGATCCTCGATGAGGCTCAGAACACCACGCCCGAGCAGATGCAGATGTTCCTCACGCGCATGGGTGTGGGCTCCAAAGCCGTCGTCACCGGCGACACGACGCAGAACGACCTCGGCGCGCACGCAGCGTCGGGACTCGTGCGCGTGCTTGAGATCCTCAAGGGCGTCGAGGGCATGGCCACAGTGCGCATGGGCGAGGCCGACGTGTCCCGCCATCCGATCGTCAAACGCATCATCCGCGCCTACGACAAATGGGACGAAAAGACGGGTTGAGCGTCGTTGTCGCGGGCATGGCCGCCTTGCCGGCATCGGCACGGCGCGCGGCGCTGTATCAAAAAGCGGTGCGGTTGGCCCTCGGCACGTCGAAGGCAGCGGCCGGTCTCCGCGGTGAAGTCAACGTCGTCTTCCTCGGACGCGCCGCGATGCTGAAGATGAACCGGCGTTACCTCAGGCATGACGAACATACGGACGTCATCACCTTCCCGCACGACGTCCCTCGAGCGATCGGCGGCGACGATCGTCCGATCGGGGATATTTTCATCTCGGCGTGGATGGCGCGGCGGCAGGCGAAGGAGCTCGGCCATTCCGTCGCCATCGAAGCCGCCACACTCGCCGCGCACGGCGCCCTGCACCTGCTCGGCCACGATGATCATCGGCCGGCCGCGAGGACCCGCATGTTTAAGATTCAAGACCGCGTCGTCGCTTTCCTGCGCAGGTCGGCGCTGATTCTCGCTCCGCTCGCCCTCTTGTCTTCTCTGGCCTCCGCGCCGGCCCGCGCGGCCGCAAGGCCGACCCTCTCGATCGAGGCGCGCGCCTTCAAACCCGGCGAGCTCATTCTCGTGACCGTCGCCGGCAACGATGCGAAGATCCCGCCCGAAGCATCCCTGCGCGGCCAGCCCTTGGTGTTCTTCCCGGGCGCCTCGATGGGCACCTGGCTCGCCTTCGCGGGCCTCGATCTCGATGTCTCGACTGGCCCAGCGACGCTGAGCGCCGTGATGCGCGCCCCGAGCGGCAAACTGATCCGCAAGGCCGAGACCTTCAACATCGTGGGCGCGGGCTTTCCCATCGTCGAGCTCCAAGTCGATCGGAAATTCGTCACGCCCGATAAGAACGATGCCGAACGCGCCGAGGCCGAGGCCGCCAAGCTCCACAAGCTCTTCGCGAAGACCGAGGAGAAGAGACTGTTCGAGGGCCGCTTCGACTCCCCGATCCCGGGCGCGGCGACCGCCCGTTTCGGCGAGCGCCGCGTGTTCAACGGCCAGCCGCGCGCGCCGCACTCGGGCATGGACCTCAAGGCCCTACGAGGCCGGCCGGTGCGCGCCCCCGCCGCCGGGAAGGTTCTGCTCGCCGATCCTCTTTTCTTCGCGGGCAAGACCATCATCCTCGATCACGGCCTGGGCCTCACCACGCAGTACGCCCATCTGGCCAAATTCCTGGTCAAGCCCGGCGATAGGGTGAAGAAGGGGCAGATCATCGGCCAGGTCGGCGCGACCGGGCGCGTCACCGGCCCGCACCTGCACTGGGCCCTGAAACTCCGCAACGCCCGCATCGACCCCTACTCGCTCGTTTTCCTCGACCTCGACGCGAAGCTCAAAACCCATCCCGATGACCCTCTGATGCGTTCGGCGTTTTGCGGCGCGACCGACATCCCCGCCCCGGCAGCCTGGAGCAAGGCCTCCGGCGGACTGCGCGCCCGCGCGCGCGCGACCAAGGCCGCCTACGCGCCGGGTGAGAGAGTCTCCTTCCTCATCGAGATCCAGAACATCGGCAGGAAGCCGGCCTTCATAGACTTCGTGCGCGACGCCGCGATGCGTCCGCTGGTGCTTGGCATCGGCGAAGACCCGCGCCCCTATGACGCGCTCGCCTCGCCGCGCGACGCATCGAGACCGCTCACCGAGCAGATCGAGATTCCCAAAGGCAAGACGCTGTGCTTCGAGCAGAACCAAAACGCCGCGGGACCGCTGCTGGCGCTCAAGACCGCGAGCTACACCCTGTCGTACGGCACCGAATATCTCTATGCCTCGACCGCGACCGTGCGCGCCGGCCTCTGGCGAGGCCGCCTCGCGATCCCCTCCGCGACCGTCGTCGTTTCCACCACGCCTTAGGGAACTTTTTACCCCCTTCAATCGTCTAATAGTAAGCCTTGACACCTGGCATTTAGTGGTATAAAATAAGTTATACCAATATATGAAAACGATCAAGACCGCCGTCAGTCTTCCGACAGAGCTATACACGAATGTTGAAAAGCTAAGGAAAAAATTAGGTAAATCGAGGAGTCAAATGGTCGCGGAAGCCTTGGCAAAAGTCGTGCGCGAAGTCGAAATTAAGGAAATGGAAGCACGCGATAACGAGGCTTACCGCCTTCATCCCGAGACAGAAGAAGAACTCGCTGAGGCCAGGGCCATGAACGCCCAGGTCTATGAAAGACTGGCAAAAGAAGAAGGCGACGTCGATTGGAGGAAATATTTTCCAACGCTGTGATATTTGGTGGGCGCGATTGACGCCAAAGCCCCGCCCCGTCGTCCTCGTCTCACGCAACTCGCACCTGCAGTCGCGCAGTCTGGTTCTCATTGCGCCTGTCAGCACGAGAATTCGGGGCACTCTGGGCGAAGTCCCCCTTGGTCCCGCGGAAGGCTTGCCTCGCGTCTGCGTCGCTGATACCTCCTCTCTCGACTTGATCGAGACATCAACCCTCGTGCACAAACTTGGCCGGTTAACCTCCGCCAAACGCGACGCCCTCGACACAGCCCTGCGTTTCGCCCTCGGCCTCGACTGAGCGGCGTCCCGCGAAAAGCTATAATTCCCCCGTGAAGACCGAGCATATTCCCTTCGCCGAGATCGAGAAGAAGTGGCAGGACAAATGGGAAGCCGAAGGGGTTTTCCGCGCGCCGAAGGCGCCGCGCCCGGGCAAAAAATTCTACTGCCTCGACATGTTCCCCTACCCCTCGGCAGCCGGCCTCCACGTCGGCCACCCCGAGGGCTATACCGCGACTGATATCCTGTGCCGCTACAAGCGCATGAAGGGCTTCGATGTCCTGCACCCGATGGGCTGGGACGCGTTCGGCCTCCCCGCCGAGAATTTCGCCATCGCTAAGGGCACGCACCCCGCGACAGTGACGCGCGACAACGTCGACAACTTCAGACGGCAGATCAAGTCGCTGGGGTTTTCGTACGACTGGGACCGGGAAGTCGACACGACGGATCCGAATTATTATCGCTGGACCCAGTGGATCTTCCTGCAGCTCTACAAAAAAGGCCTGGCCTATGAGAGCACCGCACCCATCAATTTCTGTCCTTCGTGCAAGACCGGCCTCGCGAACGAGGAAGTGTTCAACGGCGCCTGCGAGCGCTGCGCAACCCCGGTCGAACGAAAAAACATCCGGCAGTGGGTCTTAAAAATTACGGCATACGCCGACCGCCTCGAGTCCGACCTCGCCGGACTCGACTGGCCCGAGTCCACGCTGTCCATGCAGCGGCACTGGATCGGCCGCTCCGAGGGCGCTGAGGTGACGTTCAAGTCCGAGGGCGGCGACGCGATCAAGGTGTTCACCACTCGCCCAGACACGTTGTTCGGGGCGACGTACATGGTGCTCGCGCCCGAACACCCGCTGGTGGAACGGCTCACCGCGGAAACACACAGACACGCCGTGAGGGCGTACGCCGAGGCGGCCAAGAATAAATCCGACCTGGAAAGAACGGAGCTGCAGAAGGACAAGATCGGCGTGTTCACGGGCGGCTTCGCGGTCAATCCCGTGAACGGCGAAAAAATACCCGTCTACATCGCCGACTATGTCCTCGGGTCTTATGGCACAGGCGCGATCATGGCGGTTCCAGCTCATGACGAACGCGACCATGAGTTCGCGCTCAAGTACAACATCGCAATCAAGACGGTTGTAACAGCGCCCGACGGAATGGTGCTCGAGGAAAGCACGGCGTTCACCGGGGAAGGAACGGCAACGAATTCGGAATTTCTGAACGGGCTCAAGACGCCTGAAGCCAAGAAAATAATTATCGCTTGGCTTGAAAAGAAAGGCCTCGGGGCCAAGCGTGTGAATTACAAGCTCCGGGATTGGCTTTTTTCTCGGCAACGTTACTGGGGAGAACCCATACCGATTGTGCACTGCGCCCAGTGCGGAGTGGTGCCCGTGCCCGAAAACCAATTGCCCCTCCGCTTGCCTGAGGTCGCCGACTTCAAACCCACCGGAACCGGCGAATCACCTTTGGCAAACGCGATCGATTGGGTCAATACGGCTTGCCCCGCCTGCGGCGGGGCGGCCAAGCGTGAAACCAATACCATGCCGCAGTGGGCCGGATCGTGCTGGTATTACCTGCGCTACATTGATCCCAAAAACGCCTCCGCCCCTTGGGGAAAGGACTTGGAAAAGGCCTGGGGGCCCGTGGATTGTTATGTCGGCGGCGCCGAGCACGCGGTCCTGCACCTATTGTACGCCCGCTTCTGGCACAAGGTCCTCTTCGACCTCGGCCACGTCTCGACCAAGGAACCCTTCCAGAGGCTCCGCCACCAGGGCATGATTTTGTCCTACTCGAACCGCGACGCCAAGGGGAATTATCACCCCTACGAGGACGTCGAATACGATGGGCAGGGCCGCGCAAAGCTCGCGGCGACAGGCGAGGTGCTCGCCTCGCAGGTTGAGAAGATGTCCAAGTCCAAGAAGAACGTCGTCAACCCGGACGTCGTACTCAAGCGCTACGGCGCCGACGCATTCCGGCTGTATGAAATGTTCATGGGTCCCTTCGAGCAGGCCAAGCCCTGGGACATGCGCAGCATCGAGGGCGTCTATCGCTTCCTGCGCCGGGCCTACGTGCTGATCAACGACTTACAAACGCCCCCGGCCGAGGGCGAAGGGCTCGTTGCTCTGCGCCACCGCACGATCAAAAAAGTCGGCGAGGATATCAAGGCGTTTGGATTCAACACCTGTATTTCTTCGTTGATGATTTATTTGAACGCGCTCCAAGACGAAAAGACTCCGGCCGAAGTCGACGTTGAGACGTTCCTCGTGCTGCTTAATCCGTTCGCTCCCCACCTGACCGAAGAGCTGTGGGAGAAACTGGGGCATAAGGACATGCTGTGCCGTCATCCGTGGCCGGCTTGGGACCCAAAATATCTCGTGGACGCGGTCGTGGAGTACGCGGTCCAGGTCAACGGGAAACTGCGGGACACCTTTCAGATCGCCGCCGACGCGCCGAAGGAACTCGTTGAGGAAACCGCCCTCAAACTCGTCAAGGTCCGGGCAGCGATCGGACAGCTCACCGTCATCAAACGCATCCTCGTTCCCAAAAAGCTGGTCAACCTGGTGGTCAAATGAACAAGCCAAGACTCTTGCCTCTCGCCCTGATCGCGCTCACCGCCGCGTGCGGCGCCGACGTCGCCTACAAGCCCACGCCCCAGATTCTCCCTCAGCACGTCCAACGCCTGGCCCTGCGTCCGATCGTCAACAAAACCCAGCAATTCGGCCTCGAGGACAAGCTCTCTCTGCGCGTGCGCGACGAGTTTTTGCGCGATGGCCGCTACCCCCTCGTGCCCGAGATCGAGTCGCAGGGCATGGTGTGGATCACGATCTCGCGCTATATCCTGACCGCCGTGCAGTACGACGCAACACAGGCCGTCACGGCATACAAGCTGCGCATCCTCGTCGACCTCCAGTTCATCGACAAGAGCACGAACCAAATCCTCTGGGAAGAGAAGAACCTCGAAGGCAGCCTGTCCTTCCCCGCCTCAACTTTGCGCGCCGGCATGACCGAGGAGCAAGCTCGCGAGCAGATCTGGGACATCCTGGCGCGCAACATCGTCAAGCGCGTCGTGGACGGCTTCGGCGCGGTCACCGGCACGTCGGAGCGGCGCATCACCGGCGAGGCTCCATCGACCCCGCCCTCCGCCAAGCCCGAGACGCCGCTTAAACCCGTCATCTCCAACCCGTACTGAGGCGATGGAGCTCAGGCCGAACGACCTCGCCGCGGAGTGGAAGGCCGGCAAGTTCCGGCCCGTCTACTACCTATTCGGCGAAGAGTCGGCGTCCAAGGCCGACGCGCTCCTGAGGCTCAAGGCCCTGTTCAAGCCCGATGACTTCAACCTTCGAGAGTTCTCCGGCGATCCGAATTCCGAATATGCCGCGATCATCAGCGAGGCCCTGACCTTGCCCGTGTTCGCCGACAAGCGGCTCGTGATCGTGCGCAGCCCAAAGATCCCCGCTGAGGCGCGCGCGGCCTTCGCCGACTACCTCCGCGCCCCCTCCACGACGACCACCCTCGTGCTCCTGTCGGAGGACCGCCGTCCAGACAAAAAAGACGCTCTCGCCGCGGCCGCCACGGCGGCGGGCGCGGTTTGCGTTTTCTCCCCGCTCACCGAGGAAGAGGCCGTCGAACGCCTCCTCGCCGAGGCCAAAAAAGCGGGCAAGACCCTAGACCCCGCGGCAGCGGCGGCTCTCGCCGAGCAAGCCGGAACGGATTGGGGAATTCTGAGCGGAGAACTCGAGAAGGCCCTGCTGTTCGCCGGAAAATCGACGGAGATCGGCCTGGAAGCCGTGTCGGCGAGCATGGGATTTCGCAAGGCGACCGATCCCTGGGCCTTTGAACGCCTCGTGTCGGGACGCGACCTCAACGCTTGTCTTTCCTATCTGCGCGCGGCCTTCGCGGACGCGAAGCCCGACGAGGTCGTGTTCCGCTCCCTGGCCCAGGCGCGCAACGCCTATCTCAAGCAGCTTAAAGCCAAGCGCATGCTCAAAGCCGGCACGCCCACACACGAGATCGAGAGGACGCTGCGCATCTTCTATGACCGCGACTTTTTCGCGCGCGCCCAGCGCGTCACCGAGGAGCGCCTACGCCGGGACCTGCGGCGCCTGCTCGAAGTCGAGACCGACCTCAAGTCCAAGGCCTGGCTCGACGCCAAGATCGAGTTCGAGGGCGTCGTCGTCGAGCTCTGCACGCCCACGGCCAGACTCTAAAAGTCTTACTTCGCGGCAGCGGCGGTCAGCTTGTTGACCGAAGCGGCTAGGCGCGACTTCTTACGCGCGGCGGTCTTCCAGTGGATCGTCCCGCTCTGAGCGGCCTTGTCGAGCGCGGCGGCGGCCTTCCCGGTCAAGTCGGACAGGCCCTTGATGTCCTGGCTCTTCGCGGCATCCATGACGGCGCGGACGGCGAGACGGACGGACTTCTTGAGGCCCGCGTTGTGGATCGCGTGCTTCAGGGACTGGCGGTGAGCCTTAAGCCCCGACTTGTGGCGCATCTGCTTCTTTTTAGCCATGGACGTGATTATCGCTTTTTAGGGCCTGCGCCGTCAATGAGCCGCCTTGATATACTGTCGGGGTGAAGCTCCTGGACCGCCGCCACCTCCCCCACAAGACCGGTGTCTACCTCATGCGCGACGCCGCGGGCGAAATTCTCTACATCGGCAAGGCCAACGACCTTGCCCAGCGCGTGGCCCAATACTTCAACCCAAACAAGACCGACGTGATGGACCGCTCGCTCGCACCGCTCATCCGCGCGATCGACTACATCCTGTGCGAATCGGAGCGCGAGTCGCTTCTGCTCGAACGCCGGCTCATCAATGAGAATCAGCCGTTCTTCAACGTGCTGTGGAAGGACAGCAAAACCTATCCCTATCTCAAGATCACGATGGGCGAGGACTTCCCCCGCCTATTGACGACGCGGCGAAAGGTCCGCGACGGGGGCGCCTATTTCGGCCCCTTTCCCAAGGTCTCGCCGCTGCGCGGCCTGCTCCGATATCTCTGGAAGCAGAAGTTGTTTCCACTCCGGCCCTGCCGGTGGGACTTCTCCGAAACGCAGCCTCTCGACAAGCGCAAGATCAGCAGCTGCCTTTACTATCACACGAAGGAGTGCCCGGCGCCATGCGCAGGCAGGATCACGAAAAACGATTATCGAGAAATCGCCCAACGAGCCGTTCTGTTCTTTCAGGGCAAGTACGCCGATCTCAGACATGAATTCGAACGGGAAATGAAATCCGCGTCAAAGGCGATGGACTACGAGCGCGCCTTACAGTTGCGTGACAATATCTCAGCCCTGTCCCAAATGGGAGAAAGAGTGCGTGTGCGTGCCGTCGAGGTGGAGTCCGTCGGCGGCCATGTCGCCCGCACCCGGATGGTAACGGATTTGCAGAAGGCCCTCATGCTGTCCGCGCCGCCGGTGCACATCGAGTGCTTCGACATCTCTCATTTTCAGGGGCATCAGACCGTCGCCTCGATGGTCTGCTTCGAGGGCGGCAAGGCCAACCGCAGCCACTACCGCAAATTCAAGATCCGCAGCGTGGCGGGCATCGACGACTTCAAGTCCATGCGCGAGGCTGTCTACCGCCGCTACAAGCGTCTGCAGTCCGAGAAAGCCCCTCTGCCCGACCTGGTGCTTATCGATGGCGGCAAAGGCCAGCTCGGCTCGGCGCAGGCGGCCCTCTGCGACCTCAAGCTCAAGATTCCGACGGCCTCGCTCGCCAAACGCATCGAGGAGGTGTTCCTCCCCGGACGCTCCCAGTCCATCGTCCTGCGGCTCAACGATCCCGCTTTACGTCTTCTGCAACAACTGCGCGACGAGGCCCACCGGTTCGGCGTCGCCTACCACCGCCTGCTGCGCGACAAGCACCTGTTCGAAGAGTAGCGCCTCAACGCCGATATCGGCCGGGGCGGGGCATCAACCTTCGCCGGGGACGGTCGGGATTGACCCGCCCTCCGGGGTCTGTCCGCGACTATAAAGAGCATCCTTGTCGCGGCAGACCCAGGCCGCCGGCGAAAGTTGATGCCCCGCCCCGATGAAATCACCTTGCGGGGGCTGACAGCGTAACGGATTTTATCGCCTGCGGCGATGGGCTTCTTAGTGAGCGCAAAACGGCGAGGAAGCAAGTAGGGCGATTCCTTGTGTCGATTCCTTGATGAGGCCCGGCGGCGGATTCATGTCCGATGGGGCCTGGGGTCCGCCGCGACAAGGGTTCTTTATATGTCGCGGACGGACCCCGGAGTGAGGTCAATCCGAACGTCCCCGGAGGACATGAATCCGCCGCCGGGCCGGCGCAAGCCGTTCAGCCCTGCTTGCCGGCGAGCTCGCCGAGGCCGAACATGGGCATGAACATCGCGATGACGATCGTGCCGATGATGATGCCCATGACGACGATGACGATGGGTTCGATCATCGAGGTCAGTCCCTTGACCGCGGTGTCGACTTCCTGGTCGTAGAAGTCCGCGATCTTCGCGAGCATGATGTCGAGCGCGCCGGTTTCCTCGCCGACGGAAATCATCGAGGTCACCATATTTGGGAAGATGCCCGACTTCTTGAGCGGATCCGACAGGTGGCCGCCTTCGCGGATGGACTCGCGCGTCAAGTTGACGGCCTCGGCGATGATGACGTTGCCGGCCGTCTGAGCGACGGTCTCGAGCGCCTGCATGATCGGCACGCCCGACTTGATCAAGGTGCCGAGCGTGCGCGTGAAGCGCGCGACGGCGACCTTCTTGAGGATCGGTCCAAAAATCGGCGCCTTGAGGGACTGGGTGTCGACCCACTTGTGGCCGAACGGCGTGGCGTAGAACTTCCCGAAGCCCTTCCACGCGACGAACGGAAACGCCACGATCAGGTACCACCTCGCCTTCATTGCGTCGGAGATGTCGATGAGCATCTGCGTCGGCAGGGGCAGCTCGGCGCCGAAGCTCGCGAAGATGTTCTTGAAGGTCGGAATCACGAAAATCATCAGGAACACCGTGACGATCGAGCAGATCGAGAGCACGATGGCGGGGTACATCATCGCCCCCTTCACCTTGGCCTTCAGCGCCTCGGAGCTCTCGAGGTAAGCGGTCAAACGCTCGAGAATGGTGTCGAGGATGCCGCCGAGCTCGCCCGCCTTGACCATCGAGCAGTACAGATCGGGGAAAGCGTGCGGGTGCTTCTTCAGCGCGTCGGAAATGGACAGGCCGGCCTCGATGTCGGACTTGACCGCGCCAAGGACCTCCTTAAAGACGGGGTTTTCAGCCTGGCTCTCGAGGATGCCGAGGCTCTGCACGATCGGCACGCCGGCGCCGACCAAGGTCGAGAGCTGGCGGGAGAACAGCGACAGGTCCTTCGAAGGGACGCTGCCCTTGCTCTTCTTCCAACCGATCAGCGCCTTAAACTTCTCGATCGGAGGCACCGACTTCTCGGCGATCTCCAGAACGACCATCTTCTGGCCGCGAAGCTTCTCAACGGCGGCGCGCTGTTCATCGGCGTCGATCGTCCCTTCCATAACGAGACCGGCGGCGGTTTTGGCTTTGTAATTGTATGAAGGCATAGGTTTGCCTATTCTACGTTTGTGCGGGCGTCATGTGTCGCTGCATTAAGCGACGCAGGTCCTCGGAGTCCATCGAGTGGGCCATCGCCTCTTGGAACGTGATCTTCTGTTGAAAATAGAGTTCGGCAAGGGACTGGTTCATCGTCTGCATACCGATCTTGCCTCCGGTCTGGATCGCGACCTGAATCTGCTCCACCTTCTGCTCACGGATCAGGTTGCGGATCGCGGAGTTGACGATCAGCGTCTCGCACGCCAGCACGCGCCCCGCGCCCGTCGCGTGGCTTAGCAGCTGCTGACAGAGAACGGCCTGAAGGACGAAGGAGAGCTGCACGCGCACCTGCGCGAGCTGATGCTGAGGAAACACGTCGATGATGCGGTTGATGGTCTGCGCGCAATCCGTCGTGTGGAGCGTGGCCAGCACCATGTGGCCGGTCTCGGCGATATTCAGGGCAGCCTGGATCGTCTCGAGATCGCGCAGCTCGCCGATGAGGATCACATTCGGGTCCTGACGTAGGATATGACGGAGCGCGGCGCCGAAGGTCGCGGTGTCAGCACCCACCTCGCGCTGGTTGACGACGGACTTCTTGTGCGTGTGCACGAACTCGATCGGATCTTCGATCGTCACGATGTGCGCAGCGCGCGTCTCGTTGATGAAGTCGATCATGCTGGCCAAGGTCGTGGACTTGCCCGAGCCCGTTGGACCGGTGACGAGAATGAGGCCTTTGGGCAGCTTCATGATATCCAGGATCGACTTGGGCACGCCGATCTCGTCGAAGGTCTTGAAAGAACTCGGGATCGCGCGAATCGCAGCGCCCACCGAGCCGGTCTGACGGTACACGTTCATGCGCACGCGGCCGATGCCGCGCAGGTTAAAGGCCAGGTCCAATTCGTTCGACGCCTCAAAACGCTGACGCTGCTGCTCGTTGAGCAGGGAATAGATCAGGGCCTGAACCGTCTCGGCATTGAGCATCTCGAACGGGGTCGGCAGCAGCAAGCCGTCGATGCGTAAAGTCGGCGGGGCCCCCGCTGTGAGGTGAAGATCAGACGCGCCGCGCTCATGCATCAGCACAAATAATTCGCCCATCGAAACCATGTTGGCTCCTTGAGACCCTAGGTGTCGCCGTCCGCCGCCGTCACGCGCATCATTTCCTCAGCGGTCGTCACGCCCGAGAGCAGCTTGCGCACGGCGCACATGCGCAAAGTCAGCATGCCCTGCTTCATCGACTGAGTCTTGATCTGCTTGGCCGACGCGCGATCGAGGATGAGCTGGCGGATCGTATCGGTGACTTCCATGACCTCGTAAAGCCCCTGGCGGCCGCGGTAGCCGGTGCCCGCGCAGTTCTCGCAGCCTTTGCCCTTGTACAAGGTGATCTTCTTGTTCGTCAAAGCCGCCGCTTGGAACTGAACCGCGGGCACACCGAGCTTCAGAAGCCAATCCTTCTCGACCTCGTAGCCTTCCTTGCACTTCGGACAGATGCCGCGCAGTAGGCGCTGAGCCTCGATCATCAGCATCGCCGAACTGACGAGAAACGGCTCCACGCCCATCATGCCCAGGCGCGTGATCGTCTGCGAGGTGTCGTTGGTGTGCAAAGTCGAAAAGACCAGATGGCCGGTCAAAGCGGCGTTGATGGCGATCGTCGCCGTCTCCTGGTCGCGGATCTCGCCGACCATGATGACGTCGGGGTCCTGGCGCAGAAAGGAGCGCAAGGCCGCGGGAAAGGTCAAGCCGACCTGGTTGTTGATCTGGACCTGGTTGATGCCCATCAGCTGGTACTCGACCGGGTCCTCAGCCGTCATGATATTGCAGTCCGGCGTGTTCAGGTTCGACAGCGCGGAGTAGAGCGTGGTGGACTTGCCCGAGCCCGTCGGGCCGGTTACCAGGTTGACCCCGTAGGGCGCCTCCATGGCCTTCTTGAAAACGGCCATCGCCTCCGGTTCGAAGCCGAGCTGAGTCATGTTGACCTTCAGGCCGGATGAGTCGAGGATGCGGGTGACGATCTTCTCGCCGGGCGCGCAGGGCAGGACCGACACGCGCATGTCGATCTCCTTGCCGTCCATCTTGAGGCGCATGCGCCCGTCCTGAGGCACGCGCCTCTCGGCGATGTTGAGGTTCGACATGATCTTGATGCGCGCGCAGATCGCGGCGTGAAACTTCTTCGGCGGCGAGGGCTGCTCGTGCAGGACACCGTCGATCCGGTAGCGAATGCGCAGTTCTTTGGAATAGGCTTCGATGTGAATATCCGAGGCCTTGGCCTTGACCGCCCCCGCGATGAGCAGGTTCACCATCTTGATGACGGGAGCGTCCTCGGCCGCCTTCTCAAGCCCAACCTCGGCTTTTTCAACCGCTTCCTCGATCTGCTCAAGGCCCTCGGCCGCGGCCTCGTCAACGTCGGACTGCTTGACGATGTCTTCGAGCGCCTCCTGCGAGCTCGCCTGCTTGTAGTACTTTTCGTGCGCGGCCGCGATATCGGCCTCAGAGGCAAGGCAGCCGACGACATCGCAGCCGATCTGCATCCTGAGGTCATCGAGAATCATCACGTCGAGAGGATCGACGATCGCGACCGTGAGGCGGTCCTTCGTCTTGTTGAACGGCATCAGCATCTTTTGGCGCGCGATGGACTCCGGAACCGCCGCGATCGCCTCTTCGGAGATCTCGCCAAGATTGGCGAGCGAGACGTAAGAAATACCGGTTTTTTCAGAGAGAAACTGGAGCAGCTTGTCTTCCTCGATGAGGCCTTTCTCGATCAGCAAAGAGCCCAGCTTCTCCCCGCCCTTTTTCTGGTCCTCCAGGGCCTGCTGCAACTGATCGGCGCTGATGAGCTTCTCTTCGACAAGAAAGTCGGCGAGACGCCGGGACAGGCCGAGCGAGATCACATGCTGAGCGCTGGACATTTCCCTATAAGGTTAGGGTCCAGGCCGATTTTTGTCAAGGCCGAGCGCAAGAACGGGTCAATAGCCCCTAAATGCCCGGATTGACGGTATCTGAGCCGAAGGTGCCGTCATCCTCGGCAGGCGGGCGAAGCTCCCCGGAATCGGGCAGGGGCAGGAGAGGAACCTCCTTCGATTCTTCCACGGCCGCAGGCCGCTTGGCCGCGCGTTTCGGCCCGGCCTTCTTGGGTGTCTTTTTCTTGGCGCGCGGCGCCTCGGGCGGAGGTCCGCCGGCAAGCATCTGGCGGGCCTCCGGGTTCTTGCCCCTGACGAGCCCGTTGGGATCCACCTCAAACAGGTACAAGGCTCCTTTGCCTTCCGCCGCGCTGGAAACAAGGCGGTACTCGACGAGCACGGTCTTGTCTCCCGTCGAGCTTGCGTTCCACTCCTCGGCCCCGGCGTCGGGACTCGCGGTGTAGGAGTACTGCAGCCAGCGGCCGATGGTGCCGCGGCTGCCGTCGAGCGGAAAATCCTTGACCAATGCGATCGCGGCCAGATGCTCGGCCGACGGGCCGGGCGGAGGAGCCAGTGGCGCGGCGGCCGGGGATGTCTCCGCAAGCTTCGGCTTGGCGATCCGAGGCGACGCGGCGTCTCCATCATCGGCGGGAAGGCCGATCGGAGCTTTCCCATCGTCGAGAGTCGTCATCTGCTTTAAGTCCTCTTTCGGCTGACGCATAAAGATCACGCCCAGAATCATGAGCACAGTCACGAGCGCGCCCCCGCCGATCAGGAACGTCTTGTTGCTACGCCCCTGCCTCTTGGCCGCGCCCGTTGCCGGCGCGAGTTCGGGCTTGGCGAAGCGCGCAGCAACAGCGTCGGCCCCTTCGCTCGCCGTGGAAGGAGGGCCAACCAGCTCTGCGGACGCGAGATCCGGGACCGGCTGCAAGAGATTAAGCGTGTTCGGCGGCGGAAAAGACGGCGTCGGAATCGACGGCTGCGGACGCTCGGGCAAGGCGAACGGAGGCGTGACCAGCTCCATGACCGGAACCGGGACGAAAGCGGGCTCCGGTACGACGGGCTCCGCCGGCTGAGGCGGCTCGGGGACCGCAGCGACGGACTCGGGCGCCGCGGCGCCGGGCGCCGGCGTCTCGATGACCGGCTCGACCTTGAATTCCGCAACGGAACTCGGAGCGGCCTCCGGAACGTCCTCATCGGCGCCGAGAATCTTGAACGACCTGACCGTTGGAACGATCTGGAATGATTTCGGCTTATCGAACGAGAGAGTCTTCGGCGCGGCGACGGGCTCGGGCGCGGGGGCCGGCGGCGGCTCAAATAAGACGGGCGGCGGAGGCGGCGCTTGCGATAATTCGGCCAACGGGGGCGCCTCCTCGGGTACGACGGCGGCCGGATCGGCGGGTGCGATGGCGTCACCGTGTGAGCGCAGCTCGAGATCCTTCTCGGCCAGACGGCGGGTCAGGTCGGTCTTCCCGGCCTCCAGTTCTAAGACCTGGCGGGACATCACCTCGAGCTGGGCCGTGAGCTCGGAAATTTTGTCGCGGGCGCGCGTCGACAGCGCGTCGCCGAAACCTTGTTTCAGGGACGCATCTTGGAACAGCTCCTCGGCGAACGCGCCGGGGAACTCATCGTCGCCGATGAGGCCGGCACAGTCGATCTGGAGCTGGTCGAGAAGCCCGACGCTCGATGGAAGATCATCGAGCGGTCCGACGCCTCCGGCGGCGACCCCCGAGAGATCGGCGAACTCGCCCGCCGGCATCCACGAGCCGCCGACAGGATCGCCCGCGCACACGAGGGTCCCCGAATCGAGCCCCGGAAAGCCCGACACGGCCTCCTTTTC
>JAHFCE010000035.1 GCA_023249675.1 Elusimicrobiota bacterium | reverse complement strand
ACGAGATACGACTGGAATCGTACCCGGGCGCCATCTCGGCTGTGGCCGTTACGGCGCTCTGTTTCCATCAATCCGTCCGTTCCTGGGCCCTTCCCATCTGGTTTTCCTTCCTCGTCGCCTTGGCGCCTGTGTCCGGTTTGCTGCAAAACGGCCGCCAGGCCGCGGCGGACCGTTATTCATATCTCGCCTGCCTTCCGTTTGCCATTTTATTCGGGCTGGCTCTTGACCGTGCGCGTCCGCGTTTGGCCGTTGCCGTTCTGTCTGCTCTATCCGTGTTTCTGGCCGTGGCAACAATTCGGCAGGCGTCATATTGGCGTGACGACGTGTCTGTGTGGTCCCGCGCTGTTTCCGTTGAGCCTCAGGCCTATCTCCCGCGC
Organism: Elusimicrobiota bacterium; assembly: GCA_023249675.1. GTDB lineage: Bacteria > Elusimicrobiota > Elusimicrobia > UBA1565 > UBA9628 > GWA2-66-18. Next base: position 23,418 of record JAHFCE010000035.1, on the reverse strand, counting down.
TCGAATCTCGCCGTCGCTTTGCTGTCCGCCGGCGATCCCATCGCCGCCGTTTCCCATCTCGAGGCTGCGATCCGCCTGGAACCCCGCGATGTCGAGGCGCGCGTGAACTTGGGCTCAATCCTCTTGTCTCGCGGCGACTTGGCTGGAGCGGAGAGACTGTTTCAGAAGGCTCTCTCTCTGCGTCCTCAGGATGCTCCTGCGGCCGTGAACCTCGCGAGTCTGCGGGCGCAAGCGGGCGACCGTAAGGGCGCTGTCCGTTTGCTCGAGGGCGTGGTCGCGAGAGATCCATCGTTTGCCGCCGCCCGCTTCAACCTCGGAATTCTGCTGCGGCAAGAAGGCCGCCCAAGCGACGGCCTCGCGCAATTGCGCGAGGCCGTGCGATTGGACCCGTCGCTTGCGCGAGGGCGGACCCGGCGTTAGCCGCGAACCTTTGTCAGAAGCTCGTCGGCTTCGTTCTGGATGTCCTGCGCGCGTTCGTCCGTGTCGCGTGAGTCGCGGTCGACATCCATCCCCTCGAAATCGAATCCCGCGTCCACGAAGTCGGGGTAGGCCGAGCGCGCCTCCATGCGCAGCCTGTTTGTCTCGCCCTTGAAGCGGCGGGCGGCGTCGAGCAGGCGCGAGGCGGGAGCGACCAAGGTCTCATCCTGCTCAGCCTGGGCTGACAGGAAGCGTAGGTCGCTGAGGCGCCACTGCGCGTCTCGCGCCAGCTGCGCCAGGTCCTGCGTGAAGCGCTGCACATCCAGGCTTAGCGTTGGATCATTGTCGGGGCGTCCCGGCTGATGTTCGCGCAAGCGCACGACCAGCAGGCGCAGGTCGCTTCGCAGGCGCGTTGCGGTGCGTTGACAGCGCTGCAGGTCTGAGGCCATGCGGACGATTCTTGGCGCCATGTCGCCGGCTTTGGCTTTGATCTGCGCGCCGCGCATCGCGGCGAGGGACGATTGCAGCTGGGCGGCGGAGAGCTCGAACGAGGGGATCGCGGGCGTCGCGGACGCGGAAACGGCGGCGAGCATGAGAACGAGCGATGAGGTTTTGACCATGAGACCTACCTCCTGGCCGGGCCTTTAGACCCGGTGAGCCGATTCTAGCGCGGGGAGTAGTTCGAAGTCAAGATGGCGGGCAAGGTGAAGTTGAACGCCGAGCCTACGCCGGGCAGGCTTTCCACCCAGATGCGGCCGCCATGCGCCGCGACGAGGCTTTTGCAAATGGTCAGGCCGAGTCCGAGGCCCTGGCGTTTCTGCGCATTGTCGCCGGCTTGGTAGAAGCGGTCGAAGAGCATTGGCAGCTCCGAAGCGGGAATGCCGGGACCGGTATCGATGACGCTGAAGCGTACGAACTCGCCGTCGCGGTGGGCGGCGGCATCGATCGTGCCGCCCTCGGGGGTAAACTTGAGGGCGTTGCCCAGAAGGTTGCCGAGCACCTGAAGCATGCGGCGCGGATCAGCGGTTACAAGCAGGGAATCTCCAACGGGACTTCGCCAGTTCAGGCGAATGCCGCGGCGTACGGCTTCGAGTTCGACCGATTCGACCGCTTCTTGAAGCAAGGTCGCGCCTTCGGTCGGGCGCGTCTCGATGGCGAAGCCATCAGACTCGAGGCGCACCGCGTCTTGGAGCTGATCGACCATGCCGACCAAGCGCTCGGCGTTGGCGAGCACGGTTTTCAGGGCCTTCTGGGTTTCCTCAGGGCCGACCTTCTCCTTCATCAAGTAGGACGCATAGCCGAGAATGACGGACAGCGGGTTCTTTAACTCGTGCGCGACGTCCTGCATGAGGCGCGTCTTGGCTTCCAGGCGGTCTGTGAGCTCGGCGACGCGTTCGTGTGTGCTCATAAGGAAAGAAAGTTCATTGTAGCATGAAATCCGGCCTTTTTAGTAGGATGCGGACATGATCGATACCTCCCAGTTTAGGAACGGCCTCGTTTTCGAAGACGACGGCCAGATTGTCCAAATTATTTCTTTCCAGCACCACCGCAAATCCCAGTCTGCCGCCGTATACCGGACCACGCTGCGGGTGCTTGCCAACAATGCCGTTGTGGAACGCTCCTATGCCTCGGGCACGAAGTTCCGCGACGTCCCCGTCACCAAGCGCGAGAAGACCTACAGCTATGATGAGGGCGACAAGGCCGTGTTCATGGACAATGAGACGTACGAGCAGGTCTTCTATCCGAAGGAACTGCTCGGCCCGTCCGTGAAGTTCTTGAAGGAGAATATGGAAGTTCTCGCTGTCTACGTTGACGACAAGCTGACCGGCATTGAGCTTCCCGCCAACGTCGTGCTCACTGTGACCGCGACGGTCCCCGGCGTGAAGGGCGACTCCGTCTCCAACATGGTCAAGCCCGCGACTTTGGACACCGGCCTTGAGATCAATGTGCCCCTATTCGTGAAGGAAGGCGACAAGATCCGCGTGGACACCCGCACTTGCTCTTACGTTGAGCGCGTCAAAGAGTAGGAGTAGGGTGTCAGGCCTATAGTTCCGTTAATTTTCTCCCGAAGTAATTGACGAAACTATAGGCCTGACACCGGATACCGGATATGATAAAGGGCGTCATTTTCGACATCGATAACACGTTGACCGACTTCATGAAAATGAAGCGGACGGCGGTCGATGCGGCCGTCGAGGGGATGATGGACGCCGGCCTGCCGGGCGCCAAGGACGAGCTCGTCAAGGAGTTCTTCGACCACTACTGGAAAGAAGGCATCGAGGACCAGAAGATCTTCGATAAGATCCTTAAGGTCAAGCTCGGCCACATCGACTATAAAATTCTCGCCAGCGGCATCTTGGCCTATCGGCGCTCGAAAAACGGGACGATGACCTTGTATCCGCGCGTCAACCAGACCTTGATCGAGCTCATGAAGATGGGCATCAAGCAGACCGTGATCTCCGACGCGCCGAAGATGGAGGTGTGGCTGCGCATCGTGAGCCTCGGCCTGCACCACTATTTCGATGAGATCATCACGTCCGAGGACTTCGGCGTCAAGAAGCCCGATCCCAAGCCCTTTCGCCGCGCGCTGGAAGTCCTCGGGACGCGCGGCGATGAAACCTTAATGATCGGCGACTGGCCCGACCGCGACATTAAGGGCGCTCAGGGCGCGGGCATCCGCACCGTCTGGGCCAAATACGGGGACACGTTCGAGACGAAGGAGTCGGGCGCGGAGTTCGACATCGACGACATCTACGACGTCGTTGGGATCATCCGGAAGGAGAATGGAGCCGCCGTTGCCTAGCCGCCTCGCGGCCGCGGCTCTCCTTGTTCTGCTCGCGGCCCCGGCGCGCGCCCTGGAGACCGAGACGATCGGCGGGGCGGTCCTGGGCTCTGCGGTCCTGCCCGCCGGGCAGGTTCTGCGCGTCGCCTCAGCCCAGGCTCTCGTCCGATTGTCGACCGGGACCACGCCGGCCCAACTCGACGCCGCCCTCGCTGCGCTCGGTGCGACGCGCGGCGTGGATCTCGGCGGGGGCTGGCATCTGATTCATCTGACTCCTGGCCAGTCCGTGGCGTCGGCCTTGCCCATGCTGCGCGCGCTGTCCGGCGTCGCCGCGGCCGATCCGAGCCATGTATATTCCGCCAATCGCACGCCGAACGATCCGTCAGTCAACTCTCAGTACGCGCTTGCTCAGGTTTCGGCCTTCGCTGGCTGGGAGTACGAGATTGGGGGCTCCTCGCGCGTCACGATCGGAGTAATCGATACCGGGATCGATGGGACGCACCCCGACTTGACGGCCAAACTGACGACCACGACCAGCCGTGCATTCGACCCCAGTAACGGAGTGATGACCACGAACAATCCCCCGACCCCGGCGTGCAATCACGCCACGCGTGTTGCCGGGGTGGCGGCGGCGAGCACCGACAACGGCATGCAGGTCGCGGGGATGTCCTGGAACGCACAGCTTCTGTCCTTAAAGGTCTTTACGGACGCGAGTTGCCCTTCCGTCGGTTGTGGCGATGCGGGCTGCTTGGCGGATGATCCAGGCATCATCTCGGCCATCAGTTACGCGACGACGGTGGTCAATACCGCCGCGTACGGCCGGATCGTGCTCAATTTAAGCCTCGGCGGCACGGGTGCGTGCCCGGGCGCGGTGCAGGCTTCGATTACCGATGCGATCAATAAAGGCGTCGTGATCGTGGCCGCCGCCGGAAACGATGGCGGCGCGGTCAACACTCCGGGCAACTGCGCCGGCGTGATTCCGGTCGGCGCGACGGACTCGAACAATTCGATCACATCCTTTTCCTCCCGAGGCGCGGAGTTGGCTTCCAACGGCCTTGTGGCTCCCGGGGTCTCGCTTCTGACCACCGATCAGGGGGGCGGTACCGCGAGCGCCACGGGCACCTCATTTGCGGCGCCGATGGTTTCCGGCCTCGCTGCTCTGATCCTTTCGGCCAAGCCAACTTTCACGGTCGCGCAGGTTTCCGCGGCCATCCGCGGCGGTGCGGACTCGATCGGCGTCGCCGGCTACGGCGTCGCCGGGACGGGCGTTTTGGGCAGCATCTCGGGCGCTGGCCGCATGGACGCTTACCGCTCGATGCGCCTGGCGGTCAAGGGCACCCTTGCCGGCTTCGACGGCGAAGTGAAGCCGACGGCTTTCCCGAATCCGTTTAAGCCGTCCCAGACCGGCACGGTCGCTTTCGCGCTTCCGCCGTCGCTTCAGGGTGGGCAGCTGAGCATCAAGATCTACACCCTCGACGGCACGTTCGTGCGCGCGGTGACGGGCCTGTCATGGGATGGCAAGAACACCGAGGGCAGACCGGTCGCCAGCGGCGCCTATGTGTTTGCCGTGACGACCTCTGCCGGGACCAGCCGAGGCCGCCTGTCGGTGCTGAGATGAATTTGGTAGCCTTCAACTTGACGCGCAATGAGCTTGTCGCGACGACAGTCGAAAAGGCGGACACGTCGGCGTCGCGCAACAGGGGGCTCCTCGGCCGGGCGTCGCTGGCGGCCGATGAGGGACTCTGGATCGTCCCGTGTCCGATGATTCATACGTTCTTCATGAAATTCCCGATCGACGTCCTTTTTCTCGATGCGGACCTGACGGTCAGGCGCGTGATCGAGGACCTCCGCCCCTGGCGGCTTTCGCCTTGGGTGCTGTCGGCGCGCAGCGTGCTCGAACTCAAGGGCGGCGTGCTCAAGGGCTCGGTGCGTGTCGGAGACCGCATCGAGATGAGGCCTGCGTGAGCGATTCCGCCCAGATTTCGGACTTCCTGACGCCCTCGGGCATCGAGATTCGGCGCTACTACGGTCCCGACACCGTGAAGCCCGGTGACCTCGGCCGCGCGGGGGAATTTCCGTTCACGCGCGGCATTCAAAAGACGATGTACCGCGGTCGCCTGTGGACGATGCGCCAGTACGCGGGCTTTGGCACCGCTCAGCAGACGAACGAGCGCTTCCGCTGGCTCCTTGAGCAGGGCCAGACGGGCCTGTCGACGGCTTTCGACCTGCCCACGCAGATCGGCCTCGACGCCGACGACCCGAAGGCCAAGGGCGAGGTCGGCCGCGTTGGCGTGCACATCGGTACGATCGACGACATGGAGGCGCTGTTTGACTCCATTCCTTTGGATCAAGTCTCAACCTCATTGACGATCAATGCGACCGCCGCGGTCCTGCTTGCGTTCTACGTCGCCGTCGCGAAGTCGCGTGGCATCAATCCCAAGGCCCTCAAGGGAACCTTGCAGAACGACATCTTGAAGGAGTTCATCGCGCGGGGCACCCAGGTCTTTCCCGTAGTGCCCAGCCTCCGGCTGTGCGCCGACAGCATGGAGTGGTCGTTCAAGAATATGCCGCAGTTCCACCCGATCTCGATCTCCGGCTATCACATCCGCGAGGCCGGCGCCGATGCCGTGCAGGAAGTTGCCTTTACGTTCGCCAACGCGAAGGTCTATATCGACAGCCTTCTGCAGCGCGGCATCACGATCGATGAAATGGGGCCGAAGCTCGCGTTCTTCTTCGGCTGCCACAGTCATTTTTTGGAGGAGATAGCGAAGTTCCGGGCGGCTCGTCGAGTCTGGGCCCGGATCATGCAGGATGATTTTGGAGCGGCCGATCCGAAGTCCCAGTCCTTACGGTTTCATGTTCAGACCTGTGGCTCGACGTTGACGAGCCGGCAGCCGCTCAACAACGCGATGCGCGTGGCTTGGCAGGCGATGGCGGCGGTCTTGGGCGGAGCGCAAAGCCTTCACACGAACTCCTACGATGAGGCGCTGTCCTTGCCCTCCGAGGAGTCCGCGTCGCTGGCGCTGCGCACTCAGCAGATTCTTGCCCACGAGACGGGTGTCACCGACACCGTCGATCCCGTGGCCGGTTCCTGGGCGATCGAGTCGTTGACCGATGAGCTTGACGCTCGCGTGAGTGCGAAGCTCGCGGACATCAGGGCGCAGGGCGGAATGCTCAAGCTCATCGAAGGCGAGGTCCCGCAGCGCGAGATTCAAGAGGCGTCCTACCGCTGGCAGCGCGACATTGAGGAAGGCCGCCGCAAGATCGTCGGCGTGAACACGTTGAACATCGAGGAGAACGCCGCCTCCAGCGCGAAGCGTTCCAAGGTTTCGCCTCAGCTCGAACAGGATCAGGTCAAGCGGTTGAAGGCATTCCGCAAGAACCGCAACGTGAAGGCCGCGACGACGGCGCTCGCCCGGCTCGGAAAGGCCGCCCGCTCGCCGAAAGAAAATTTGTTCCCGCACATCCTTCGCGCCGTCGAGTCCCGCGCCACCCTCGGCGAAATTTTTGGAACTTTACGGTCCGTCTTTGGAGAATATCATGGCGGTTAAAGGCCTGCAGCGGCGTAAAACGGTTGCGGAGGTGCTTGCGGAGCGTAAGCTCCTTGATGAGGAGCAGCTCAAGAAGGTCGCGGCGGAAGCGGCCAAGTCCGCCAAGAGCTTCCAGCAGGCCGCCATCGATGCCGGCCTCATCGGCAAGGCGCAGCTTCTCAAGGCGCTGTCCGAGGATTGGCAGGTCAAGGCCGTCGATCTCCTGCAGATGGATGTGGACGTCGAGACGGCCAAGATCATCCCCGAGGCCGTCGCGCGCCGCCACGTCGCTATTCCGTTTGCGAAAGAAGAGAGCGTGCTGTTCGTCGCCATGGCGGACCCGCGCGACTTCTTCGCCACCGAGGATATTCAACTGCGCACGGGCCTGCAGATCCAGCCGTACCTGGCGTTGCCGACGGACATCCTTTCCGCGCTCGACGCGGCCTATGGGCGCGGCGATGGCGAGGCCCTCAACCGCCTGATGACGGACATCGACAAGAAAGAGGCGTCGTCCGTGCCCGACGGGGGCGGCCTCGAGCTGCAGAAGGCCGATCAGAAAACCGACATCACCGACATCGACGCTTCCGCGCCCGAAGTCGAGAAATTTGTCAACGCGATCATTCTCGGCGCGTTGTCGATGAAGGCCTCGGACATCCACGTCGAGCCTTTCGAGGACCCGACCGGGAAGAACTCCAAAATATTGCTGCGCTACCGCATCGACGGTCTTCTCGTGCCCGGCCCGTTCTCCGTGCCGTGGGGCTACCGCAACGCGATCGCAGCGAAGATCAAGATCATGACGAACTCGATGAACATCACCGAGCGGCGCATTCCGCAGTCGGGGCGCATCCAGATCCTGGCTCAGGGAAATCCGATCGAGTTCCGCGTCGAGATGGTCCCGACGGTGTACGGCGAGTCCTGCGTCATGCGCATCTTGGATCGCAAGTCCGTCCAGGTGGACGTCATGAAGATGGGCTTCATGGACGACACGCTCGCCAAGCTCCTCGGCCTGCTCAAGGGCATCGGCGGCAAGAAGAACTTCGGCCTCATCGTCGTCTGTGGTCCCACCGGCTCGGGAAAATCGACAACCTTGTACGCCGCGCTCAACCACGTCAACCGGCCCGATATCAAGATCCTGACCGCCGAAAACCCCGTCGAGTACAACCTCGACGGCATCATCCAGGTCCCGGTGAACCCCGATGTCAAGCTCGGGGGAGACAAGAAGTTCGACTTCGCCGCCGCCCTCCGGTCTTTTCTTCGGCTTGACCCCGACGTCATCATGGTCGGCGAGATCCGCGACGAGGAGACCGCCCACATTGCGATGGAGGCTGCGATGACCGGCCACTTGGTCTTTTCGACCATCCACACCAACGACGCCGCCTCGACGATCTCGCGCCTGACCGACATGGGCCTGCCCGCGTTCATGGTGGCGACGACGATCAAGGCCGTCCTCGCCCAGCGCCTTGCGCGTCGCCTCTGCGCGTGCAAGGTGCCGCATGACCCCACACCCGTGGAGATCAAGATATTCGAGGAGAACGGTGTTGAGCTGCCCAAGGGCCAGAAGATCATGGGCCCCCCGAAGGGCGGCGGCTGCGAGGTCTGCAAGAATCTCGGCTACAAGGGGCGCGTCGGCATGCACGAGCTCCTTGTTATGACCGATTCGCTCCGTATGTACTGCCTGAAGGACGTCGCCGCTGACCCCGTGCGCAAGTTGGCGATGAAGGAAGGCATGCGCCTGATCGTCCAGGACGGTCTTGAGAAGGTGAAGATGGGCCTGACGTCCTGCCGTGAAGTGCTGGGAGGCACGGAATAGCCATGGCGAAGACCAACGCGAACCCGGATGGCCCCGCAATGAACGTCGATTTGGCTCTCGAGCTATTTTCGATTGCGGGCTCGCTCAACTCGACGCCCGATCTCGACTTCCTGCTCCAGAAGATCGGCGCGGCGGCGGAGAAGCTGCTCGACTCGGAGGCGAGTGCGATCATGCTCGTCACCGATGACAAGAAGCACCTGTTCTTCCGCGTCGCCTCGGGCGAAAAAGCCAAGGCGCTGCGCACGATGACCTTGCCGATCGGCCAGGGCATCGCGGGTTGGGTCGCGCAGAACCGGCAGCCGCAGACCGTGAACGACACGAAGAGCGATCCTCGCTTCGCGGGGAAATTTGATAAAGCCTCCGGCTTCACGACGCGCTCGCTTTTGTGCGTGCCGATGATGTTTCGCGGCGAGCTCGTCGGTGTCGTCGAGGTGCTCAACAAGCGCGAGGGGGGCTATGGCGAGGGCCATGTCGGCCTGCTGTCAAGTCTGGCGAACCTGGCTTCGGTCGCGATCGTGAATACGAAGATCATGGCCGAGCAGAAGAACTTCTTCTCGCACGTGCTCGAGCTGCTGACCGCCTCGATCGAGACTTCTCGGCCCGGGCTTGAGAACTATCCGATCCGAGCAGCGAAGCTCGCCTGCGCGATCGGCCGCGCGCTCGAGGTCGACGAGTACGGCTACCGGATGCTCTACTACGCGGGCGTCCTGCATAAGATCGGCTATGTCGCGTTCAAGAGTCCGCGCCTGCTCGCCGATTTGGGCGTCACCAACGCCTCCGAGGAGATGCTGCCCGCGTTCTCGGCGCGCATGCTCGAGGGCATCAAGATGCTCGATGGCGCGGTTCCGGTGATCCGCCATCACAAGGAGCGCTACGACGGCACCGGCTATCCCGGCAAGCTCAAGGGCGAGGATATCCCCCTCGGTGCCCGCATCCTCGGCCTCGTTGTGAAGATGGAAGAGCTGCGCTCGGCCGGCCTCAGGGGCGAAGCGCTTGGCGTCCAGGCCTTGAAGGAAGCGCGCGACGGCGCGGGCACACGCTACGATCCGAAGGTCATCGAGGCGTTTGCCGCTGTCCTCGAGTCCCAGGGAGGAACATGGTGATAGAGGGCGTCCCGCATCCCCGCATATTAATCGCCAAGCCCGGGCTCGATGGGCACGACCGGGGCGCCAAGGTCATCGTACGCGCCCTGCGCGACGCCGGTTTTGAGGTCATCTACACCGGCATACGCCAGACGCCCGAGATGATCGCGGCGGCCGCGATGCAGGAGGGCGTCGATGCCGTCGGTCTCTCGCTCTTGTCCGGCGCTCACCTCACTTTGTTTCCAGCGATCTGCAAGGAGCTGAAGAAGAAGGGGCTCAAGGATGTGCTGGTTTTCGGAGGCGGCATCATCCCGGATGAGGATATTCCTGCGCTCAATAAGGCCGGAGTGGACGGCGTCTTCGGCCCCGGCACGCCGTTGCAGACCATCGTCGACTATCTCAAAGAGAAACTGGCCGTTGCCCGCTAAAAACGATCCGACGGATCTCATCAAACGCGTGCGCCGCGGCGACCACGTGGCGGCGTCGCGCGCATTAAGCATAGTGGTGAATGATGCTCCGGCATCGGAAGTCCTGGCCAAGGAGTTCTTCAAAGCCTCGGGGTTGGCTCAGAAGGTCGGAGTCTCGGGTCCTCCCGGCGCCGGCAAGTCCACCTTGACGGGCCGCCTGATCGGCCATTATCGCTCCCAAAAGCTCAAGGTTGGCGTCTTGATGGTGGACCCGAGTTCCTCGATTTCCGGGGGGGCGTTTCTGGGCGATCGTCTGCGCGTCATGGAGCACGCCACCGATGACGGCGTGTTCATTCGTTCTCTCGCCTCGCGCGGCATGATCGGCGGCCTCACCCACGCGATTTTCGGCGCCATCCACGTGCTCGAGGCGCTCGGCTGCGACAAGATTTTGATCGAGACCGTCGGCACCGGCCAGGACGAGGTCGAGATCGCCTCGGTCGCGGATACCGTCCTCTACGTGACGACGCCCGCGATGGGTGATGAGATTCAGGCCATGAAGGCCGGCGCCATGGAAATCGGCGACATCTTCGTCGTCAATAAGGCCGACCTCGCCGGCAAGGACAAGGCCGTTGCGGACCTCAAAGCGGCGCTCGGCCTGGGCCACTCGGCGGGGCAGGCGCTCAAGGCCTGGGAACCTCCCGTGCTTGCGGCCTCGGCCAAGAATAAGGAAGGAATCTTGGAGCTCGCGAAGGAGCTGGACGGCCATTGGAAGCACCTACGGGCTTCCGGCGAGGGCCGCGCGCGTCTTAAGCGCCAGCACGCCACCGAGCTCCAGTTCTGGATCCAGCGCCGCGTCATCAAGAGTGCGCTTGAGCGTGTCAATGACAATATCCTTGAAGAGCTCCTGTCCCACAAGACCGACCCGGCCAGCATCGGGCGCAAGCTCCTGAAAAACGGATGAAATTGCATCATATCGGCGTCGCCGTCAAGGATCTCGACGAAGCGATCGCTCGTCACGAGAAGTTCGGCCTGAAGCTTGCTCACCGGGAGCGCGTGGACTCGCAACAAGTCGAAGTGGCTTTCGTCGGGGAGCGGCCCTGGATCGAACTCCTGGTCGGCACGGACCCTCAGTCGGGAGTCTCTCAATTCATAGACAAACGCGGGCCAGGGCAGCACCATCTTGCGTTCGCTGTTCCAAGCATTATCGATGAGCTAAAAAGGCAGCAGGCGTCCGGCGCGGAGCTTATTGACAAGGCCGCACGGTCCGGAGCCTGGGGCCACCGAGTTGCTTTTCTGCATCCGAAGGACCAGGGTGGCGTACTGATCGAGTTAGTGGAGGAAGCCTGCTGAAAACTGTTGTCAACAACAGTTTTTGAAGCGGATCTTGTGCATACTGTGGATAACTCCAACAAAGAAAAAAAAGGGCGTTCTCTCGTCTCGCCGAAGACGCAGATCCTGTTCGACAAGCGCGCGAAGGTCGAGGCCGGCGGCGGCCCTGAGCGCCACGCCGCGCAGAAGGCTCAGGGCAAGCTCGGCGCGCGCGAGCGCATCGATTTGCTCGTTGATGACGACAGCTTCGAGGAGATCGACGCGCTCGTCGAGACCCGCGCGACCGATTTCGGCCTCGACAAAAAGTACATGGCCGCCGATGGCGTGATCACGGGATTTGCCCGTATCAACGGCCGGCCGGTGTGCCTGTACGCGCAGGACTTCACCGTGGTCGGCGGCTCGCTGGGCCTCGCGCATGCGATGAAAATCTGCAAGGCGATGGACATGGCGATCACGGCGGGCGTGCCGGTGATCGGATTGTGCGACTCCGGCGGCGCGCGCATCCAGGAAGGAGTTGAGTCTTTGGGCGGCTACGCCGAGATTTTCTATCGCAACGTGGACGCTTCCGGGTACGTGCCCCAGATCTCCGCGATTCTCGGGCCCTGCGCCGGGGGCGCTGTGTATTCTCCGGCGCTGACCGACTTCATTTTCATGGTCGAGGGCACAAGCCACATGTTCATCACGGGTCCCGATGTCGTGAAGGCCGCGACCGGCGAGACCTGCGACTTCGAGACGCTTGGCGGCGCCGATACGCACGCGCGCCTTTCGGGCGTGTGCCACTTCACGGCGGGTTCGGAGCACGACTGCTTCCGCCAGATCCGGGAACTGCTCGACTTCCTGCCGCAGAACTGCCGCGAGAAGCCGAAGGCGGTCATGCCCTCCGACGACCCCAAGCGCGAGAGCGATATTCTCGAGCGCGTCGGCGAGCTCGAGCCCAAGAAGGCGTACAAGATCCACGATGTGATCTGGGAGATCGCCGACGGCCACCAGTTTTTCGAGGTTCAGAGGGGCTTTGCGCGCAATCTCGTTGTGGGTTTTATTCGTCTCGATGGTGAGTCGGTCGGTGTCGTCGCCAACAATCCGCAGGTGCTCTCCGGTGCCCTCGATATCGACGCCTCCGAGAAGGGCGCTCGTTTCATCAACTTCTGCGACTCCTTCAATATCCCGCTCCTGACCCTCGTGGACGTCCCGGGCTACTGGCCGGGCATCGAGCAGGAGCACGGCGGCATCATCCGTCGGGGCGCCAAGCTCCTCTACGCTTATTGCCGCACCACGGTCCCCAAGGTGACCGTGGTGCTCAGAAAGGCGTACGGCGGCGCCTACGATGTGATGAGCTCGAAGCACATCCGCAGCGACGTCAACTACGCCTGGCCCTGCGCCGAGATCGCTGTGATGGGCCCCCTGGGGGCGGTCGGCATCCTTTACAAGGCCGAGCTCAAGGCCGCCAAGGACCCAGAGAAGCGCCGGGCCGAGCTTGTGGCGGAGTACGTTGAAAAGTTCGCCTCCCCGTTCCAGGCCGCCAAGCGGGGCTACATCGACGAGGTCATCGAGGCTCGAGTGACCCGGCCAAAGGTCATCCGGGCGTTCAAGTTCTTGAAGGGGAAGAAGGTTCAGCGTCTTCCCAAGAAGCACGGCAACATTCCGCTTTGAAGATGCCTGAGACCACCAAAAGGAGGCGCATATGGCTCGAACGAAGGTGACGGTGATCGGCGCGGGCAACGTCGGTGCGACGCTCGTCCAGCGCTTGGCGGAGATGGAAGCGGCGAACGAGGTCGTGGTCGTCGACATTCCCGCGACCGAAGGCATGCCCGCGGGCAAGGCGCTTGACCTGATGGAGTCCGGTCCCGTCGTCGGCTACGACACCAGGATCACCGGGACCACTTCCTATGAACCGACCGCTGGTTCCGACATTGTGGTCATCACGGCTGGCATCCCGCGCAAGCCGGGCATGAGCCGCGATGATCTTCTCAACACGAACGCCAAGATCGTGGCGTCCTGCACGGAGAGCGCCGTCAAGTTCTCCCCGAACTGCATCCTGATCATCGTCTCGAACCCTCTTGACGCGATGTGCCAGGTGGCGCTCAAGACCTCGAAGTTCCCGAAGCACCGCGTCATCGGCATGGCCGGCGTCCTCGACTCGGCGCGCATGCGCTGGTTCATCGCGGAGGCGCTCGATGTTTCGATGGAAAGCGTGCACGCGATGGTCCTCGGTGGCCACGGCGACACGATGGTGCCGATGCCTCGGTTCTCCACGGTCAACGGCATTGCGATCACTGAACTGCTGTCCAAGGAGAAGATCGAGGCGATCAACCAGCGCACCCGCGACGGGGGCGCTGAGATCGTCAAGCTGTTGAAGACCGGCTCGGCCTATTACGCCCCTTCGGCGTCGGCCGCCGAAATGGTCGAGGCGATCCTCAAGGACAAGCGCAAGATTCTTCCATGCGCGGCGCTGCTCGAGGGAGAGTACGGCGTCGAGGGCGTGTTCGTGGGCGTGCCCTGCAAACTCGGCGCCCGGGGTATTGAGGCCGTCATCCAGCTGAATCTGACGGTTGAGGAGCGCGCCGCGCTCCTGAAATCGGCCGGCGCGGTGAAGGAATTGATCGGGGCGCTCAAGTAACTTGCTGCTGGCCGTCGATGTCGGCAACACCAACTTAACGGTCGGAGTCTTTGCCGGGGATCGGCTTGTGCGCCGATGGCGTTTGGAGACCGATCCCCGGCGTTCCGTTGAGTGGTACGCAAAAGCATTGAAATGTCCTTTGCGTAAAATGTCCGCCCTGCCAACGATGGCCGCCGTTGCCTCCGTTGTTCCGAGTTTGGACGCCGTGCTGTCCATGGCGATCCGGAAGTCGTTCGGTTTCAGGCCGGTGTTTATCACCCCGTCCTCTCCTCTTGGCCTGAAGCTGAAGGTGAAAATCCCGGAGCAGGTCGGCGCGGACCGCATTCTCAACGCGCTGTCTCTATGCGATTTGTCCTCCGGTCCTTCCATCGCCATCGACTTCGGCACCGCCACGACTTTCGACTGCGTGGACGCCGAGGGCGCCTACATTGGCGGGGCGATTCTCCTGGGACCCAACTCTGCCGCGCGCGCTCTGCATGAGTTCACGGCCAAGCTGCCGCGGATTGAGGTGCGCAAGCCGCGCACCGTCATCGGCAAGGACACCGTGCATTGCCTGGAGGCAGGGCTGTACTACGGCTATCTCGGCATGCTCCGCGAGGTGTTGGCGCGCACAAAGAGGGAGATGGGCGGGAAGGCGCGTGTGGTGGCGACGGGGGGGCTGGCGCCCCTGTTCCTGCCCGATCTGCCGGGTGTGCGCCATGAGCCCGATTTGACCTTGCGTGGGTTGAGGATCGCCCACGCGATATTGCACAATCACGGGCGATCACCATGAGGCGCGCTGCTCTTGCCATGCCGCTGTTGTTCGCCGCCGCGTCCGCTGTCGCGGGCGCGGACCAGTACGGCGGCTTCGCGCGCTACGCCGACGAGGGCGCCCTCAAGCCTTTCGCGCGCGACCTGGGCGGCGTGCTGGGCGCTTCCACCTTCCAGAGCGGACGCTCGCTCGGGCTCACCGGCTTCGACGTCGGTGCGCGCTTCGGCGGGCAGTTCTACCCTTCGAAGGGCGACCGCATCCTGCGCAACAACGGCGTGCGCGTGTTCGGTCTGCCCTGGGTGCAGGCCGAGGTCGGCATGCCCTTCAAGCTCAGCGGCTTCATCCGAGGCATTTCCTACCAGGGACTGACCATTGCGGGCGGCGGCCTGCGCTACGGCCTGTACGCCGCGTCGGACCGGCCTTGGGCGCCGCAATTCCTCGTCTCGGTCGTCGGCCACTCGGTCGTGCATCAGGACTTTTCCGCGTCCCATTTCGGCGCGAGCCTGGTCTGCTCGGCGGGCACGCCCTTCTTCGCGCCCTACGCGGGCGCGGGCCTTGACCGCATGCGCCTGGTCGTGCGCCAGTCCAGCCTCGACGCGACGCTCAACGGCCGCGCGGTCAACACGCTCGAGAGCCGGTTCACCTTGGGCCTGCGCCTGACGCCTTACCAGTTCACCTACCTGAGTCTTGCCGCGACCATGGCCCACGGTCAAGCCGGCGCGGAAGCCGGGCTCGGCGTCCGCTTTTAGCCGCGGTAGACGCCCTTGAAGCTTTTCTCGGCCTCGCGGCGGAGGTCCTTTTTCTTCAATGAGTCGCGGCGGTCGGCGCCGGTTTTTCCCTTGGCCAGGCCCAAGGAGACCTTGGCCCAGCCGTTCTTGAAGTAGACCTCGAGCGGGATCAAAGTGAGGCCTTTCGTTGTGAGCTTGCCGGTGATCTTGCGGATTTCGGCGCCGTGGAGAAGGAGCTTGCGGTTGCGTCGGGTGTCCAGCGGCTCGAGCAAGGTTGCGAAAACATAAGGGGGGATGTAGAAGTTGTGGAGATACAGCTCGCCTGCGTCGTTGGGGCGGGCGTAGCAGCCGTCGAGGCTCGCCTGTCCGCCGCGCAGGGACTTGACCTCCGGGCCGGCCAGCTGCAGGCCCGCCTCGACGACGTCAAGGATCTCGTAGAACTGACGCGCTTTGCGGTTGGTCGCGACGATCTTCTTTGCGTCTGTGTTGTCTTTGCGCGCCATGATATGTAGAATCCAATCGTAGCACTTCATCCCCAGCGGTGGGCAGGTGGCGGAACTGGCAGACGCGCACGGCTCAGGACCGTGTGGGCGCAAGCTCTTAAGGGTTCAAGTCCCTTCCTGCCCACCGGTCGGGATGAAGGCGGAACGGAGGGCGACTATAATCACTGCGATTTTCCTTTTCGTTGTCTTGACAGTCGCGTCGTCTCCGGTTATACTCCAAGGGTTGATGACCAACACTGCCGACATAAAGGACATTTACCCTTCATTCATAGATAAACGGCACAAGGGGGTCATGTAATGACGAAGTTGAAAGAGCTGTCCAAGAAGGGCTTCACGCTTATCGAGCTGATGATCGTCGTCGCAATCATCGGCATTCTCGCGGCGATCGCCATTCCGAAGTTCGCCGAGTTGATCCGCAAGTCGGGTGAAGGCGCGTCCAAGGGCAACCTCGGCGCACTCCGATCGGCCATGAGCATTTACTACGGCGACATGGAAGGTCAGTATCCGGCGAACGTGACGGCGCTGACGATCAGCGGCAAGTATCTCGGGACCGTCCCGTCAGCTAAGGCTCCGAACTACCACACCGACGCCGCAACCGCGGTGTTGCTGTCGGCCTCGGCGAGTCCGACGGATGTGGGCGGGTGGTACTACTACGACACGACCACCAATGCGAACGTCGGAAACGTGCTCATCAACTGCACGCACACCGACACGAAGGGAAGCATCTGGACGACTTACTAAGCTAGACGCGTGACGACCGCGGGCCCCGGAATCTTAGGATTCCGGGGCCCGCTTCGTCTCTGGGGGGAATTCCGGTGGACTTGTCAGCTCTCGTCGCCTGCCTGTTTGGCTCCCTGTACGGGAGCTTCCTGAACGTTGTCATCTGGCGCCTGCCGCGCGAGGAGTCGGTCGTGACCCCGCGCTCGCGCTGTCCGCGCTGCGGCAAGCCGATCGCTTGGCGCGACAATTTGCCCGTGCTCTCCTGGATTCTTCTGCGCGGACGCGGACGTTGCTGCCGCAAGCCGATCTCCGTGCGCTATCCATTCGTCGAGGCTGCAGCGGCCCTGCTCGCCGGGGGGCTGTGGCTCAAATGGGGTGAGACGCCCGTCTTCGCGGGCGCCTCCATCGCGGCCTGCGGGGTCCTGCTCGCCGTGGCGCTGATCGACTGGGATACCTTTCTTATTCCCGATGAGCTGTCGATCGGCCTGGCCCTCGTGGGGCTTCTTTTTTCGCCGCTCAATCCCTACTTCGACGCGGGGCCGTTCGGCGGTTGGTGGCAAGCGCCTTGGTGGAGCATGCGGGGCGCCTTACTCGGCTTCGGCCTGGGTTGGGCGGTCGCGGCCGGAGGCGAGGCGATGTTCAAGAAGGAGGCTTTCGGCGGCGGGGATGTGAAGCTATTGGCGGGGATCGGGGCGTGGACCGGTGTTACCGGCGCGTTCGACGCGCTGATGCTGGGCTCTCTTCTCGGTTCGGTCTACGGCCTCTGGCTTCTGCGCGCCGGCAAGGCACGGCGCTCAGACGCCATCCCGTTCGGCCCGTTTCTGGCTGCGGGCGGGGTGTTCAACTTCTTCCAGCTTCTTCCGCTCGGCTGGCCCTTCAATTGACGGGATCCGTAGGAGTTCAGCGCGGTTCGTAAACGGCCGCCCGTTCGGTTGGCTCCTCGTGGAGCTTCCGGAAGAACCGCGGGTCCTCGAGCCGGCGGTATGCCCGTTCCACCTCCCGCCTCGGAACAGCCGATTCGTCCGCCCCGAGCCCGTAGTCCTGGCCGTCCACGCGCAGGATGCAAGTCACGCGCGAGGCTTTGAGCGCCGCGGCAAAATCTTCGTCGCGCTCGGCGCGGGGCAGCGCCCGGCTGGGCAGGCCCGAGAGCCAGCCGTCGCGCACGGGCTCAGCGCTGCTGAGCAGGCCCGGTCTCGGGCGCGCGGCGAGCCAAGCATAGGTCTTCGCGAGCTCCGGTTCGGCCCAAGGGCTTGGACGTCCGAGACGAGGGATTGTCTGCGCTCCCAATTGCAGAATCAGAAGCGTCGTGAGCGCGGGTTTAGCTGCGCGGCCAAGGCCCAGGCTGAGCGCCCAGAGCAGAAGCGGCAGAAGCGGAATCAAGTAGCGCTCGTACTGCCAGCCCCATGCGCCGAGCATGAGCGCTGAGCCCGCGAGCGTCCAGGCCGCCGGATCGTCTCCTCGGCGGCGCAGAGCGAGGAGGAGTCCGCGCAGTGCCGCTGCGGCGAGCAGCGCGCCCAAGATGGAGACGAGTGCGCTTGCGCAGAGCGCGGGCGGCGCGAAGCAGCCGCCCCACTCGGAGGCGTAGTAATGTGCGTTCGACGTGGCGACGTGCGCGAGCTTGGCGAGGGGGTTCGCTCCGTAGGTGAGCGAGAACATGTCGAATTTCTCAACGGAGCGGATCTTGGACCAGGACCAGGCGGCCCAGGAGCCGAAGGCGAGGGCGGGGGGCAGCAGGACACGCGCGGCGTCAAAGGGCCGGCGCTTCCTCAAGAAGACGGCGGCGAGCGCGGGCAGAGCGGACACTCCGGCCGTGCGCGTGAGAAGAAGGACCGCAGCGGCGAAGCCCGCCGACAGGGCGCGTCCGGTCTCGGCCGCGGCGAGCATGGCGAGCAAGGCGAGGGTGAAGAGCGCCTCGGACATCACGGCGCCGGACTGCGACAGCACGAGCGGCGATGACGCGAACAGTCCGGCGGCGAGGAGTGCCGTCGTCTCGTCGGTCCGCCTCCGGAGCCAGGCCCAAAGCGCCGCCGGCACGGCGGCGAGAAAAATTGCAGACAAGGCCTGAAACGGGCCGGTGTGGTCGGTGATCCAGGCAAGAGGCGCTAGCACGGCGGGCCATGCGGGATTGATCATGGTCAGAGGGGGGCAGCCGGGCGCGGTGAGCAGGCAGTAGCGGCCCATTGCGAGGGCGCGCGCGCCGACCAGGTACAGCACGTCGTCCTGCTGGCGTCCGAAGTATTGCGCCGGCGCGAAGGCCAGAACGAGGAGCGCGCACGCGGTGAGGACGCAGGCGGAGCGCGGGGTGATGGGGGCTTTCAAAAATGGCGGAAGAGGAGGGATTCGAACCCTCGAGGGCTTTTAGACCCTACACGATTTCCAGTCGTGCGCCTTCGACCACTCGGCCACCCTTCCTAAGCGAGGATTATAACGTATTTGTACCGGCGAGTTCAGATTTGCCGATGTAGGCCGTGATGTCCTGGAATAAGACGGCTGTGCCAAGGCGAGAGTCATCATTGCCGATGACCGGAGCTCCCGAGTAGCCGATTGTCAGGGTCTTGCCGCCGAGCGTCACGGTCATGACGCGGCGCATGAGGGGGCGATCGATGCCCTTGACAGCCTCACCGAACTCCGGTATGGCCGCAAAAACTTGCGTGGCTGGCGATACCGGCGGAGAGGCTGTTGAGTACAGCCTCTTGGAGCGATCGCGTCGTTTCCATGCCGCGGATCAGCTTGGCGTTCTCGAAGGCGATCCCGATTTCGCGACCGACCATCGAAATGAGTTCGAGGTCCGGGATCGCGAAGGGTCCATCCTTTCGGTTGAGAAACTCGATGATGCCAATCGGCCTGCCCTTGGCCACGATCGGCGCTGCGATAATCGAGCGTGTCTTAAAGCCTGTCGACTGATCGATGCTTCCCATGAACCGGGTGTCTTTCATCGGGTTGTCGACCTTCACAGGTTGGACGTACTGCGCGACCCAGCCGACCACGCCCTTGCCCACGGTGAACTTCATTTTCTTAAGGCTGTCGAGCGGAACTCCGAACGACGCTAGGGGAGAAATGACGCCGGCGGTGGAGAGCTTGAAGATTGAGCCGGCCTCCGCGTTGAGCGCTTCGGAGACCTTATCGAGAATGGCCTGTGCCAGTTCCGTCTCGTCATGCATGAAGTGGACGTTCTCCAGCACGTTATAAAGGAGTTGAAAGTGGAATGTGCCGAGCTTCATGAAGTTCTCCTCTGGCGACTTTGTGGTAGCCGCATGGATGTAGATTATCCTATTTTGTCGGGACATGCTTCCGGCAAAGGATAGAAGTTCACTTTTTTGGGCCTCCGTCGCAGCCGCGCTCGCCGTGATCCTCCCGGCGCTCCTGCGCGGAGAAGGATTGCTGGCGACCGCCGCGTTGTGGCGGGTGCCTCCGTGGAATGCGCTTCTTGCGCCTCGTCCGGGCGCCGGGCTTTTGGCCGATCAACTCCTGTATTTGGCGCCATGGCGTCAATTCATGCGCGAAGAATTTCTGGCGGGCCATTTCCCGTTATGGAATCCGTTCATTCTCGCCGGCGTTCCCTTCGCGGCCTGCATCCAAGCCGCTCCGTTCTATCCATTGAACGTCGGTCTCTTGTGGCTGCCCGCCCTGCCGTTCAGCCTGGTGGCCGCTTTTTTGAAGATTTTCTGCGCGGGTATTTTTACCGGTTTTCATCTGAGGCGTTTGGGCGCGTCGGAGCGTGGCGCGGTTCTTGGCGGCGTGGTTTTCTCCCTGGGCGGCTTCATGGTCGCCTGGCTCGGCCACCCGCACACCAACAGCGCCTGCCTTTTGCCGGCGCTGTTCTGGTCCTTGGGCCGTCTTTCGGATCGTTCTTCATTTAGAAACGCCGCGCTGCTCGGCCTTTTCACCGGCCTTGCTCTTCTCGGAGGCCATCCGCCGACGATGCTTCATGCGTTCGGCGCGGCCGCGGCCTATGCCGTCTTTTTGGCCGCTCGTGCCCAGTGCTCGGACCGGGTCCGGTTCATTGTCCTCGCGCTGTTCGCCGCATGTCTTGGCGCGTGCCTGGCCGCGCCGGCTCTTCTTCCCTACCTTGAATATCATGGTCTGAGCTCAACGGCCGCCTCCTCGCGCTTGTTGGCGCGCTGGGGTACGCATCTGTCGCCGTGGCTGCTCCTGCACCTATTCATGCCGCTGGCCTCCGGATCGCCTGCGCGCGGAGCGGAGATTTTGGCGGGGCTGTTCGGCCTGGGTCCGGAGAGCAATTTCATCGAGCGCGCGGCCTGGACCGGTCTGATTCCGCTCGGCCTCGCCATGTTGGCCGTCATTCGCCGGCGCCGTGACGGGGAAGTCCTCTTTCACACGGGTCTAGCGCTCTTCGGCTTGATGGGAGCAGTCGGTTTACCCCCGCTTCCCTGGTTGTGGAAGATCCTCCCCGGTTACGCATCAGTCAATCCAACGCGCCTCCTGCTTGCCTGGAGCTTCGGCGTCGCCGTGCTCGCGGGGCTGGGCTGCGACCTGGATCCGGCGGATGTCTCGCTCCAGGGTCGGCGCTGTCTGAAGTGGTCCCTTGGGCTTGCCGCGATCATCGCGGGCGTCACCTATGGAGGCCTGGTGTGGCGTTACCGCGACGAGCTTCGGCTGACAGAGACGGCGTTTGCGGGGGCGGTCTTGCTCCTATTCGCGGGGGAGTGCGCGGCGGCGCTTTGGGTTCTGGCGCCAAGACGACGCGTCTGGGCGCCAGGGCTGGCGGGATTGTTCTGCTTGATCTATGCGCTTGACGTCAATCCATCGGCGCCTGCGTCCACCTTTTATCCGCAGACTCCGGCGCTCGCGGCGATGAAGGGCGCGGCGGGCGAGGGGCGCGTGTTCGCGCTCGGACGCTCGCTCGAGCCGGACCTGGGCATGCCGTCGCGCCTGCGCGACGCCCGTGGGCGCGACTTTATCGTGCCCAAACGTTACGAGGAGCTTGTCACCGGCCGTGCCTTCGACTTCGAGTTTTATTCGGGGGCGCCCGACATGCCGCCGAATCCCGCCTTGTTCGCCATCGGCGTTGTCGGCGCGACGCGCAAGAACGTTGCGGCTGCGCCGAAGGGCTGGAAAAAAATCCATGAGGGGGACTTATTCGTCTTTCAATCCCCCAGCCCTGCCAAGCGTGCGTTGTTCGTGTCCGCGGCGCGCGTGGGAGGCGAGGAGGAGGTCCTTGCCGCCGTCCGAGCGCCGGACTTCGATCCATCGCGCTTGGTTTGGTTTGACGATGGTGACTTTGCGGGAGCGACTCGGGGCGCGAAAGGCACGGCGCACATGTTGGAGGACAGTACGAACTCCGTCTCCCTTGAGGTCGAATCCGACGGTCCCGGCTGGCTCGTCCTGCTGGACGGCTGGTTTCCGGGTTGGGAGGCGACGATCGACGGCAAGCCCGTCCGCGTGCGCCGCGCCGATTATGCGTTTCGCGCTGTTGAGGTTTCGGGCGGGAAGGCCGTCGTGCGCTTCGACTACCGTCCGCTTTCGTTTTGGATCGGCCTGCTGCTGGCACTCGTCGCGGCGCTCGCGCTCACCGCCGCGGCGCTCCTTTAAAGTTCGACGACCTGCCCTTCTTTCGCGGTGAAGCACTGGATCGTCAGCCTGCGCGAGGAGATCAGAGCGAGGCTGTCGACGAGGCGCGCGTCGAGCTTTGCGTCGTCGTGCTGCGGATCGTGGTGGAACAGCGCCATGCGCTTGACTTCGGCCTTCTGCGCCAGGTCAAGGACGTCGGCGAAGGTGCTGTGGCCCCAGCCGCGCCTTATCTTGTACTCATCGGCGGTGTATTGCGCTTCGCAGATCATGAGGTCGGAACCCGCGATGAATTTCGCAATCGATGTGTCTTCTTTGTCGCTGAACTCGCCCTTCACGTTCAGCCCGCCGTAGGGCTCATGGTCGCTGATATAGGAAACGGCCTTGCCCTCGTATTCAAAACGGTACCCGACGGTGATGCCCGGGTGGTTCAGGAAGTGATAGGTGACCTTGACCGGGCCCACCTGCAAGGGGCCGTTGATCTCAATGAACTCGGGTTTGGAGGCGAGGTCCTTGAGCTGGACGGGGAAGTAGGTCGAGTGCATCTGGCCCGCCATGACTTCCTGGAAGGACTTCGTGGTGCCGTGCATTCCATAAATCTGGAATTTCGTCGTCGGCAGATACAGCGGCGTGAAGAAGGGAAAGCCTTGGATGTGGTCCCAGTGCGTGTGGCCGATGAAGAGGCGGCCCTTGACCGGCCTGCCTGCGGCGCGCTGGGTGAGGTCGAGGCCGAGTTCGCGGATGCCGGTGCCCGCGTCCACGATCAAGGTCTCGTCGCCGCAGGCGATCTCGACGCAGGGCGTGTTTCCGCCGTAGCGGGCGGTCTTCGGGCCCGGAGCCGGGGTCGAACCGCGCACGCCCCAGAAGCGGACTCGCATCAGGCGCCTCCGGCCATCTCATCGACGCGGCGATTGAACTCGGCGACCTCAAACGGCTTGACGATGTAGCCGTCGGCGCCGGTTTCCTCAACGGCGGTGCGCACGTCGTGCTGATAGGATTTCGAGGAGCTGATCAGGATCTTGACGGACTTGAGCTCCGGATCGGCGCGCAGGCGCTGGCAGACCTCGAAGCCGTGCATGATGGGCATCAGCAGGTCGAGCACAAGGAGGTCGGGGCGCACGGAACGGACGACTTCGAGGCCTCGTGCGCCGTCGCTGGCTGAGGAGACCTCGTAGCGCTCGCGCAGAAGCATGCACATCAACTCGCGCATGTC
>JAHFCE010000011.1 GCA_023249675.1 Elusimicrobiota bacterium | reverse complement strand
GAGAGCCACGCGCCTTTAAATCCCGTATGCCCCGTGACGAATACGGTGTTGCCGAAAAAAACATTGCCGAACGACGGTTTCACAGCCAGGTCTTCCATGGAGCCTTCCGGGAAGCCCACAAGTCCTCAAGACTGGTTTTATCCCGCAAAGTGTCCATCGCACGCCAAAATCCACCGTGCTTATAAGCAGCGAGCTGGCCGCGGCGGGCCATGCCCGCCAGGGGCTCATCTTCCCAAGCCGTGTCATCTCCCGCAATCCGATCGATGGCCTCGCGCTCAACGACGAAAAAGCCGCCGTTGATCCAGCCCGCGTCCCCCAGCACTTTCTCCCGGAAGCTGGCCACGCGGCTGCGAGCCAACTCCAAGACGCCGTATCGTCCAGGCGCCTGAACCGCGGTCAAAGTCGTCATGGCCTTGCTTTTGCGGTGGAAATCGACGGTCGCGGAAATATCCACATCCGAGACGCCATCGCCATAGGTCAGCAGAAAGGGGCCCGGCTTCAAATACCTCCGCACCCGCTTGATCCGCCCTCCCGTCATAGTCTCATGACCGGTATCGATCAATGTGATGCGCCAGGGCTCCGCATGGTTGTCATGCACGGTCATGCGATTTGTCTTCATGTCGAAGGTCACATTGGAGGTGTGCAGGAAGTAATTGGCGAAATACTCCTTAATGACATAGCCCTTGTACCCAAGGCAGATGACGAAATCATTGATGCCGTGATGCGAGTATATTTTAAGTATGTGCCAAAGGATCGGTTTGCCTCCGATCTCAATCATGGGCTTGGGACGCAGCGCGGTCTCCTCGCTGATTCGAGTGCCAAGGCCGCCGGCGAGAATGACGGCCTGCATACGGTGCGAGGGAAGTGGCTTCATATGAGAGGGCAAATCCAGAAACACATCTCAGGACGACTTACTCTATCTTTTGTAACCTTATCGAGTCAAAAACAGAGCCGGGCGCCATGCTTCCCAGTAACTCCACTGATCTGACGGTGATCCTATGCGTCTTTAATGAGAAGGGCCGCCTTGAGCCGGCTTTCGAAGAACTGACCTCCGCTCTTCAGGGCCGCAAAGAGAGCGTCGAGATTCTCATTTTTGATAATGGCTCCACGGACGGCACCCGGGAATGGCTCAAGACGCTCAGCCATCCGGCCGCAAGAGTTGAACTCAATGAAAGGAACCTGGGCAAGGGCGGATCGATCAAGAAGGCTATCGCTCGTTCTCGCGGCCGCTACGTGGTCATCCATGATCCGGATATGGAATATCACGCGGCCGACATTTGGCGGCTCCTAGAGCGAGCTCAGCAGACTCAAGCCGCCCTGGTCCTGGGAAGCCGGATTTTAAGCGGTGAGATCCGATTCAAGTATAGGATCAACTATTGGGGCGTCGTGATCCTCACTTGGATGACCCGGATTCTCTATGGATGCAGGATTTCCGACGCCGCAACGGCAATGAAGCTGATGGACGGAAATTTCGCTCGAAGACTCAAGCTCGAATGCGATGGATTTGATCTGGATTTTGAACTCATCAATCGTACGGCCCGCTTAGGCGGCACGATCGCAGAATCCCCGATCGATTACTGGCCGCGCACTGTGGCGGAAGGGAAAAAAATACGGCCTTGGCGGGACGGTCTTCTTGCGCTGAAGGCGATTCTGCGCGATCGGGTCCAACCCGCCTCAAGTTTCCTCCTGTCCCCCTCCCAAGGGATGAAATGATTTGATATCCTTCGCGAATGAAGATCTACATCAATGGCAAGTTCTTCGAGAAAGACGACGCCAAAATCTCCGTTTTCGACCACGGCGTCCTCTACGGCGATGGAATCTTCGAGGGCATCCGCGCCTACAACGGCCGCATCTTCCGCCTCGAGGATCATCTCCAGCGCCTCGCGGAATCCGCGAACGCGATTCTCCTGAAGCTCCCGATCACGATCAAGGAGATCGAGAAAGCGATCATTGAGACGGTCCGCCTCAACGGTTTGAAGGACGCCTACATCCGCCTTGTCGTGACGCGCGGCGTCGGCGACCTCGGCCTCGACATGCGCAAGTGCAAGGGCGGCGCCACGCTCTTCATCATCGCCGACCGCATCGAGCTGTACCCCGAGGAGTTCTACGAGAAGGGCCTCACGGTCATCACGTCGACGATCCGCCAGAAAGGGCTCGACCAGGTCACGCCCGGCGTGAAGTCGCTGAACTACCTCGCGAACATCCTCGCCCGCGCCGAGGCGACCGCCGCCGGCGCCCAGGAAGCGATCCTCCTCAATGCGTCAGGCCACGTCTCCGAGTGCTCGGGAGACAACCTGTTCTACGCCAAAAACGGCAAGATCTTCACGCCTCCGACCTCGGCCGGAATCCTCGTCGGCGTGACGCGCAACGTCGTCATGGAGCTGTGCGAGAAAAAGCTCGGCACGAAGGTCATCGAACGCAACTTCCCGCGCTACGACCTGTACGGCGCCGATGAAGTCTTCCTGACCGGCACCGGCGCCGAGGTCATCGCCGCCGTCAAAATCGACGGCCGCATCATCGGCAAGGGCGTCGCGGGTCCGACCACCAAGACGCTCATCAAGCACTTCCGCGATTACGCCAACTCCTCCGGCACGCCGGTGTACGAGGCGGTCAAGGCCAAGTAGCCCCGTGCGCCTGATCAGCTGGAACGTCAACGGCGTGCGCGCCGTCTGGAAGAAGGGCTTCGGCGACTGGTTCAAGGCCGAAAAAGCGGACATCGTCTGCCTCCAGGAGACGAAGGCCCGGCCGGAGCAGCTGAGCCCGGACATGCTCAATCCGCACGGCTACCACGGCGAGTTCCACTGGGGCGAGAAAAAGGGCTACTCCGGCGTGGCGACTTTCTCCAAGGAAGCGCCGTCGAGGGTCGAACGAGGCTTCGGCATCGCGGAGTTCGACAACGAAGGACGGGTGCTCGTCACGAAGCACGGCGACATCACTCTGTTCAACATCTATTTCCCGAACGGGAAAGCTCGCGATGAACGCCTGAAGTTCAAGATGGACTTCTACGATGCCTTTCTTAACAAGGTCATTGCCCGCTACCGCCAACATGGCGACGATAAGATCGTGATCTGCGGCGACGTCAACACCGCCCACAAGGACATCGACCTCGCGCGCCCCAAGGAGAACCGCAAGATCTCCGGCTTCCTGCCGCAGGAGTGCGCGTGGATGGACCGCCTGCTCGAGGACGGCTTCATCGACACCTTCCGCGAATTCGAGAAGGGGCCGGAGCACTACTCGTGGTGGGACCAGCAGTCCCGCGCGCGCGAGCGCAACGTCGGCTGGCGCATCGATTATTTCTTCGTCTCGAGCAACTTGCGCCCGCGCTTAAAAAACGCGTTCATTCAGCCCCAGACGATGGGCTCCGACCACTGCCCGGTAGTTCTCGAACTCGCCTAGGCCCATAACGGCGTAGGCCGAAAGGCGCCGGCTTTTCTTCCCCTTGGTCCTGCGCGTCCCCGCCCCGCCCGCGCTAGCATGCAGGCGTGCCGCGAGCTCTCGCCGTCCTTTTCATCGCCGCCTCCCTCGCCCTTTCCGCTCGCGCGCAATATATCGGCGCCGCGCCCATTGACCAAGCGGCGGATCTGGCCGACGCCTTCCGGAATCTGTGGGACAGCCTCCGCGGCCGCAAGCCGCCGACCCAAATCCCGGCCGGCGACGGACCGGCTCTCGGCCGCCTCATCTCTTGGAACGTGCAGATCTTGGGCCGGAAGGCGTCCAAGGCGAGAAAAGAGGCGCTCCGTCTCGGCCTGGGACGGGCCCTGCAAGGCGCGGGTGCGACCGTCTTCGCCGCGCAGGAGGTCGCCAACGACGCCGGCGCGGGGATTCTGGCGCGTCAGCTTCCGGACGGCGGCCGCGACTGGCAAACGAGCTTCGCGAACACCCCCAACCCTCAGGACAACGCCTTGTACTTCAACTCCGGCGTACAGGTGAACTGCGCGATGGCTTTAAACATCCCGGGCGTCAAGTCTCCGCCCCGCATGGCGCACGTGCAGGTCGGCGACGCCGACTTCACCGTGCTCAGCGTGCACCTCAGCTATGCGAAAGGCGACGCCTCCGTCTCCGCCGCCGAATTAGCGCTTATCCTCGCCTGGACCCGCGCCAAGATGGCCGAGCCCGGCGCCGATCAGGACCTCGTGATCGCCGGCGACTTCAACCTCCCCACCCGCCGCGGCAGGACCTTGAGCGCGCGCTCCAGAGAGCGCTCCTGGAGCCCGATCGAGGATATTCTGGGCGACGGCTTTGAGGCGCTGATCGACGCGCCGACCTCGCGCAGCGGGCGCGAGGCGGCCGTCAACAACTACGACCACTTCATCGTGAGCCGCCATTTCGCCGACTCGATCTTGGTCGTCGCGGGCGCGGTCGACGAGGCTGAAATCGCCCTGGCCGAGCGCGAGACCGGCACGCGCGCCTCCGACCACTTTCCCATCGCGATGACCTTCCGCAAGTCGGGCGCGGGCCGCGACGGCAGGCCGATCGCGACCGACGGCCCGTCGGTCTGCCGCTGAACGAAGATGAAACGCTTACTCCCGGCGATACTCTTCCTCCTCGGACCCGCAGCCTGGGCCCAACCCCAGACCAAAGTCGGCGTCGCAGTCCACCCAATGCCTGGCGCCGGGATGAACGCAGCCGCTTCCTCTTTGCGCGTGGACCTCGGCGGGGCCAACCCCAGGGCCCCGACCTCATCGAACCTCGCTCTCTCATTGTCGGCTCCTCTCGGGCTTTCTCCACAGGTTTTCCCGACGCCCCCGGCGGCTCAGGCCGCAGCTGGCGCCCTGGCCCTGAGAGCTATCGGGAACGTTCAGAAGGCCATCACCATATCCCCATCGAAGGCTCGCTCCGCGAAGCGAGCCCCCCGCAGCGAACGCCGGAAGACCTCCGCCGTCCTCCAGCGCCTGGCCGCTTTTCCTCTCGAGGACGCTCAAGCTTTCGACGGAAACGTCCAGCGCTTGCGAACCGGCGCTGACGCCTCCCTCCCTGAAGCCGAGGTCGCGGGCTCCCCGCGGACGGACTCTCTGCTCAAGCCGAGAGCCTCCAGCGCCAGCAAAGCCCGACAGGAGCCCCCCGACCCCGCCGCCGATCCGGAACCGTTTAAACTGCCGCTCTGGAAGCGGGCCCTAGCCGTGGCCGGCGTCCTGGGCTTCCTGGCCGCGACCCCCTCTTTGCTCAACGCCGCGGCCCTGGAGACCGTCGGGCAGGCCGTCCTGCCCTCTCTCTGCTCGGGAAACACCCTCTCGATCTTCGCGCGGAACGCCGGCCTGCTCCTGAGCCCCTGGGCCTGGGGCATGGCCGCGGCCCTGGCCCTCCTCGGACCGCCTCTGCGCATCTTCGTCTTCAAGCTCTCCCCCTTGAGCATGCATTGGTTCAGGGACCCGGGCAACGGGCTGGCGAAGAAGCCGCTTTGGGTCTTGCTCCCCCTGCTCGCCGTGGCCGCGGCCACCGAGGAGTTGGCCTTCCGCGCCATGGCTTTCGGGTTCTCCTTCGTCTTCCTCTCCACGCTGATGGCGGCCTCGCCGGCGTTGGCCGCGGCCGCTTTCCTCACTTCCCTGGTCTTCGCCCTCCTCCACGGCTACGGACCGGTGTGGACCCGCGTCGTGGGCGGCATGCTCTATTGCGCGGCGTTCGCGGTGACGGGCAGCCTGCTCTTCATCGCCCTCGCGCACATGCTCTTCAATCTCCGGGCGCTCAGCCTCTACCGAAGGAGCACCGGCCAATGAACCCTAGGGCCGGACAATCAGGGCGCCGCTCAGGCGCCGCCACGCGCGCCGCGTCGTCACGCGCGCGCTCTTCACCGCGCCGCGCTCCACCGTCGTGTCCGACAGCGCAATAGAGCGCCCGGCGGGCGCGCGGCCAAACAGCGCGCCGACGCGGTCCAGGCGGCCGAGGCCGATGAGGCGCTTCACCGAACGGCCAAAGGCGATCGTCCCGAGCGGCGACTCGCCGCCCGCGCCGTCCGAGAGATGCGCCTCGACGCGAAGCTCCTTCTCCTTCTTGAAATCGAAGAGACGCTGCAGCGGCGTCTTGTCCCTCTTGTCGGCATCAAGCCGCGCGCGCCAGGCCGCGGCGACGCCGGCCGGAATCGACGCGCCCGACAAGAGCTCGGCCAAGGTCGGCGTCCAGTCGATCCGCTCCGTGGCGCCGTTGTGCGCCAACAGAAGACGCACGCGCCGCCCCTCAAGGTCCGCGATCGGAATCAGCGCGCCGAAGCCCGGGATCATCCCGGGCAGCCGGCCGCCCGCATCCATGAAGACGAGCCCCGTGTTCTCCTGGCGCCAGGCGAGTATGCCTGAAAACTCAGCCTCGCCCGTCGTCAGCACGCGTATGCGCGTCACGCCGGGCGTATCGGCAAGACGTCGCAACGTTGCGAGTTTCCGCCGCCAATAGCGCAGTCCCAGGTCCGCAAGGCTTTGCACCGTGATCATCGGCGGCATCTTGATCAGATCGAAGGCCAGAACGCCCAGGCCCGCCGCCGGAGAGCCCGTCATGTGCCACGCGACCGCGGCCTTCACGAATTGAAATCCCATCTCCAGAACGCAGTGCAGCAGGCGCGCAGTCGGACCGAGTTCGACCGTCTCACGCAGGGGTTTTGACAGCAAGTACACGTGCGGACCCGGCGCCGACACGCGCTCAGGCGCGGGCGCGGAAGGCGGAAGGGATCTCTCAACGGCCGAGGGCGAGCCGCTGGCCAAAGCCGGCGCCACGGCGTCTTGCGCGCCGAGCACGCGCGCCATCAGCGCCTCCGCGCCTGCCCGGACTTCGGCCGCCGGCGCGGATTTCAGGTCGATCGCGGAGAATTGAGCGACTGCCGCATTGACCGCCACGAGCTGCGCCGCCGGTATCAGAACGGGCGGCGCCGAAAACTGGGGGATGGGCGCGGAGGCGACAACGCGGCCGATACTTCCCGCGGGCGCACCCACGCGCTGAGCCCGCGCACTCTCCAAAGGAGAGGCCGCGATGAGGAGGGAAAGAAGGACTGACAGGAGGCGTCGCACTATCACCACTATAGTCCCTAGAGATCGTCCTGTGCTGGGCCCTTGGTCTCAATCCAGACCCGACTATAGACCCACATGATTTGGGACCCCTCCCCTAGGTCTCCTATAATAGAAGCATGGTCTGCCAGAACTGCGGGACGAGACAAGCCACGGTGATCATCCAGACCGTGACGAACAACCAGCTCGCGAAAGCGGCATTGTGCGCCACCTGCGCCGGACAGTTCGAGCCCGCGGCCGTGCTTGACGCGATGATGACGGCCCTCGCCGCCCTGCGCACGCGCGCGCAGCCAAGCCGCTGCCCTACCTGCCGGATCTCCTTTTCCGCCTTCCGCGAGACCGGCCGCTTCGGCTGCCCCAACTGCTATGAGCACTTCCTTGTTCAAGTGAAAGACCTCCTGCCGCGCGTGCATGCCGGGGCCTACCAACATCGCGGCAAGACGCCGAGAAGGCGCTGATGCAACTGCACAACATGCTGCGCTTCAAAACCGCCTGGGCGGAGGCCTCGGGTCCCCAGCACGCGGTCGTGATGTCCACGCGTGTGCGCCTGGCGCGCAACCTGCGGGGGCCCTTCCCCGGGCACAACGGGCCGCAAACGCTCAAGAAGACGCTCGACCACGCGTTCTACGCGGTCAAGCTCACGGGCATCAAGAACGCGGCGTTCTTTAAGATGTCGGACCTCGATAAAACCGACCGCGAGTTCCTTGTTGAGCGGCACCTCGCGAGCCCGCTCCTGGCGGCACTTCCCAACTCGCGCGGCGTCATCGTGAGCGACGACGAAACGCTCGTCGTCATGGTCAACGAGGAGGATCATTTCCGCTTGGCCGCCCTCCTTCCGGGCCAGCAGCTGCGCGCCGCGCACGCAAGCGTCGACCGTTTTGACGACCGCCTGTCTGAGGTCCTCGACTTCGCCTTCCGGGACGATCTGGGCTACCTCACCGCCTGCCCGACCAACCTCGGAACGGGCCTGCGCGCGTCCTGTCTCGTGCATCTGCCGGGGCTGACGATGACTGGAGACGTCGGCAAGCTGCTTGACAGCCTCGGCCGCGCAGGCCTCATCGCGCGCGGACTGCACGGGGAAGGCACGCGCGTGATCGGCGACTTTTTCCAGCTGTCGAACGCGACGGGCTTCGGGCGCACCGAGGGCGAGATCCTCGCCGCGCTCGAAAAATCCGTCGGCGCGATCACCGCGCGCGAGAACGAGGCCCGCGAAGCGCTGTCGGCGGGCGCCTCCAAGATCCGCCTGGAGGACGAGGTACACCGCGCGCTTGCCCTGCTCGGCGCCGCGCGCCTGCTGCCCTTCGAGGAGTGCCAGCAGCACCTCTCGCGGCTGCGGCTCGGGCTCGCGATGGGCTGGAAGCTGCCCGCGGATCTGTCCGTGGTCAACGAGCTGACGTTGTCCACCCAACCCGCGCACCTCGACCTGCTGGCGCAGAAGGAACTTTCCCCTCTGGACCGGAACGCCCTGCGAGCCGCCCTCGTTCGCCGGCGCCTCAAAGCGGGTTGACGGATATCAATCCGCCGCCCTGGGCGCCATGCTAGAATGGGGCATGATCAACACCAAACACGCCAAGCTGAAAGCCTGGGTTGATGAGGTCGCCGGCATCTGCACCCCCGACGCCGTCGTCTGGGTGGACGGGTCCGAGGCTGAGAAAAAACGCCTCGAAAAGCGCGGCGTCGCCCGCGGCCAGCTGCTCCCGCTCGACCCGGAAAAGTTCCCCGGCTGCTTCTACAGCCGCTCCAAGCCCAACGACGTCGCCCGCACCGAGCATCTGACCTATATCTGCACCAAGGATAAGGAAGCGGTCGGCCCGACCAACAACTGGATGTCTCCCGAGGAAGGCTATCGCAAAGCCCGCGAAATCCTGAAAGGGTCTATGGTCGGACATACGTTGTATGTCATCCCCTTCTCGATGGGTCCAGTCGGCTCGCCTTTCTCGAAGATCGGCGTCGAACTCACCGATTCGATTTACGTGGTACTCAACATGCGCATCATGACGCGCATCGGCCAGCCTGTGCTCGACCAATTGGGGACCGACGGTGAATTCGTCAAATGTCTTCACTCGAAGGCCGATCTCGATGTCAACAAGCGCATGATCCTTCATTTCCCCGAGGACAACACGATCTGGTCCGTGGGCTCGGCCTACGGCGGCAACGCGCTGCTCGGCAAGAAGTGCCTTGCCTTGCGCATCGCCTCGTGGCAGGCGCGCAAGGAAGGCTGGATGGCGGAGCACATGCTCATCCTGGGCGTGGAGCAGAACGGCCGGACGGAATACGTCGTCGCCGCCTTCCCGTCGGCCTGCGGCAAGACCAACCTCGCCATGCTGATCCCCCCGGAAGGGCTCAAGGGCAAGGGCTACAAGATCTGGACCGTCGGCGACGACATCGCCTGGCTGCGC
The DNA here is from genome assembly GCA_023249675.1 of Elusimicrobiota bacterium. Classification (GTDB taxonomy): domain Bacteria; phylum Elusimicrobiota; class Elusimicrobia; order UBA1565; family UBA9628; genus GWA2-66-18. Next base: position 75,385 of record JAHFCE010000011.1, on the reverse strand, counting down.
GTCGGCCCGGACGGCCGCCTGTGGGCCTGCAACCCCGAGGCCGGCTTCTTCGGCGTTGCGGTGGGCACCAACTCAAAATCCAATCCCAACGCCATCAAAACTGTCCAAAAAAACACGATCTTCACGAACGTCCTCTTGGGCGACGATCTAAGCGTGTGGTGGGAGGATGGCGAGGGCGCTCCCCCCTCCTCCGGCACCAATTGGGAGGGCAAGCCCTGGAAGCCCGACTTCAAGGACAAGGACGGCAAGCCCCTGCTCGGCGCGCACCCGAACAGCCGATTTACCGCGCCGGCAGGCCAATGTCCGTCGATCGCGTCGAACTGGGAAGATCCGAAGGGCGTTCCCATATCGGCGATTATCTTCGGCGGCCGCAGAGAACGCTTGGCGCCTCTCGTGTTTGAGTCTCTCGACTGGAACCACGGCGTCTACGTCGGCGCCACCGTCGCCTCCGAGCGCACGGCCGCCCAGACCGGGAAGGTCGGCGAAGTCCGTCGCGACCCCATGGCCATGCTCCCGTTCTGCGGCTACAACATGGGCGACTATTTTGGCCATTGGATCGCGATGGGCGCGAAGATTCCCAAGCCGCCGAAGATCTTCCACGTCAACTGGTTCCGCAAGGACGCGACCGGCAAGTTCCTCTGGCCCGGCTACGGCGAGAACCTGCGCGTGCTCGAGTGGATCCTCGCCCGCGCGCGCGGCGAAGGCAAGGCCGACCAGACGCCCATCGGCTGGCTGCCGGCTAAAGACGCGCTCGACCTGTCCGGCCTCAACCTGCCCGCCGGCGCGCTCGACCAGCTCCTGTCGGTCAAGCCCGAGGAGTGGACCGCCGAGCTCGAGGGCGTGAAGGCCTTCTTCGATCAGTTCGGCGCGAAGCTGCCCAAGGAACTGGCGAAACAGTTCGAGGCGCTCAAAGAACGCCTCAAAACCAAAGTCGCGGCTTAAGTGCACGAACTCAACATCGTCCGCTTCCTCGCGGAACTCCTCGTCATTCTGCTCAGCGCCAAGCTCTTCGGAGAACTCGCCGAACGTCTTGGCCAACCTGCCGTCCTGGGAGAGCTGATCGGCGGCGTCATCCTCGGCACGGGTATTTTCACCTTCTTTCATCTTAACGACCCCGCCCTCGCCCTGATGTCCGAGGTCGGCGTGATCCTGCTCCTGTTCGAGACCGGCATTCACAGCGACCTGGGCCGGCTGCTCAAAGCCGGGCCGACCGCTTCGGCTGTCGCCGCGATCGGCGTCGTCGCACCTTTCGCCCTTGGCTGGGGCCTGATGACCGCGCTTGGCCGCGGCGGCATGGAGGCCGTCTTCGTGGGCGCAGCGCTCACGGCGACGAGCGTGGGCATCACCGCGCGCGTGCTCTCCGACATAGGCAAGCTCGACCGACCCGAGGCGCAGATCATCCTTGGCGCCGCTGTCATCGACGACGTGCTCGGCATCATCATCCTCTCCGCCGTGCAGGGGATCGCCGCCTCCGGGTCCCTCCAGTGGGCCGGGGTCTTTAAAACGATCCTGCTGTCCGCGGGCTTCCTCGCCGCGGCCCTTTGGCTCGGACCTCACCTGTCGTACGCGCTCGTCAAGATCGTCCACCGCATGCGCGTGCGTGGGGTCCTCGTCGGGCTGGCCGTGTGCTTCGCCTTCGCAATGGCGCTCGCAGCCCACGCGCTCGGCACGGCGATGATCGTCGGCGCCTTCACCGCGGGCCTCCTGCTCGCGCGCACCGACAAGAAGGAGGATATCGACCAAACGGTGCGGCCCGTCGTGGACGTCTTCGCGCCTGTGTTCTTCGTCATGGTCGGCGCCAAGGTGGATCTCGCGGTCTTCAATCCCGCGCGCGGCGCGCTCGGGCTCACCGCCCTGCTCATTCTCGCCGCCGTCGCAGGCAAAGTCGTCAGCGCGCTCGCCGTACGCGACCGCGCGCTCAATCGCTGGGCCGTCGGCTTTGGCATGATCCCGCGCGGAGAGGTCGGACTCATTTTCGCGCAGATCGGGCTCACCGCGGGCATCGTCGAGCCGGCGCTGTACGCCGCCGTCGTCGCGATGGTGATCGTCACCACCTTCCTCGCGCCGCCCTTCCTTAAAAGGTCTCTCAGCTAAGCGCGGTCACAGTTTGCCGATCAGCCCCTCGGCGACAAACGCTGGGCCGATCAGCATGTGCGCCAAGTTGTCGAGAAGGGCCGGGCTGTTTTTTTCGTGCGCCCTATGGCCGTAAATCTGGAACGCCCAGCCGATGATGAACGCGGCCCCCGCGGTCCACGCGGGCAGACATGAGCTCACGACCGCGCAGACCGCGATGAAGGCCGTCATGACCAATCCCAGGCGCCGGCTCCACAGGAAATACACCGGCAGCACCAGCGCCGCAAGCGGAAAGAAAGACCCGATCTGCGTCCATGTCACGACCGCGAACACGATCAGCGGAACGCCGATCGCATGCGCGCGTCGGTTGCCCTCGGTTCGATGGTACGTCGCGTAATCCGCCGAGAGCCGGTCATAATCGAACATCGCCTAGGCGCAAGCCGCCAATATCTTCTCGAGCCGGCTGTCGAGGTCCTTTGCCGCCGCCGCATCCTTGATGCCGCCGAGGTTGATGCGCACGTTCTCCGCCGCGCACAGCGCCGCGGCCTTGAGCAGGTGCGCCGCGCAGTTGATGTCTGAGGCCACGGCAGCGCCCGCAAGCGGCGCCGCCTGACGCGTCACGGCAAGCGCTGCGGCCGCTGTCTGCGCGGTCTTCAGCGGGACCTCCGCCGCATGCAGGAGCGCCGCCTGCATCCTCGCCGGACGCGATACGTCGTCTTTCGCAAGCGCCATCGCGTCTATGAACCGATCGAAGGCGGCCGCGTCGTCCGCCGCGAGATGATCGAACGTCGCGCGCATCTCGCCTAGAGACTTGCGCGCGGCGGACAACCGCGCGCGCTTCGCCTCATCGAGCTTCTTCGACTTCAAGGTGATGCCGATCGCCATCTCGCCCAGGCCGCAGCCCATCGCGCCCGTAACCGCCGCCGCCGAGCCGCCTCCCGGCGTGGCGTCGGTGTTGGACATCGCCTCGGCGACGAGGCGTCCCGCCGCCATCCAGTCGCCGCCCCCGCCCAGAACGCCGACGGCCTCGAGGCGGTTTTCCAGAATCTGGATTTCCGGGTTAAAGTTCTCGAGCTGAAGCGTCTCAATCGCGAAATCCACGAGCGCCTGACGCGGCAATAGGCCGACGATCTCGGTACTCTTGATCTTGGCCTTGTGCTCGTCGGCCAAGGCCATCGTCGCGGCCAGCACGCGCGCCACCGAGCTCTTCTTATAGTCGGTCAGCACGGTCGATATCTGCACCTGCCCGCGCGCCGCCAAGTCGATCTCCTTGCCCCGCACCGCCGGCAGGCCGCCGCCGGAGGCGCGCACGCGCTTGGCGATGTCCTTGCCCGCGGCCATGTCGTGGGTATCGAGGTTGATGTTGAAGTTGACGATCTGCTGCCTGGCTCCGACGGCCACCGCCCCCGCCGTCGGGTGAATCGCGTTGGGGCCGAAATCGGGCGTGCGGCTCTCATCCTTGCCGATCAAATCGCGCAGGCCTTCGAACTGTCCTTTCCGGACGTTGGCCAGGTCTTTCCGTTCCGGCCTTCTCGCGGCGTGATCATACAGATAGGTCGGAATTTTAAGTTCGCCGCCGATGCGCGCAGCGAGCTTTTCGGCCAGCCTCGCGCAATCCTCGATCGTCACGCCCGCGACCGGGATGAACGGAATCACATCGACGGCCCCCATGCGCGGGTGCTCGCCCTTGTGCGTGTTGAGGTCGATCAGCTCTTGAGCCGTTTTTGCCACGCGAAAGCAGGCTTCGACGCACGCATCGGGCGCGCCGACAAAAGACAGAACACAGCGATGATGATCCGCGTCGGTCTCCACATCGAGAATCACGACCCCGGCCGACTTCGCCGCGTCCACCACCTTCTGCACCTTGACCTTGTCCCGCCCTTCCGAAAAATTCGGCACGCATTCAACAAGCTTCATATGACTCCTTCGCTCTTCCGGTGTCAGGCCTATAGTTACTTCAATAACTCTGTAGAGTTATTGAAGTAACTATAGGCCTGACACCATCAATTAGGTTTGACGACTAGAGTTTTGAGTTCGGTGTAGTTCTCGATCGCGTAGCGAACGCCTTCGCGGCCGAGGCCGGAGTCTTTCGCGCCGCCGTAGGGCATCGCGTCGGAACGGAAGGACGGGATGTCGTTGACGATCAGGCCGCCAACGGGCAAGCGCTCAAACGCCCGGTGAACGAAAGCGAGGTCATTCGTGAAAATTCCGGCCTGCAGCCCGTAACGGGAAGCCGCCATGCGATCAAGGGCATCCTCGCGGCTCCCGACGGCGTCCAAAGTCACGACGGGGCCGAAGGCTTCTTCGCAGGACAGCCTGCAGTCGGCGGGAACGCCCTCCAGAAGCGAGGGCGGAATGACGAGCCCGTTTCGGGGACCTCCCGTCCATAATTTCGCTCCGTGAGACACGGCTTCCTTGAGCCACTCCTCGACGCGGATGGCGGACTTCTCGTCGATCATGGGACCGACGTCGGTCTTCTCATCGGTCGGATCGCCGACGACAAGACCTTTGATGTTCTCCACAAGCAGGCGGCGGAACTCGGAGTGGACTTCCTGCTCGACATAAATGCGCTGGACCGAAATGCACACCTGCCCGGAGTAATAAAAGGCTCCCCAGGCGCAGCGCGCGGCGGCCCAGGGCACATCGGCGTCCCGGGCGACGAAGACCGCGGCGTTGCCGCCGAGCTCAAGGCAGGTCTGCGCCTTCACGGCAAGCGCCTTCAGCCTCCAGCCGACCGCGGTCGAACCGGTGAAGGAGAAGATTCGGAACCGCTCATCTCGGACCAAGGCCTCGGCGGCGGGCAGAGGGCCACCGACCACAATCGCGGCCTCGGCAGGCCAGCCCGCATCCACTAGCAGGCCGATCAACTTCTCGGCCGTCTTCGATCCCCTTGGATCGGGCTTGAGCACGAAGGGCAGGCCGACCGCGATAGCGGGCGCGACCTTATGCGCGACGAGGTTCAAGGGAAAGTTGAACGGCGTGATGAACAGCGCCGGGCCGCGCGGCACGCGCTTGACCATGGCGTAGCGGCCCTCGGAGTTCGCGTCGAGATCGAGCGGCAGAACCTCGCCGGTGATGCGACGCGCCTCCTCGCCAGCCCAGCGCAAGGTAAAGGCCCCGCGCGCGGCCTCGCGGCGGGCTTCCTTCAGCGGCTTTCCGACTTCACGGCAAATCAGGCGCGCAAAATCCTCGGCCTGAGCCTCGAGAGCCTCGGCCGCTTTGAGCAGAACTCGTGCGCGAACGTGTGCAGGCATGGCCGCAGAACCTACCGCGGCGGCACAACGCGCGGCGACGGCGGCGGCGGACGCCTCGTCAGTCAGTTCAATCCGAACCAGTTCAGCCATAGTTTGATGTCCTTGAAGTCTTTCGCGAGATGATCAGGCTTTGAAGCCGCGAGCTCTTTCCAATCGGAGTAGCCGGTGCCGACGGCCACGGTTTTGTAGCCCGCCTTCTTGCCGGCGGAGACATCGAAGGGCGTGTCGCCGATGACATAAACATCTTTTGCCGTAAACGAAGCGGAGGCCAACTTCTTGGCGCGGACGACGGCTTTTTTCAACAGGGAGTGGCGGTGAAACGCGTCGGAACCGTAGCCGCCGAACAGGAAGTAGGCGTTGAAGCCCGACGGCTCAAGCTTGATGCGGGCCCCCTTCTCCATATTCCCCGTGCCGAGGCCAAGCAAAACGCGGTGATCTCGACTGAGTTGTCTGAGCAAGGTCTTGAGGCCCGGTGGGATGTGATAGGTCCGACGGCGGATAGCGGCCTTCACGTAGTACGGCAAAAACCTCAAGTATGCCTGATGGAGCCTTTCGATCGCTCCGCGTGTCGGCCTCTTTCCCGTTACGACCCGGTCGATTTCTCTGAAATTGTACCGATCGGTGCGCCCGGCCAACGACAGTTCCGAGCACGCGTTTTTCTTGCCGTAAAGCTCGTAGGCAGCGCGGTTGAGCGCCTTGCGCCCGGCGCCGCCGCCGCGAATCAAGGTCCCGTCGACGTCGAAGAGGAGGACTTTCATGAGGACTTGTAGACGATCTCTCCTCGCTTCATGACCCAGCGCGTGCGCGGAGCGCCGAACCAGTAGGCGAGCTCGCGATGATCTTCAGCATCGAAGCAGGCGATGTCGGCGGTCTTTCCGGGCTCGAGCGAGCCGTGTGTGGCCCCAAGGCCGAGAGCGTGCGCGCCGTTGATCGTGACGCTGACCAGCGCCTCCGCCGGGCTCATCTTCATCTGCGTGCAGGCGATCGAAATGATCATGCGCAGATCAAAACAAGGGCACGTCCCCGGGTTGAAATCGGTGGCGAGTGCCACCGCAACGCCCCCGTCGAGCAGACGGCGCGCGGGCGGGTAGGGCTTGCCGAGAAAATAGTTGGAGCCGGGCACAAGGCAGGCCACCGTCTTGGCTGCCGCGAGCGCGCGGATGTCCTCTTCCTCAACGCAATCCAGATGGTCGGCCGTGACGGCCCCAAGCTTGAGCGCGGTTAAAAGGCTCCCCATTCGCGAGAGCTGTTCGCTATGGACCTTGAGCTGAAGACCCGCCGCGGCGCCCGCGGCCGCGATGCGCTCAAGGTCGGTTCGATCGAAGTAGCCCGTTTCGCAGAACAGGTCCACGAACACCGCCAGCTTCTCCTCGGCCACGCGCGGGATCATCGTCTTGCAGACGCGCTCGACGAACGCGTCTTTGCGCCCCTCGAACTCGGGCGGAACGGCGTGCGCGCCGAGGAAGGTCGGCACGATCTCAAGCGGCCCGCGCGAGGAGACCGCACGCATCACGCGTAAAAGTTTGAGTTCATTGTCGAGATCGAGGCCATAACCGGACTTGGCCTCGATCGTCGTTGTGCCGGAGGAAACGAAATCAAGCGCCCTCGCGCGCAGTCCGGCCGTCAAATCGGCTTCCTTTGCGCCCCGGACCCCGTTCACCGTGGACAGGATGCCCCCGCCGCTCTCGGCGATCTCGGCATAGCTCTTGCCGGCAAGGCGCGCCTCAAAGTCCTCGAGGCGGGGCGCCGCAAAAACAGGATGCGTGTGCGCGTCGACAAAACCGGGCAGAAGCACGCGACCCTCCGCGCTGAGGATCTTGGCCCCCTTGGCGAGCGGCTCGGCCAAAACGGCGGCCTTGGGGCCCGCCGCGACGATCTGGCCTTTCTCGATGAGCACCGCGCCGTCGCGCAGAAGCCCAAGCGCGCCCTTGCCCTTGCCCGAGCGGGGCCCGTCCGGGCCCGCCATGGTCAGGATTTCGGAGGCATTGAGGATCACGGTCGCCATGATTGACCCGTATTCTACGAAATACGCCCCTGGCGCGACGGCCCACCCGAGGTTATACTACAGACGGCTAGCCCCTATGTCCCGACGCCTCGCCTCGCTCGTGCTCGGCTCGTTTCTCCTCATACTGGGGACCTTCGCGCCCGCCTGCCCGACCTGCGCCCTGCCCCCCGCGTCCGCGCCTGTCTCCGATCCGGCTCCGCAGGACGCGTTCGAGGCGGCGGCCCCAGGCGCGCTGCTGCCCGAGGAACTCGATTGGCTCCTGGCCCTCGAGGGCAGACGCTACGAACTGATCAATGGCCGCCTCTCCGACCGCAAGGCCGCCGATGCGGCAAAGCACCTCCTCACCAATTTCGCGGTCTGGGAGTTGCTCGGTCGGCGCGCCTCCGAGCGCACCGCCGTCCTGCGCACTGCGGCCAAGGACGGGCGCCTGCCGGAAGAATTCCACGATGAGGCCATCACTCTCTTCTGGATGCGCGGGACTCTCATTTCCCCCGAGGACCGCGCCTTCCTGCGCGAGGCCACCCGCCTAAAACCCAAGCTGCAGCCCGGCGTCGGGAGCTTCGAGGACGGTCTCCGAAATCCGGTCACCCCGCCGCCGGCCGGAGGCAGCAACCCCACCGCTGACCCGACAGCTCAGGCCACCGAGTTGTTGCGCAGTCTGCGCCATTCTCTCAGTATCAAACCCGACGCCGACCCCCGCGCCGCCGCAGCCATGAATGAAGCCTTGGAGAGCCTGCTCAAGACCCCGACCGGCCGCGAGCTCGCCTTGGAGTTCACGGCCTCCGACGCGAGGGCCACAATCGAGTTCGACAATGTGGACAATTCGACGACGGTCATCAAGAACGGCCGGCGCATCCTCTATGCTTCGGGCGGCTACACAATCATGGGCGCAAATCCGCCGCGCGTGGTCCTCAACCGCCACTACCTCGAAACGGACCCGGACTACCGGCGCGTGGACATGACCGCGACCCTCGGCCATGAACTGTTCGGTCACGCCTTCGAAGCTCAGCGGTCGGAAAAAGCGGGCGTTCCGCCTGATGTCATCGGTTACTACCGTGGCGACGAAGCCGGCGCGGGATTGATCGGCTGGCTGGTTGAGACCGAACTGGGCGGGCCCCTGGACAGCGAGCATATGTGGAGCTACCTCGCTGATCCGGAGAGATATCACAACAACCTGGTGACGAATCTACCCTACTACGCGACGACCCTGAGTCTCGCGGAGATGCGCGCACCGCTGGCAACGCTCGAAGGCCGCGTCGACGCCATCGAAATAGATCGCAAAAAAATACGGGATTACGCCGTGGCGGTGGTCGCCTGGCGGTCGGCCATCGAGCACTTCGTCACGGTCCACGGCATGGACCGAGGACAGTTTTCCTCCCTGTCGGAAGACATCGACGCCACCATTATCTGGAACGATGCCCACCAAAAGAACTTGGACGACATCAGTGCCTCCCTGTTAGCCACAATCACGCACTGGAAGAAACCAGAGACCGCGGCCGCATTGGCGACACTGGCCGAAGCCTCCGATTCGACCTACATGCGCCAATCCGAGCAGCGCCTGGCCGCACGCACCGACCGTCTGCGCGGACTCGTCGCCGGACGCGCGTGGGAGCCCTCGATTCCGCCCGTGCCGGGCAAGCTCACCTGGGACGATCTAGATCGTCTCATGGAACAAGATCGCACCGAGACCGATCATTGGGAGAAAACAGAATGAAGCTCGTCCTTTCCGCCGTCCTCGCGCTCTCGGCCGCCGCCTCGGCCGCGACTTCCCTGGAGGCATCAAAAACCGTGACCATCACGACCCCGTCGCAGGCCGTTGCCGCCCTGATTAGTTTCCAGCCGCCGAAAGGCGGCTGGAAAGTCGAAGAGTACGCCAACGGCGGCGGCGCCGATCCGGTCGTGGCCTTCGTCGACGGCCTCGACCGCATCGCGGTGCGCGTCTTCGGCGCTCCAGGCAGCGGCTACAAAAATCCCGCTTCCTTTTTGGCCGGGCCAGCGGCATCGACGATGGGCCGCAAACCCGAGGCCATCGGAAACATCACGGTGGCGGGCCGCCGACTCGCGCTTTACAAGCATGGGTTTCCCATCAACCTCGGCGACCCGCACGCACTTTCCGGCCCAACCATGCTCGGCCAGGAAATCTTCCTCATCCTGCCCACCTCCGGCCGCCGCTTCATCGTGCTCTCCTACGCCCGCGAGTCCCCGGCCCCGGATCTAGAACGCCGCGGTCAAAAGGCCTGGAGGGCGTTCCTAAAGACCGTCAAATTGGCCGGTCGGAAGACCTAGTCCGGAGGGCCCGAGGGGCCCTGGGCGAACCGCCCCATCCTCCGTACACTGATGTACGGAAATGAAACGACGGCTCCTGGCGTCAGTTTTCCTGGCGGCCTGCGCGCTCAACGCGGAGGCCCAGCGCGTCGTGCTCGAAGTCCCTCGATCTCCTCTCCCTCGACTGACCGCGGCCGCGTCGATCACGCCTCCCGCTCAGACGCTCCCTCTCAGCCTGCGCCCCTTGGGCCCGAGTCTCCCGATCGCGGCCACGCTCGCAGCCGCCCAACCGCTTCTCCCGCAACAAAACCCGAAGGTCATCGACAGCCTGCGCGCGCACGGCGCCAAAGCCGAACATCTCGCGGGCCTGAAGGCCGAGGCCGGAGCCGGCGCGCTCGAAAATAATTTCATGTCGGCCGCCGCGCTCGGCGGCGGCGTCGTCACGCCCTCCCCGAGCGACGACGCCGCGCATCTCCCGGCCACACATTCGCGCCCTCTCATGGAACGCCTGCTCGAACGCGTGCGCCTCGACGACCGCGGCCGCGCCGATGAGAAAAAGGCCCTCGAGGACTCCTTCAAGCGCATGCTCGGAACCCCAACGGGCAGACGCTACGCCGAAGAATTCCTCGCCGAGGGCCTGAGCGCGCACGTGCACTTCACGGAATTCCCCGATTCGAAACTCCTCCTTGTCGACGGCCGCAAGAAATTCAGCTACTGGGCCGACACCGCCTGGAGACAGGAGGGCTACGCGGAAATCCGCCTCAACCGCCACTACGTGGACGGCGACCTCGATTTCTTGCGCGAGTCATTGCCCGCGATTCTCGGCCACGAGCTTCTCGGCCACGGCCTCTGGTACGGCCGCGCCGCGAAAGAGAACCTATACCGCGCGTTCAACCGCCATGAGCTCAACGAGACGGTGGCCCGCCTCATCGGCTGGGCGATCGATCACGAGCTCGATGGACGCTTCGAAGACATGGGCGCCTGGAACTATCTTGCGGACCCGACTCATTACCTGTCGGGCCTCAAGATGCGCCTGCCCTATTACGCGACGACTTTCGGACAAAACGAAATGGCAAATCCGATGGGGACTTTGCGCTCCCGCCTGGCCGCGGCCGAGCAGGAAGTCGAGAGCGCCCGCCGCAATCTGGACGCGCAAAAGACCTGGCTGCCGGTGCTGGATCATTTCTCGCGCAAGCACGGCATTCCCGCGCAACGCTTCACGCTTCTGCGCAAGGAGCTTGAAGACCTCGAAACGTACTACCAGAACGAAATCGTCAACGCCGAAGCCATCGTCCATGTCGTGTCGGAGCTGATGGGGAAGATCGCGGCTGTGCCCGATCACAAGATCGAGCTTTATCTCAGCCAGGCCGCCGCGCACCCGTTCTTCGCGCGCCTGAACGCCGAGGCCGAACGCCTCGGTGAGGCTCTTAAGGCCCTGACGATGGACGCCCCGCTCGTGCCGCCGCGCCCCGCTCCGCCGCGCCCCGCCGGCCAGATCTCCTGGACGGAACTGGCCAAAATGCTCCAGAATGACAAGGCCGCCGACGCGCATCGCGCCGTCAAACACTGGCGTCCCTAGCGGAAGTTCTTGAACTGCAGATCGAGCTCGAAATTTCCTGACTTGAGCGCGTTCATCGTCGCCTGAAGCTCGTCCTTTGATTTACTCGTCACGCGCAGCTGGCCGTCCTGGATCTGCGCGTTCACCTTGAGCTTGGCGTCCTTGATGGCCTGCTGCATCTTCTTGGCCTTGTCGGTCGGAATGCCCGACTGGATCACCGCCTCAAGACGGGCGGTCTGGCCGAGCGCTGCTTCCACCTTCCCCTTCGTCAGGTTCTTCAGCGGCAGGCCGCGCTTGGCCATGCGGGTGAGCAGGACGTCGTAAACCTGCTCCACCTTGAACTCGTCGCTCGCGCGCACGATTAGCTTCTTGTCCTTCACGTTGAGCTCGATCGAGGCGTTGGCCGTTTTCAAGTCGAAGCGATTGACGATCTCCTTCATCGCGACGGCGACGACCTCGGAGACCAAATTAAGATCAACATCGGACACGGCATCAAACGAATAATCGCTGGCCATAGAATTACCTCGCCATCGGAATTTTGAGAGATCGGTTTTTGAGGGCAAACGCTTTTGCTTGGGGATATCCCGCGTCGAAGTGCCGCACGACGCCCAGACCTGGATCGTTGGTCAGCACGCGTTCAAGCCGCGCTCCCATCGCCTTGGTGCCGTCCGCGACGGTGACCTGCCCGGCATGAAGCGAGTAGCCCATGCCCACGCCGCCGCCGTGGTGGAAACTGACCCAGGAAGCGCCGGAGGCGGTATTAAGGAGGGCGTTTAAAATCGGCCAGTCGGCCACCGCGTCGGAGCCATCAAGCATGGCCTCGGTCTCCCGGTTTGGGCTTGCGACCGAGCCGCAGTCGAGATGGTCGCGACCGATCACGATGGGCGCTGCGACCTTCTTCTTTTTGACGAGCCAGTTCAGGCGCGAGCCCATCTCGGCGCGCTCTCCGTAACCCAGCCAACAAATGCGGGCCGGAAGACCTTGGAACGCGACTTTTTTTTCCGCCAATTCGATCCAACGCCGCAACGCCGCGTTCTTCGGGAAGGCGGCCAAGACCTCCCGGTCGGTGACGCGGATATCCTCGGGATCGCCGGACAACGCCGCCCAGCGGAACGGCCCTTTGCCCTCGCAAAACAGTGGGCGAATATACTCGGGCACGAAACCCGGGATATCGAAGGCGTTCTTGACGCCCGCCTCAGCGGCGCGGGCGCGAATATTATTGCCGTAATCGAAAACGACTGCGCCTTGCTTCTGAAGAGCAATCATCGCTTGAACGTGTTGACCCATCGACGCAATGGATCTCTTTTGATACGCGACTGGGTTCTTCTTCCTGAGTTGGGCGGCCGTGCTCACATCGTAGCCCGCCGGTATATATCCGTACAAAGGATCGTGAGCGGATGTTTGGTCGGTCAGTATATCAACGGGGAAATGCCGTTTGGCCAGTTCCGGGATGATGTCCGCCGCGTTGCCGAGCAAGCCGACCGAGAGAGCCTCCCCCCTTTCCTTGGCCCGACTCACCCGCTCGAGCGCCTTGTCGAGATTTTCTTCGACGACATCTAGATATTTTGTTTTGAGCCGTAACCGCAGGCGCGTTGGGTCCACCTCGATGCCGAGGAAAACGCCGCCGTTCATCGTCGCCGCGAGCGGCTGCGCCCCGCCCATGCCGCCAAGGCCGGCGGAGACGACAAGCCGACCGGTCAGGCTTCCCGAGAAATGGCGTCTTGCGGCGGCAGCAAACGTCTCATAGGTGCCCTGCAGGATGCCCTGTGTGCCGATGTAGATCCAGGAGCCGGCCGTCATCTGGCCATACATCATGAGCCCCTTTTTGTCGAGCTCATCGAAATGTTCCCAGTTTGCCCACTTGCCCACGAGGTTCGAGTTCGCGATGAGCACGCGCGGCGCCAGATCGTGCGTGCGGAACACCGCGACGGGTTTGCCGGACTGCACGAGAAGGGTTTCGTCGTTTCCAAGCGCCTTGAGCGCGGCGACGATCGCGTCATAGCAGGCCCAATTACGCGCGGCCTTGCCCCGCCCGCCGTACACGACCAGGTCCTGCGGGCGCTCGGCGACCTCAGGGTCGAGGTTGTTCATGAGCATGCGCAGGGCCGCCTCCTGCTGCCAACCCTTGCAGGACATCTTCCCACCGCGCGGCGCCTGTATGATTCGCATCATATGATCAAGAATCAAGTGTCAGGCCTATACATTCGTCAAATTGTGTGGCCTATTATTCAACAGAATTTGACGAATGTATAGGCCTGACACTCTTATCTTATCTCAGTCGAAGGCGCCGGACAAGATGAGCTCGCGCGCGATCTCGAGCTTACCCGAGAGAACTTCATCGCCGCGGGAGGCCTTCACCTTCGAGCGCAAGACGGCGAGGCCCGCTTCCACGCCGCGTCCCGACTTGAGCGGGCGGTGGAACTCGATGGCCTGGGCGGCGCAGACAAGCTCGATAGCGACCACCTGCGCCGAGTTCCAGATGACTTTCTTGAGCTTGAGGGCGGACCACATCCCCATCGAAACGAAATCTTCCTTGTTCGCGGAGGTCGGCACGGAATCGGCAGAGGCCGGATGCGCGAGCGTCTTGTTCTCGGAGGCGAGTGCGGCCGCCACGTACTGGGCGATCATGTAGCCGGACTCGACGCCCGGATCGCGGGCGAGAAAAGGCTTCAGGCGCGGCGCGCTGCCTGCCGTGACCTGAAAAGTGCGGCGCTCGGAGATGTTGGCCAGCGCTGCGAGCGCGCCGGCGGCGGAGTCGAAAGCGAACGACAAGGCCTGGCCATGGAAGTTGCCGCCGGAGATCACGCGGCCGCCCGCGACAAGCGGATTGTCGGTGACCGAGCCGAGTTCCACCGAGACGACCCGACGAGCCTGCGTCAAGCGGTCTTGGACAGCGCCGTGCACCTGGGGCGCGCAGCGCAGGGAGTAGGAGTCCTGAACGCGCGGATCGTCGACGATATGCGACTTGCGGATCTCGGAGCCGGCCAGCAGCCGGCGCAAAGAGCGCGCGGCGGATATTTGACCGGGATGGGGCTTTAAGCGCACAATCGCCTCGTCGTACGGCGCGGGCGTGCCGGTGAGCGCGTCGAGAGAAGCCGCGCAAGCCAGGTTGGAGGCGCGATACACCCGTTCCGCGGCCAACAGCGCCAAGCCGCCGACGGACTGCATGGCCTGGGTGCCGTTGAGGAGCGCCAAGCCCTCTTTCTCGGCTAATGGGAAGGGCTTGAGGCCCGCGCGTTTGAGCGCCGCCGCGGCGGGAAGCCGGCGGCCGCGATAAAGGACTTCCCCCTCGCCGATCACGGCCAAGGCCATGTGCGCCTGGGGCGCTAAATCGCCGCTGGCCCCGACGGAACCACGGCTTGGAATCAACGGAATAATGTTTGCGTCGAGCATGCGCGCGAGATGCCTGACCAATGCCGGGCGTACGCCGGAAAAGCCGCGGCTCAACTCGTTGACGCGCAGGAAGAGTATCGCCCGCGCTTCGGCCGGAGACAGCAGTTCCCCGACGCCGCAGGCGTGGGATAAAACGAGGTTGCGTTGGACTTGCGCCAAACGCTCCGTAGAAATGCGCGTCGAGGCCAACTCACCAAAGCCCGTGTTGACGCCGTAAATCGTCTGTCCCGACGCCATCGCGCGCTCCAGCACGCGCCGCGAGGCCGCGACGCGGCGCAGCGCCGAAGACGGGAGGACCGCCTTGCAGCCGGCGACGGCGACGGAAGACAGCTGCTCAAGCGTGAGGCGCGAGCCTAACTTAAACGAGTTCAAGGGCAACGGCCACGGCCTCCCCGCCGCCGAGGCAGATGCCTGCGATTCCGCGCTTGCCGCCGCGGATTCTGAGCGCGTTGATCAAGGTCGCGAGGATGCGCGCGCCCGAGGCGCCGAGCGGGTGGCCAAGGGCCACTGCGCCGCCATGGACATTTATTTTTTCGTGGGGCAGGTTCGCGAGTTTCGCCACGGCAAGGGTCACCACGGCGAAAGCTTCGTTGACTTCAAAGAGATCCACTTGATCGACGGTCCAGCCGATTTTTTTCAACAGCTTCTGCACGGCCCCGGCCGGCGCGGTCGTGAACCACTTCGGCTCCTGCGAGTGCGTGGCCCAACCGACGATCCGAGCGAGCGGCTTTTTGCCTGCCGCGCCCTTCGTGCTCGCCAACACGAGAGCCGCGGCGCCATCGTTGAGTTTGGAGGCGTTGGCGGCGGTGATGGTCCCATCCTTCTGGAACGCGGGACGCAGCTTGCCGATCTTATCGAGCTTGGCGCGGCCAGGCTCCTCATCAAGCTCGATACCGTCGATCGCGACGATCTCGTTTTTGAACCAACCCTTGGCGACGGCTTCCTGCGCGCGCTCATACGAGCGCACCGCCCACGCGTCCTGCGCCTCGCGCGTCAAGCCGTGCTCCTTGGCGCACAGCTCGCCGCAGTCCCCCATGTGCACGCCCTCGTAGGGATCCGTCAGACCGTCGCGCAGCACGGAGTCAAGAAGCTTCGCGTCGCCATAGCGGTACCCGGAGCGAGCCCTGTCAAGAAGGTACGGCGCCTTCGACATGGACTCCATGCCGCCGGCCAATCCGTAGTCGCCCTCTCCAAGGGCGATCCCTTGAGAAACCATCATGACTGCTTTCATGCCCGAGCCGCAGACCTTGTTGACCGTCGTGGCGCCGACAGAAACAGGAATGCCGGCTCCAATCGCGGCCATGCGCGCCGGCGCCTGGCCGATGCCGGCGCTGATCACGCAGCCGAGCACGACCTCGCTCAGCTCCTCGGCTTTGACTCCGGCCTTGGCGATCGCATCCGCGACAGCCTTGGCGGCCAGCTGCGGCGCGGTGTATTGGGCGAGCGCACCGTTGAGCGCGCCGATGGGAGTACGCGAGGCGGAGAGGATGAGGATATCGTTCATGAAGGTCCCCTACAAGTAGTAGATGGCCCGGGCGCCCAGCCCGCAGAGCACCGCGATAGCCGCACCCATGTAGAAGCTGAAAGTGGTCAAGTCGAACAAGCGACGCCGGCGCAGAAAGAACATCACCCCAAGCCAGCCCGCCGCGAGCGCGCACGAGCCAAGCACGCTCGGAAACAGGAAGCACAGCGCCAACACGAGGCGCTCAGCCATCGCAAGGTACTTCTCATCGTCGCCGGGGTAGTCGGCGCCGTGGAGATCCTTCTCCAGGAAGTAGACGAGCACGGTGCAGGCGTGCGTGACGAGCACGAACAGGCAGCCGAGCACCGGCCATTTCTCCGGGAAAAACACGGCCGTCGCCGTCGTGGTGACGGCCAGGGGCGCTACGGAAAAGATCACCGCATAATGAATGACCTGATCCCAGGCGAAGAACAGGGTGTTGTCAGGCATCCCGTACTTGAAGATGGTGTACACACGCCACCAATCTTCAAGGAAGTGAAAGATGAAAATGATCCCGACGCACGACCAACCATCAAGACGAAAGAAAACATTCTCGACCCAATAGTCGCCAAGGAAAGGCCAGGCGACGATCAGATAGGCAACCGGGTGCATCACACTGTGCACGAGCAGGCCCCACATGCTTGTACGCTTCCAACGATTGATGAAATTCGTCTGAAACGTGAAGTCACAGAGCAGGTGGCCGAACATTAACCGCCAGAAAATATTCATCTCTATTTCGCCGTGAGGTTGAAGACCTGGTCCCAATCGTCGGGCGGCAGGGCCGCGTAGTCGCGAGAGATGTTGAGGTACAGCTCGCCCGGTCCATCCTGAGGCATCAGACTCAAGAACTCCGTGAACCCGGCGAGGGCTGCCTCGTACTTCTTGTCGTAGAAAGCCTGGATGCCCATTTCCCAGACGGGCAGGGCCTTCGCCCACGCCGGCGTCAGCTTGCCCTTTTCGGCAAGCGGCTCATAGACCGGCACCGGCGTCTGCTTGCCGACCACGCGCGCGCGCCCGAGATAGCGCGCCTCGACCGCGTCCTTCGCGCCGTCGTAAGTCGGCGCGCTGATGATGATGCTCGAGCCGAAGAATTTGTTGGCCCCTTCCAGGCGCGAGGCGAGGTTGACCTCATCGCCGATCGCGGTGTACTGCATCTTGCGCTCAGTCCCAGTGAAGCCGACGTTCATCAAACCCGTGTTGACCCCGATGCGAATCGCCGGGATCTCCGGCAGGCCAGGGTCAAGATTCTTATTCAGTTCGCCGATCATGGCCTGGCAATGCAGGGCAGCGAGCACCGCGTCGCGGGCATGGGTCTTATTCTCGAGCGGAGCGTTCCAGAACGCCATGATGCAGTCGCCGATGAACTTGTCGATCGTGCCGCGACGGTCGAGGATGACCTCGCTGAGAGCAGATAGATACCTGTTGAGGAACGCAATCAGCGCCTCGGGACCCATCTTCTCCGAGATCTGAGTAAAGTGCGCGATATCGAGAAAAAAGACCGTCATTTCGCGCTTCTGCGCGCCGAGCTTGGCCTTCTCGGGGTCATTGGCCAGCTCTTCGACGATCTCAGGTGAGACGAACTGCCCAAACTTGGCCTTGATCAACTGCTTCGCCGCGTCCTCGATGAGGACACGGTGCACGGTGAGCACAAGGAAGCTCACGATCATGACCAGACCGGGCGCCACCGGATAGATCATCACACCACGCCCCGCCAGACTCAGAGAGCCCCACACCATCGCCGCGAGCAACGCCGCGACGGCGAGCGCGCTCTTGGCGGGAGACAGCGCGCGCAGGAAGAAATAGGGCAGCCAGACTGTAAGCACCACGAGTAGGAGCACGAGCAATCGGCTGGTGGCCGCAAGCGCGTCGCCGTTCAGGACGTTGTCGATGGCCGTCAAATGGAATTCGAGGCCGGGCGTGTGGGCGGTGAACGGACCGGGGTAATGGTCGAAGTAGCCGGTACTGATGGAGCCGACCATGACGAGCGCGCCCTTCAGCGACTCTTTCTGCGCCTTCGAGAGCTCGCCCGAGATCACATCCATCAGGGAGATCGTGCGGTAGGGCGAGAAATACTTGTCCCTCGAGCCGCCGTTCTCATGCCGAGCCCACTCGACGGGCTTGCGAAAGTTGAGAACCGGGATCGGCGTCTGGTCCGCGGGATTTTCCTTCAGCACCTGCTCGAGCGTCTTGCCCGAGAAACTCGCCACCGCCGCGGCCGCCAGGGAGGCCGCGGGCTGGCCGTTCTTCAGCACAGGATCCTCAAAATCGCGGTTGAACAGCAGGAAGGTGCGGATATGCCCGTCATCATCGAGATGCCGGGCGATGCTCGGCGAACCGAGGAATTGCGCGGCGTCCTTGAGCGGCTTGACCGCCATCTGCACGCGGACTTGCTCGACTCCCTCGGGCCTCTCTGCAATAAAGAGATGGACGACCTTGCCGTGCCGCTTCGTCTGCGCGGCGAGTTCAGCATCGCCCGCGCGGTTCTCGAAGAAGAGCACGTCGAATACCACGGTCGCAACGCCGTAGTCCTTCAACTTCGAGAGCGCCTGCGCGTAGGCCTTGCGCGGCAGCGGGAAACCGAGCCTGTGCACCGTGTCGTCATCGACGGCCACCAGGACGAGCCGAGGATCGCCGGTCCTGATGCTCCCTTCGCGCACAGTGAACGAGAGGTCGTGCCAAACGCTTTCGACGGAGGAGAACACCCCGTTGCTGGGGATACCGACGAGCATCGGGAGGTAGGCGACCGCGGCAAGGAGGCAGAACACCGCGCAGAAGCGCTTGGGGAAGGACTTGCCGAGCAGATTCATGCGCTATTCTAGCGAGTCGCCGCCCCCACCATCAAGCCTATTCGGACGCCTGGGCCAAAAACAGGCCCGGCCCCACTGGCCATCGAACCCCTCTGTCCCGTTGATGGCAAGCTGAGGCCGAGCGAAAGCGCGAACCCACCTGCAGTATAACAGGCCCCATTGCATTGTCAAGACCCAGACTTCTCCCCGACAGCTAGCTCCACAGCCGCCTCGCGTCGCGCACGATCGTCTGTTCCCGGCTCTGACCAACGGAGACGATCACGATCGGAACGCCGAGCTTCTTCTCAACGGCAAGCACGTACTCACGCGCGCCGCGCGGAAGGTCGGAAAACTTCCTCGCCTTGCCTAGGTCGCCGGAGAAGCCCGGAAAGCTCTCGTAGACGGGCTCGACATCGAGCTGGCTACGGCGGGACACGGGGAAGTCGTCCACGCGCTTTTGACCGAGCCTGTAGCCCACGCAAACCTTGATCGGATGCACGCCCGCAAGCGTGTCGAGCTTGGTCATCGTCAGCGCGGTCATGCCGTTCATGCGGATGGCGGCCTTGAGCTGAGGAATGTCGAGCCAGCCGATGCGCCGAGCGCGGCCAGTCGTCGTCCCGTACTCCTTACCGACCTCGCGGATGTAGCGGCCGACACGTCCCTCCACCTCGGTCGGAAAAGGTCCCAAGCCCACGCGCGTCGTGTAGGCCTTGGTGACGCCCATAACGGCCGTGATCGCCGTCGGACCGATGCCGGCACCCGCACAGGCTCCGCCTGCGACGGGGTTCGAGGAGGTCACGAACGGATAGGTGCCGTGATCAAGGTCGAGCATCGACCCTTGGGCGCTCTCAAGGAGAAGACGCTTGTGCTTCAGGCGCGCGTCGTCGAGAAGCTTTGAGCAGTCGGCCGCGAACGGAGCCAGAAAGCGGCGCAGGCGGTCATAGTCCTTGAACACCTCAGCCTCAATGTCTCTAAGAGGCTTGACCTTCGTCAGCTCGACCGCGCGGACCTTGAGATTCTGGCGTACGAGCTTGCGGAAGGACTCGGCCTCAAGGTAGTCGGCGATGCGGATACCGATGCGGGCGACCTTGTCTTCGTAGCACGGGCCGATGCCGCGCTTGGTCGTGCCGATGCCTCGGCCCCCCTCCTCGCGCAAAGTGTCGACATAGATGTGGTACGGGAGAATGACATGGGCGGCGAGACTGACGAAAAGACGGCCCCGCACCTTGATGCCCCGGCCCTCGAGGATCTTAACCTCTTTGATGAAAGCGTTCGGATCGATGACCACTCCGTTGCCGATCACGCTCTTGCAGCCCTTGGCGAGAATGCCGGACGGGGTCAGGTGCAGGGCATACTTCTGCCCGCCGAAGACCACCGTGTGGCCAGCGTTGTTGCCGCCCTGATAACGCACGACCCAGTCCGCGCTTTTGCCCAAAAAATGGACGATCTTGCCCTTGCCTTCGTCGCCCCACTGCGCGCCCACAACCACGAGTGCCGGCATGAAGTCTCCTTTTATCAGGGTGTCAGGCCTATAGTTACTTCAATTACTCGATCGAGTAATTGAAGTAACTATAGGCCTGACACCGCCAACCGCCAACCATCATCCTTTAAAAAATCGACGCCACCACGAACCGTCGCCGCGGCCGTGAGCGACGCCGCGCGCGGCCTTCAACCGCTTCTCACCGGGCACGAGCGCGTCGCCTGCGACTCCGACGGCGAAGCGCACGCGCACAAGCGTCCCCGCCTGACTCGACTCGATCGCCTCAACCGGCGCCTCGATGGGCACCGGTCCCGACGCCGTCAGTCCACCGAACAGCCGAGCGAGATACCGCGCGATATCCCGTCCATCGACGATCCGCGCGAACATCATGTCTCCCGCGTGCAGCGCGCTCGCAGGCAAACCATTCGGATCTTCCTCAAGAATGATCTTCAAGACGAGCAAACCATCCGCGGACGGCACGCCCGGCTCGGGTTTGCCGCGGCGAGCAGCCGGCGCCGGCACCTTGCGCAGGGACTGGAACTGGCCGAGGTCGAGGATATCCTTTTTCGCGCGGAGGCTCAAACTTTGATCGCGAAAATACGCGCGCAAGGGTCCGGCGAGCTCGGCGGTCGATTCCTCCGAAGTCGACGCGCGCAAACGGTCGAAGACCTCGGGCCCGGCCGCGCGAAAGTGAGCGGCCAAGCGCTGCTCGACTTCGAGGCTCTCGGCCGGGAGGCTCCCGTCCCAAAGGCGGCAGCCGTACAGGTGCTTCTCGAAGGCAAACCAATCCTCGGCGAGCTCGACGGCACATACCGCCGGGTCGTAGGACATGACGGCGCGCGAGCGCAGAACCTTGCGGCTCTTGAGGTTCAGCACGACAAGGAACAGCCCATGCTGGTTCTCGTTGAGCCGCACGAACTTCCCCTTGAGCGCGCAGATGTCATTGAGCAGACGCGGAATCTGGCGGACGGCCGCCTCGACCTCGTAGCCGCACATCTCGAGAGCGAGCTCCGCCTCGCCGCGGTCGCAGCCGGTTTCCTCCATGAGAAGCTCGATCTTGTCTTTCATCCCGCGTTCCGCGGGTGAGTTTTTTTATAGACCTCTTTGATCCGGTCGAGGGAGACGTGAGTGTAGATCTGGGTCGTCTGCAGGCTGACATGCCCAAGCATCTCTTGGACCGTTCGAATGTCGCAGCCTCTGTTCATTAAATGCGTGGCAAAACTATGCCGAAGGACATGGGGTGTTATTTTTTTCTTAAGGGACGAGCGCTTGATCCACCGGCTGAGCAGGTAAACGATGCCTCCATCGGACAGACGGCCGCCCCGCGAGTTGAGAAACAGAGGCGCGGCGTCTTCAGACCCGCCCCTCCGCTTGAGGTAATCATGCAGGCATCTGAGCGCGTCGTTGCCGACGGGGACGATTCGCTCCTTCGAGCCTTTTCCGAATACGCGCACGGTCCCGCTCAGGGAGTCCACATCGCCCACATTGAGCGCCGCGACTTCGCAGCGACGCAGGCCGGAAGAATAGATCAGCTCCAACAAAGCGCGATCTCGGACATGCTGATTCGCATTGTCGTTGCGGGACGCGGCAAACAGCTCCGTCATCTCGTTTTCCGTGAGGAATTTTGGCAGAGGACGGCCACGCTTGGGCAGGGGAACGCCGAAGATCGGGTTGCCCTTCAGGCGGCCGCCGGCGCGCAAGAATTTGACAAACGAACGCAGGGCCGCCATGCGCCGCAGAATCGTCGCCCGCGCGAGCCCGCCCCCCTCTTTCTGGAGGCCGGACAGGAAAGCGCGCACATGCACGCGCTCAATCGCGCCCGGCTCGAGCCCCGGATATTGGACGACGAACGCCTCGAGGTCCTTGCCGTAGGCGCGCAGGGTGTGCGGGGAGTAGTTGCGCGTGGCGCGCAGATGGGTCAGGAAACGCTCGGTCTCAAGGCGCAACGCTCCCGAGTCCGCGGCGAGCTTGGTCATGGCCTGCGCGTCAGCCCTGAGCCTGCGGGATCGCGGGCGGCGGCGCGGCAAGACGCGCGGCGATCTGCGCCGCCAGCAGGGCTTCGCCCTCGACGCGGAGCTTCTCGCCTTCTTCCTTCGACACCGGCTTCAAGTTGCGGCACTTCGGATAGCCGGGACAGGTCAGGAAGAAGCCACGTTTACCCGTGCGCAGCCACATATGCTTCTGGCACTTGTTACAGGGACGCGTGGTCCGCAGCGGGCGCGAGCCCGCGACCTTCTTGCCGTCGGCATCGAGCGAGAACGTGTTCTTGCACTCCGGATAGCCGGAACAAGCCATGAACTTGCCCTTGCGACCCGTGCGGATGACCATCGCCTTGCCGCACAAGTCGCAGTTCTCGCCGGTCATCTCGAGGACGACCTTCTGGCCCTCGGGCGTGAGCTGGATCTTGCCCTTGCATTTTGGAAAGGTCGAACAGGACAGATATTTGCCGAAACGGCTCTCGCGGATGAGCATGGGCGCGGTACAGATCGGGCACAGCTCGTCTGACATCTTCGGCTCAATGCGCGAGGCCTCCATCTCGGTCGCAGCAGAGCTCAACGCCTTTGAGAACGGCGCATAAAAGGTCTTGACCACGTCGGTCCAAGCCGCCGCGCCCTCGGCGATCTTGTCAAGCTGGGCCTCAACGTTGGCCGTATAAGTCAGGCTGACGACATCCGGGAAGTGGCCTTTGAGCTTCTCGGTCACGAGAATGCCGAGCTCGGTTGGAATGAGCTTGCGGTCCTTCATGTTCCGACGCACGTAGCCGCGATCCACGATCGTCTTGATCGTCGGCGCGTACGTGGAAGGGCGGCCGATGCCGTGCTTTTCCATCGCGCGAATCAGGCTCGCCTCATTGTAATACGGGGGCGGGCTCGTGCGGTGCTCCTCGGGCTTGAGTTCGACGAGCTTCAGTTCGTCGCCCTCCTTCAGCGGGGGCAGGCGTCCGCCCTCCTCCTCCTCGGGCTCCTCGTCGGGCTCCTCGTCGCCTTTCGGCGCGTCGCGGTACACGCGCAGGAAACCCTCGCTCTTCAGCGTACGGCCCGTGCCGTGGAACAGCGACTCTCCGTTTGCGATATCGGCCGCGGCGGTGTCGTAGGTCGCCTCGATCATCTGCGACGCGACGAAGCGCTTCCAGATGAGCTCGTAGAGGCGGATCTGGTCGGGGGTCAGGAACTTGCGGACCTCCTCAGGCGTGCGCAGAACGCTCGTCGGACGGATGGCCTCGTGGGCCTCCTGGGCACCGCGCGACTTCGTCTGATACGTCGGGGGTTCTTGAGGAGCGTAGCCGTCTCCATAGGTTTCTCTGACAAACGCCGCACATTCCACCGCCGCGGTCTTGGCGATCGAAAATGAGTCGGTGCGCATATAGGTGATGAGGCCGGCCGGATCCTTGCCGCCAAGGTCCACGCCTTCATACAGGGACTGGGCGATGCGCATCGTGCGTTCGGCCGCAAATCCCATCTTCTGGGAAGCGGCCTGCTGCAAAGTCGACGTCGAAAACGGGGGCGGCGGACGGCGGCGGACCTCTTTCTTCTCGACCTTGACCACCTTGAACACGCCGCCTTGAACGAGGCGCGAGACCGCGTCCATGTCCGAGGCGGTGCGCAAGGTCGTCGCCTTGACGCGGTACTGCTCGGAGAACAGGTCGTAGGCGCGGGTCGTCTCGACCTTCTCCTTCTTCCACAGAGAGAGCTTGGCGTCGAACACGGGCGGCGCGCCGTCCTTCTCGAGCGCAGCCGTCAAAGTCCAGTAGCCTTCAGAGGCGAACTCCTTGATCTCGCGCTCGCGCTCGGCCAGCAGGCGCACGGCGACGGACTGCACGCGGCCGGCGGACAGTCCGCTCTGAATCTTGACCCAAAGCAGCGGCGAGAGCTTGTAGCCGACCAAGCGGTCGATGACGCGCCGGGCCTGCTGGGCGTGCACGAGGTTCTCATCGATCGAGCGCGGCGCGGCGATGGCCGCCTTGATGGCGGTCGGGGTGATTTCATGGAAGGTGATGCGCTTGACCCGGTCGGCCTTCAGCTTGAGCAGGTCGACCAGATGCCAGGCGATGGACTCTCCCTCGCGGTCATGGTCGGTCGCGAGGTAGACGAAAGCGGCCTTGGAGACCAAGGACTTGAACTCGGCCAGGATCTTCTTGGCGCGGGGCAAGACGACGTACTGGGGCGAAAAATCGTCGTCCACGTTGACGCCGATCTTGCGGACGGGGAGATCGCGAACGTGGCCGAACGACGACTTGACCACGAATTCACCTTTGAGGAAGCGGGAGATCGTCCTTTCCTTGGCCGGGGACTCGACGACGAGCAGGCTGGGGCCGGTGCGCGCGCCCTTGGCGGATTTGACCGTCTTTTCGGGGGCTGCGGCCTTCGGCGCGACTTTGGCGAGCTTCTTTTCAGCGGGCTTCTTTTTGGGCATAGCGTTGTCCAGGCACGGAGGATACTCTTTCTTTCAGTTCCAGCCCGAACATTATAGAGGAAATGCGCGTGGTGTCAAGTCCAGAGAGCTGGACCAGTTCATCTAAGGAGAGGGCATCGGCGCCCAATAAGGCCATCACTGCGGCCTCTTCCTCCGTCGGGGCCGCGAACGCCGCAGGCGCCGCCATGGGGACCAGCCGAGCCTCCAGAATTTGACCTTCGGGCAGCGCGGCCAGTATGTCGTCCACCGTGGCCGTCAGGCGCGCGCCGGCGGCTAGAAGCCGGTGAGGAGCCTCGGACATGACGGAATCGGCCGGGCCGGGAACGGCCAAAACCTCACGGCCATATTCAGCGGCTAGGCGGGCTGTGATCAGTGACCCGGACTTATGGCGCCCCTCGACGACCGCCACGGCCCAGGACAAGCCGGCCACGATGCGGTTGCGCCGGGGAAACAGTTCCGGCAGAGGCCGGGTCTCAAGAGGCCTCTCCGAGATCACTGCACCGCCCGCCGCGACGATGCGGCGGGCCATGGCGCCGTGCTCAGCGGGGTAGACGTGACCCAAACCGGTGCCGAGGACGGCCCACGTCGGGCCTTTCGCGTCGAGGGCCGCGAGATGCGCCTCCGCGTCGATGCCCCGGGCGAGACCGCTGACGATGGTCAGGCCGCGGCGGGAGGCGTCGCCGGCCAGACGGCGGACCATGCGGCGGCCGTAGGGCGTGGGAACGCGCGTGCCGACAAAGGCGACCGGCGGGCAGGAGCCCAGACAGCCCTGGACATAGAGAACGAGCGGCGGATCGTGGATCGAGGCAAGGAGGTCGGGGTATTCCGGATCGCCGCGCAGAATCAGACGAGCCCCGAGCTCAACGGCAAGAAGCTCCTCGGCAGCGACGTCGAAGGCAAGGGCGGCGCGGCGCCACGGGGCGACGTCCTCGAATGTCGCCGCGCTGACGCGGGCCCAATCGACGTCAACGGCATGATCGAGACCCTCCGGACCCAAAGTTTCAAGAAGATCCCAGGCACGGCGCGGAGGCGTGTCCACATTCAAACGGACGGCCCAACGCTGACGCGGGGTCCATGGGACGGACATGGCTAAAGCAGCTCCTCGTTGAACGGCTTGGACGGAAACGGCAACGAAATATTTTTTCGAGGATGACCAGAATTCGCCATGGCGTCGACGCGGCGCAGGAGCTCGCCATTGGTCGTCAAATTCTTCCACTCCGAGGGAATGCGTCCAGCGGCCACGACCAATTCCACGGCGTCGGTTTCCAACGCCGCGGCGATGCGCCGCAAGACTTCCTCTTCCGCCGGGGGATTGCGCTTGCCCGCCAATACTTTGGAGAGAAACGACGGATCAAGACGCGCTTGGCGGCACAACTCGCGCAGGCCCAGACCGCGGCGCGTCATCGCGTCCATGACAAGGCGGGAAAACGGAGGGAGCGCGCTCATTTGAATTTAATGTTCTCCAGCCGCTGTTCGGCGATCCGTTTGTCCTTGTGGTCGGGAAACTCCTCGATGAAGCGTTCCAACGACTGGCGCGCGACGCCGTAGTCTCGATTTTCCTCGGCGGCCGAGGCAAGGCGCAGCAGCCCTTTCGCGGTGTAAGGGCCCGTCGCGTAGTCCGCGAGAAGCTGGGTGAAAGCCTCCTGGGACTTCACGTATTCGGCGCGCTGATAGTAGACGAGGCCGACATAGTAGTCCGCGGCCGGCGCCCAGGAAGCCCGCGGGTTCTTCCTCGCGTAGGCCAAGGTGTCCGCGAAATGAAAGCTCCGGCTGGCGTACCAATACGTCCCGTACAGCACGGCAAAGATGACGATGAGTTTCTTCACGCGACGGCCTCCAAATTAGGATCCTTCAGACCCGCCCGTAAACGGTCGAGGCCGCGCAACGAGGCAGCTTCCAAAACGTCGGAGACCCCCACTTCCTCGCGTTCCGATACATCCGCGATCGTGCGGGCCACGCGCAGGATGCGGTCGAGAGCGCGCGCGGACAAAGCCGTCTTGCGCTCGGCGGCGGCCAAGGCGTCGAGCGCCTCCGGGCACACGCGCGCACCGCGGCGAAACACGACCGCGTCGACGAAAGCATTCAGGGGCGCGGGGGATTCCGTCCACCGCGCCCGCTGGCGCTCGCGAGCGGCGCTCACGCGAGCGCGCACAATCGCGGACGATTCACCCGTTGAGGTCGCGGCCGCCCAATCGCCGAACGCAACGGCCGGCGTCTCGATCTGCAGATCGATGCGGTCGATCAAAGGCCCCGAAAGACGGGCCAGGTAGCGCCCGATGTCCACCGGAGAGCACACGCACGTCTTGCGCGGGTGGCCGCGCCAGCCGCACGGGCACGGGTTGGCCGCCGCCACAAGCGTGAAGCGCGACGGGTACTCGACGGTTTCCCTCGCGCGTGCGACGCTCACACAGCGGTCCTCGAGCGGCTGGCGCAAGGCCTCGAGGGCCGGCCGGGGGAACTCGGCGAGCTCATCGAGAAACAGAACGCCGCCGTGAGCGAGGCAGACTTCCCCCGCCCGCGCGGCGGGCCCGCCGCCGATCAAGGCGGCCGCGGAAGTGCCGTGATGCGGGGCGCGAAAAGGGCGCTCCCGCACGAGGCCGGGCGTCGCGCGCCCAATCGCCGACTGGACCAGCGTGATCTCAAGGGCCTCCGTATCCGTCAGCGGCGGGAGGATACCCGGCAGACGGCGCGCAAGCATGGACTTGCCCGTGCCCGGCGCGCCGACGAACAGGAGATTGTGTCCGCCGGCCGCGGCGAGCTCGAGCGCGCGCTTGGCCGCGAACTGGCCGCGCACATCGGAGAGATCGGGAGCGGAGACGCCTGGAGACGCGGCTTGGGCCGCCAAAGCCCGCGGCCGCGGCGGCGCGCCGCCCGCAAGCTCGGCCGCCTCGCGCAGGTCGGCGACGGGCAGCGCCTCGATGCCGGCCGCGCGCGCCTCCTCGGCATTCGCCTCCGGCACCATGATCGCCGCAAAGCCCACGGCCTTGGCGCGAGCGGCCATCGCGAGCACGCCCGAGACCGGCTGAACGCGCCCGTCAAGAGAAAGCTCCCCGACCACGCACCAGCGCCTCGTCCAGGCGCCTGCGGCGACCTGGCCGGAAGCGGTCAACAGCGCGAGCGCGATCGGCAACTCGTAATGACTGCCCTGTTTGCGGGGGCGCGCGGGCGAGAGATTGACGGTGACGCGGCGGTTGGGCACCGCGTAGCCGGAATTGCGCAGGGCCGCGACGACGCGCTCGCGCGCTTCGCGCACGGCATGGTCGGGAAGGCCCACGGTCGCGAAATTGGGCAGGCCGTTGGCGAGATCGAGTTCGACGAGGACGGGATAACCCTCGACGCCCTTGAGGCCCATGGCCTGCACGCGCGCGAGGCTCATTCGGACCTCCCGGGCAGTTCAACCGCGAGCCGCCCGTCCTCGGCCTCGACCGACAGCAAGGTGAGAGACGGGTCGCGGCGCAGGAGGCGCGCCGCCAGGCCGTCGATCTTGAGCCCGGTCATGAACACGCGCAGGATCACGGTCTCCTCCTCGCCCCGCCAAACTCCCAGATACGCGCCCGCCACGCCCTCCACGCCGCGCACGGCGGCGAGCAGCGCCTTCAGGCGGCTGAGATCGGAGCCGCCCACAACGAAAACAGCTCCTTCCGAGCGGCCGCTTCGCCTGCGCGTGATCATCGCCGCGACCTTGGACGCCGCTTCCTCCCCGGCCTGGTCGAGGGCCTTGCCGCGAGCCGCGGCGGACGAGACATCCAGCACCGCCGCGTCAGACTGGATTTGGCCGACGGGCACGGCGTTCTTGACCTCGTACTGGTCGGCGACGAGGCTCGCGCGGCCCCGCCACGTGCCGGTCACCAAATCAAGCTCGGCGCCCGCGGAAGCGGCCGCAATGAGCATCCAGTCGGCGCCAAGACGCGCGGCGCCTGCGGCAAGCGCCGCGGGATCCTTTCCCTTGGCCAGAAAATCGTTCAGCTCGTCGCGCCCGTCGACAGCCGTCAGCCCGTAAGCGGACAGGCCGCGACGCAGGGCGTCGGCGGCGGGCCCCACGCCGAGATCAAGGACGACCGAGGGCTCCGACACGAGGAGCAGCACGCGCGGCGCCTGCGATGTGAAGCCCTCCGGCCGCAGAAGGCCTTCCTTGTCCAGGGCGAGCAGGAATTGCGTAAAACGCACTTCGATGACGCCCCTGCCTTTTTTAAAGCGCGTACGTCCGGTGAAGTCGGCGGCCCGCCCGCCGAAGGTCTCCGATATTTTTACCGCCGCCGTGGAGCCGGGCGCCAGGAACAGGTCGAGAGCGCCCTTCACCGCAAGGCGTCGCGCCTCATCCAAGGTCGGCGCGGCAACGGCGACGGCGAAGCCTTCCTTCGTGAGACCGGGCTTCAGATGCCCAAAAGCGCACGCACCGAGAAGAAGGGACGCCAGGACGGCGACGAGCGCGCCGGGGACAAACCCCGACAGCCTTTTCGATGCGGCCTTCGCGATGGCGGTCAATTCCATTGATTGCGCGGTGAACTCACCCTTTAGACGATTGAGGGTGGCAAATTGTTCCGTCACCGGCGGCGGCTCCGGTCATTTTTCGAAGTCGAGATGCGCGTTGATGTAGTGGGCCGCGATCTGCAGCTGAGCGTGCGGAATTAGGCCCGTCGGCACTTCGGAGCTGTCGAGGATGCGGCGCACCGCATGGCCGAATTCATTCGCGCGCGGGGCCAACGGCGAGTCGGGGCCGGGACCGACGATGAGCGCGCGCGCAACGCCGGCCCGGTGGCACATGTCGGCGATCTGGAAGGGAACGCCGACCTGCTGCATCGCGTCGTACGTCCCCATCAGCGCGTAGTTGTAGGCGCGGGTGAAGCCGTTCTTAGCGCCCGCTTCGCGCAGCAAGTTGGCGGCGTAGGCCCCGAGACCTTCCTGCCCCTGCGGCACGATGATCGCCAGCGGCTGCGAACCGGCCGGCGCCGCGGGCGGCGTAAACTGGGCCCCCGCCGTCGACACGGCCGGAGACTCCGAGCCGATGGCGATCGGCTCGTAGATGAGGCGCAACAGGTCCATCAGGGGCGCAGGCTGACCTGCGGCCGCGCGCATCTTGCGCAGAACAGCAAGGCGCTTGGCCCACAGCGTCAGATCCTGATAGCCCCACACCGTCAACTTGTCGGCGAGCTGTCCAATCTCGTCGCCGCTCAGCTGGGCGCCCACGCGATCGGCCACGGCCGCGACGAGATCGCGCTGCACGTTTGGACTTGGAATCTTCAGGTCCACAGACCAGCCCTTCGAGAACGTGAACTTCAGTGCCTCCTCAAGCGCGCCCAGAGCCTTCGGCGGGTACATCGAAGTCAGGACGACCTGCTGGCCGCGGTCGAAGAAGGACTTGAAGAGCTTCGCAAGCAGATCCTTGTTCTGGTCGGTCACCGCGAGCAGGTGGATGTCATCGACAAAAATCGCCTTGGAATCCGCCGTCTTTTTGTCGATCGCCGCCATGGATCCGCGCGCGGCGGCAGCGCTCACCGCGCGCGACAGGCGAGCGCCCGAGGTCAGCAGCAATGACGCGGTGCCAAGGCCCTTCGACAGGGAGTTGGCGATCGCGTACAAGAGGTGCGACTTTCCGGTGCCCGGCACACCGTACAGGAAAAGAGGGTTGTACATCGAACCAGGAGAGCTCACCACGGACATGGCCGCCGCGTGCGCAAAGCGATTGTACGCGCCGACGAGCAAGGTCTCGAACGTCCAGTCCGCGCGCAGCTCTTCGGTCAATGACGTCGCGGCGGCGCCGGCAGGAACAGGAGTGGGAGCGGGCGACGCGGCAGCGGGCGACGCGGCAGCGGGTGGGGAAATTATCGGCGCGGGCGGCGTCATCACGGCCTCCGGCCCCAAGGAGATCAAGGGCTCTTTCGCCGGAGGAGGAGGAGGAGGCGGCGGAATAGAGGTCGACGCAGACTGCGGACACCTCTGGCCAAGCCAGACGTTAAGCTTCTCGCGCACCTGAGGCGTCACCTTGTGCAACACGAAGCTCAAATTGAACTCGTCGCCGTCAAGCGGCGTGGGGCGGCCGCACAACGCACCGAATTTCTTCAGAATCGCGGCAACGTCCGCGGCGCCGCCGCGCAGCAGCAGGAGATGCCTCTGCGGGTCATCGGCGTTCGCAGCGGCCCGAATCTCCCAGCGCTCCATCAGCCCTCTCCCGGCAGGAGCATCATGTCCACGATAATGTCGACCGCCGTGGATTTCTTCTGGGCGTCTGCCGGCGTCACGGTGCGAAACAACACGTTCGCGCGCACGCACGCCTCGGACAATTCATCCACCTTCGCCGCAGGCCAATCTTCAACGACGGCCAGAATGGCGGCCGCCTTCGCCTGCAGCGCTTTCTGCAGTACGGCGTTTGGATCGCTCGCGGAGGAAACCTCGTGCGATAGAACCTCACGCAAGAACAGCGGCTTCTTCGAGATCGTCCGCGCGGCCTGGGTCAAGAACACGGCAAAAGCCGTCTTCGCCTCGGAACACGGGGACGTGTAGATGTAGGCCACGCGGCGGATCTGCTCCTTGGGCGCGTCCGCCGGAAGCGCTTCAGTCTTGGCGGGTGCGCCGAGGGGCGCAGGAACAGACGCAGCCGCAGGCGCGGGCGCGGGCGCGGGCGTGGGCGCGGCCATAGACGCGGGTGCAGACGACGCCGGCTTCGAAGGCTCGGGCTTCTTCTCCGGAGGCTTGATCATCCCTTCGCGCGGCGCAAGCTCGATACTCGGCGGCGTCTTGGCCGGAGTCGCCGGCGGCGCCGGCGCCGCCTTCGGCGGTTCGGGCTTGGGCACGGGGGCCTCGATCTTCGGCAGCTCCTTCGCAGGCTCCGCAGGTTTAGGCGCGGATTGCACATCGGACGGCTTGGCGAGAATCGCGTCCAAGTCCGAGAGAATAGCCTCGATCTCCTCGGGATGCTCCTTCTTCGGCTCGTCCGCCATCTCAGGCGCCGCCGACCGCAAGACCCTTCAGGCGCAGGGCCACGTCCTCGGAGTTGGTGGCCTCTTCGAGGACCACCGTGTCCTCGATCTTCCCCTCGCTGTACAAGCGCAGAAGATCCTGGTCGAAGGTGTGCATGCCGTAATATTCCCCGCCCTCGAGCACCTTGCGAATCTCGGCGGTCTTGCCCTCAAGCAGGTGCCGGCGCACCAAGCTGTTGGCAATCATGATCTCGGTCGCGGGAAAGCGGCTCTTGCCGTCTTTCGACAGCACAAGGCGCTGACCGATGACGCCCTTGAGACAGTTCGCGAGCTGCTGGCGAACCTGCGCATGCTGATGCGCCGGATGCGCGTCCACGATGCGGTCCACGGTCTGCATCGCGTCGAGCGTGTGCACGGTCGAAAGCACAAGGTGGCCGGTCTCAGCCGCGGCGATCGCGGCCTGCATGGTCTCGAGGTCGCGCATCTCGCCGATGACGACGACATCAGGATCCTGACGGAGAATGTGCTTAAGCGCCGAGCCGAACGAATGCGTATCGAGGCCGACCTCGCGTTGGACGATCGTGGATTTTACATCCGCGTGATAGAACTCGATCGGATCTTCAATCGTGATGATGCGGTACTGATGGTTGTTATTGAGGTAATGCAGAAAGCTGTTGAGCGTCGTGGTCTTGCCCGCGCCCGTGATGCCGGTGAAAAGGATCAAGCCGCGACTTTCGTTCCCTAATTTTCTCAGCGCCTCGACAGGCAGACACAGCTCCTCGAAAGTACGCAGCTTCATCGGCACGACGCGCAGGGTCAGGCCGAGCGACCCCTTCTGGCGGTACACGTTGACGCGGAAGCGCGCAAGGCCCTCGAGGCTGTAGGCGAGGTCGAGCTCCATCGTCTTTTCGAACTCGGCCGCCTGCTCCTTATTCATCAACTGGCAGGCGACGGCCTTGATGTCGTCGGCCGTCATTTTCTGGAGATTGCTCGCCAGGATCATGGCGCCGCGCACGCGCAGAGCCGGCGCGGAATCCGCCTTGAAATGAATGTCCGAAATGTCTTTCTGCACCATCAACGTCAGCAGGTTCTTGATGTCGATCGCCATGTCAGGGAAGCTCTCTGATGACTTCTATTCCTCTCAACGTCAGCCAATCCGCGGCCAACGGGCTGAGGATCGCATTCCCGGGAATTGTAAGGCGAAGCCCGCCCGGCGTCAACCTCTTTTTTATGTCGTATTCGGAAAGGAATAGTCGACCCGCGGGCTCCCGATCCGCCACACCCCGAGCGCGCGCAGCCGCCGTCGGTCTGGCCTTGGCCAAACCGGCGACGATGACGTCGATCAGATCATCCCGCGTGAGCAACGGATCTAGCGCTCAAGCTTAATGGCGATTCGATCGATATATTTCTCGAGGTCGTCGTGCGGGCGCGGAATCACGTGCACCGCGACAAGCTCGCCGACCTTCGAGGCGGCCGCCGCAGCCGCGTCGACGGCGGCGCGTACGGCGCCGACCTCGCCCCGGCACAAAGTCGTGACGAGACCGTTGCCGACCTTCTCGTAGCCGACGAGACGGACCTTGGCGGCCTTCGCCATGGCGTCCGACGCCTCGATCATACCCGTAAAACCCTTCGTCTCCACCAAACCCAGCGCTTCGCGAATCTCAGCCATCTGTTCCCCCATTACTGCGGATCGTCTCCGCCGAGGGCTTCACGGCCCTCGGCGCCCGTCTCGAGCACAGCGTTGCAGTGCGTGCAGCGCCGCGGCGTGGTGTAGGTCCGCTGACACTCGTCGTCCTCAGGCCACCACTCCTCAAAGAACATCTCAACCCTCTTGTGGCACTTGAAGCAGAACTTTTGCAGGCCCGCGCCGCAGCCCGCGCAGAACTTCGGCAGGGGCTGGTCCCTGTACGTGTGCATGATCGCCGCGCAGGCGCCGCACTGCAGGTCGATGTTGATCTTGTGTTTCGGCGGCTTCTCGTCCTTGTCTTTCTCTTTCGCCATATTAGTCCTCGATTGATGATGGTGGTGTCAGGCCTATAGTTACTTGAATTGTTTCTTGGAATCCATCAACGAGTAATTCAAGTAACTATAGGCCTGACACCCACTAAAATCAGTAGCCCTTCCCCTCCGGCTTGGCGTCGGTGACGATCGCGATGCTCGCGGACGTGCCCAGGCGCGTTGCGCCCGCCGCGATCATGTCCGCCGCGACCTTCGCGTCGCGGATGCCGCCCGAGGCCTTCACGCCCATCAGCGGGCCCACGGTCTCGCGCATCAGTTTGACATCTTCCACGGTGGCGCCGCCGCCGCCGAAACCAGTCGAAGTCTTCACGAAGTCGGCACCCGCCTTCTTCGCCGCGACACAGGCGCGCACCTTCTCCTCGTTCGACAGCAGCGAGGTCTCGAGAATCGTCTTGAGAACCTTGCCGCGCGTGGCGTCGCGCACCGCCTTGATGTCGTCGTAGACCACCACATCATTGCCGGACTTGAGAGCACCGATGTTGATGACCATGTCGATCTCATCGGCGCCGTTGGCGATCGCATCGCGCGCCTCGATCGCCTTGACGGTCGGAGTCGTGGAGCCGAGCGGAAAGCCGACGACGGTGCAAACCTTGACTCCCGAGCCTTTCAGGAACTGCGCTGCCAGCGCCACATACGACGGATTCACGCACACCGAGGCAAAGCAGAAGTTTTTGGCCTCGTCGCACAGCTTGCCGATCTCCTCCTGGGTCGCGTTGGGTTTGAGCAAGGTGTGGTCCACGTAGCGGGCGGTGTCCGAGCCCTTCTTCGTGGGCTTGCACACGGACACGCGGGAAGCGCCCGCCGCCTGGATGATCTTGGCGTCGACATGCGCGTCGTCGTCGTCTTCATCGTGGATGGCCTTGGGCGGAAGTGCGGAAAACTGTCCCTGGCCGGGAACCGCGGGCGCCGCTCCCCAAGAGGCCGAGTTGCCGAAGACCTTGCCGGCGCTGCCCACCGAAGTCTTGACCTCGCCCTTCAGCGCCTTGGGGCCGCTCTCGCACTCGCACCTGTTGGTCTTGAGGAAGCCTTTGGCATCGAGCGCCTTCATCACTTCTTCAACGACGTTTCGGAGTTGCGCCTCAGTCATATTTTTTTACCTTTCCACCCGACACCACGGAATCCACGATCCCGACGATCACCGTTCGTATCGGCGCCGCCTCGTCTTTCAAAACGCTTCTCGCCGAGGCGCCTTCATCCATCACGAGTACGACCGAGCCCGGCCCAGCACCCGTTCCGTACTCGACGGCCATCACCGCGTCGCCAAGCGGCTTCTCCGTCAGCGGATCGATCGGCCGCACGAGAAGCAGGCGCT
The DNA here is from genome assembly GCA_023249675.1 of Elusimicrobiota bacterium. GTDB lineage: Bacteria > Elusimicrobiota > Elusimicrobia > UBA1565 > UBA9628 > GWA2-66-18. The sequence continues at coordinate 40,409 of JAHFCE010000011.1, read as the reverse complement.
TGTCGCACAAAGAGCCGTGCTTGCGCGTCCCCCACGCGTTGCCGACGACTTCGGCCACAAACATGTTACGCCATCCTCCATGCCACGGAGAAGTTATCCACCAATCCGTCGCACGACGGATTGGTGGATAACTTCACTTCGAGCCTCCCCTAAAATCTTTCACTTGGTGCCCGTCCATGATGCCGACGACGGCCGCATCCACCGGCGGCGCATCCTTAAAGGCGACCGCCGCGTCGCGCGAGGCGACCCAAAAAACTTTTTCAGACGAGCCCGCGCCGACCGCGTCGGCGGCCACGATCGGATCGCCGACGGGCGCCTCGTCCTCCCAGCGCAGGGGCTGGATCAAGAGCATCGCCTTGCCGTTGAGGCCCGGCTCCTGGCGGGAGCAGAACACGCGGCCGATGACGCGCGCGAGCTTCATCGCGCGCGCCCCTGCTCGATCGCGCCCACCTTCAAAAGTCGCCCCTCGTGCCGTCCGCCTTCGAAGGGCGTCGTGAAGAACACCTTGAGGATCTCGGCGAGGATCAGCTCGCCGTGCGTCTTGCCGCCTAGACATAAGACGTTGGCGTCATCGTGCTGGGCCGCGAAGCGCGCCGAGACCGAGTCGTAGGCCGCGACCGCGCGCGCGCCCAAGACCTTGTTGGCCGCCATGCATACCGCGCCTCCGAAACCGTCGATGAGCACGCCCCGGTCGTACTCGCGCCGCACGACCGCCTCGGCGACGAGCTGGGCCACGTCGGGATAGTCCACGGCCTCGGTCGAATGGCAGCCGAAGTCCGCGACCTCGTGGCCCATCTTCTGGATGGTCTTCTTCACGAAGTCTTTCGCGCCAAAGCCGCCGTGATCGGAGCCGACGACGACTCTCATCTTATTTGCCCACCGTCGCGAGCAGCTGGGGATCGGCCTGCGCGATGATCACGTGGCTGACGAGCAGCTCCTTTTTTATCGCGCTGATGCCGGCCGCGACCGCGGCACGGACGTCGCCGACGGCGCCGCACAGCGAGACATAGCCCTTGCCGCCGCCGACGGAGGTCTTCACCTCGATGAGGCGGACGTCGGCGGCCTTGGCCGCGGCGTCCGCCGCGAGCACGGCCGCGATCGCTTCCTTGGTCTCGATGACGCCGACGGCGCCTAGGGCCTCGACAGGGACGCGCTTGTCGAGGGCGGCGACGACCTGGTTGTGGACGTTGCGGATGAGCACTTCATCCACGAGCGTCTTTCCCAAAACCTCGCGGCCCGCGCGCATCGCGCTTTCGATCTCGCCCTGGGCCCCGGACACGAAGATGATGTACTTGCCGCGCGCGACGATCGTCGTCTTGGCGAGCTTGATCTGCGCCATCTTGACCATGGCGTCCGTCGCTTCGATGCCTTTGGCGATCGAGGATGATTCCAAAAATCCGACGGCGAGGTTGGCGAGCATGGTTCTCCTTAAGCGATCCTAAAGTATCCGACGAGCGCGCAGTGCAGCGGGCGCGCGAAATGGGAGGCCTTGGTCAGCCCGTCGCCGGTCGGAGTTCCGATCGACATCGTGGCGTAGCCTTCGCCAAGGCCAAGACCGTACAAAGTGGGCGCGTTCTTGACGAAGATGGAGCACTGCATGCGGCGCGCCATCTTCGTCAGGTTGCCCACGTGGGTCGAGTGCATCGCGGCGGTGTGGCGGTGCCCTCCTTCCGCTTGCACGGCAAGGTCAATCGCGCTGTCGACGTCCGGCGCGACTGTGACGGGTAAAAACGGCATCAACTGTTCCGTCCACACCAATGCGTGATCGTTCGGGACTTCGGCCCAAAGGAGCCGTGCTTCCGGAGGGATGCTCAAGCCGATGCCTTTGGCCAGGACTGCGGCGTCCTTCCCGACATAATCACGGTTGAGAACCGGATCTTTGCATCCACGACCCCCAACCTTAATAACAAGATTGACGAGTTGGTCGGTCTGTCCGGCGTTCAGCTCATACGCCCGAGGATCTTGGCGCATCGCGTCGAGGAAACGCTCCCGGGCCGCGGCGGTGACGATCACCTCTTTTTCGGCCGTGCACAAGACATTATTGTCAAAGGACGCGCCGAAGATCACATCCGAGGCGCACTGCGGGAAATTCGCCGTCTCATCGACGACGACGGGCGGGTTGCCGGGGCCGGCGGCGATCGTTTTGCAGGTCTTGCCCACAGTCATCGCGACTTTCACGATCGCCGGACCGCCGGTGACCATGTTCACGCGCGTGTCGGGATGCGCAAGCAGACTGCGGGTGTTCTCCTGCGAGGGTGAGGCGTAGGTCGTCATCAGGCCCGAGGGCGCTCCAGCGGCGACGGCCGCCTCGCAGAGCAGGCGCATGGTCTCCACGCAGGTCTGAAATGACGCCGGATGCGGCGCGAAGACAACGGAGTTGCCGGCCGCGAGGATGGAGATCGCGTTGTTGATGATTGTGGCGGCGGGATTGGTCGAGGGCGTGATCGCGGCGACAACGCCGTAGGGCGCGTATTCGACGAGGGTCAGACCCTTGTCGCCGGTGTAGGCTTTGCTGACCAGGTCCTCCACGCCCGGAGTGCGCGTCGCGCACACCAGATTTTTCTGGACCTTGTCTTCCCAACGGCCCATGCCGGTCTCCTCACGGGCCATCCTGGCCAAGCGCTCGGCATTCGCGATGGCGGTCTTGCGCATGGCGCGGATGACTTCGCGGCGGACCTCCAGACCCAGCTCCTGGAACACGGCCTGGGCGCGACGGGCCGTCTGCACGGCCGCGTCCACGGTCGGCTGAACCGGGCCGCCGCAAGATGAGGCTGGCGCCGAGGCAGCAGCGACCGGGCGCTCGGCCACGGCAGCGGTGACCCCCTCGTCTTTCCCTAAGCGCTTGAGAACTTCGGAGATGATCCGAGCGATCTCCTCACTGTGCATGCGCGTCCTCGCTCTTCTTGAACGCCGTCTTGCCGGACTGTTCGACCGTATCGACGATCGCAAAGATCACGGCGTCGACGGGCCGTCCTTCGGTTTTTGTTGTCTGTCTGGCACTCGAACCCTGCACCAGAAGGACGAGCTCCCCCTCGCCGGCGCCGACAGAATCGACGGCGACGAGGGGGCTGCCCTTCGGAGAACCAGCCAGATCCACAGGCTGCACCAGCAGCAGCTTGGAACCGACCAGCTTCTCGTCCTTGAGCGTGCAGACGACAGTGCCCGTCACGCGGGCGAAAATCATAAGACGATCACTTCTTGCGCGCCAAGGTCTCGGGGGATGAGATCGGCATCTTGCCCTCGAGATCCGGGTGCGGCTGCGGGATGACGTGTACGGCGATCAGCTCGCCGACCTTCTGAGCGGCGGCCGCGCCCGAGTCGCAGGCGGCCTTGCAGGCGGCGACCTCGCCGCGGAACAGCACGGTCACGAGGCCGGTGCCGACTTTTTCGTAGCCGACGATGCGGACGTCGGCGGCTTTTACGGCGGCGTCAGCAGCTTCGACGCAAGCGATCAGGCCGCGGGTCTCGATCATTCCAAGTGCGTTCATTCAGTGTTCTCCTTACGCGATATGTACGACGTCGCCGGTCTTAAGTCCGGCGGCATTAGCCTCATCGGTGTCGACATGGAACTCGAGGCTGTACTTGTCCGATACGCGCACGACGACGTTTTCGAAAACGATGGAGCGCCCGCCTCCCGAGCCGCAGCGCACGCGAACGACCTCGCCGGAAGCGACGGCAAGGGCCGCGGCCTCGCTCGGGGAAAAGTGCAGGTGGCGCTGGGCGACGATCACGCCTTCTTTAAGCTCCACCTGACCACGCGGACCGATAAGAAGGGCGCCGGGCGAGTTCTTCACGTCGCCAGACTCGCGCACGAGCGGCTTGAGACCGGCAGCCAACGCGTCGCTCACGGCCAGCTCGATCTGGGTGTGGTCGCGGTAGGGTGCGACGAGACGAATATTCTTGAGCTCGCCCTTGGGTCCTTTCACGGCGATCATCTCTTCGGCGGCGTAAAAGCCGGGCTGCTTGATGTTCTTAATTTTCTTCGGCGTCGCACCCCGGCCGAATAATATCTTGAAGTGCTCTTCAGTCAGGTGGCAATGTCGGTTCGAAACGCCCACGGGGATGGCCAGCCTAGAACGCTTCATGCGCTTCTTGATCTCGACTGCCAGGCCCTCGACGAGAGCAGAAGTGGCGGGACTCATCGCGCTGTCTGGAAGCCCATGATGCGCAGGAAGTCTTTCTTGAGGCTGGCGCCGCCGACAAGCGCGCCATCCACATCGGCCGAGTCCATCAGACTGTCCACGTTTTCCGCGGTCACAGAACCTCCGTAAAGAATCCTTGTGCCCGCAGAAAAACTTTCTCCGTGAATCTTCTTCAGCTGGGAGCGGATGAATAGGTGCGCTTCCTGCGCCTGAGCGGGCGACGCGGTCTTGCCGGTGCCGATGGCCCACACCGGCTCATACGCGATAACGACTTTCGAAAGGTCGGCAGGCGCGAAACCTTTCAGGCCGCCCTCGATCTGCGTTTCGAGCACGCGCCAAGTCTTCTGCGCCTCACGCTCCTCCAACGTCTCGCCCACGCACACGATCGGAGTCAGCCCGCCCTTGAGCGCTGCGCCCAGCTTCCTGTTGACGGACTCATCGGTCTCTCCAAAAAGCTTGCGGCGCTCACTGTGGCCGATGATGACCATCTGACAGCCGGCGTCGCGAAGCTGGTCCACGGAAATCTCGCCGGTGTAGGCGCCGGAAACTTCCCAGTGGCAATTCTGGGCGCCAAGGCGGACATTGGTTCCCCTGAGAACTTCTCGCACGACGGCGATCGCAGTGAAGGGGACGCACACAGCAACCTCGCCCGAAGCCGCTCCGGCCCCACCAGCGACCAGTTTTCCCAGTTCGATCGACTGGACCATGGTCAGATTCATCTTCCAGTTGCCGACGAGCAGGGGACGGCGCAAAGGGGAAGTCATTTTATCTCCAATTGTGGCCAAATTGGCCACATATTGTTCTCTCCAGCGTCGATCGACATTCTACCCCATGAATCGAGGCATGTCAATGGCTGCCAAGACCGTCAAAACTGCGACAGGGGAATCACAACCTCTCCCATCCTTCCGGGGAAGTAAGGGTCGTTCTTGACCGAGCGCTTACCACGCCGGATGCGCACGCCGAGGACGTTGACCTTCATGGCCTCGAGCATATCCTGATCGCTGTCGCCGAAGAAGGCGACAAAATGGCCTTCCTGCATGTGCAGGTGCTTTGCCGTCGGATTGGGCGTGAAGATGAAGGAACGGGGCGCCAGCCTTCGCCATTCCTTTTTCAGGGCGTCGCCGTCGGTCCCCTGTCGCTCCGCCATGATCAGAACCCGGAAGCCGAGACCGCGCAGGATGCAGGCGATGGTGAACGGGATGTACTTGACCGTTTCGACATCGTAGGCGTTGTTGAACACGGCCCAGAAAGTCGGGCTCTCGCGCTGGACGACGGCGCGGGAGGCCTTTTCGTAGGCCTTGGTGGAATTCACCAGCGTGTCGTCATAGTCGAAGGCCACCGAGAGATGGCCGATGGTGATGAGGCTGAAGAATAGGCCCCACACGCTCATTATGGCGAGAAGCTTCTTGGTTGTGGTCCAGCCTTTCTCGACTTTCGCCCGGGCGTCCTTGAACACCATGTCAGTTCTCCCTCCGCTTCAGGCGCCCGATCGCGGGCGCCAAAACCACGCCCTGCTTGCGGGCGCATTCGTTCAACAGGTCGCGCGCCAACGCGCCCGTCGCCTCCGAAGAAACAAAGCGGTCGAAGACGGTGTAGCCGTCACCGCCGCCGTTCGTCAGAAAATCCAAGGTGGCGATCGAGTAGGTCCTCGCGTCATCGAGCGGAGCGCCGCCGATGGAAACCGCGACGAGGCGTTCGCCGGCGGGCTTGGCACGGTCGTACTCGATGTTCGCGCCGGAGACCTGGGCGACGCGCTCGAGACCCACGCCATGGTCGAACACCGCGCGCAGGTCGGCGCCCTTCATGCTCAGCTTGACCAAAGCATTGTCGAACGGCATCACGTTGAATATCGAGCGCAAGGTCACGGGACCCGCGGAGAGCTCGGCGCGGATGCCGCCCCCGTTCTGCAGCGCCGTATCGACGACAAGGCTCTCGCGGTAGCAGTCCGTCATCCAGTCACCGAGCGCGTTCTCGCGGTCTCCCTCGCGACTCATCAAAGCGGGCGCGGTCGCAATCACGGTCTCGAAAACCTTGCCGACGGCCTCCACGCGCTTGGCGACGATCGCCTTCACCTCGGGGTCCTCTCCGATGCGATCCGGCCAGAGCTCGATGAGTTCGTCAGAGGATGCGGTCACCGTCTTCGTCTTCGGGTCGATCTCGAGCGTCGCGCGCCCGGCCTTCACCAGATAGGAGCCCGCCTGCACGATCAAGGTCCCGTTCTCACCGCGGATCGGACGATGAAGAAACGTGTGCGAATGGCCCCCAACGATGAGGTCGATGCCGGGCACCTCGCGCGCAAGCGTCCGATCACCCTCGAATGTCTGGTTCTCCCCCTCAAGGCCCATGTGCGTGACCGCGATGATCACCGTGGCCCCCGCCTTCCTGAGCTCCTTCACCGCATCGCGTGCGACGTCCACCTCGCGCCGAAAGTCGAGACCGGCAATGTGATTTGGGAAGGCGAGCGTACGCATATGCGAGGTCGTCAGACCGAACACACCGAGCTTCACGCCGGCAACTTCCTTAACAATCCAGGGGCGAACCCAAGGGACAAGTTTGCCGTCATCGCCGAAGGTGTTGGCCGAGAGGACCGGCATCTTCATCTTCCCGATCAAAGAGCGTAGCGCATCGGCGCCCGCGTCGTACTCGTGGTTGCCGATCACGACCGCGTCGTAGCCGATCGCATTGAACACGTCGGCGACGGCCTCCCCCTTCGTCAGTGAGCCCTCAGGCGTGCCCTGCCACCAGTCGCCTGCGTCGAGCACGAGCTTCGGGCCGGTCTCTTTGCCGATGAGTGCTGCGAACGCGGCGGCGCCTCCGATCAGGCGATTCGTCTGAAATTTATCCGGGCGCGCCATGATCCAGCCATGCACGTCGTTGGTATGGTAGACGCGGATCTTGATCGGGTCGGCGGCCCAGGCGCTCGTTCCCAGCGCCAACGCCGCGATCAAGACAAAACGGGGGAGCTCCATTCGATCAGTCCTCAGGCCGACACGCGCTTTTCCGCATCCGGGGTCCAGTCTATTAAATTTTACCGAAGGTCGACAGGTCGACAGCGAGTCACCGTGCCCTCGAACGGCCCAAGGTCTCCCGGAGACGTTCGGCGTCGCGGAAAGACGCCCGGTGGGCAAGCGCAACGTAGGCCGGAACGTCGCCGCTCGCGGCGGCAATTGTGGCCATATTGTCCACACTCAGCACTCCCATGCGCGCGACGGCAGGGCGCATGTAAAGAAAGCTCCCTTTCCGAGGCGGCGGCTGGCGCAGGGGGTCAAAAGCACGGATTAAGCCGAGCTCCACACAGACTTTATCACCGAGAGACAACCACTCGCTTCCCCGAGGCTGCCAGACAAAGGTCAGCTTGCCCCGCGCTGCGTTCTTAAAGAACCTATACAGGTCGCGCAGACGGTCAGAACCAGGCTGGAAGGACGCCGGAGACTCGAATACCACAATCTGAGCGCCCAGGGTCTCGGCCGCCGCCTTTGTGGCCATCCAGGCCTCATGCACCTCTAGGCTCTCGCGGAAGGCCCCGCATAAGGCCTGACGGTTCTTGGGGAGCTTCCGGGCGGCAACGGGAAAACCTCGGTCCTCAGGACCGTGAGTGATCGTCCGTAGTGCCTGCAGGGCGGCTTCGCCACCCGCCGGAATATCCGCGCGCCAGGAGGCCAAGGTCTCGAGCTGAGGCAGGCCCTTGCCCGTGTCGGTCTCCACGAAGGACAGCGACCGCCAGTAGCGGTCCCGCCCAACGGGGTAGCCGGCACAGCCGACCTTGATCATCCGAACAGGCTGAATTCGGGCTCGGACCGGACGCGCCGGACGGTTTCCGGCAGACGCCGGGACCAGCGCACGCAGTACCAGGCCAAAGCAATGCAGGAAAGGCCGTAGACGAGCTCAAAAAAGGCGAAGCGGCCCCACTGGACGCGCGTGACGAAGGCCCAAGCCTTGGGAGCGTATTGATTGGCCTCCGGCTCGCCCCCCAGAAGGTCGTAGGCCCCCTTGACAGCGGCCAGCCCGCCCCACCCGGCAAAAATCGCCGCGGCGAGACGGGCCAGACCCCTGATCTTGATCGTCTCGATCAACGCTTCGAGAACTGGAAACGCTTGCGGGCTTTGGGCTGACCGGGCTTCTTGCGCTCGACCATGCGGGGATCGCGGGTCAGGAAGCCGGCGGCGCGAAGAGCCTTCTTGTGCTTCTCGTCGAGCTTGACGAGGGCGCGGGAAATCGCATGGCGCGCCGCTCCGGCCTGGCCGGAAACGCCGCCGCCGACAACCTTGATGATGAAATCATGGTTCTTGGCGGCTTCGATGATCGCAATCGGCTCGGTGACATCGCGAACCTGATGCGGAAGGCCGCGGAAGTACGTCTCAACGGGCTTCTTGTTGACGGTGACCTTACCGTCTCCCTTCGGCAGCAGGCGACACTGCGCGACGGAGGTTTTGCGGCGGCCTGTGGCCCAAATCGCTTCGTTTTTGCCCATGGTGTCCTTATTGAGCCTTCGGCGGGTTGACCGCCGAATGCGGATGCTTATCGTTGACGTAGATCTTGAGGCGAACCAGCTGCTTGCGGGCGAGACGGTTCTTCGGAAGCATGCGGCGCACGGCGAGCATGACGACCCGGCGGGGATCGCGCTCCATCTGGCGCCTCATCGGCATGACCTTAGCGCCGCCGGCAAAGCCGGAGTGCGAGAAGTAGAACTTCTGATCGATCTTGTTGCCAGTGAGCTTGATCTGCTTGGCGTTCGTCACGACGACGAAGTCCCCGCAATCGACGTAATCGGTGTAAGTGACCTTGCCTTTCCCGCGGAGGAGATCGGCGGCCTTCGTCGCGATACGGCCGAGAACCAATCCCTTCGCGTCGATGTGATGCCAGCGACGGTCGAGGCCGGCCTGGCGGGGAGGGTGCAGATAGCTGTTCTGAGGCATAGTGAGGAATGTTACCAAATTCACCGACGGGGAACAAGAAATTTAACGGGGATATTCATTGATGAGCGGCCGGGGGCCGTCTCGTGCCGAAAGTTTCGCCGTTCGGCGATTTCCAGTACACCTCGAGCTTGAGCCTGGCGCGGGTGTACACTGTGATCCCCGCGGGGGTCAACCGGCCGTCCCCATCGAAGAGGCGCTGGCCGTCCCAATCCGTGAGCTTGAGCGCCCACTTGGCGCCAGCGCCCTTGGCCTCGAAATACTCGATGGCGTCCTGCGTGACGTGAAAGAGATACTTGTCGTAGCCTTCCTTCGTGAGCAAGCGCCGGACCGGCTCCTTGCCGCGGCGGGCGGCGGTCCAGGAACGCGTGCCGCCGAACTTTTTCTTGAGATAATCGAGAGCCGCGGCCTCGGACATCCGGATACGGCCCAAAAGCTCGGCGTCGGTCGGCGCCCAGACCGATTGGTCTGGGGACAGAATCCGCCGCTCCCACATCTCATCGAGCATCGCGGCACGATCCGCCACGGCAGCCCGCTCCGCCGTCGCAGGCGCATGCCCGCCGAGATCCCCCGCTCGGGCCGAGACAGCCAGCAGCAGGAGGAGCGGGAGCTTCACTTGGCGGCGAGAACGCGGGGCAGGACCACCCCGACCTGGTCCATGTACTTGCCCTTGCGGTCGGAATAGGACGTCTCGCAGAGCTGATCGCCCCCGAAGAACAACAGCTGGGCGATACCCTCGTTCGAGTAGATCTTCGCGGGCAATGGCGTGGTATTGGAGATTTCGATCGTGAGGTAGCCCTCCCAACCCGGCTCGAGCGGCGTCACATTGACGATGATGCCGCAGCGCGCGTAGGTGGACTTGCCAAGGCAGACCGCAAGAACTTCGCGTGGAATCGAGAACTTCTCAACGGAGCGGGCCAGCGCGAACGAGTTCGGCGGCACGACACATTCCGGCGCCTTGATGTCAACGAAAGCCTTCTCGTCGAACTTCTTGGGATCGACAATCGTGCCATGGACGTTCGTGAAAACTTTATACTCGTCGGCCACACGAATGTCGTAGCCGTAAGACGACAACCCATAAGAAATCTTGCCTTTGCCGTCCTGACGCTCGACAAACGGGTCGATCATCATCTTCTTCTGGGACATCTCTCGGATCCAAATATCGGACTTGATCATCAGCGAGCTCCTCCGTCGGGGCGTTGGTCGATTATAGCTGTTTCCGGAAACTCATAGGTTTTTGGCCGCGATCTGGCCGGAGACGCAGGCGGACTCGATCGTGGCGGGAAAGCCGGTGCGCGTCCAGTCGCCCGCAAAGGAGAAGCCGGGCATACCGCTTCCAGGCTCGGGGCGCTTAGCCTCAGAACCAGGCGTTGGGGAGAGCGTGGCGAAGGGTTCCTTGACGACCTTGGAGGCAAGCACTCTTGCTTTCGCGAACTCCGGCAGACAGGCCGAGAGGTCCCGCGTCGCGACGCTCATGATTTTCTCGGGCGAATAGCCGATCTGTTCGTGAGCGCCCGAGATAACGACGGCCACAGTCTGCCCCTCTTCTTTTTTGCCGTGAATCAAAGTTTTATTGAAGATCCAATGGGTTTCCGTTCCGAGCAGCCCCAGAAACCGTTCAGTCATCACCGGCCGGTCGACCTTGATCGTCGCGCCGACGATCGGAGCGGGAGACAACGACTCCCAAGAACCGCGGAGCGCGGCAGGAAGGTCGAGCTTTTTTAAATCCCACGGAGGCAATGTCGAAACGACATGACCGGCTTCGAAACGCGAGTCCATCTCCGTCCTGATGCCGCGCACGCGGCCGCCCTCCTCAATGAAGCCGGCGGCCTTCGCATTGGAGATCACGCGCCCGCCGCGCGCCTCGATATAAGCGCGCGCCGCATCGGTGTACAGCTCGGACAAGCCCGTCTTCGCCAGCGCGAAGCGCGAGGCCGCGCGACCGGCGAAGAACATCGCGCGCAAGGCCTGGATGAAGCCCGCGGCGGAGGCGACCTCGGGCTTCTCGTTGAGAATGCCGATTGCGGCAGGGTCGAAGAAACGCGTCTGAAAATTCGGTGAGAGACCGAGGGAAGTGAGCCATTGGCGAACCGTCAAACGCTCGACGGCCGTGGGAATCGGGCCGAATTTCATGGACTTGAGCGACAGATCGAAGGCCAACAACGCCGACTTTTCTCTCCAAGACACGCCCTTGAGGCCCAGCAAGCCGGCGGCTAAATGAAGCGGCGCGGGAAGCCAAGAAGGGCAGGCCAAGCGGTCGCGCTTGCCGCCCGCCTCGACGTAGTCGACGACGACATCGTGATAAATATCAAGTTTGTCTTCGGTCCCGATCGTTTTCAAGAACTGCCTGGTCGCCCGATAACATCCCATGAACAGATGTTGGCCGTTGTCCACATCGAGGCCGCCTTCGCTCAACGAGTAGGCCCGGCCGCCAAGGCGCGGTTTTTTATCCAGGAGGAGCACCTTGCGCCCCTTCCCCGCGAGTGCGACGGCACAGGTCAGCCCGGCGAAGCCCCCGCCAAGAACCAACACATCGCAACGATTAGAGCCCATGGCAGTACAGCCACGCCTTGAAAGCGAGGGCCAATTTCCGATATCCCGGCAGACTCGTCTGATGAAAGAGCACGCGGAACTCGCGTTTCTTGACCTCATCGAGCAGGCCCTCATAAATATGAGCCATGACCTCGGCGGGCAGAAGGTTGGGCCGATCGCGGGCGTCCACCAGACTGCGCGCGCGCGCGTAGTAGCCCTTCGCCCGCTGGTATTGGATGGCCATCAAGCGATCGAAGGCGGGGCCGTGATCGCGCCGGATCAGACGATCCACGCAATAGCCGGCATCGCGAATGTCGGACAAGGGCAAATACACGCGGCCGAGCTCCAAATCGGCGCCGACGTCGCGGATGATGTTGGTCATCTGGAAGGCGTAGCCGAACGTCGTGGCGAACTCATACATGCGGTCCTTGGGCGTGTGAGTCCAGCCAAAAATGTGTATGCACATAATCCCGACCGAGGACGCCACGCCCCGCATGTAGCTCTCGAGATCAGCGACGGTTTCGTAGCGCGCGCCATCGAGGTCCATCGCGCAGCCGCGGATCATTTCAAGGAAGGCGTCTTGAGGAATCTTGTAAGCGGCGACCGGCTTGAGCAAGTCGCGGGAAACGGCGTGCGTCGGCGTGCCCTGGTACAAGCGTAGGGTTTCCCCGCGCCAAAAGTCGAGTCGGCGGCGCGCTTCGTCCCGAGGTTGCTCCGGCTGGTCGACGATGTCGTCGATCAGCCGGCAGTAGGCGTAGACGGCGGACAACGCCTCGCGCTTGGCCCTCGGTAGAAGCAGGAAGCCCGCGAGAAAGTTCGACTTCTTCTCCGCCCGGGAAGCCACCGCCGTCATGTCCCGATGAGAGCGCGCGCGACCAGCGGAATCCATTCCCGTTTCTTCAAGGTCGGGCGCGTCCGGAGGGTATCGAAGTCGAGCTTGTGGATCAGCTTGAGGATCTGCATGCCGCCGTACCACGTGAGGCGGATCTCCAGAGAGAGGGGCCAGCGCAGCTTTTCCGGCAGAGGCCGGCCCTGCTCGAACAGCGCACGGGCGCGGGAGACCTCGAACTTCATGAGGCTCTTGAAGCGCTCATTGTAGACGCCCATGCGCAGGTCGGCCTCGGAGTAGCCGTGCGCCTTGAAGTCCTCCTCGGGGATGTAAACACGATTCTTCTTGAGGTCCACCGATACGTCCTGCCAGAAGTTGGCGAGCTGCAGCGCGGTACAGATCGCATCGGAGTACCGAAACAGCTCCGCATCCTTGTAGCCGTGGATCATCAAGACGATGCGGCCGACGGGGTTGGCTGAACGACGGCAATAGTCGACAACTTCGTCAAAGGTCGCGTAGCGGTTCTTCTCGGTGTCCTGGAGGAACGCGGAGAGCAGGTCGTCGAAAGGCTCCTTCGGCAGTTCGAGCTCCTTCAGCGTTTGGCCAAGGGCGAGGAAAACGGGATGCGTCGGCGGGCGGCGGCCGATGTCGGCCAGCATCGAGCGCCACTCGAGGAGGCGCTCCCGGCGCACCCCTTCATACTCCGGCTCATCGGCGAAATCATCAGCAAGGCGCGCGAAAGCGTACAGCGCGGCGACATGCTTGCGCAGGCGTTTGGGCAGAAGCAAAGAGGCGACCGGAAAATTCTCGTAGTGCCCGTCCGCCAAGTCCGCGCAGAAGCGGTAGGCGCCCGCAACGTCGTTGGGGTCCGCCATTATTTCTTGCCGATGCCGATGCGCGTGCGCCCGTCGCCGCGCTTCTGATTCAGACGCTTGAGAGGAGCATTCGACCACTCGAACTCAAACTCGCCGCAGCGAACGCGGTCGCCGGTCTGGATGCCCGCCTTCTTGAGGGCGCGGTCCACGCCGATGCGTTTGAGCGTGTGCTGATAGCGGTTGATCGCCTCGGGCAGGCTCACGTCGAGCATCGCCGAGGCGCGCTCGACGAACTTGCCGCGCAGGACGTAGTGGCCGCCGCCGAGGTTCTCAACGACAAAGCCCTGCTCAACCTTGTGGACCGAGTCGTCGACCGTCTTCTCCGCGAAGTGAAGGGGGCCGTCATGCTTGGCGAGCTCGGCGATGACCTTGTCAAGAAGAGCGTTGACGCCATCGCCAGTCGCGGCCGAGATCGAGAGAATGCCCCGGTATTTCTTTTTCAGCGTCTTCAGCGTCTGTGCGCCCTCAGGCAGGTCCATCTTGTTGAGCACAAGCAGCTTGGGCTTGGTCGCGAGCTTGGAGCTGAAACGCTTGAGCTCGCCCTCAATGGTCTTGACTCCATCGAGCGGGTCCTCACCCATGTAGCCGGCGGGGTCCACCAGGTGGATCAAGAGGCGCGTGCGCTCGACATGCTTGAGAAACTTCACACCGAGCCCCTTGCCCTCGGAGGCGCCCTCAATCAGACCCGGGATATCGGCCACGACAAAGCCGACATGCTTGTGATAGGCGACGCCAAGATTGGGCGACAACGTGGTGAATGGATAGTCAGCGATCTTCGGGCGGGCGCTCGAGACCCGCGCGAGAAAGCTCGACTTGCCGGCGTTCGGAAAGCCCACGAGACCGACGTCGGCCAGAAGCTTGAGCTCCATGTCGAGCGTGACCTTCTCGCCCGGACCGCCCTTCTCAGCGAGACGGGGCGCGTTGTTGAGGCGGGTTTTGAAAGACCAGTTGCCGCGGCCGCCGCGGCCGCCCTCGCCGGCGCGCCAGCGCTGGCCGTCCTCGTGCAGGTCCGCGACGAGCGCGCCCTCTCGATAGATAAGAGTGCCGACAGGCACCGGAATCACGACGTCGTCGCCCCGGTGTCCATGTTTGTGGGAACCCTTGCCGTGTCCGCCCCGACCCGCGTCCACATGGGGCCGGAAGTGCAGGTCCATCAAGGTGGTCAGGCGCGAGGCCGCCGTAAACCAGACGTCCCCGCCGCGGCCGCCGTCGCCGCCGTTGGGTCCGCCCCATTCCATGTACTTCTCGTGCTTAAACGAGAGACAGCCGTCGCCTCCGTCGCCGGCGGCGACGAAAACGCGGACTTTATCGATGAAGTTCAGCGTGCTTTCGCGGCGGCGGGATACACGGACGCCATCTTTTTGTCCTTGTAGGCCCACTCGAACGTCACGACGCCGTTGATCTTCGCGAACAGCGTGTCGTCCTTGCCGCGGCCCACGTTCTGGCCGGGAAGGATCTTGGTGCCGCGCTGGCGCATGATGACCATGCCGGCCTTGACGACTTCGCCGCCGTAGCGCTTGACGCCGAGGCGCTGGCCGTGGGAGTCGCGGCCGTTTGCGGAGGAACCCTGTGCTTTTGTTGAAGCCATATTAGTTGAGGGAAATGCTCTCGATTTTGATGGACGTGAGCCACTGCCTGTGGCCCTGCGTCTTCTTGTACGCCTTCTTGGTGCGCTTCTTGAAGACGATGATCTTCGGTCCCCGGCCCTGCTTCACCACGGTCGCCGTGACCTTCGCGGCGCGCGTGGACTTTGGCTCCTGGCCTTCCGGAGCGTCGCCGACGGCCCAGAGCGCGTTGAACGTCAGCGTCTCGCCCTCTTTGACTTCCAGCTTCTCGACCTTGACGGTCTCGCCGGGAATGACCCAAAGTTGCTTTCCGCCCGTCTCGATAATAGCGTACATAGGACTCCTATTGAGGTAGGCGTACATCATAACAAAAACGTCTCCAGGTGACAAGCCGTATCGTTGCTACACCGTTTTCACATGATCGTCTACGAGAAAGGTCATTCACTCTATCTGAACTTGACCAATCGCTGCCCGGTTTCCTGCCGCTTCTGCGTCAAGGTCCCCTGGGATTACCAATTCGAGGGCCACGATCTGCGCATCAAGGGACCGGAGCCCACGGCGGAAGAGCTTCTGGACGCGCTCAACGAGCGTCTGAAAACTCCCGGCCCTTGGCGCGAAGCGGTCTTCTGCGGCTTCGGCGAGTGCGTCTACCGCCTGGGCGAGATGAACGCGGTCGGCCTATACCTCACAGTCCATCATCCAGGGCTGAACCTGCGCTTGAACACCGTCGGCCTCGGCAACCTGATCTGGGACCGCGACATCGCGCCGGAGCTGGCCCTGTACCTCGATGAGGTCGCCGTCAGCCTCAACACCGCCGACCCGAAGCAATGGCTCGACCTGCTCCGCCCCGCGCCGAGATACCGCAAAAAAGGCTTTGCGGCGTCGCGCCTCTTCGCCGAACTCTGTGTGGCGGCGGGCATCCGCACGCGCATCACGGCCGTGGAGCTGCCCGAGGTCGACCTGCGCCCGCTGAAGCATTATGCGCAAACAATCGGAGCCGAGTTCCTCGCTCGTCCGGCCCTGGCTTGACCCTGGACGCGGGCCCGGGATGCTGTTACACTCCAAGAGGAAAGTCCCCATGTCTAAAAGCCGATCCGCCGGAAAAATAACGTTGACCGCAAACCAGCTCAAGGTCATCAAGGACAAGTACCTGCGCGACGCCCCGACGGCCGAGGCGTGGCTCCTGGGAGTCGCTCGGAACGTCGCCCTGGGCGAGATTCTCGCTCACCCCAAGGCCGAATCCTGGGGCGTCTTCGCCGGCGTCGAGCGCACGGTTGTGCCGACGCCGGCCGCCGATGGCGCCCCCGCCGGGCGCATGACGCTCTACCATCAGGGCTTGCCCGACAACGACTCGCGGCAGGCCAACTTCTCGCGTCTGCTGGCCAACCTGGAAAAAGCCTGCGCCAAACACTCCGAAGCCAAGGCCCTGCGCGAAGAGTGGGCCGCGAAGTTCTACGGCTTGATGGCGAACTGGGATTTCCTGCCGAACTCCCCGACTTTGATGAACGCGGGGCGCGAACTCCAGCAGTTGTCCGCCTGCTACGTCCTGCCCGTTCCCGACTCGATGGAAGGCATCACCAAGTCGCTGGCCGCGCAGTCGCTGATCCAGAAATCGGGCGGCGGCACGGGCTTCTCGTTCTCCTCGCTGCGCCCCAAAGGCGATCTGGTCAAGAAGACGCAGGGCGTGGCCTCGGGCGCGCTGTCCTTCATGACGCTCTTCGACGCGATGACCGGCGTGGTCAAGCAGGGCGGCACGCGCCGCGGGGCCAACATGGCCATCTTGAGGTACGACCATCCGGAAATCATGGATTTCATCCGCATGAAGACCTCGCCCGGCGTCATGGAAAACTTCAACGTCTCGGTGGGCGTGGACGCCGCTTTCATGCGCGCGGTCCTAGCCGACGCCGAGTACGACCTGATCAATCCGCGCTCGGGAAAGCCGGCCGGCAAGCTGCACGCCAAGGAAGTCTTCGACGCGATGGTCGATCTCGCCTGGAAAACGGGAGATCCGGGCTACGTCGTCCTCGACCGCATCAACACCTCGAGCTCCAACACGACGCCGGCTCTCGGCCAGATCGAAAGCACCAATCCCTGCTTCGCCGGTCACGTCCGACTGGCCACCGACCGAGGCCTGCTGACTTTCGAGGAACTTTTTCTCGATCAGATGCACATCTCCGTCGCGACCGATAGCCGGGTTGTCAATAGTCGCGCGGCGCAGACAGGCGGCGCAACGGCCGTGGCCGCAAAGGCCGCAATGGGAGTCAGTCTCAGGAAAGCGGTCCCGGTCTTCAAGACGCGGAAGGGCTGGCCGGTCTTCACTCTCCAGACCGAGCACGGCTACGAGGTCACGGCCACCTCCGACCACAAGTTCTTCACGCCACTGGGTCTCAGGGAGCTCAAGGATCTCAAACCTGGCGATGAGGTACTCATCCAGTCCGGTCCCGGGGTATGGAGCCAGGATGCCGCCCTGCCCCCTTTTATAACGGAGAACAAACTAAAAGCCAGGGTAGCCCGTGGCGAGGCGAAGCTACCAAAGATATGGTCCCGTGATTTGGGCGAGCTTGTGGGCTGGGTCATCGGAGACGGATGGGTCAGCGAGGAGAAGCCCGAAGGACGCAATGTACCCAACTACACGATCGGCCTCATGTACGGAGATGAAGAAAAGAAATTCCTAGCTCCCAAATTCAGCGCCCTCATCAAAGGTTGGACCGGGCTCGATGGCAGCCGAACCGAGAGGAATGGGACGCTCTCGCAGTGCTACAGATCCGCCCTGTTCTACTTCCTGAGGTCGCTCGGCGTCCATGAAAAAAATGGGCTGGCCAAGGAAGTGCCTGAATCTCTGTGGAAAGCCCCCCGTGAAGCGGTCCTCGGCTTCCTATCCGCCCTCTTCACCGCAGATGGAACGGTCACTGTCTCGGCACACAAGGGCTCGTGCTCGGTGCGGTTGGCCGGCAGCTCGAAGAATCTTCTTCGCCAGGTCCAACAGCTGCTTCTCAACGAGGGCATCGTCTCAAAACTCTACCTACGGCGTGAGGCCGGAGCGAAACTCATGCCGAACTCCAAGCGCGAACCGCAACTCTATCATTGCGCGGCTCAGTACGAACTGGTGCTGGACGGCGAGAGTCGTGACATTTTTTTGCGTGAGATCGGATTTCTAACGGCTTCCAAGCAAAAAAAAGCTCAAGCATGGCTGACGACCAAAAAGCGCAAATCCAACAAGGAAGGCTTTACCGACCGCGTGCGCTCCATCAACCCGACTGGAACTGCCGACGTTTACTGCACGACGGAGGAAGAAACTCACTCGATCATCGCCAACGGATTTGTCACCGCACAGTGCGGCGAACAGCCGCTGTTGCCCTGGGAACCGTGCAACCTGGGCTCGATCAATCTGGCCGCCTTCGTGACCGGAGAAGGACGCTGGGACTTCCCGCGGCTCAAAGAAACAGTCGGCCTCGCGATCCGCTTCCTTGAGGACGTCATCGAGGTCAACAATTATCCCCTGCCCGAGATCGAGCGCCTGGCCAAGGGCAATCGCCGCATCGGCCTGGGCGTGATGGGCTGGGCCGAGGCTTTGGTCAAGAGCGGCACGGCCTACGGCGACCCTGCGGCGCTCAAACTCGGAGATAAAGTCATGTCGTTCATCAACGGAGCCGCGCTCGACACCTCCGAGAAGATCGCCCTGGAACGCGGCGTCTTCCCGAACTGGAAAGACTCGACCTACGACCCGGCCTCCAAGAACTTCCGCGGCACAAAGGGCCACCCGCGACACTGCGCGCGGACCACGATCGCGCCGACGGGCACCATCGCGATCGCGGCGGGCCTGCAGGGCGGCGGCATCGAGCCATTCTTCGCGATCGCCTACACGCGCTACAACGCCAAAGCCCTCGAGGCCCTGAAGCAGGGCAAACAGCCCGACGATAAGGATGTCTTTTTCGAAATAAACCCGCTGTTCCAGGAATACGCTGAGAAAAACAACTGGTTCGGGCTCGACGAAAAAATATTAACAAGACGTATCGATGAGAACCACAAATCGTTGGACGGTATTCCCGAGATTCCCGTCGCCGTTCAAAAGCTGTTTGCGACGGCCCACGACGTTGCCGTTGAAACCCACGTCCGTATGCAGGCGGCCTTCCAGCGTCACACCGACAACGGCGTGTCAAAGACGATCAATCTGCCCGAGGAGGCGACGACCGACGACGTGCGCAAGGCCTACCTGCTGTCCTACGAACTCGGCTGCAAAGGCATCACGGTCTATCGCGACGGGTCCAAGGCCCAGCAGGTCCTCAACCTCGCCTCCGCCCCTTCCCGGGGGAAACGACGCGAGCCGGAGGCCGCGCTCGGCCTCGACGCCGAGTACTACCAAATCCGCACCGGCTACGGGCCGCTGCACATCCACATCAACTACGACGAAAAGGGGCCGTTCCAAGTGTTCACCAATATCCCCCCGCTCGGCACGGAAATTGCGGGCCTTACCTCGCTCGTCGGCATCCTGCTCTCCAAGTACCTGGCCGAGGGCGGCGATCCCCTGCGCCTGCTCAAGCACCTCAACTCGGTCAAGGGCGACCGGCCGATCGGCTTGGGCCCCAACCGCGTGGACTCCATCCCCCACGCACTCGCCATCGCCCTGCGCGCCCACCTCAAGAAGACGGGGTGGGTCGAGGATGGGACCGCCGTGGAGACCGCTGCGGAAGCAGCCCCGGCCGAGCATTGCCCAAAGTGCTTCTCGCGCAACGTCGCGCACGAGTCGGGCTGCTCCGGCGTGACCTGCCACGACTGCGGGAACTCCGAGTGCTCCTAACTGCAGGGCAGTAGACGAGCCTCTTTCCACTTTCCACTTAATATTCCCGGACTTCGCCGAAAATGGCGACTTAAATCACTTCCCTGGGCATTGAAAGGGCGTCCAAAACCCCCTATACTGAATCCGCGGATGCTGAAGAACTCTCGCGGCGTCACCATCACCGAACTCATGATCGCGACGGCCGTCCTGTCGATCGCGACGCTGGGCCTGATGGGCTCTTTTATCGGCATCCAGAAGGCCCTCCAAAGCTCCAAGTCCGTCACCTTGGCCGCGAACCTCGGCCAGGAGCAGATGCAGATCCTCAAGCAGAAGGTCTACTACCAAATCCTGATCACGACAAATCCCGCCTACAACACGAACTTCACGCCCAGCGTCGAATACGACTCCGGCTACTTCCCCCCAGCCGCGATCATGGAAGGCAGCATCAACTACACGCGTTACACCATGGTCGAGGTCGTGCGCGAGGACTCGGGCGTGATCGTCGTCCTACCTCCAAGCACGGCCGACACAGGCATGAAACTCGTGACGGTCAGCGTCGCCTGGCGCGTCGCCGGCGAGTGGAAGCTGCTCCAACTGCGCACGATCGTCGCCAACCCCGACACCGTAACGTCCAACGCGATCTTCAATGGCACCGTCTCAAACAGCGCAACGGGTGCCGCGATCTCCGGCGCCGTCGTCAACGCGGCCGAGAACCTCGGCTGGCGCGACACGTCGAGCGCCTCCGGCCTCTACACGATCAACGCCTCTCCCGGCAGCTTCACGCTCGGCGTCGTCGTCCCGGGCTACTTCCCGACGCACCGCTCGGTCTCGATCTCGGCCAATCAGACGCAGACCCAGGACTTCGCCCTCGTGCCGATGAGCTCCGGCAGCGCGACCGGCTCGCCGCTATGGGTCGCGCCCAACGCGGTGATCAGCCAGGTCGTCGTCTCGACCGTCCAGGCCAACCAAAATAGCTTCGCGGCCCAGTTCGTCGAGTTGTACAACCCGACCACCTCGGCGATCACCGTCGGCAGCGGCACCACGCCGAACCAGATCAAGCTCAAGATCAACAGCGGCTGCAGCGGCGCAAACTACGTGAACTGCGTGGGCACGACCTACGGAATCAAGCTTAACTACGTCAACACATCGATCCAGCCGTACGGCTACTACTTAATCGCGAATACGAACACCTTCACCGTCAACGGAGTCGTCAAAACCGCCGACGCGGTGTACGCCGACGACGCGGATTCCTATTGCTCCGCCGCCCCGCTTGCGACCTATTGGCTCACCAGCGCAGTCCCCCCGCGCAAGCTGATGGCTCCGACCGGACACGCGGCCAGCTTCTTCATCACGAACTCCGCGGACACGATCCTCGACGCCCTCGGCTGGGCCCACACGGGCGGCAGCGTCACGACCAACCAATACTGCGAGACGAGTTGCATCAACCTCGACGGAGCGACCGCCGGCGATCAGTACGTGCGCGTCGTCAGCACCCACACGAGCTCAGCCGACCTCGCGACCTATGGACGCGCGTACGACTCCGACGCGAATCGCGTGGACATCACGACGAGCGCGGGAGTCCTCTACGATGCGTACAGTTCCGCGAATTCGACGAAGACCTTGATCAGCGGCCGCCCGGCCATCGGCGCGATCGCCTCGGCCAATGACGGCCTCTCGCTTTCGACGCGGGCGTACGCGGTCGGCTCCCCACCGTATGCAAAGTTCACCTTGACGCAGATCGCGACCGGCACCTGGACGATGCTGGTCTCCAGCGGCTCTTGGATGCTCGAGCACGACACGGTGACGATCACCGCATCGGGCTCGGTGTTCACCTTGCCCTCGACGATGACCTACCTGAGCACCGCCAACAGCAGCGGCTTCATCGAGGGCGCGGTCACCGACGTGCTCGGCGTCGCGATCTCGCCGGCAATTCCAGTGGACCCCGGCGGCGCCGGATCGATCGTCAACGCGAATACGACGAACGGGCGCTACCTACTGAGCGTGACCCCGGGAACCGTGGACGTCGTGGCAAATTCCGGCTCGGGCTCCTCGGCCAACTATGTCTCCGTGTCGTCGCTCGGCGTGTCGGTGGCCCTCGGTGAGATCCGCTCGGGCGTGGACTTCAATCTGTCCCAAGGCGGCCGCCTCTCCGGCTTCATCACGCGCGACGGCACCAACCCCCTTCCCGGCGTCGCCGTTTCCGCGCTCGACATCAACGGCTACGCCCGCGACACCCAGGTCTCCGGCAGCGACGGGCGCTTCACGACGCTCAACATCTCAACCGGATTCTACATCGTCCAACCCCAGCTCGATGAGATCGAGAGCGTCTCCCCAAGCTCGGCCGGCGTCACGGTGACCTCCGGCGGCAACGCGTTCTCGAGTACCTTCACCGTGACGGGCGCGCTCGGCACGATCACAGGCAGCGTCACCTTGGGCGGCGCCGCCCTGCGCACGGGCGCTTTGATCGTCGTCACAACGGCGACCTTGGCCGGCACGCCTCCGGCGCCGCCGGCGCTGAGCTCGGCGAGCCTGACAGGCTCGCCCTACTACCTCGCCTCAAGCCAGGAGGACGGCACTTACAGCGTCGAGGTGCGGCAAAGCACGACAACGCTCTACCGCGTCTATGCCTATTACATCACCTATGGCGGAGCCGCGCCCACCATCAACTCGCTGACCACCACCGGCGTCAGCGTCCTCTCCGGTCAAACCGTCACGGGAATCGACTTCGCATGGTGAAATTTCCCCGCGCCCGCGCCGGCTACTCGCTGACCGAGATGCTGATGGTCGTGGCGATCATCGGCATCCTCGCGTCCGTCGGCAGCCGCGTCATGCTCCAGGTCAACCGCTACTTCATCCTGACAAACACGCGCGCCGATCTCCAGAGCGAGGCGCGCGCGGCGATGTACGTGATCAACCGCAACCTGCGCCAGGGTTCGATCGGCTCGATCACCATCGACCGCGCCGCAAGCCAGCCCTTCTACTCGCGCCTGACCTTCACGAAGATCACGGGCAACACCATGATCTTCTCTCAAAGCGGCACCAATCTCGTGCAGACCGTCGGAACGAAGACCCGCACCCTGTCCAAGAACGTCAAATACCTGGCCTTCACCTTCCCGCGCTCCGACGATCTCAGCGTGATCTCGGTGTCCATCACGCTGGAAAAGTCGATATACCAGGGACGCGTGAAAGCCCTTCACATGGCCTCGGAGAAGGTCCGGGTCATGAACGACTGATTGATGGAGAACATCATGCGCCGCCTCGCCCCGCCGTCCGGCCGCCGCGGCCAGGTCCTGGCCGGAGTCGTGCTGATCGTCATGCTCCTGCTCATCATCGTCCCGGCGATGGTTGCCTGGGTCCAGCAGGACACCAAGCTGTCCGTCAAGGACCGCAAAACGACGACCGCGTTCAACCTCGCCGAAGCCGGCATCGACCGCGCCTACTGGAAGCTGAAGAGTTCGACCTCGACCTGGGCCAACGCACGCGCCGGCATCTCCTTGAGCGGCTACGCCTTCGACACGAACTACACCGATGTCGCGGGAGGCGTGTACCGCATCAGCATCACCTCCGGGCCGTCCACGGACCAGGTCCAGGTCATCGCCGAAGGGCGCGACCTGCTGGGTAAAGAAAAGCGCGCCATCCAGGTCCAGTACACGAACTCGTCCATTCCGGGGGGCCTGATCTCCGGCGCGGCGATCAGCGAGGGCGGCACCTCGATCGTCCATTGGGGGCCGATGCTCGCGATGAACAACATCACCTTGACCGGCTCGGCGGCGAGCCGCTACTTTCCGCGCAAGCTGTCAAAGCAAGCCGTCGTCGGCACCGTGGGCAACCCGCGCGACACCAACGGCATCACCCCGCCGAACACCGACAACCTGGAATGGTGGTCGTCCTACGCCGTGCCCGAATTGCCGACCTTCGACTTCGCCGCCCTGCGCTCCTCGGCCGCGGCGACCAATACGCTCAACTGCAACGGGACCGTGACCGGCACGCACACCAACCACGTCGCCTGCGGCTCCACCTGCACGAACTGCTCGGTCGTGAACATCACCAACGACTCCCACTACCTCAACGACGAGGTCTGGTACTGGGACAACAACGTCTCGTTCACCGGGTCGAGCGGCATCAAGGGCACGGTGATCGTGCGCGGCAATATGAGCACCGCCGGCACGGACAGCTACAACCCGCCCAACGTCCACGTCCCCGCCACTGCTTGGAAGGAGTACCAAAAGTTCGACACGAGCTCGACGAACCAGTACCCCGGAGACCTGGGCCTGAGCACGAGCGCGGCAAGCTACAACATCGGCGCCTGCGGCGTCACCTGCGAGGGCTCGGCCTCCGGCTCCGACATCGGCTTCTACGGCTTCGTCTACGTCGGCGGCACGATCAACATGACCGGCGACTCCGACATCTACGGCGCGGTGTGGGTGCAGAGCGGCTGGTCGGGGTCCGGCAATGTCATGATCTTCTACAACGACACGCTCGTTTTGCCCCAACTCAACGTGACGCTCACGCGCGACTCCTGGAGGGAGCGCACCCCGTCCGTGAGCGCCTGGTAGGCCGGGAGACGACCCGCGCGCATGAATTGCCCCTTGTGCTCGGCGGCGACAGACGACGGCGCGGCGGAATGCCCATCGTGCGGCGCGATTTTCTCGAAGCTGCGCGAGCGGCAGGAGCGCGAGAAAAAGAAGGCCACGGCCGCGCTCGCCCAAGCCGAGACGCCCGCGACCTCGCCGTCATTCAACCCCTGGAGCCTGCGCATCGCCGCCGCCGCGCTGGTCGCCGCGTGGCTGCTCGGGGTCAGCCTGTACTACCGAGCGCGGGCGGCGAAAATCCCGCGCCAAAGCAAGCCTCGCGCTTACGACGCTCCGTCCAGCGCGCAGCTGCGCAATCCCGCGACCGGGAAACTAGAAAGCGTGGAAGTGCATCTCAGCCCCCTCTCTTCGCGCCCCGAGCCGCCGCCTCCGCCCGCAGCCGAACCCGCGCGCCCGCCCGACGCTCCGGCCTACGACCCCGACTTCGATGACTAACAAGCCCCGCGGGCCGGATGTGTTAGAATGCCCCCATGCACCGCCCCAAAGGCCTGTTCATCGTTCTCGAAGGCCCCGACAAATCCGGGAAGTCCACCCAAGCGCGCCGACTCGCCGACACGCTTCGCACCCAAGGGCGCGAAGTGCTTCATACACGCGAGCCGGGCGGCACCTCGGTCGCCGAGAGCGTGCGGCGCGTTCTTCTCGATCCGGCCCTGACCATCGATCCTCTCGCCGAGCTGTTCCTTTATGAAGCCTCGCGCGCCCAGCACACGAACGAAAAGATACTGCCCGCTCTGAAAGCCGGCCAGGTCGTCATCTCCGAACGCTTCACAATGTCCACCGACGCCTATCAAGGCGCCGCGCGCGGCCTCGGCCTCACAATAACTACGGCCCTGAACAAAATCGCGACAAGCGGCCTCCAGGCAGACCTCACGATCGTGCTCGATATTCCGATCGCCGAGTTCGATGACCGCGACACACATCGCGAACTCGACCGGCTTGAGCGTGAGAATAAAGACTTCCGTCTCAAGGTCCGCAAGGGCTATCTCAAGGCCGCCAAGGCCGATCCCCGCGCGGTCGTGCTCGACGGCAAGCTCCCCCCCGACGTCCTGCACGCCAAGATCCTCGCCTTGGTCGGCAAGAAACTGTAATGCGTCTCGACAAGGTCCTCGGTCAGCGCCGCGCCGTTAAAACCCTCGAAGGGCTCCTGACCTCCGAGCGCCTGCCGGCCGCGATGCTGTTCATCGGGCCCAAGGGCGTGGGAAAAAGCTTGGCCGCGATCGAATTCACGAAATCGTTGTTATGCCGCGAGCTCCCGTTCACCGGCGAGGCGTCATGCGGCGAGTGCGCCGACTGCCGCGCTGTGGACTCTCGCACCCACCCTGACGCGGTGATTGTGGACGCTTCCTATCAGGCCTCCCTTGAAGAGGAAGACATCGAGAAGCAAAAAATATGGAAGGTGGACACAATTCGCCGTCTGCTCAAGGACCTAAGCCTTAAGTCCATGATGGACGGCTGGAAGATCGCGCTGATCCCCGATGCTCAACGGCTCAATGAAGCCGCAGCCAACGCGATGCTCAAGATCTTGGAGGAACCGCAGCCGAAGACCTTGTGGATCCTGGGCGCCACCCAACGTTCGCTTCTGCCGCGCACGATCTCCTCGCGCTGCTTTACGATTCCCTTCGGACCCATGCCCGAGCCCGTCTTGGAGAAAATCTTGACGGGCCGCGGCATGGCCCCGGCCCAAGCGAAGCGCCTCGCCTCCTTGTCCGACGGCTCCGCCGGCCGCGCGCTTGAGCTCGCCGAGGACGACGGCCTGCCCAAGAGCGACGGGCCGCTCGCCGCCGTCACCGCCTCCGATGGCCTGCCCAGGGACCTCGCCGCAGCGCGCGTGAAGGTGGAACGCACACTCTATTCGCTGGGCCAGCATCTGAGACTCCAGCACCTCGGAGGAGAACGCACGTTCCTATCGGTCGAGCGCCCGCTGCGCGAACTTCAGCGCCTGCGCGCGGCCCTGCGCGCCAACGCCGATCCGAAATTAATTCTTACCTTGGCTGCCTTAGAGGCCGAAGCCGTACAGTGACCCTCTCTTCCCATAATCAGCACTATAGTTGCCGAATATCATGATAATGGTGACCCCATGACCAAGCGCTGCTACATCACGACGCCGATCTACTACATCAACGCCGCGCCGCATCTCGGCCACGCGTACACGACGATCGCCGCCGACGTCCTCGCCCGCCACTTCCGAGGCCGCGGGCGCGCGGCGCACCTGCTCACCGGAACCGACGAGCACGGCCAGAAGATCGAGGACGCGGCCAAGGCCGCAGGCAAGCACGTGATCGATTTCTGCGATACGACCTCCGCCAAATTCAGAGACCTCTGGAAGCATCTCGACATTCATGTCGATGATTACATCCGGACGACCGAAAAGCGCCACGAAGACAAGGTTCAGGAACTGTTCGCCCTGCTTCTCAAGAACGGCGATATTTACAAAGGCCGCTACGAAGGGCTCTATGATGTTGTCAGTGAATCGTTTGTCAAAGAATCCGACGCCATGAAGGGCCCCGGCGGGGTCCTGCTCGGCCCCGACTCGGGCAAGCCCCTGCAAAGGCTCTCCGAGGAAACCTACTTCTTCAAACTCTCGAAGTACGCCCCTCGGCTTCTCGAGCACTACAAAGCCAACCCCGACTTTCTAGCGCCCAAGTCCCGCGCCGCGGAGCTGCACCGCTTCGTGGAGAGCGGGCTCGAGGACATCTCGGTCTCGCGCACCAAGGTCAAATGGGGTATTTCCGTCCCCGGCGACCCCGGCCACACGATCTACGTCTGGTTCGACGCATTAATCAACTATTGGTCTGCGGCCGCAGGGGCCGAAGATCTTTGGCCTGCGGATGTTCATATCGTCGGCAAGGAGATTTTCCGCTTCCACGGCGTGATCTGGCCCGCGATGCTCATAGCCGCCGGACTGCCCCTGCCGAAGAAAGTCTTCGCTCACGGCTGGTGGACGGTCGAGGGACACAAGATGTCGAAGTCGCTGGGCAATTTTATCTCCCCATACGACATCACGGCCGAGTATGGAGTCGACGCCCTGCGCTACTTTCTCCTGCGCGAGATGCCCTTCGGCAACGACGGCGACTTCTCGAAGGCATCGCTCGTCAAGCGCTACAACGCCGAGCTCGCCAACGACCTGGGCAACCTCGTCTCGCGCGTCTCCGAAATGGTGGACAAGTTCCTCGGCGGCCGGCTTCCGACAAAACCGCCGCTCGGCGAGGATTTCTACACGACCGCGGTAGCCAAGCGCACCTCCGAGATCTCGGCCAAGATGGAGGCGCTCGACTTCTGCGGCGCGCTCGACGTGATCTGGGAAGTGATCCGCAGCCTGAATGCGCGCGTCAACGAAAAATCGCCTTGGAAACTTGCCAAGGAAGATGCGAAGCAGTGCGAGCTCGTCCTCTTCGATCTGGTCTGGTCGCTGCGCCTGGTCAGCGGCTGGCTCGACCCGTTCATGCCCTCGACCGCAGCCAAGATCCATATGCAGCTCGGCGTGCGCCTGTTCCCGGACGCGCTGACGGCCGAAGACGTGCTCGCCGGCAAGACGCAGCGCCCGGGCCTGATCCAGAAGGGCCCCGTGCTGTTCCCCCGCAAAGTCTAGATGAAGAAGTTCGTTCTGTTTTTGCCGGTCGCGTTCCTGCTGCTGAGCCTCGACCGGATTGCGCCCGACCGCGTCTTCCCCCCGGCCGCAGCGATGGTCTCGACATGGGATGAGGCCGCGCCGACCTTGCCCGGCCGCAACGAGGGCCGCTTCGGCCTGCCCGGAGATCCCCTCAACCTCGTGTTCATCGGCCGTCCCAAGGCCTTGCGCGACGCGCTGCGCTCCGCCGGCTGGACCGAGATCCCGACATCGGTGCGCGGCTCGATCTGGGCCGGCCTGCGGGAATTCCTGACCGGGCGCCCCGTCGCCGCCTTCCCGCCGATGAACGACTACCGCCTGCGCGGACGCCGTCAGGACATGAACTGGGCCCTGCCCGTGCGCTTCCTGCAGGAGCGGCATCACTTTCGCCTGTGGCGCACCGGAACCGTCGACCGCAGAGGGCGGGACTTTTGGTGGGGCTCGGCCAACTACGACCTGCGCGCGCGCTGGCGCGACCTCTCGCACGTGCCCGATCCGGACGCGAACCGCGAGCGGGACTTCGTCGTTTCCACGCTGTCGCGCTCGCCCCGGCTGCGCACCCTGCTGATTCTTCCCGCGCCGCGCGTGCCCGCCGATGGCTTCAACGACAAGGGTTATCCCTTCCGCACCGACGGCCGCGTCGCGGTCATCGACCTGCGCTGAGGCTCGCGCGCGTTGGCCGGACGGAGGAATATGACATCCATCGGGGTCGGCGGGATTGACCCGCCTCTAACGGGGCGCTCCTTCCAGATCCGGTCGCGCCCCTCACGCCCCGATGGATGTCATATTCCTCCGCCCGATTAAGCAAGGCGGGGGGCGCAGGCTCGACCGCGAGCGCCTGCAACTCGGATGGTCGGGGCGGAAACGCGATGTCTGGCGGGGCGTGAGGGACGCGACAAGCTCTTGCGGTCGCGTCCCGCTAGAGGCGGGTCAATCCCGCCGACCCCGCCAGACATCGCGTTTCCGCCCCGGCCCGTACGAGCGGGACGTTATTTGCCGGTCGAGCCGAAGCCCCCGGCGCCGCGCGCCGTCTCGCCCAAATCGTCGGAGTCGACGGGAGCCGGCGTCGCGATCGGAATCACGAGGAGCTGAGCGATGCGCTCGCCCTTCTTGAGTCCGTGGGTCTGGCCCGAGATGTTCCAGAGCATGACGCCGACTTCGCCGCGGTAGCCCGCGTCGATCACGCCGCCCGCGGTCTTGAGGCCGCGCTTGGCCATCGACGAGCGGTCGCAGACGAGGCCGACGTGGCCCGCCGGAATGGCCATCGCCACGCCCGTGCGCACGACCCGTCCTTCTCCGGGCAAGAACTCCGCGTCTTCAAGGGAGTACAAATCGAGGCCCGCGTCATCGGCATGCGCCCGGGTGGGCAAGGTCGCAGCCGGATCGAGGCGGCGCATCGCGAGAATTCCGTGGACGGGCTTGGTCACAAGTGTTCTCCATAGTCGTGGGCCGGCGCGGGCGGCAGCCAGCCGACGAGGCGGCCGGCCCAACGCGCCAGCCACGACACCGGCCCCAGCAGGGCGTAAAAGAAGAAAACGACGAAGAGGATCATCAGCGGGTAGAAGAAAAGCAGCCAACCCAGGCCCAGCAGGATCAGGATCGCGGGCAGCGACTTCGGCCGCAGCACGCCGGGCTGCTTGAACGTCGGGTAAGGAATCGTCGAGACCATCAGGAGCGCGAGCGCAATGACCATGACCGGAGCCAGGCCGTACAGGGCCGGAATCTGGTCCATGAGGAGCCGCCACGTGCCCCCGGGCCGCCCTTCCTCGATCTTCTGATAGAGGAGGACGAAGCCGGCCAGAAAGCCCGCGCCCGCCGGAATCGGCAGCCCCATGAAATGGGATCTCGAACCCGTGCCGCCGTGCGCCATCGCGTTGAAGCGCGCCAGACGCAGGCCGCCGCACAGCGCGAACAGGAAGGCCATCGGATAGCCCCACGCGCCGTAGTCCTTCAAAATAAACGCATACATCATATGCGCTGGAGCCACGCCGAAGGTCAAGAAGTCCGCCATCGAGTCGAACTCGACGCCGAAGGAGGATTCGCCATGCACGAGGCGGGCGACGCGGCCGTCCAGCGCGTCGAAGACCATCCCCGCGATGATCGCCGTGGCCGAGGACACGAATTCCCCGCGCACGGAGGACAGCAGGGCGTAGAAGCCGCACGCCATGTTGCCGAGCGTGAACAGCGACGGAGCGAGGACCTGTCCTCCGCGCTTTAGAGTTTGCTTGTCCATTCCCCGATGGGCGTCAGGCCCCCCGCGACGCGGTCGCCGGCCTTGACCGTGCAGCGCGAGCCGGCCGGAAAGTGCACGGCCGCCTGCGAGCCGAAATAGATGATGCCGTAGCGCTCGCCGGCGGCCACCATATCGCCGGGCTTGCGCCAGCACTCGATGCGCCGCGCGATGAGGCCGGCGATCTGCTCGACAACGAGCGGGCCGCGTCCTTCTGGCTCGATCGTCATGACCACGCGTGAATTCCCGCGCGCCGCGTCCTTCATCGCGGCGGCAAACGAGCCCGGAACCACCGCCACCTTCGTCACGCGGCCTGCCGTCGGAGCGCGCTGGATGTGGACGTCGAACACGGAGAGGAAGATGCGCGCGGTGACCACGTCGCCGGGGCCTTCGCGGCCGACGGCGAGCACGACGCCGTCGCCGGGCGAATAGATGCGCCCGTCGGTCGGCAGGGCGCGCTCCGGATCGCGGAAAAAGTAGACCGCGAACGCGGCGAAGCCGAAGGCGAGAAACGAGAGCGAAGCGCCGGGGAATACGGTCGCTGGACGCCCCATCAACCACAGACCGGCGGCGCCGGCCGCGACGGCCGGAACCACGAACTGCCACGCCTGATAAGCGATTTTCATCCGATAATCATGAGACCAAACAACAAAACCATGGGCAGAGCGGGAGCACCAAAGATATTGGCGGCGGTGGGACTCGAACCCACATGCCCTCGCGGGCGGCAGATTTTAAGTCTGCTCTGGATACCAATTTCAGCACGCCGCCTGTCTCCTATTTTAGCATTTAGTCCGCGATCGGCTCGTCACCGCGCACTGAATCCTGCCCTGTAATTAAAAATATTTCTAGAGGCCGATATCCTCGTTCCAGAGATCGGGCTTCTCGCGCACGAATCTTTCCATCAGCGCGATGCAGTCCCGGTCCTGGAGAACCGCGAGCTTCACCCCGCGCGCGGCGAACAGGTCCTCGGCCCCGAGGAAGTTCTTGTTCTCGCCCACGATCACGCGCGGAATGCGGTACAGCAGGGTCGTGCCGGCGCACATGATGCAGGGACTCAGAGAGGAGACCAAGGTGAGCTCCGGCCAGTCGCGGCGGCGGCCGGCGTTGCGCAGGCAGACGACCTCGGCGTGCGCGGTCGGGTCGCCGGTCTGCACGCGCTGGTTGCGGCCGCGCGCGATGATCTTTCCCTTCGCGTCGACGAGCACGGAACCGATCGGCAGGCCGCCCGCGTCATAGCCCTTCTTCGCCTCGAGATAGGCCTCGCGCACCAGTTCTTGATCGGTCATTCCCAAAGATTACTTCTTCTGGCGAAGGCCGGTGATCTCGGCGCGCTTATTTTTGATGGCCTGGCGCAGATGCGCGCGATCCTCGCGGCGCCGCGAGCGCAGAGCCCGACGGTCCCGACGCGACTTCTCGCGCACATCGAGGAGCCCTTGGTGGATCGTCTCCGGCTGGGCCGCGGAGGCCTTCACGAGGCCCACATCGGATTTCTCCCGTTCGCGAACCAGAACGAGTTCCTTGTGCTGGTCGAGCGCCACCTGCTTGAGCCGATGCTTGTCGTCGCGGACGTCCGCGCGCAGCTCCTTGATTTTCGCCTTCTCCACCGGGGCAGGAGCTCCCGCCCTCGCCGCTCCGGCCAGGAACAACGCCGCCGCCAATACCGTCGCTGGTTTTTTCATCTCGTCCTCCCGCCCGCAGGGGCCTCTCTACCAGACGATCGACCCCCCGAAAAAGTTGCATGTCCGAGGCGCCGGGCGAGGCCTCAGACCTTGCTCAAGGCGGTGCTTTTCTCAATCGACTTGAGCGCCTGGGCCAAGTCGTCCTCGGCGGTCCAGGCGTCGAACTCTTCCAAGACGCCCGAACTCCTCAGGACCTTCAGAGGCTGAGGCCGGAGCCCGCAGAGGAGCAAGGACGTTCCCAAGCGCCGGCAGCGGGCCTGGAAATCGCGCAGGGCGTGCAGGCCCGAGGCGTCCACGACCGGCACCGCGCCCAAACGCAGGATGAAAACCTTGGGCGGGTCCTGAATCTGGGAAAGAACCTCGCCCAACTTGTCCGCGGCGCCGAAGAAAAGCGGGCCGCTGACGTCGTAGACCTCGACGCCCTTGGGCACGGTCAAACGGACGCGATCGGCTCCCCCTCCCGCCTCCTCGTCTCCACGGTCATCGACCGCGGCGTCGATGGTGGTCATCTCGGCCATGCGTCTCATGAAGAGGAAGGCGGACAAGACCATCCCGATCTCCACGGCCGCGGTCAGATCCACGAGCACCGTGAGTCCGAAGGTGGTCAGGAGCACCGCGACATCTGAGCGCGGAGACTTGAGCAGGAAAGCGAAGGTGTGCCACTCGCTCATGTTGTAGGCGACGATGACCAAAATCGCGGCCAGAGAGCAGAGCGGGATGCGCGCCACGAGCGGCCCCGCGAAGAGGAGCACGCAGACCAGGACCAGGGCGTGCGTGATGCCCGCCACCGGCGTGCGGCCGCCGCTCTTGATATTGGTCGCGGTGCGCGCGATGGCCCCGGTCACCGGGATGCCGCCGAAAAGCGGGGAGACGATGTTGGCCACGCCCTGAGCGACCAGCTCCATGCTGGGACGGTGGCGCCCGCCGATCATGCCGTCGGCCACCACAGCCGAGAGCAAGGACTCGATGGCGGCCAAAAGAGCCACCACCGTCGCCGGACGCACCAGACCCGCAGCCGTCTTGAAATCCAGCGCCGGCAGGTGCGGCATGGGCAAGCCGCGGGGAAGGGCGCCGAAGCGCGAGCCGATGGTCTCCACGGGCAGTCCGAGGAGCGCGGCCGCCGCCGTGGCGAAGACCAACGCCGCGAAGGGCGAGGGGATCTTTTTCGTCAGGCGCGGAAGGAAGACGAGAAGCGCGAGAGTCGCGGCGGAGAGTGCCATGGTCGCGGCGTCGGCGCTGGGCAGAGCACGGAAATAGGCGCCCCACTTGTCGATGAACTCGGGCGGGACCGCGCCCATGCGCAGGCCGAAGAGGTCTTTGACCTGAGAGGAGAAGATGATGACCGCGATGCCGCTGGTAAATCCGGTCGTGACGGGATAGGGGATCCATTTGATGAGGTTGCCCATCCGCGCGACGCCCATGATGATGAGGATCACGCCGGCCATGATGGTGCAGATAGAGAGGGCCTCGCGCCCGTACTGCGAGACGATGCCGTAGATGATGACCACGAAGGCCCCGGTCGGGCCGCCGATCTGAACACGGCTTCCGCCCAGCAGCGAGATGAGAAAGCCCCCGATGACCGCGGCGTACAGGCCCTCGGCCGGGGTCACGCCCGAGGCGATGCCGAAGGCCAGGGCCAACGGGATGGCGACCACGCCGACAATGAGGCCGGCGACGAGGTCATGGACGAGCTGGGTCCGATCGTACGACTTGAGGGTGGTGACGATCTTAGGCGTCAAGAAGGGCGACATCGGACTCCGATTATACCAAGTCTCCGCGATCAGCGCAGAGACGGGTCGGACTGCAGCGCGGTCACGCAGGCCATGTTGACGATGTCGTCGACGGACGCGCCGCGCGAGAGGTCGTTGACGGGCTTGGCGAAGCCCTGCATGATCGGCCCGAGGGCCTCGGCGCCCGTCAGGCGCTGGACGAGCTTGTAGCCGATGTTGCCGCTTTGCAGGTCGGGAAACACGAGGACGTTCGCGCGGCCGGCCACCTTCGAGCCGGGGAACTTCTTCTGTCCGATCTCGGGCACGAGGGCAGCGTCGGCCTGCATCTCGCCGTCGATGGCGAGGTCCGGCGCCTTCTCCTTGGCGATGCGCACGGCCTCCTTGACGGCCGTGACGAGGGCATGGTCGGTCGAGCCGTTCGTCGAGAAAGACAGAAACGCGATGCGCGGGTCGATGCCGGTGAGCACACGCGCCATGCGCGCCGAGGAAATGCCGATGCTGGCGAGCTTCACGGGCACCGGATCGATATTGATCGCGCAGTCACCCATAATGAGCACGCCCTCGTCGCCCTGCTTCGGGCTCGGGAAAATCATGATGAAGAAGCTCGAGATCGTGCGCACGCCCGGGGCGGGCTTGATGATATGCAGCGCCGGTCTGACCGTGTCGGCCGTCGCATGATCCGCGCCGGAGAGAAATCCATCCACCCGGTCGTTGTGGAGCATCATCACGCCGTAGACGAGCGGCTGCGTCACGGCGGTTTTCGCTTCTTCCGCGGTGATGCCCTTGTGCTTTCTCAATTCGAAATACTGAGACGCGTACGCGGCGAACTTGGCGTCCCTGGCGGGCTCGACGATCTCGATGCCGGAAATATCAGCGCCATTGTCGGCGGCCGTCTTGCGGGCTTTCTCGGGATTGCCGATGAGGATCGGCACGCAGAGACCGTTCTTTTTCAGAATCGCGGCCGCCTGGAGCGTCCGTTTTTCCTCGCCTTCGGGCAGAACGATTTTTTTCTTTAGCGCAGCGGCCTTGCGGCGGATGTCGGCGACGATGTCGCGCTTCAAAACGGTAGTCATCCCCGGAGAATAGCCAATCGCGCCCTCAGTGGGCAACCATCGAGGCGGGCACCATTCCGCCCGCGTGGTAGAGGCCCGTGTCGGCGCCGGTCCTCTGGAACGCAGGCGCGCCGTCCGGCGAAGCTTTCGCTGCCAGCGCATGCGAGGCGGGCCGCGCGGCGCGATCGTCCTGCGCGCCGTCGACATCGACAGAGCGGCCGCCGGTCAAAGTCAAAGAAAAGGCCCTCAGCCCTAGGCGCGCGAGCTCCGTGCCCACGCTGCCCCAACGGCCCGGATCGCCGACGAGTTGGAGCGTGACGGCATCGGCGCCCGCGACGTGATTCTGCCCGGCGAGTGCAACGGCCTTGGCGCCCTCGATCAGCGCATCGGCGAGGAAAGAAGCCATGCTTTGGTTCCGACGCGTGAGATAAACCTCGGCGACGGCTTCATTGTAGCCGGGCTCATAGCCGACCTGCGCGCGGTAAAGCTGCTCGCCGGGCGAGCGGAGGAAGGTCTCGAATGGATCGCCGGTCCGGGCGGCCGCAAGCTCGGCGACTTGGCGCGCCCACGCGTCGAGCGGAATGCCGAGCGCGACGACCCGCACGCCTGTCTCGCGCGCGGTCTTGAGCAAGGCCTCGAACGCGGAGCGGCGGCGCGGCGAGAAAGAGAGCACTTCGGCGGGCAGGACGTCCGCGCGGCCGGAGATATAAGCGTCGACGGCCTCCTGATTCGGACGCTTGAGGCCTTCGATGCCGAGGACCTTCACGCCCGCTTTCGCCAGACCCGGCAAGGCGCGCGCAAGCTCGGTCACGGACGCGAGGCTTTGGTGGCTCTCGCCCACAAGGATCACGTCGTGGTCCGCGAGGATTTCCTCAGAAGGAACTTTCCAGTCATGAACCGTATCGGCGACGCTTTGCGCAACGACGGATGAGAAATCGGAGTCGCGCGCGCCGGGCGGGCCGCGCTCATGAGGCTGGGCGGCGGGCGCGGACGGAAGCCGCGCCGCGAGCGCCTGGGCTGGGATCGAGACCAGAGGAAAATCAGCGCCCGGAACGGGCGTCGCCGGAAGGAGGGCGGGCGCCGGCCCGAACATCGCAAGCGACAAAGCCGGCATGGGCGCGGCAGCGGCATTCAACGATGGAGACGGGCGCTCGACCACGGCGGCCGAAGCGGCCGCGCCGAATCCGAGGAGCAGAACTACGATCAAGCCAGCGAAACGCCTCATCGATTGAGTTTGTCGAGAAATCACGTCGCCGACAGGGGTCGAAGGACCTAGAGTCCTTTGGGACCGACAGGAAATCCTTCGTTTTTTAAAAAATAATGCTTAAAATTTATTCGCTATTTACATCTCGCGCGCGATGTAAATAGCGCCAGTTTTTTCTGATCTATTTTTTTGTTTTCGCGGGGAATCATGACCGACCCAAGCCTCGTCGGGTCCCACACCAAAAGCCCCGCCCTCCGTCAGGGGTTAGAAGCCCGTCATGTGCTAAAATCGTGCCATGAAGAACCTGATCTCCGCCGTCGCCTTGCTCCTATCGCCGCTGGCCGCCTTCGCCGAGACCCCGGGGCTGCCCGCGTTCCGCTTCACCGGCGCCGCCGAGTTGCGAGCCGCTAAAGCCGCGGTCGCCGTGCCTGAGCCGCGGCCGGCCGACGTCATCGTGAAAGGACACATGCTCATCCAGGCCGGCGCGGACTGCCTGTTCGGCTACGCCGACACCCCGGAGCAGTTCGCCGAGGCCGCCGCCCACTGGACCGAGGTCCTCAAGGACGCCGGCATCGAGCCCGGAGCTCCAACCTTCAAGGGCAAGATCTTCATACTCCCCTACCGCACGGCGGATGGGCGCGTGATCCGCGATTTTCTTGCCGACCCCCGCCAATTCCCGCCGAAAGACGACGCGGGCCTGCGAGCCAACATGGCCGCGGCTCAGCAGGCCCTATCCGCCGCGGGCCTGACCCCGATCGCCGCGCGCGTGGTGAACCTCGACTTTCTCCTGCCCACCTACTCGATCCTCTACCTGGCGAAGCCCGAGGCCGTCCGCGAGCACGAAAAGCAACTCCGCGTCCTCAAGCCCGGCAACGTCATCGACGCGGACCTCATCAAGGCCTCCGGCGTGAGCGTCGTGCAGAAGCCGGAGCCGTGGCTGTTTGTCTACATCGGCCCCGAACTCGGCTACGCCAGCCTGGCCGCGAAGACGCCGGAGGACCTCGCTTGGCGGCTCGAGAAGAGCAAAGCGTACCTCATCGGCAAAGGCAAGCGGATCATCGGCGAGAAGCTCGTCGCGGTCGACGACGCCGAGTATAAGTTCGGCGCCGAACTGCTCTTCTTCCAGTAGCCTAGGAACGCCGGCCGAGCTTGCCGCCGGCGAAACGATCCTGGTCGAGCGAATACGCTTTGCGGCGGGAGAGCCCGTACCAGGCCAGCGCGCAGACCGAAGACAGCGCCAGCCGCCCGGGCGTGGCGCCCTTGAACAGCATGATGAGCGCGGTCACCGCAGCCACGGGAAGGAGGACCCAACGCAGGCGATCGAACTTCATCGGCGCCTCATGGACGATTCTCCCGGTTAAAGCGCGTCGGTCTCGATCTTCTTCTCGGCGCAGCTCTCCGCCGAACCGCAGGCCGCGGACGCGTCCTTCGACCCCGCCTCGGGCGGCTCGGAGCGCTTCTTTTTATTCGCCGCCGACTTCTTTTCTTCCGCGCCGATCGGCTCGCCCTTCGCGTTGAACTTGTAGGTCGATGTCTGCGCGGGTCGGAGCGATTTATACTTGGACTGGTCGTAGTCGTAGGGCTTCTTCTGCGCCGGCCGCTTCTTCGCCTCATTTTTCTTCGCGGGCTTCGGGGCGGTCTTTGTGTCAGCGCCCTTGACGGGCTTATCCTCGGCGCGCGCCGACCGCGCGGGGACGGCGAACGGCAGGGTCAAAACGAGCAAAAGAAGGAGCAGTCGTCGTGGTGTCATGGCCGTAGTATAACCCCGCGAGAGACCGACTTTCAAGCGCCCGGCACGCGTTCACCCACGAGGGTCAGCTCCTCGCGGTCGTGGAACAGGTGGCGCGCGCGCAGCAGCGAGCATTGCGGCCGCAGACCCTCGGCGCGAGCCAGCACGCGCAGCGGGTCGTGCCGGCCGAACTTCAAGTTGACGATGAAGCGCCGGCACCAGCCGCGGTCGAGCCACCGCCCAAGCAAGTCCGTGACGCGGTCGGGGTCCTCGACCATGTCGCAGAAAAGCCAGGTCGCCGGCTCCACCGGGGCGTACCGAAAGGCATCCTCCGCCTTGTGCGTGACACCCGAATGGAGCGCGCCGCCCTTGAGCGGGCCGTTGTCCACGGCCACGACCACAGCCCCGCGCTTGGCCGCGCTGTAGCTCCAGCCGCCGGGGGCAGCGCCTAGGTCCGTCACGGTCTCGCCTTCGGCAGGCTCGCGTCCGATCAGGCCGTAAGCCTCCTCCACCTTCAGGTACGAGCGCGACGGGGCCTGGGGATCGTCGGCCATCCGCCTCTGGCCTCCGGCGATCGCGTCGCGCGCGACATAAGCGCGGTCGAAGGCGGGCAAATAGGCGAAAAAACCCCGCGCCGGCCCCGGCCCGGGGCGGCCGTGGACGGCGAGCTTGGCGACGCGCGACATGCGCCCCTTCACCCGGGCGAAGCATTCCTCGGCGGCCGTCTTCGCGCGGCGGCTCAAGCCGGGATCGCCGGCGGACTCGACGCAGAACGGCCATGGCCCTTCAAAGCGCTCATCCTTCGTGGACACGGTGAAATAGTCCGCCATCGCGCCGGCTAGGGCGTTTAAGGATTTTCCCTCGACCTGGACGGGCGCCCTCAGCGACAGGTGCGCGAAGCAGAGCTCGCCCGGCCCGTCGGGACCCAGCACCCAACCCGGTCCGGATTTTTCGACGGCGCCGCCGAGTTCCTTAACGAGAAAGGCCTCGTAGCCGGCCTGGCACAGGTGAAGCGTCATCAGCCGAACAGAGACTGCTTCAGGCAGTACACGCTGCCCCCCGACTTGACGAATTCGGAGGTGTCCACCTCGACGACGTCAAGGCCCATCGCGCGCATATGGCCCGCCGCGGCGTCGGATCCCTTCTGAATGAGCGCGGTCTTCGAACGCCAGACCGTCGCGTTGCAGGCCATGCGCGAAACGGCATCGGCCTCGGACACGGTGACGACGACGGGGAAAATCTTGAGAATGAGCTCGAGGCTCGCCGCGTCGAAGGCCGACGGGTAAATGAGAACCGCTTCGGGCGTCAGCGGGCAGAAGCACGTGTCGAGGTGGTAGAAACGTTCGTTGACGAGCTTGAGTTGGATGACGGGGGTCTTGAAGATCTCCGCGACCTGCTCGAACATCGCGGGATCGGTGCGAAAGCCGTGGCCGCCCCAGATCAGGCGCTTGCCCGGGTGCCAGACCGCGTCGCCCGAGCCCTCGAAGGCCTCATGGCCGCCGGACTTCAGGCGCGCGACCCGATAACCGTGCGCCTCGTACCAGACTTCGAACGCCTCGGTCTCCCGACGACGGGAGGCGTGCCGCATCGAGGAGATCAAGGCGACTTTTTCGCCGTCGGGGCGCGTGCCGGTCAGAGATGAGTTGGCGGCGAAGACCATGTCCTCAAGGCCGGGCGTGGCGGCTATAACGGAGACGTTGCAGCCCGCGGCTGCAAACGCGGCGACGAGGTCGTCCCACTGCTTCTGAGCCTTATCGCGGTTCACGTCTCCGATGTGACGCGCCATATAAGGATTTTTCGCGGAGAGAACCTGGAAGTACTCGGGCGGGCACATCAGCACGCCCGAGGGCTCGGACATCGGCGGGCAATTTCTAAGGGAGAACCCCTTCAGGTCGCCGAGGACTCGGTATAAGTTGGCGCTCATGCGAAATGCTCCTGGGTAAACCGTTCGGCCAGCTCTTCGGCCGTCATGTCCTCGAATTGATCGGGCGTGCCGGCGCGGACGACGCGCGCGCGGCCCGGCCCGACCCACGTCACACCCCACGCCTCGCGCTCCGACACGCCGAGCGGCTCGGTCCGGTGGACCACGGGGATCAAAAGAAGAGGACGGCGGCGCGCCACGCGGCCCACGAGCAGGCGGAACAGGCGGCGGCGCGAGGGCGTCTCGCGCGTCATGTCGCGGGAAAGTCCAGCGAGCAAGGAGGCGCGCGCCTCCTCGGGAACCTTCAAACAGGCGAGTACCGCGCGCGCCGTGGACTCGGCTGTTTCACCCGGAAGAAGGCCCGCGGCAGCGGTCATCAGCCAAGCTTCCAACAGCCGCCAAGGCCGGCGCGGAAGCGGCACGAGAGAATCGGCGGCTTTCTCGAAGCGGGCGAAAGACGGATCGGCGCGCAGGCACTCGAGGACCTGCGCGGGCTTGCCGCGCAGCGGCCCTTCGGCGCGCACGCGGCGCGCCCACTCGCGCGCGCCGTACAGCACGCGACCCGTCGCCGGAACGCCGCCGGACAGGACCATGCCGACCTCCCGGCCTTCGGCCAGAAGTCTCAAGAGCCGCAGCGGCATGCGGTCCCAGCGGGTCTGCGGCGACATCAGGGGCCCGGGATGCCCGCGGCCCAGCGCCAATCGGTCAAGGCCGATGTGATAGCTTCCCATGAAGCCCGCGTACAAACCTTCTTCAAGGACGCTGATCGTGTCGAGGGCGAACGGATCGATGGCGACGACCAGGCGCGGGCGGCAGGGACGGCCGCGAATCTCACGCAGAGCCAAGGTCGCGTGCCGCACAAGCTCAAAATTGAGGTGGGCCAGGTCGCCCATGACCGGCGGGTGCGAAATCGCCGCAAGCAAGGCAGGCTCCCGACCCGTTTCCTTTTCAAGACGCGCGGCCAAGGCGCGGGCGGCGACCACCGCGGACGCTCCGGGGTTGAAGGGATAGGTGCGCTCCCCAACCAGGCCG
>JAHFCE010000034.1:462-25806 GCA_023249675.1 Elusimicrobiota bacterium | reverse complement strand
GCGACGTCACGGCCCAAGGCGAGACGCTCAACGCCGGCCTGGTGACCATGCGCTCGGCCTACGATGGGACGGTGTTGGCCGAGATCGAGGGCCCCATGGACCTCGCCCCTCAGCTCGCCGCGCTGTCGCTCGCGCGCGTCACGCAGGCGTATCGGCGTGTGTCGATCCAACGGGCCGCGTACAGCTTCCCGCACTAGAAGGTGAAGGTTCTCCTTCTCGGCTCCGGCGGCAGGGAACACGCGATGGCGTGGGCGCTCTCCAAGAGCCCCCGACTCACGAAGCTGTGGGCAGCACCCGGCTCCGAGGGCATGGGCGACTTGGCCGAGCGTTGCGCCCTCGATGCGCTCGACCCGAGGGCCGTTCGCGCCTTCTGCGCCGAGAAAGGCGTCGAACTGCTCGTCGTCGGTCCCGAGGCCCCTCTCGCCGCCGGCGTCGCCGACGCGGTCCGCGCCGCCGGCATCCCGGTGTTCGGCCCGGGCCAGGCCGGCGCCCGCCTCGAATCCTCCAAAACCTTCGCCAAGGACTTCATGCTCCGCCACAAGATGCCGACCGCGCGCGCACACGCCGGCGGAGCGGCGGAGGCGCTCGCCGCGGTCCGCGAGTTCAACGGGCGCTGCGCGGTGAAGGCCGACGGCCTCGCCGCCGGCAAGGGCGTGATCGTCTGCACGACGCTGCCGGAAGCGGAAGCCGCCGTCGCAACGCTGGCCGCGACCCGCGCAGGCGGCACCTTGCTCGTTGAGGAACTTCTGACCGGCCCCGAGATCTCGATGATGGCGCTGCTCGACGGCAAGACCTACGCGCTGCTGCCCGCGAGCCAGGACCACAAGCGCCTGCTCGACGGCGACCTCGGCCCCAACACCGGCGGCATGGGTGCCTCGTGCCCCGTCCCGCTCGACGCGGCCCTGCTCGCGAGGATCCGCGCTGAGGTGTTCGACCGCGCGCTGAAAGGACTCGCCGCCGAGGGCCTCGACTATCGCGGCGTGCTGTACGCGGGCTTGATGCTCACGCCTGAAGGTCCTAAAATACTCGAGTTCAACGCCCGGCTCGGCGATCCGGAAGCGCAGGCGGTGCTCCCCCTGCTCGACGCCGATTTCCTCGAGCTGTCCCTTGACTGCGCGCGCGGCGAGCTGGGCCTCGAGCGCGTCCCGGCCCGCGCCGGCGCCTGCGTGTCGGTCGTCATCGCCGCCGAAGGCTATCCGGAAACGCCGACGCCGGGCGCCGCGCTCACGCCCGAGGCTGCCGACGGCCTCAAGGACGTGCTCGTGTTCCATGCGGGCACGAAGAAGGACGGCTCGCGCTGGATCGCGGCGGGCGGGCGCGTGCTCAGCGTCGTCGGCCTCGGCGCCGATCTCGCCGCCGCGCGCGAGCGCGCATACTTAGCCGTGTCCCGCGTCGCCGGACCAGGTCTGCGCTGGAGAAAGGACGTGGCCGCCAAAATTCTCGGAAGGAGGATAGTCGCATGAAGAAGAACAAGAAAGCGCTCGTCGGCATCATCATGGGCAGCCAGTCGGACTGGGCGACGATGAAGGCCGCCTCGGACGTTCTCACGGATTACCGAGTCCCCCATGAGGTCCGCATCATCTCGGCCCACCGCGCGCCCAAGGCGCTTTTGAGTTACGCCGAGTCGGCCGCGGGGCGCGGCCTCCAAGTAATCGTGGCCGGCGCCGGAGGCGCGGCCCACCTGCCGGGCGTGACCGCGGCGCTGACCGTTCTGCCGGTGCTGGGCGTGCCCATGGAATCGCGCGCGCTCAAGGGCATGGATTCGCTCTTGTCCATCGTGCAGATGCCGCGCGGCATCGCCGTCGGCACGCTCGCCATCGGCGAAGCGGGTGCGGCCAACGCCGGCCACCTCGCCGCGCAGATCCTGGCCCTCAACGATCCTGCGCTGTCGCGCCGGGTTCGGGCCTTCCGCGCCGCGCAGACCCGCAAGATGCTCCGAAGCCGCCTGCCGGCCTCATGAACCGGCTCGGCCTCGCCTACGCGGCCGGGGCCTTCGGACTCTGGGGCTTGAGCCCGCTGTACTGGCGCTTGCTCGCGCACGTTCCCGCGCTCGAGATCCTGATGCACCGCATCGCGTGGTCGGCCCTGTTTCTCGCGTTCGTCCTGCGCGGCCGCTGGGCCGCCCTGCGCGCAGCCGCAGCCCGGCCCAAGACGGCTGGACTGCTGCTTGCCTCGACCGCGCTCATCGGCGTGAACTGGTACCTCTATATCAAGGGCATCGAGGACCGCCGCGTGCTCGACACGAGCCTCGGCTACTACATCAACCCGCTCGTCAGCGTGACACTCGGCGTCGTCGTCCTCGGCGAGCGCCTGCGCGGCCTGCAGGCCGCGGCCGCAGCGCTCGCGCTAGCCGGCGTGCTGTGGGTCGTCAGGGCGCACGGCCATCTGCCCTGGCTGTCGCTCGCGCTCGCGTTCACCTTCGCGCTGTACGCGCTGCTGCGCAAAGTCGCGCACGCCGACGCGCTCATCGGTCTTTCCTTTGAAACGTTCGTCCTGACAGCACCCGCCGTGCTCGGACTGCTCTGGCTCGCCGCGCACGGGCGCACGCCGCCCGATGCGCGCACCTGGCTTCTCCTCGCGGGCGGCGCGGGAGTCACCGCCCTGCCGCTGCTCTGGTTCATCGAGGCCGCGCGCCGTCTCGACCTCAAAACCATGGGCTTTCTGCAATTCCTCTCGCCGACTTTGCAGTTCCTGATCGCCCGGTTCGCCTTCGGCGAACCTTTACCGAATAGTCGCCTGCTCAGCTTCGTCTTGATCTGGGCCGCGGTCGCGCTGTACTGCGGCGATGCCGCGCTCCGCAGTCGCCGTTCTTAAACAGTCCCATCGCGACAGAGAACCTATTGATCCGTGGGCCTTTTGCGCCTGAGTGGATACCCCAAAGGCTCATGATGAAAAGGCTCCTCACATGGCAGACTAACGCCGCATGACGGAAAACCGTGGAGCGATCGCAACTATCCTCAAGGAGAGTTGCCCCAGACCTTCCCGCGCCTTCGCCATGGTTCTCGCGATTTCCCTCGTCGCAAGCGCCCCTGGCGCCCAAGCCTGGGGCCAGGTCGCCGCGGCCGGCCGCCAGGGCTCCGTCGGCGCCGGACCCTCGGCAACCGCCGGAACGATCGCCCCGCCGTCCGGTTTGCCCAGGCTCCCCGCGCTTGTCCCCTCATCGCTTGCGGCTCCAGGCCTCGCCCCGGTTCCCGACGCGGGTCCGGCCTCGCCCGACGCGGTCCGAGCCGAGTACTCGAATTTTCTCGTTCGCCTCGGATTCGAGGACTACAGCTCCAAAATATCGCAACGCCTCGCATTAGGGAAGACGGACGCGCTCCCAACCACGGTCCTGAACTTCAACCGCCGGCGCTATCAGGTGTTCAACGCCGCCCGCGAACTCGCCGCCGAGGTCATGGCGGGGCTCGCCGAACAGGGCAATTCGCCGGCGTCTTTGGAGACCGGAACGGAGCTCGCGGCCAGGCTGTTGAGCCTGCAGCCGCTCGATCCGCCCTCGTCCTTGCCGCCCGATATCGCGGCCAAAAATAAGGACGGCATCACGGACTGGCTGGCCGCCGTCACCGTGCAGCGCATGGGCCAGCAGCTGGCCCAAGTCGTCTCCGACACGGTCAAGACCGTCGTCGAGCCCGAGGAACTGGCCCGCCGCACGAGCCATCTGCGCGGCTTGGACGCGGAGGACAAAGCCTTTCTCAAACGCGTGTCGCGCATCAAGTCTCTCAGCGAGACCCTTCTGCTCACCGCCTACACCGACGCCGAGATCGGGCAAACCCGCTACGCGGGGCGGGCCTTGGCTGCCTCCCTGTTGCGCTTCTCGCGCCGCGAGGGCCGCCCGGAGGTCGAGAAAGCCCTTCATCGCAAGGTCGCCGAACGCGGCCTCCATCTGGAGAACTTCGTCGGCGACACCGTGGTCCTGCGCGACGTCGCCGCCCCATCGAAGCCTTTGCGCCTCAAGATTGAAACCGGCGATTTTCTGGGCGAGCGCAGCAAAGGCCGCGAGGCCGCCGAGATCACCTTCGCCGCCCGCCCGGCCTGGAACCTGACCTTCAAGGCCTGGCGCGCGGGCCTGACCGGACGTCTCCTGAGCCTCTGGGCCAACCCCGCGTCCCCCCCGCTCCTCGCCTCGAACCAGCCTCTGAGAAACGGGCTCAAACTCGCGCTGTGGAAGTTCAAGAAATGGATCGCCGCGCGGCCTCTCATGGAAAGAGGCTATTCCCATGTGGGCATGGCCCGCGTGCAGGAGGCCGACGGCGTAGCCATGGCCTGGGCCCTGGACAACTACCCCAACGCGGACGAAGGCGGCATCCGCAAGATCGGCATC
This sequence comes from Elusimicrobiota bacterium, assembly GCA_023249675.1. Classification (GTDB taxonomy): domain Bacteria; phylum Elusimicrobiota; class Elusimicrobia; order UBA1565; family UBA9628; genus GWA2-66-18. The sequence continues at coordinate 21,488 of JAHFCE010000034.1, read as the reverse complement.
ACCGAGCAGTTCTCGCAGAACGGCCCCTACATGAGGCTGGGCTTGGCGCGCTGGGATCCGGATCGGCTGTGGGAAGATTTCCATGCTCAGGCGGCCCGCAACGGCTACCGCAAACGCGTTTGGAAGTCAACGGGGGGCTCCTGGCCCTCGGCGATCAGCGCGGAGGATTTCGCCGCATTGGCCGCGATCCCCAAATCCCGCTCCGCCGAGCTCTTAAAGGAAATCAACGCGCGCGCGGTGAACGTGATCGAGGACATGCTCGCGCGCTACGGCGTGGGGTTCGCCTACGGCTTCAGCAACGAGATGTGGCGCGCCTACTGCAGCGCGACCATGGCGCTCAGCCACCGCATGGGCAGCCAATTCGAGCCGCAAACCAAGCCCGACCGCTGGCACACGGTTATCCTTCTGATGAAATTCCTGGGCATCAGCGCCGCCAAGGAGCAGGACACCCAAAGCCGCATCATCTGGCCGGGAAGCTTCTTCATCGACCCCAAGGTCTCCCGCCATATCCAGGTGCGCTTCCCCCCCTTCGCCGAGGTCGGGCGCCTGCCCGATCCGAACACTGTGCCCGCCTACGTGGAGATGGACCGGAGCCTGACCCGATCCCTGGCGGCGCTCCTGCAGCTCTCCGAGGAAGGAGGCATCGCGCCCGACAGCGGCTTGATCGAGCATGCCGTGCGCACCCACCTCGACAGCCGGACGAAGCGCCGCCAAAAGCGCGGCTACCACAGCGGCTCAAGCGACAGCTCGGGCTACTCCGCAGGTCTTGAGGCTTTGCTGCGAGACAGCGAAGACGAGTAGGAAGTCCCATTGCGATGTGGGACCATTGCCGGAACTTCTCGGCCCGTTGGGCCCAACTCTTCGCGACTCCTCTTGCACATAATATGGATGTGAGCCCCTGTCTGTCGCGCGCCATCGCCTCGATTCTCGCGATGTCCCTCATCGCGAGCGCCCCGGGCGCCCAGGCCTGGGGACAGGTCGCCACAACCGTCCGTTCCGGCTCCGTCGGCGCCGGACCCACGGCAACCGCTGGGACGATCGCCCCGGCATCCGGCTCTCTTGAAATCCCAGCGCTTGCTCTCCCCGCTCCATCGCCGTCCCTGTCAGATCCCAGCCTCACTCCGCTTCCCGCCGGACCAGCGGCCGCCGTCGCTTCCCCGGCGTCCATCGTTTCCAGACCCGCCACGTTCGCGTCCCATGTGTCCGCCCTCTCGGCCCGGCTTGCGCCCGCTCTCGCCGGCGCGCAAAATCCCGCCGCCGCGGCCGCCGGTAAAAACGAAGGCTCCTTCCGCTGGCTGTCCACTGTCTTCGATGGTCTCGGCGCGCACCGCCTCGCCGCTGACGCGGCGGACGCGGGCGGCCAAAACGACGCGCCGCGCGGCTCCGAACTCGGCCGGCCCCAGCCGGCGCTCGTCCCCGTCCTCGTGACTCTCGTCGACCCGGGCACGAAGGAGGCCCTCGACGCCGTCATCGAGAAACTGTCCGCCGACCTCGGCTTCCGCCTCGATGCCTCCTTCGACGCCGTCCGCGCGCCCGGCCTCGTCACCGTGCGCGGCGCGATCCCCGTCTCGCGACTGCTCGCGCTGAAGGCCGCCCTGGGCGTGGTGGACGTCGCCGCCGCCGCGGGCCGCGTGTCCGATGTGGCGCCCGTCCCGCACGAGGCGCCCGCAAGCGAGAACCTCCTGCGCGCCGGCCTGCGTTCGCTGCTGCTCAAGAACCGGATGATGCTCAGCCTCATCGCGACGGTCCCGCTGCAGTTCGCGGTGGCTCTCGCCTTCACGGGTCCCGTGATGGGCGGCATCGCGTTCGGCGGCGCGGCCGCAGCGCTCAAACTATGGATGCTCGGCACGGCCTTCGGCATGGCCGCCTCGTTCTCCTTCCTCGCTCCGGTCTTCGCCCTGCTGATTCCGCTCAAGCCGCGCGTCGCCGCAACTTACGCCGTGGCGATCGGGCTGGCCTGGTCGTTCTATGCGCTCGCACCCGGCCTGCCTGCGCTCTGGCTCGCGGCCAACCTCGGACTGAGCGCGCTCGCCGCCTTCAGAAACCTGCAGACCCCACCCCAGGCAAGCGCCAGCCCTCGGGTCGACAAAATCCTCAACTCAACCGAGAACGCCGCATTCATAGACATCCTCGGCTTTCAGGCGACGATCCCAATCCTCATCCTCGGCGGCATGATGCCGCTCGCGTTCGGCATTCTCGCCGTCTCGACGGCGCTCTCGCTGTTGCTTCTGATCAAAGCCCGCTCGAAGACCGCCGTCCCGGCGCTGTCGGCTCACCCGCCAAGTACGCCGTCCACGCCTGCGGAACCGGAATCCGACAAGCCCGCGCCGAAGGTTCCGGTTCATGAACCCTTCGTGCCCGCGACGGACGTCATCGCCGGCATGGAGAAGCTCCTGAAGACCGACCCCGCCGCCGCGCTTGAGGTCGCCGCCGTCGCGATTGTCAATAAAAAGAAAAACTCCCCCGATGTGAAGATCGGCGCGCAGCGCATTCTTGACGCCTTGCCAATCGAGCAGACCTTGCCGCATTACCTCGACTTACTCAAGCTCACCGCCCGCAATGATATCCAAACCTGGAAGGAGGTCCACGTCGACCCCTGGTGGTACCTCCAGCGCACGGCCCTCAAGCGCCTGTCCCGCGAAGCAGCTGCGCTCAAGCCCGGCACCCCCGACCTCATCGACACGCTGAGGACGACATATAAGGACCGCAACCCCTCGGTTCGCCTCGCCGCCGCCGACGCCCTGAAGGCGCTCGGCATCGACCCGGGTCTTGAGGCCAGCGACAAGCCGGCACCAACGCATCGAAGGCTCCATCAGAAATCCAAAGAGACCAATTTCATGAAGTGGCCCGCAATCATCATGCTCTCTGCCATGGGTGTGCTGATGCTCTGGATGGCTTTGGGCAACCACGCGCCCCCGAGCCCGCCGCCGTCGAACCCGCCCGCGGTCACGGAACTGGTCCAAGGGCCGGGCTCGGCCGCACCAGTCCTCGCTCCCGCGACCGATCCTCCCGCAGCCGACGCCCCGGTAGCCGCCGACACGGTCAAGGCCGACCCGCAGGCCGCCGCGCTCGACTCGATCGCGAAGGACCTCAAGCGCACCGCCGACGCGACCGAGGAGATGGCCAAACCCAAAGGCTCTTTCTGGAGCACCTTGCTGTGGGCCGTGCTTCCCATCGTCCTGCTCGTTTGGCTCATGAAGAAATGGGGCGGCGGTAAAAGCGGCCTCCGGGGCGGCGGCTCGGCCGGCCCAATCGACACCGCGCCCGACATGAACTTCGAGAAACCGACGACGCGTTTCAGCGATGTCGCCGGAATCGACGACAGCCTCATCGAACTTCAAGAGATCGTCGACTTTCTGCGCGACCCCGCCCGCTTCAATCAGCTCGGCGCGCGCATGCCCAAGGGCGTCCTAATGGAAGGCCCCCCAGGGACCGGAAAAACCTTGCTCGCCAAGGCGCTCGCCGGCGAGACCGAGAAGTCCTTCATCTCGATCTCCGGCTCCGATTTCGTCGAGCTGTACGTCGGCATGGGCGCGCGCCGCGTGCGCGAGCTCTTTGCGGCCGCGCGCGAGAAAGCGCCGGCCATCATCTTCATCGATGAGATCGACGCGGTCGGCAAGAAGCGCGGCGACGGCGGCCCCGGCAGCCACAGCAACGACGAGCGCGAGCAGACGCTCAACCAGATTCTCAAAGAGATGGACGGCTTCGACAACTCCTCAGGCGTCCTGGTCGTGGCCGCGACCAACCGCGTCGAAACGCTCGATGAGGCGCTGACGCGCCCCGGACGCTTTGACCGCAAGATTCACGTCGGCCTGCCCGAGGCGCTGGGCCGCGAGGCCATTTTGGCTCTGCACGCGAAGACCGTGCGCCTGTCTCCCGCGGTGGACCTGCGCCTGATCGCCCGCCGCACCACAGGACTCTCCGGCGCGTTCCTTGAAAACATAATCAACGAGGCGGCCATGCTCGCCGCCCGCCGCGGCGCGGACGCGATCGGTCCGGCCGACATCGACGAGGGCGTGGACCGCGCGACGATCGGGGGCAAGCGCTCTCTGAAACTGTCCGAGGCGCTCAAACGCCGCATCGCGGCGCACGAGGCCGGACATGTGCTCGCGAACCTGCTCAACGAGAAGGCCGAACTGCGCGTGCCCGTCAACAAGGTCACAATCCTGCCCCACGGCTCGGGCGCGCTCGGATTTGCCGAGTCCGGCTCCGAAGAGGGCGACCAGTACCTCCGCACGCGCGGCGAGCTGGAAGCCCGCCTCGACACCGTGCTCGGCGGCCTCGTGGCCGAAAATATATTTTACGGCGAGTGGTCCACAGGCCCGAGCTCGGACCTCGAATCGGCCACGCGCGTGGCGCGGACGATGGTCCAGCAGCTCGGCATGAGCGACGAGATGGGCCTGGCGCAAACCGCCCCGAACCAGTACGGCACGAGTCCGTTCGGCGCGGACATCGACGCCAAGGCGCACGCCGAGATCAACAAGCTGCTGACGGCATCCAGGGAACGCGTCGATAGGCGCCTGCGCGCCGGCGCCGCCCAGCACAAGGCGATGATCGCGGCCTTGCTGGAAAAGGAAACGCTCTCGGCCGACGAGATCGAAGCCATCGCGCGCCCGCAGCCAAAGCCTTAAGAGGGCTTTTTGGCGGGCGCTTTCCGCAGCGAACCGCGCCTGCGGGGCTTGAGCAAGGAGGCCTGACGGCGCAGTTCCGCGATCACCGCGCGAAAGGCGATTGCCTCGTCTTCGGAGACGCGGCTGAAGTGCTCGCCATGCTTAAAGCGCGCGATTTCCCCGGTCTTGAGCTTGAGCGCGATCTTGTCGCCCTCGACGCCCAGGACGCTGCCGAGCTCGCCGCTCAACTCGTTGCGCAGAACGTCGAAGAGGCGGACATTGGACAGCTCGATGGGAAAGGTCATAACGGCTTCCATTTTAGCAAAACCAGGACTCGGGTTTTCGTAGACGCCTGCCTCCCAAAATAGTCTAATCGTTCCGGCGGACTTTATCGCCGAGGAAACCCTGGCACCGCGAGACTGGGAAAAAAAGGACCTGCTTGGCCTGGAAAGGCTCAGCTCCTCCGAAATCGAGACAATTCTCGATTTGGCCGCTTCATTTAAGCAGAACCCCCCGACGGATCTCCTCAAAGGCCGGACCGTCTCCTTCCTCTTCTCGGAGCCCTCGACGCGCACGCGCTCGTCTTTCGAGATGGCGGCCAAGCGACTCGGAGCGGATACCTTGAGCTTCTCGGCCTCGGGCTCATCGCTCGCCAAAGGCGAGACCTTGCTCGACACCTTCCTGAACCTGCAGGCCGTCGGCGTCACGCATTTTGTCGTGCGCCACGAACGCTCCGGCGCGCTCGAGGACCTCGCCCCCCTGCTCAAGGCCTCGGTGATCAACGCCGGCGACGGCGCCCACGAGCACCCGACGCAGGCCCTGCTCGACTTGCTCACTTTGCGCGAGCGTTGGGGAAGCTTTAAGGGCAAAAAGATCGTGATCCTCGGCGACATACGCCACAGCCGGGTCGCCCGATCGAACTTGTTCGCGCTCAAGAAGCTCGGCACGAAAGTCGTCTTCTGCGGTCCGACGCCGCTGTGCCCCGATGATTTCAAGGCGCTGGGCGCGGCCATCGAGCGCGACATCGAGAAAGCGCTCAAGGGCGCTGACGCCGTCAACGTGCTGCGCCTGCAGCTCGAGCGCATGGAGCAGGGCTTCGTGCCCTCGCTCGCCGACTACGCTCTCGGCTACCAGCTCACGCCCGCGCGCGCCGAGCTTATGAAGCCCGAGGCCGTCGTCTTGCACCCCGGCCCGATCAACCGCGGCGTTGAGCTCGCCTCCGAGGTGGCCGACGGCCCGCGCTCGGTCATCCTCGAGCAGGTCGCCAACGGCGTGCTCGCCCGCATGGCGGTGCTGGCGCTATGCGAACAGGGGAGGTCTCTTGCCTGATCGGCTGATCGTCGCAAACGGCTTATTGATCGACCCGGCCGTTCGGATCGAAGCCGTGCGCGACGTCTTGATCGAGGATGGAAAAATCTCCGCGGTCGCGGCGGGCCTGTCCCGCAAGTCCGCGCTCAAGGGCGCACCCGTCATCGACGCGAAGGGCAAGTGGGTGATCCCCGGCCTCGTCGACATGCACGTGCATCTGCGCGAGCCCGGCCGCGAAGGCGACGAAACGATCGCGACCGGCGCGAAGGCCGCGGCGCGCGGTGGCGTGACGACCGTGCTGGCGATGGCCAACACCGAACCCGTAAGCGATTCCCCTTCCCAGCTTGCCTTCCTCCGCGCGAAGGCCCGGACCGACGCCGCGATCACCGTGCTGTTCGCGGGCGCGGTCACCATCGGCCAGAAGGGAGAGCAGCTCACCGAATTCGCCAAGCTCCGCGCCGCGGGCGCTGCGGCCCTGTCCGACGACGGGCGGCCCGTGATGAACGCGGGGCTCCTGCGCCGCGCTCTCGAGTACGCCAAGGATTTGGGCCTGCTCGTGATCGATCATTGCGAAGACCTCAACCTCTCAAACGGCTCCTGCGTGCACGATGGCCCTGAGGCGCTGCGCAAAGGCTTGAAAGGAGCGCCTTGGGCCGCCGAGACCGTGCACGTCGTGCGCGACATCGCTTTGGCCGAACTCACGGGCGCGCGGCTTCACATCGCCCATGTTTCCGCCGCGGCCTCCGTGGAGGCGATCAAAGCGGCAAAGAAAAACGGAGTGCAGATCTCGGCGGAAGCGTCGCCGCATCATTTCGCCCTCAACGACAAAGAGATCCCCGGCTACGACTCCAACTGGAAGATGAACCCGCCGCTTCGCGGCGCCGAAGATCGTCTCGCACTGCTTGCGGGTTTGGCGGATGGCACGATCGACGCGATCGCGACCGACCACGCCCCGCACGGCTGTGCGGCCAAGGCGCTCGACATGGACTTCGCCCCCTTCGGCGTGATCGGCCTCGAAACTTCTCTGGCCGTAGCGCTCACCGATCTATTCCACAAAAAAATCCTCACCCGCCGTAAGCTCATCGAGCGCCTCTCCTCGGGGCCAGCCGCCCTGCTCGGTCTCAAGAACAAGGGGACGCTCGCGCCCGGCGCCGACGCCGACCTCGTCGTCGTGGATCCCGACGCGGCGTGGACGCCCGCCGCCCCCTTCTTCTCCAAAAGCCGCAACACCCCTTTTGTCGGGCGCCGTCTGAAAGGCCGCGCGCTCACCACCCTCTGCGCCGGCCGCGTGGTCCATGCTTTATGACATCCTTAAGCCATGGCTTTTCGCGCTCGACGCCGAGCGCGTCCACGAGGAAGTCTCGGGGCTGATGGCTCTCGCGGCATGCGTCCCTGGGGCCTCAGGGGCGCTGTCGCTGTTGACCGGGCCAAGCGGAAAAGGACTTGAAAAAACGGTCTTCGGCATCACCTTCCAAAATCCCGTCGGTCTCGCGGCGGGATTTGATAAAGACGGACGATTGGTCCCCCTCCTTCCCGGCCTCGGCTTCGGGTTTCTGGAGATCGGTTCTGTGACCCTCGAACCTCAGCCGGGTAATCCGAAACCGCGCCTATTCAGGCTCGTCGAACAGGGCGCGATCCTGAACCGTTTGGGCTTCAATTCAGCAGGTGCGAGGGCCGTCGCTTTGCGCTTGTCTTCAAGTCCTCGCCCTTCCGTTCCGCTCGGTATAAATTTGGGCTTGAATAAAGGCGTGCCCGCCGAAGGCGCTCCAAAGGCGTATGCCCAAACTTTTCGTTTATTGGCCAAATACGGCAATTACTTCGTGATCAATGTGTCCTCCCCCAATACCCCAGGCCTCCGCGATCTGCAAAAGGCAACGGAATTGGCCGCGATACTGAACGCCGTTCAGGACTCCAACGCGGGGCGCAAGCCGATACTCGTTAAATTATCTCCCGATTTGGCCGACGACGATCTGTCCGCCTGCGTCGACGTCGCCGGCAAGGTTGCCCAAGGTTTCGTCGTTTCAAACACCACGATGTCCCGCAAAGGCTTGCCTGATCGATACATCTCCGAAGCCGGCGGGCTCTCGGGCTTACCGCTCAAGGCCCGCGCGACCGAACTCGTTCGCAAGGTCCGTTCCCTGACGAAGCTGCCCATCATCGGCGTCGGCGGCATCGCGACCGCGGCCGACGCGCGAGAACGACTCGATGCGGGCGCCGACCTCGTTCAACTTTACACGGGCTTCGTCTACGGAGGTCCCGGCTCGATCAAGCGGATCACCCGCGGGCTGGCGGGGCGACGATGACCCAGGTCATCATCGCCCTCGACATCGATTCCATCAAGAGGCAGGAGGAACTGCTCAAGGCCCTGCATGGCACGATCGTCTGGTACAAGGTCGGCCTCCAGCTGTTCACCGCGCACGGCAAGCGCGCCGTCGACAACGTCCTGCGCCAAGGCGGCAAGGTCTTCCTCGATCTCAAGCTGCACGATATTCCGCAGACCGTCGCGCACGCGGTGCGCGAGGCGCAGAAACTCGGCGTCGACGCGGTCTCGCTCCACCTGATGGGCGGCGCCGACATGCTGCGCGCCGCGGCGGAAGTCATGCCGCGCCCGAAACTGTGGGGCGTGACCGTGCTGACAAGCCTGGGCCCTAAGGACGTAACGATCTTTTCCGCCTCCGCGAAAATTCCTTCTTTGGTCAAGTCCCTCGCCAAGTTGGGCTGGGTCGGCGGCGCCGATGCGACGATCTGCTCGCCCCAGGAAGTCGGCCTGCTCAAGAAAACCTTCCCGCATCTCGACATGAAGTTCGTGACCCCGGGCATCCGTCCTGCGGGCGCGGCTCTCAACGATCAGCGCCGCGTGATGACGCCAGGCGAGGCCGCGCGGCTCGGCATCGATTTCGTCGTGATCGGCCGCCCGATCACCCACGCCGCCGATCCGCGCAAGGCGGCGCTGGATATCTTGGCCGAGATGAAGGCGGCCGCCCCGCAGTCTCTGGATAAAGGATGAGCGTCGAACGACTCTTCCTCGACCACGGCGCTCTGCTCAAGGGCCACTTTCTGCTGTCTTCCGGGCTGCACAGCGACCGCTACCTGCAATGCGCCCTTGTGCTGGCCCAGCCGAATGCCGCCGAGCAGCTCGGCAAGGAACTCGCCTCCCGGGTCGCGGAGAAGCCCGACCTTGTGCTGTCCCCCGCCATGGGCGGGCTCATGATCGGCCACGAGGTCTCACGCGCGTTCGGCGTGCGCCACTACTTTACCGAGCGCGTGGATGGTATCATGGTCCTGCGCCGAGGCTTCGCTCTGAAACCCGGAGAAAAAATACTTGTCGTCGAGGACGTCGTGACCACGGGAAAATCTACGAAGGAAGTGTTCGCGGTGATCAAGGCCGCCGGCGCCGCAGTCATCGGAGCGGTATCCATCGTGGACCGGTCCGAGGGAAAATCGAATCTGGGCGTCCCGTATTCCGCTCTTTGGACCGTTTCGGTCCCGGCTTGGACGCCGGAGCAGTGCCCTCATTGCAGGACGGGCATGCCGGTGGTCAAGCCCGGCAGCCGCACGGAGAAGAAAAAATATGGGTAGTCCGACTTTGACGTACCGCAAGTCCGGCGTGAACATCGACCTCGCCGACAAGCTCGTCGATCACATCCAGAAGAAGGCCCCGGCCATCGGCGGCTTCGCGGGCCTGTTTCCCCTTGACCTCGACGGCGACGGACCCTGGGAGCTGGTCGCCTGCACCGACGGCGTCGGCACGAAGCTCAAGCTCGCCTTCGCGCTCGACAAGCACGACACGATCGGCATCGACTTGGTCGCGATGTCGGTCAACGACCTCGTCTGCTGCGGCGCCAAACCCTTGATCTTCCTCGACTACTACGCCACCGGCAAGCTCAAGCTGAAAACCTCGAAGAAAATCATATCCGGCATCATGGAGGGCTGCCGCCTCGGCCGCTGCGTCCTTCTCGGCGGGGAAACCGCGGAGATGCCGGGCATGTACCCCAAGGACGAATACGACCTCGCGGGATTTGCCGTCGGCATCGTCAAGCGCAGGGACGTCATCGACGGCTCCAAGATCTACCCCGGCGACCTGATCCTCGGCCTTCCATCCTCGGGCCTGCACTCCAACGGCTACTCGCTCGCTCGCCAAGTGTTCAAAGGCCGCGACCTCGCCAAATTCGGCAAGGCTCTGTTGACCCCGACGCGCATCTACGTCGACGAGGTCATAGCGCTCACCAAAGCCCTGCGCGCCGAGGAGAGCATCATCATGGGCCTCTCCCACATCACCGGCGGCGGCCTCGTTGAGAATGTGCCCCGCATCCTACCGCGCGGCCGATCAGCGATCTTCCGCAAGGACGCCTGGAAGATGAACCCGCTGTTCCGCGAGATCCAGCGCCGCGGCAATGTTCCTGAAAAAGAAATGTGGCGCACGTTCAACATGGGCCTCGGCCTCGTCATCGTGATCCGCCCCGAAAGCCTGGCCGCGGCGCAAAAGGCTCTGCCCGAGGCTCGCCTCGTGGGTGAAATCGTCGAAGGCAAGCACGGGGTCCAGATCATCTGACCATGAAGATCGCGGTTTTCGCCTCCGGGGAAGGCACCAATCTCCAGGCCCTGCTCGACGCTTGCGCGGACGGACGCGTGCGCGGCTCGGTCGTCCTCGTCGTCTCGAACAAGGAGGACGCGGGCGCGGTGCGCCGCGCCCGGCGTCTGGGCATCGAGACGGCAATATGCCCCCAAAACGATCATCCGACGGCCGAGGAGTACAATGCCTTCCTCGCCCAAGAATGCAAGAACCGCGGCATTGAACTGATATGCCTGGCGGGCTTCATGCTCAAGATCAAGCGCCCGCTGATCGAAGCATACAACGGCCGAATCCTCAACGTGCATCCAGCCCTGCTCCCCACTTTCGGAGGGCAGGGCATGTACGGCAAAAAAGTTCATGAGGCCGTCATCGCCGCTGGCGTCAAGGTCAGCGGCGCGACCATCCATGTCGTTGATGAGGAATACGACCACGGCCCGATCGTCCTGCAGGCGACCGTGCCCGTGCTCGCCATCGACACGCCCGGGACCCTGGCTGCGCGCGTGCTCGCGCAAGAGCACTGGATTTATCCGCGCGCCGTCGCGCTCTTCGCCGAGGGCCGCGCCAAGATCGAAGATGGAAAGCTCGTGGTGAAGCCGTCGCCGCATGAAGCTTCGCCTCGGCTCAAGCGGGCGCTGATTTCTGTTTCAGATAAGACCGGGGTCGTGGAGTTCGCCAAAGGATTGCATGAACTCGGCGTGGAGATCGTCTCCACATCGGGAACTTTTAAGGCTCTCGTGCAGGCCGGCCTTCCCGTGAGGCCTCTCGAAACAATGACGGGCTTCCCGGAAATCCTCGAAGGCCGCGTCAAGACATTGCATCCCCATGTGCACGGGGCCATTTTGCTGCGCCGTCAGGATCCCAAACAGGTCCGTGAGGCGGAATTATTCGGTTTGGAGCCCATCGATCTCGTCGCCGTCAATCTCTATCCGTTCGCCAAGACCGCCGCCGAGGCCAAGGATCCCTATTCGCTGGCGGTCATCGAGCAGATCGACATCGGCGGCGTCGCCTTGATCCGCGCCGCGAGCAAGAATTTCGAGGACGTGGCCGTGCTCACCTCGCCGTCCGACTACGCGGGCGTGCTGGCCGAGCTTAACGCGGCCCAGTGCCGCTTGACGCCCGAAACGCGCAAGCGCCTGGCGCTGACGGGCTTTCGCCATACCGCCGCATACGACGCGATGATCTCCGGCGCTTGGGCCGGCGACACGACCGGCTCAAAGGAGGCCGGAAGTTTCCCGGCAACGCTTGAGAACCGCCTGGTCAAGGTTTCGGACCTGCGCTACGGCGAGAACCCGCATCAGAAAGCCGCGCTGTACGCCGGCGAGGCCGGTATGTCCTTCTCGAAGCTCCATGGCAAGGAGCTCTCCTACAACAATCTCCTCGACGCCGCCGGCACCTGGGACGCCGTCTCGGATTTCGACGTCCCCGGGGCGGTGGTGTTCAAGCATGTGACGCCCGCCGGCATCGGCGTCGGAGAGACGATCGAGCAGGCCTTTGATCGAGCTTGGGCGACGGATCCGCTGTCCTCATTCGGCGGCGCGCTCGCCTTCAACCGTCCGGTCACGCGCAAGGTCGCCGAACTTCTGTCCAAGCGCTTCGTCGAGGTGCTCGTCGCCCCCGGCTACGACCCGGAGGCCCTCGAGATTCTGACGAAAAAGCCCAACGTCCGCATTCTCGCGCGCACGCGCCCGCCCACCTCCGCGCTCCAGTTGCGCTCGATCGGCGACGAGGTGCTCGTGACCGAGCCCGACCGCGCGGTCGCCGGCCCCGACTGGAAGGTCGTCTCCAAGCGCGCGCCGTCGCCGAGCGAAGCGGCGGCGCTGAGATTCGCCTGGACCGCCGCCAAGCACGTGAAGTCGAACGCCATCGTCCTCGCCGGCCCCGATCGTACGGTCGGCATCGGCGCGGGCCAGATGTCGCGCGTGGACTCGGTCCACATGGCCGGCGTGAAGTTCAAACTCTGGCTTCGAGATAACGAGGCTCCCAAGGCCCTTGTCCTCGCCTCCGACGCCTTCTTCCCCTTCCGCGACGGCATCGACGCCGCCGCAACGCTCGGCATCTCCGCGATCATCCACCCCGGCGGGTCGATCAAAGATCAGGAAGTCATCGCCGCGGCGGACGAGCAGAATTTGGCGATGGTCATGACGGGCATGAGGCACTTCAGACATTGAACGACAAAGCCTGGCTGGCGCTTGAAGATGGCAGCGTGTACGCGGGCCGCGCGTGCGGCGCTGCGGGCGAGGCGGGCGGCGAGTTCGTGTTCAACACGGCGATGACCGGCTACCAGGAAATCCTGACCGACGCGTCGTACGCAGGACAGTGCGTGGTCATGACCTACCCGCTCATCGGAAACTACGGCATCACCGCGAGCGACAACGAGTCGGCGCGGCCGAGACTTTCGGCCTTTGTCGTTAGAGAAATGTGCAAGACTCCCTCCAACTACGAATCGATCCAACCCGTCGGCGACTTCCTTAAAAAGCACGGCATCGTGGGAATCGAGGAGGTCGACACGCGCGCGCTCACGCTCAAGCTGCGGGACAAGGGAGCGCTGCGCGGAATCATCTCGACTTTGGATGGCGACAAGAAACGATTGGTGGCCAAGGCCAAAGCCCTACCTTCGATGGCGGGCCAAAATCTCGCGAAGGTCGTCACGTGCGAGAAGCCCTATTCGTGGAACGAGGATTTTGTTCAAAACAAACGTCCCTTGCACGTCGTGGTCATGGACTTCGGCGTGAAGCACGGCATCCTGCGCTGCCTTGCGGCCATGGGCTGCACAGTCACCGTGGTCCCCGCCGCGACGACGGCCGAGCAGATCTTCAAGCTCAAGTGCGACGGCGTCCTACTCTCGAACGGCCCCGGAGATCCGGAACCCGTGACCGATGCCATCGAAACGATCAAGTCTCTTCTCGTGGAGCGCTTGCCGATCTTCGGCATCTGTCTCGGCCACCAACTTCTTGGTCTGGCGCTCGGCGGCAAGACGTACAAACTTAAATTCGGTCATCACGGGTCCAATCATCCGGTCAAAGATCTGGAGACCGGCAAGATCGAGATCACCTCCCAAAACCACGGTTTCTGCGTGGACTTAAAATCGTTGCCATCCGCCGTTCGGACGACCCACGTGAACTTAAACGACGGCACGTCAGAAGGCATGGCCCACACCGAACTCCCTGCCTTCTCCGTTCAGTACCATCCCGAAGCCTCGGCAGGACCTCATGACAGCCGCTACCTGTTCGAGCGCTTCCGCGCCTTGATGCTTGAGCGCCAGGGGGTCCGCAATGCCCAAGCGAAGCGACCTTAAAAAAATACTCGTGGTCGGCTCCGGCTCGATCGTCATCGGCCAGGGCTGCGAGTTCGACTACTCCGGCACGCAGGGCATCAAGGCCCTGCGCGAGGAGGGCTACGAGGTCTGCCTGATCAACTCAAACCCCGCCACGATCATGACCGACCCCGAGCTCGCGGACCGCACCTACATCGAGCCGCTCACGCCCGACTACCTCGAGAAGGTCATCGCCGCCGAGAAGCCGCAGGCGATCCTGCCCACGCTCGGCGGGCAGACCGCCCTGAACCTCACCGTGGCGGCGGCCGAGCGCGGCATCCTCAAGCGCCACAACGTCGAGATCATCGGCGCACGCCTCGAGACGATCCGCAAGGCCGAGGACCGCCAGCTTTTCAAGCAGGCGATGCAGAAAATCGGGATCGACCTTCCCCGCTCGGTCGTCGTCACCGATGAAAGCGACCTCAAGGCCGTGTCGCGGGATCTCGGCTTTCCGATGATCGTGCGGGCCTCGTTCACGCTCGGCGGCACCGGCGGGGGCATCGCCTACCACTACGAGGAGCTGCGCACCCGCGTGCACGCCGCCTTCGAGATGAGTCCGGTCAAGAAGGTCCTGCTCGAGGAGTCCGTGCTCGGCTGGAAAGAGTACGAGCTCGAGGTCATGCGCGACTGCAAGGATAACTTCGTGGTCGTCTGCACGATCGAGAACCTGGATCCGATGGGCGTTCACACCGGCGACTCGCTCACGGTCGCCCCGGCCCAGACCCTCAGCGACCGCCAATATCAGGAGATGCGCGAGGACGCCAAGCGCATCGTCTCCGAGGTTGGCGTCGAGACCGGCGGCTGCAATATCCAGTTCGCGGTGCACCCCGAGACCGGCCGCCGCATCGTCGTTGAGATCAATCCGCGCGTGTCGCGCTCCTCGGCGCTCGCCTCGAAGGCGACCGGCTTCCCGATCGCGCGCCTAGCGGCGAAGCTCGCGGTCGGCTACACGCTCGATGAGCTGCCCAACGACATCACGCGAGCGACCCTCGCATGTTTTGAGCCCTCAATCGACTATGTCGTGGTGAAGGCCCCGCGCTTTGCGACCGAGAAATTCGGAGAGTTCACGCTCGACACCGCGATGAAGTCCGTCGGCGAGGCGATGGCGATCGGCCGCACCTTCAAGGAAGCCCTGCAGAAGTCTCTGCGCGGCCTGGAGAGCGGCAAGAAGGGCCTAAGCGGCGAGCAGCCTCTCGACCCCGAGACGCGCCTGCGGCATGTGGCCACACCCACCTCAAGCCGCCTGTACCACATCAAGTCCGCCCTCGACGAGGGCGTCAGCGTCGAACGCATCCACGAGGTCTCGCGCATAGACCCCTGGTTCTTGAACCAGCTCAAGGACATCTCTGATTTCGAGAAGACCTTGCCCGCGATGCCGCTCGACGCCGAGAATCTGCGCGCGGCCAAGCGCATGGGCTTCTCCGACGCGCAGATCGCGTCGGCCAAGGGCGTCAAGGAAGACAAGATCCGCGCCCGCCGCTGGAAGCTGGGCGTGCGCCCGTCCTACAAGCTCGTCGATACGTGCGCGGGCGAATTTCCATCGATCACCCCCTACTTCTACTCAACCTACGAAGAGACCGGCGACCTGCTCCCCTCGAAGCGCGCAAAGAAGGTGGTGATTCTCGGCTCCGGCCCGAACCGCATCGGCCAGGGCATCGAGTTCGACTACTGCTGCGTCCAGGCCTCGAAAGCCCTGCGCGCTCACGGCTGGCAGTCGGTGATGATCAACTGCAACCCCGAGACCGTCTCGACCGACTACGACTCGTCGGATAGGCTCTATTTCGAGCCCCTGACGCTCGAGGACACCCTCGAGATCATCGCGGTCGAGAAACCGATGGGCGTCATCGTTCAGTTCGGCGGCCAGACGCCGCTGAATCTGGCGGTTCAGCTCGAACAGGCGGGCGTGCCGATCCTGGGCACCTTGCCTGCTGCGATCGACATGGCCGAGGACCGGCGCCTGTTCGGCGCGGCGCTCAAGAAGCTCAAGATCTTGTCCCCCGAGTCCGGCATCGCGGCCTCGGCGGACAAAGCGCTCAAGATCGCCCGGCGCATCGGCTACCCCGTGATGGTCCGGCCGAGCTACGTGCTCGGTGGGCGCATGATGGAGATCATCTACGATGACGCCTCGCTCACGGACTATGTCGGCCGCGCGACGGCGGCCGCGACGCACCCCTCTTTGCTCATCGACCGCTTCCTCGCCGATGCGACCGAGGTGGACGTGGACGCGATCTGCGACGGCAAGGACGTCTGGGTCGCCGGCATCATGGAGCACATCGAGGAGGCCGGCATCCACTCCGGCGACTCGGCCTGCACCTTGCCCCCGCACTCGCTTTCGCCCGCAGTACTCCTCACGATTCGTGAGAACACCCGCAAGCTCGCTCTCCATCTGAAAGTTCGAGGCCTCATGAACGTGCAGTACGCGGTCAAGGACGGCGCTGTCTACATCCTCGAGGCCAACCCGCGCGCCTCGCGCACGGTTCCGTTCGTCAGCAAAGCCACCGGCCTGCCGGTCGCGCGCATCGCGACCAAAGTCATGATGGGCCTGCGGCTTAAGAAGATCCTCGCTCCCGCCGTGCTCAAAGGCGAGGTCGAACCACCCTACACCGCGACGAAGGAAGCGGTGATGCCGTTTATCAAGTTCCCCGGCGTGGACCCCAAGCTCGGCCCGGAAATGAAGTCCACCGGTGAGGTCATGGGCCTCGACGCGGACTTCCCGCGCTCGTTCGCCAAGAGTCAAGAAGCCGCGGGCATGATTCTGCCCACGTCCGGCTCCGTGTTCGTCAGCGTGCGCGACGAGGACAAGCCTCAGATCGTGCCGATGGCGCGCTCCCTGCGCCAGCTCGGGTTCACCTTGGTGGCCACGCGCAGCACGGCCGACTTCCTGACCCGGCATGGCCTGGAGACCTCGCGCGTCTCCAAGGTCGGCGAGGGCAAGCCCGACGTGGTGGACCTGATGAGGCAGCGGACTTTGTCTTTGGTCATCAATACGCCCTCAGGCAAGCGCTCCCGTGCCGACGGCTACGCCATCCGGCGCACCGCGCTCGAGCTGAACATCCCCTGCATCACGAACCTGCACAGCGCGGGCGCAGCCGTGCACGCGATCGCGGTGCTCCAGGGGGCCAGCATGGGAGTCAAGCCGCTCCAGGCGCACTACGAGACCCTCCCCTACAAGGTCGATCTAGGTCTTAAGACCTAGATCATTTCGGGCCCCTAGACCCGCGTCTCATCGGGCGGTTTCCTATATACTGATCATATGGCGCTTTTGGCTCTTGCCGTTTGTCTCATGGCGGCCCCCGTCCTCGCGGGCCAGCCCACGCCTGTTCCCGCCGCCCGGGAATTCGTCGATCCCGCCATTCTGAGGGCCCGCGCCGAGGCCCTACGCGACGCCGTCGCCGACAAGTCCGTCTCCGATGTCTCGATCAAGGGCCGCGCGCACGGCTTCTTCGATAAGCTCCCCGAGGAGCGACTCGTTCTCGCCGTCGGCCGCTATCGCCGCATGGACCGTGAGCCGGTCAAAGGCACGCTCGGCTCGATTGCGGGCATGCAGGAAGCCGCCGATGAGCGGATCGCCGAGTGGAAGCGCACCCACATGGAGCCGCCGCCCCCCGATCTCGAGGCGTCGATCGCGCAGGCCCGCGCGCTCCAAGACGGCAAGCGCCTCAGCTACGACAGCGAGGGCCGGCTCGCGCCAAACCAGATGGGCATTTTCAAGTACATGATCAACTCGCTCGACGGCGGGCTCGTCACGCTCAACGAGCGCATGCGAATTCTCGGCGCCTTGGTCGGCGAGGCCTTCACCTACGCGACCGTGGCGCACGAGGCCCAGCACGCCCTCGACCGCGCGGCCGGGCGCCTCTCGCCCGAGCAGGAAATCGCGGGCGAGCTCAGCGCCTTTCGCATCCAGTACCTGTGGCTCAAACTGATGGACCCGAGCGGCGAGCGCATGCTGACCTTGCACGGCTCGCTCCAGATGCGCATGCGACTTGAGACCGACCCTGAGATCAAGGCCGTGCTCAACGAGGCGGTCGTCTATCTTGAGCACCTCTCCGACGTTGTCGCGACCAACGGCAAGGAGGACGAGCTGAAGAAACTCATCGAGAAGCTCGGCTACTCCGACGGCCACAAGCACGGTCACGGTGACGACGACCATAACGGTCGCAGCTCCGCCCTTCCCACCAGCGCCTAACGGCGCTTTTTCTTCGCGGCGCTCTTTCCCCCGCCGAGCATGAGCACGGCCCACAGCCAGGACAGCAGGCCGCCGAGTGCCAAGCCCGCGAGCACGTCGAAGGGATAGTGAGCGCCGCAATACACGCGGCTGTACGCGACGAGACCCGCAAGGCTCCAGAAGACGACGCCGGCGCCCGGATAGGCGACCGACAGAACGGACGCCGCCGCGCCCGCGTTCGCCGCGTGATTGGACGGAAAGCCCAAGCGCCCCCCCTGCGACGTCAGGATACGGGCGCCGATGCCCGCGTACTCCGGGCGCGGACGCGAAGCCCAGGGCTTGATGACGCGATAAGCGAGCAGGTCGCAGACGCCGACCGCGATCACCGCGACGACGATCACGCGCAGCGCGCGCCGCCCTCCCTTATAAAGCCAGACCCCGAGCGCCGCGGGCGCCACGCCATAGATGAACCAAGGAACCTTGTGGAGGTTCGTAACCACCGGCATGACCCCGTCCAAGGTCGGATGCGTCCACACCCCGTTGATCAGATGGAAGACGATGCGGTCAAGGGAACCGAACCATCCAAAAATGTTCATTTCTTCGCGCAGACGGCGCAGACGCCGTGGACAAGGACCTCGTGCGAGGTCACGCGAAAGCCGCGCGGCAGGGCGTTCTTGAGGTCGGGCAGGCATGCACCTCCGAGCTCGAAGACCTTCTCGCAGCGCTCGCAACGAAAGTGATGGTGATGATCCTTGCCCGCCGCCTCGTAACGCGGCGGCTCGCCGGGAAGCGCCACCTCCGAGATGTCTCCCTCCTTGAGGAGGGCCTTGATGTTGCGATAGACGGTGGCGATGCCAAGGCCAGGAGCGTCGCCTTTCGACGCCTCAAGGACCTCGAGGGCGCCGAGCGGGCGCCCCGCGTCTTCGAGCGCGCGGCGGATCGCCCGCCGCTGGGAGGTGTCACGCTGCATCAAATGATGATAGCAAAATGGGGCTTGACGCCTTATATGATATTGTGTTATCAATATCAATATGAAGACCCGCGGAGAAACGATGCGATTCATTCTTCTGATCTCGCTGCTGTCTTGGACGTCCATCGCCCAGGCCCAAGAACCCGGCCAATCCTCCGAAGACCGGATCAAGACTCTCGAGGACCGCCTCAACAAAATCGAAGGCGCCCCCGTGAAGACCTCGCTCTCGGCCTTCAACCCAGCGATGGGCATGGCCCTCGATTTCGCCACCAGCCACACGAACGGGAAGCAGAGCGTAAATTTCCGCGCCGCCGAGCTTAACCTAGAAGCGCCCATCGATCCCTTCCTCAAGGGCTGGGCCATCCTCACCGGATCCCCGAGCGGCGTCGCAGTCGAGGAAGCGGCGATGCAGACGACGGCGCTCCCTTACAACCTCACGGTCACCGGCGGGCGCCTCTTCGCCTCCTTCGGCCGCCTGGCCCACTTCCACGACCATGAGTTGCCCGTCATTGATCGGCCGCGCTCGCTTGACACCTTCATCGGCGGCGAGACGCAGGCCGACGGCGTGGAGGTCTCATACCTTTTCCCCACACCGTTCTATCTGACCGCGGTCGGAGGCGTCGTCAACAAAATGGGCGCCACGAACACGCGCGCCGACAACGCCGTCGCGCGACCTCTGAACAATTTCACTTATCTCGGACGGCTCGCCGCGTACACGGACCTCGGCGACGACCACAGCCTGGAATTGGGCGTCAGTGAGGCGTGGACGCCGAAGCGTTTCGTCACGGATACCTCGGTCCCGGGCACGGACTTCAATGCCGACGGCACCTTGGACACGCCGAACACCTCCGCCGGCCTCCAGACCCGTAAGAATACCTGGCGCAGCCTCGGCGGCGTGGATTTCACCTACCGCTATCAGCCGGCCTCGGGCGGACTGTACAAGGGCGCGATCTGGAGCACCGAGGTCCTACAGAACAACGAGCGAAGGTTCAATTCCACGACCAATCTCCCCACCGACCGCGTCCGCTCCTACGCGGGCTTCTCCTACATTCAGTTCAAGGTCGGGCCGCGCTTACGCCCCGGCGTCATGGTGGACCTGACCGAAGACCTGGATACGGCGAAGACCTTGACCCGGACGTTCACGGTCTTCATCACGTACGACGTGACCGAGTTCCAGCGCCTGCGGCTGGCCTTTTCGCGCACGAGCGACAACCGGCCGACCGGACTCGGCAGCAACACAATCGGCGTGCAGTGGACCGGCGTACTCGGCCACCACGTCCATGGCTTCCGCGACCGTTAGGAGAAAATCATGAGACAGCTCGCCGCCGTCGCCGCTTTGCTCTTCGCCCTTCAGCCGCGCGCCGAAGCCGCCAAGCTCCGCATCGTAGCCACGATCCCCGATCTCATCGACATCACCCGGCGCGTCGGGGGCGATCTCGTCTCCGTGGACGGCCTCGCACGCGGCACGGAGGACATCCATCAGGTCGTGATGAAGCCGAGCTTCGTCGCCAAACTCAACCGGGCCGATGCCGTCATCTACCTGGGACTCTCGGTCGAGCACGCCTTCCTGCCCGGCCTGCTTGACGTGGCGAGAAATCCCGCGATGCGACCCGACCCCGACACGTTCAACTGCCTCGGTTCCGGCTGCATCGACTGCTCGATCGGCATTCACGTCCTGGAGAAGCCCCAAAGCCTCAGCCGCGCACAAGGAGAGCAGCACCCCCAGGGCAACCCGCACTATAACGCCAGTCCAAACAACGGACCGCAGATCGCGCGCAACATCAAGGAGGGTCTGGCGCGCATCGACCCGGCGCATGCCGCCGATTACGAGAAGAACCTGAAGGCCTATCTTGCCGAGCTCGAGCCGAAGATCGCCGAGTGGCGAAAATGGGTGACGCCGATCAAAGGTCTTAAGGCCGTCTCCTACCATAAGGATATGGTTTATCTCGGCGACTTCACCGGCATCGACTTCATCGACACCATCGAGCTCAAGCCCGGGGTCGCCCCGACTCCGACGCATCTCGCGGAACTCGTCAAGAAAATGAAGGAGCAGAACGTCGCCCTCATCGTGCGCGAGCAGCAGTACG
>JAHFCE010000034.1:0-452 GCA_023249675.1 Elusimicrobiota bacterium | reverse complement strand
CGACGCCAAGAGCCCCGCGTGGCTTGCCGAGCGCACCGGGGCCAAGGTCGCCGTCATCGGCACGATGGCCAATGCCCTGCCCGGCGCCGACACGTATATCAAGTTCTGCGAGACGAACCTTCGGAATGTCCTGAAAGCTCTTGATGAAACGAAAAAAGTAAACTGAGGTTCATGTCTCAAGCCGCCGCCGAACCGCTGGTCCGATTTAAGAATGCCTCGCTCGGCTACGCTCAGACATCCATCCTCACGAAGGTCGATCTCGACATCGCACCAAGCTCCTTCTGGGGCATTCTCGGCCACAACGGCTCGGGCAAGACGACGATCCTCAAGACCATGCTCGGGCTCATCCCCTGCCTGCGCGGTGAGTTCACAAGGCGCGACCTCCGCTTCGGCTATGTGCCGCAGAAAGAGCGACTGGACCCGCTCTACCCGCTGTCGGCCCGCGACGTGAC